>JANORS010000013.1:0-242500 GCA_031415455.1 Acidobacteriota bacterium | reverse complement strand
TTTTCCGATAACACTGTATTAAATTCTTTTTCTGCCTCGTTAAATCTATTTTGACTTAGTAAACATCGACCCAACCAAGTTCTAACTTCGTCAAGATGAGGAAAATGCTGCAAAACAATTCGAGAGTTTTTTTCTGCAAGAATAAAATCTTGTTTATCAAAAGAACGTTTTATAGCCACTAACGGATTGCTTTCGACAAATTCACGAGGAGCAACATCGTCAGAATATTCAATCTGTGGGTAAAATTTTTCAGAATCTACTTCTGTTCTAATAATTTTTGCTGTCGTTTTAAATGAAACTTCCCCAAAACTCTTTGCTTCAATTTTTATCTTTTCAATTATTTTTTGTCCTTTTTCTGTAATTGCAACAATATCTGTCTGAGCCGTCAGACTTCCTGTGTTGCGAACTGCGACTTTCGTCTCCGTTCCGTTCACCTGGGGCAGCCCGACCAATAAATTTGTATCGTTTGAATTATTAAATAAATAATCGAAGATTTCATTCAAACTTGAAAAAGTTTTTCTTATTTCTGGCAAATTATATCTTTCTTGAGATTTAAGTAACTTAAAAAAAGAATCAAATCCAATTTGATTTGCCACTAATCGCCAGATTACAGCTCCTTTATTTGCAGAAACAGCATAATGAGATGAATCTAAAGGTGTCGAAATGTTAATTGGTGTTTCATTTTTTGCGATATTTGCATAAGAAACTCTTTGCCGAAATCTTTCATTTTCTGCAACATCCTTACCAAACTGCTTTTCAAGAAACTCATTCGCAATAAATCTCGGCAAACCTTCGCGAATCACTCCATTTCCTTCACCTTGAACGGTTTTAACATTTCCAATCCACGTTTTTGCTATCGCTTCAGCAATCGTCATCACAGTTTGGGCATCAATTTTCTGCCTTCGAAAGGCTGCATAATCAAGCAAAATAGTTCCTGAATCAGAAAAACCTGCACCTCTTCTGACGGCTACAATTTTAAACTTTGTTTCATTTCCACCTAATAATGATGCAACATAAGACTTTGCAGAGTTCGCAATTGCCGCTAACTCATCTCCGCGTTTTCTTTCTTCGGCTGTTGCACCTTTCGGCAACAAAACGCTAACTCCTTGTGATTCTATGGCATCCCAGCTTCCTGTCAAGAAAAAAGGTTGCCCAAATAATTTTGAATCTTGCGAGCTAACAATCGTTTCAGTCGAATTCACTTGTAAATTTACAGGTGCAAAATCTCCACCTTTTGGTGCATACCAACTATTTGGAGTCGGATACCAAAATGATTGTGGTAAAAATTGAGTGCTAACCGATGTAATTGCATTCAGACCAGAGTTTTCTTCAACTTTTAATTTATAATCTATGGAAACTGAAAAAGTTCCACTTGGCGGAATCGGTGATAGAACAATTATTATACGTTGCAAAGAGTTAGTGGAACTAAGTTTTTCTTCACTTTTTGTAAAGCTCGTCTGGCTTTCGTTTACCTTTACGTTCAAAACTTCAGCCTTACTATTTATTCTCAAAGTAAGTCGTGAGCCAGAAGAGTTTCCAACATTCTGAAGATTCAAAGTTGCTTTCGCATTCAAATAACGATCTGCAGTCGAAACAACAATGTCATATTTTTTTACCTGCCAAGTCGCAGGTGTTCGTGGTTCGTCAATCTGTGCAGAAACAGAAAGTATGCATAAAAGAAGAAAGATGGTGAAAATTAGTGTTTTTTTCATTCGTTATTAACCAATTCGTGAATTTTTTTCAATTTTGTCAAAAGTTTTTCTAAACGTCCTAGCGGCAATTGATTCGGACCATCGCTCGGTGCAACGCTCGGATTATCGTGAACTTCCATAAATACTGCGTCAACGCCACACGCAACTCCGGCACGTGCAAAGTGTTCGATGTATTCAGCCTGCCCGCCGGTTGCCTTCCCTAATCCACCCGGAAGTTGTAACGAATGAGTCACATCAAAAACTACGGGAACGCCAAACGAACGCATCACCGGAAAACTTCGTAAATCTACAACAAGATTATTGTAACCAAAACTCGCTCCACGTTCTGTGAGAAGAATTTTCTCACTTCCCGCATCACGCAATTTTTCAACAATATTTTTTGCGTCCCAAGGCGATAAAAATTGTCCTTTTTTAACATTTACAGCTTTTCCGGTTTTTGCCGAAGCAACTAATAAATCCGTTTGCCGACACAAAAACGCCGGAATCTGAATCATATCCGCAACTTCCGCAACTTTTTCAACTTGCCATGTTTCGTGGACATCTGTAATTATCGGAACTTTGAGAGATTTCTTTATTTCAGCCAAAATCTCAAGCCCAAATTCCATGCCTTTGCCGCGAAAACTTTCTGCCGAACTACGATTTGCCTTGTCGAACGAAGATTTATAAACGAATTCGACACCGACACGTCCGCAAATCGCCGAAATTTCAGTCGCCATTTTGAAAGCGTGCTCTTGAGTTTCAACAACACAAGGTCCAAGGATAAACGCCAAACGTCCGTCGCCAAAAGTTACATTTTCTACTTTGAAATGATTCATAAATTTATTTATTTTGTCGGTAATAAGCGATAACTTCTTTCTTCATGAAAAACCACCATACTCCAAAAAATATCGGAATCGAAAACATCAGTGGTCGCAGAAAAAACACGACGTTATCGAAAAACCCGATGTTCGTTTCGGAACTATTCGACGCGATAGTCAGAACCATATATATAAACCAACCGACATTAAAAGTATCAATCGATAACAAGACAATTCGCGACCATTCATCTCCATACATAGCCCAGACCGCGGAAAACGACGTAAACACAATTAGAAAAAGAGAAATAAAAGTCTCCGCAAAAGGCACGTCACCATCTGACAATTGGTATGCCCAAAAGTAATAAAGAAATTGCAAAACGCAATGTGCAAGAATAATTGCCAAACAAAAGACATATATTCCAATTGGTTTTTGAAGTCTGCGTTTCCGCAATTCATCCATAAAATTTAAACCTCAATCCGATGATCAAAGTCCACCGTTTCCGTATTCAAAGGCTTGTCGCTCGAAACATCATGTTTCAAATTTTCGCTTCCAAGCCGATTTGCATTTGCTGCCTTCACAAATGAAACAAAGATCGGATGCGGCTCAAGCGGTTTCGATTTATATTCCGGGTGAAACTGAACCGCCACAAAATATGGATGAACCGAACGCGGTAATTCAACAATTTCGACAAACTTGCCGTCCGGCGAAAGTCCGCTGATAACGAGTCCGCGTGATTCGAGTTTTTCTTTATATATAGGATTAAATTCGTATCGATGACGATGGCGTTCGGAAATCTGTGTCGCATTGCCGTAAATCTCGCTGGCGAGACTTCCCTGTTTTAAGTTGCAATCGCAGGCTCCAAGCCTCATTGTTCCACCATATTCTTCGACGTTAACTAAATCTCGGAGTTTGAAAATGATTGGAAATTCAGTTTCGGGATTAAATTCGGTCGAATCAGCTTCCTTCATATCACAAACATTCCTTGCAAATTCGATACTTGCCGTCTGCATTCCGAGGCAAATTCCAAAATATGGCGTGCCGGATTTTCTCGCGTATTTAATTGCCCGCAACATTCCTGAAACTCCGCGTTTTCCAAATCCGCCGGGAACCAAAATCGCGTCATAATCTTGCAATTCGGTTTCGTAATCCTCTCGCATCAAGCTCTCAGACTCGACCCATTTCACATTCACCCGAAGATTATTCGCAACTCCGGCGTGAGTTAAAGCTTCACGCAGCGATTTATACGAATCTTCGAGTTCAACATATTTGCCGACAATCGCGATTTTAACCGCTCCTTCCCCTGGCTCTTTTATTGTCGAAACGAGTTCACGCCATCGTTTTAGATCAACATTAGGAAATTTCTCCGTCAATCCCAGATTTTCTACAATCAGCGAATCTAATTCTTGCTCGTGAAAAGCAAGCGGAACTTCGTAAATCGTCGGAACATCAAGTGCAGAAATCACGGCATTTTTCTCAACATTACAGAAAAGTGCGATTTTATCACGCAAATCACGAGATATTGGATGCTCGCTGCGACACAACAACACATCAGGTGCGATACCAATTTCGCGAAGTTCGCGGACGGAATGTTGAGTCGGTTTCGTTTTCAGCTCACCTGCCGCAGCAATAAATGGAACGAGCGTAACGTGAATGAACAATGAATTCTTGCGTCCTTCTTCATTTCCAAGCTGACGAATTGCTTCCAAAAACGGCAAACTTTCAATATCGCCGACCGTTCCGCCAATTTCAACAATTAAAACATCAGGCGAATCTTTTTCAGCAACAACTTTCACCGCAGCCTTGATTTCATCAGTAATATGCGGAATTACCTGAATCGTTTTGCCGAGATATTCGCCGCTTCTTTCCTTATTAATAACAGATAAGTAGATGCGTCCGCTCGTCCAATTGTTTGCTTGCGTAAGTTTTGCGTGAGTGAAACGCTCATAATGCCCAAGATCGAGGTCGGTTTCAGCTCCATCATCTGTAACGTAACATTCTCCATGTTGAAACGGCGACATTGTTCCAGGATCGACGTTGATATAAGGATCAAGTTTCATCATCTGAACTTTCATTCCGCGTGCTTCGAGCAAGCAACCAATTGAACTTGCCGCCAAACCTTTTCCGAGGCTAGAAACAACACCGCCAGTAACAAAAATATATTTAGTCTGTTTTTCCATCATTATTTTCCTCGTCTAAATCGCTTCCGTCGCCTTTTCCCTCGCGTTTTTTCTTACCAAAACGTCCTTCCTTTAATTGTGTTACCGTTTCCTTTCCTTTCGCGGCTTCTGGATTTAACAGTTCGTGCAATGCTTGCATTCCAGCACCGGAAAGACCTGAACCTTCTGCAGCTCCGCGTTCGAATTCATCTACTGTTCGCTTGTTTGGTTTCGATAACGACCTCAAACCAAAGACAATTCCAGCAATTATCAAAATGAAAAAATCAAACCAATCCAATCGCTCATAATTTTTTCGATAAAATCTTTTCAACACGTTCAAAATCTTCGAGTGTATCAACGCCGATCGAACTTTCGCTGACTTCGACAACTTTTATCTTTGCACCACTTTCTAAAGCTCGAAGTTGCTCGAGCATTTCAAGTCTTTCTATATTCGATTGCGGAAGTTTTGTAAATTTTAATAAAAATTCGCGTCGATAAACATAAATCCCGGTATGTTTACGAAAATTAGCTATCAAACCAGAATCTTCACGAAATGCTTTTTCTAATGTTCCGTATTTTTTCACAGAATCTCTCGGAAAAGGAATCGGCGAACGCGAAAAATACAACGCAAACCCATTTTCGTCAGTTACAACTTTCACAACGTCTGCACTTAAAACGTCTTGAAAATCTTCAATTTTCTCGCAAGTTGTTGACATCATTATATTTTTGTCTTCCACAACTGCATCGACAGCCTTTTCAATTGTTCGCGGAGAAATCATCGGTTCATCTCCCTGAACATTTACGATAATCGAATCTTTCGGTAAATTTTCTGCAACTTCCGCGATTCGGTCGCTACCAGATTGATGGTTTGTCAAAGTCATCACAACTTCATTTCCAGATTCTGCAACGACTCGAAAAATCCGTTCATCATCGGTCGCAACAATCACACGAAAAACATTCCGAGCCAATTTCGTTTGCTCTAAAGTGTGAAGAATCAGCGGTTTATCACCAAGCAGCCGCAGAAGTTTGCCTTCCAAACGCACAGAATTGTAACGTGCCGGAATGATTGCGATGGTATTTTTTTGTTGATTGATTTCCGTAAGACTCACGGATGTATAGTCTAACTCATTTCTAAAAAAACTCAAGGTTTGAACGATAGTTGAACAGGTTTGAGTTCGCATCGCTATTCAGCTAAAATCTCACAAATGGAAAATATCGAAACAAACACCCCGAATCCAAGCGACATACAACCAATTAACCCGACCGAATTAGCACTTAATCCGAACAATCCGAGTTGGAATTGGCTTATTTCATTATTAGTTTGGTTTGCAAGTGTTGGATTTATTGCAATTTCGCAATTCTTTTTTGTTTTTGCATACTTACTTTACTCACAAATTTTTGTAAATAATGTTTCAACAGAAGAAGCATTTGCACAATTTAGTAAGCCGGAATATTTAGCTGATGTGATGAAATCTGATCCTGGAGCGATGTTTTGGGCAATTACATCAGTTATTTTAGCTCATATTTTTACAATTGGATTGGCGTGGGTTGTTGTCACAAGATTTGGAAAAGACTCTTTTCGTGAAGCTCTCGGTTGGGAATTAAAAGGTTTTAATGTTTGGAATTGCATAATTACTGTTGGAGTTTTCTATTTTATTGCGTTTGCATTAGTAAGTATTTTTGGCGAACAAGAAGACGAATTCTCCAGAGTTTTAGCAAGTTCACGTTCCATTGTTTATGTAATTGCAATAATGGCAACTTTTTCTGCTCCAATTGTTGAAGAAACGGTTTATCGAGGTTTAATCTATTCAGCTTTTTATAAAAAATTTGGAAGCATTGTCGCAATTTTATTTGCGACATTTTTGTTTGCAGGTGTTCATTATCCGCAATATTGGGGAAATTATGCCGGACTTATTTCTATAACATTATTAAGTTTTGCGATAACAATGATTCGATTTAAAACCGGCAGCGTTTTACCTTGCATTGTTCTACATACAATATTTAATGCTTCGCAATCTTTATTGTTACTGCTCCAACCTTGGATTGAAAAAGCGGCAATTCAAGAAAAAGTCGCTATTTTCATTAATCTTTTCAAATAAAAAAGAGAAGCCATTTTCGACTTCTCTTTAAACTACAATAAATTTAATAACGATTAATTGTTTGGCTTTCTGTCAGTGCTTGCAGGTGGCGAAATAATTATTGGTGTGCTTTCAACTCGCGTTGGCGGATTGAAAATTGGCTGACTGCCACGATCTGTGTTGTAATCGCCTTTAGTTGGAGAATAAATGTCAACAACTGGTTGTTGTCTTGGCATCCTTTGGTCGCCTCGAGAAACTGGTTTGTTCTCAGTCGCTCCACCTGTCCGAACCTGTCTATCTGTCGAAACAACCGGAGTTGTTGTTACCGGATTTGTGTAAATAATTTGATATGGAAGATTATAATGTCCAAGCCAATTATTAAATCCGAATCCATAAGGCGAGTTCCAACCATAACCAAATGGCATAAAGCACCAACCGCCATTTCGCATATTTAAAACCCAAACACCGTAACTATCAAAAGCATTCCACGAGCGTCCGTAAAAACCTGACATTAAAGAAGATCTTAAACCTGTTCTATCAATTAATCCGGCATTTGCAACAGATAAGTCTTTTGCACGTGCTTTGCTCCAGATTTCAAAAGTATCTTTTTTATCGCGATCAAATTTTGCTACAGAAACTTGAGAATCTTTAAAAGTTGCAGTCTTTCCGCCTTTAACTATTGAAGATTTTGTGGTTCCGGTTTGAACTTTTCCTTTCCAAACTTCAACTTGGCTTGTTCCATCAGCCAAAACATCAAAACGATAAACTCCTGAATCAACAATAAATGATTTGTTTTGCGGAGTTTGAACGCCAACAACAAATCCGTCATCGCTGTTAGTGATTACTTCCATAATCGCACTTCCGCGAGTTAATTTAATTTGCAAATTATCAAGCGAACTATTTGTAAATTCGAATTCGGAATTTTCGCTAAGTCGCAAATAAGAACCAGGATTTAACAAAATTTCGGCTTTTCCGTTTGCACTTGTTGTGACAATATCACCTGCAATAATTGTTTCACCTTTAATTACCAAACCAGATTTACCGTTCTTGCGAACAGCAGTAACTTTTCCGTCAACCAAATTTACACCACCGGCATTTGCCGAAATTTTGTAAATATCACTGACAAGAATAGAAGCACCTCGACGATTTTGGGCGATGGAAATTGAAATCACCGAAAAGCAAAGTGTCAAAATTGTTAAAACACGCAACAAGTTTTGATTCATATAAGTTTTCTCCCGTTTAAAAAAATTGTTAGCAATCTATAAAATTCTAGTCCTTATTCATCTGAAATTCAAATATTTTAAAATAAATCTAACAAAAATATAGTTTAATCAAAGTTTTGAAGCAAAAACTTATAAAAAAGTTGTCTATAAAGTTGAACAACCTTTCCCCGACTTTCGTAATCTAATTAGACAAATGGAATTTTGAATTTTGCGATTTCATTTGAGGTAAAAAATTATATGGCAACTTATAAAGATCCAATACAATGTTTTGCTCCGCTTGAAGTAATTGAAAGGCTTTTAGGAATTCGTGCTGAATTAGGATTCACCGAAGCAGTTTATTTACTTGATTCATCTGAACTTGCGGCTTGTTTCGATGCTCATGGTTTTGATATTTATGCTTTCGATGGTAAAAATCAAAAAATGGACTACGGAACTTACACTGCTCCAATGGTTCCTGGCGGCGATTCGATACACAATTCAATTCGAGTGCATTAATTCTCGAAAATTATTAAAAAACACGATTTTCTTTAGCGAGAAAATCGTGTTTTTTTATTTTGTATCAAGTCTTTTAACAATGACAACCGTTGCATCATCTTCGAGAATTTCATTTCCGCAAAACTTCACAATGTCTTGATGCAAATAATCAACTAATTCTCTGGCTGGAAGGTTTATTCCCTCAAAAACTCTTGCAGCGAGTCGCTCTTTTCCGTATTCTTCGCCAGATTCGTTAGCGGCTTCGGTTAAACCGTCTGTGTATAAAACCAAAATATCGTTTCGATCCATTCGCAAAAAATGTTGGTGATAGCGTTTATCTTTAAACATTCCGAGCGGCAAATCGCCGTATTCAACAAATTTAGCTTCACCGCTTTCTTTTATTACGATTGGTGGATTGTGTCCGGCGTTTGAAAAAACGAATGTCTTATTTGTTGCATCTAAAAAACCGTAAATCGCGGTGATAAATTGATTAGATTCGACTGAATCATGAAGTAAATTGTTTACTTTTGAAAACGCAATATGCGGTGCGTATCCAATTTGAGCCAACGCACGCAAACTCGCACGCAAAAAAGCCATCAATAATGAAGCCGGAATTCCTTTACCCGAAGCGTCAGCGATGACAATTCCAATTTGATCATCAAAAATCTTCACCCAATCGTAATAATCGCCGGAAACTTCTTCAGTCGAGAAATTATAAGCCGAAATATCAAAACCTTTGAGAATTGGATCTTTCGCAGGTAAAAGTGCAAGTTGAACCTGTCTGGCAATTTCTATTTGAACTTCAAGTCGTTTTTTTTCAATAACTTGCTCGTGAAGTTGAACTTTTTCGATAATTATCGCAACTTGTGCTGTGAGCATTTCCAAAACCGCTAAATCGTCATCGTTATAAGCATTAAACTTGTCACTTTCGAGATCAAAAACACCAATTACTTCGTTATTTGCAATGATTGGTGCGACCATTTCAGAATTTGTCCGCTTGCGAGCAGAAAAATATCGCGAATCTTCGTGAACATTCGGGCAAACGATTGACTCGCCGGTTTGTGCCACATATCCGATAAATCCTTCCCCGAGTTTGAGGTGCGGTTCAACTTGCTCAAAAGTAATTCGGTAACCGCGAATCATTTTTGTTTGAAAATCATAACCGGTTTCGTCTTGCTTAATCAGATAAATTCCGGCGGCATCGTATGGTAAAAGCCATTCGAGCGTGTCCATCACCTGCGTAATTACTTCGTCTAAATTAAGCGATTCGCTAATTTTTTTTGTAATATCGAGCAACATCCGCAATTTATCTACAATTGATAAATTTGGATCGTGTTCAGCGGTTTTTGGTATTTCTGTAATCATTATTAAATATGCAAGTTCTTGCCGACATTGATCTTGTAGTCTTCCCAAAGACGAGTTATCTTCATTCGAAACTCAACCAAAAGTTGGCTCACAACAAAATGCCTTGCAATCTCTCTAGAAGTTTTACCTTGTTTAATCATTCTACGCAATGCGGAAAACGGAACTAACGCCGCTGCACCAACTCCATACGCTTCTTCTTCAATCTCCGCGTGATAATCGCGAGTCTTGTTTCCGACCACCAAACGGCTCGGCGTATGTCCAAGAAAAACGTGAGAAATTTCTTCCATTAAAGTAGCATGTTGGCGGTTAATATGATGAGTTGGGTTTAAAACAATCAATTTTTCACCACTCGGCAAAGTTTGTGAACATGCTCCGCCCGACCAAGTTTCCTTTCCTTCACCAAGTAAATGCATCAAACTCTCTTCAGGCATTAAGGCTTCAAGTTGTTCGAAAGGAACAACCAACAAATTTGCGTAACGTGCTAAATCAAAAGGATTTAAACGTTCATCATCGCTTCGAAGATTCGCAAAATCACGTAATGCAAGTGCTCGTATTTCAAAATCTCGATATTTTGATGATGGTGGAAGATTTGATGTGTCCATTTAATCTAGGTCGCATCCTCTGTATTTTCATGACGCCAAGAAACCAAATATGCAAGACCGAAAAAACCACCAACGAAGACTATGAAAGAAATAATATTCACGAACCATTCTGACACTTGAAAGTTCATCGAGGCGAAACCTAAGCTAATGATACTGGCGAATTGCACAAACAAAAAACGAGATGTGAGGTAAACAATAGAAACTACAACCAACAATGCCAGCCAAGTCAGACCAATATTATTTAGTTTCCTGCGAATCGTCTCAATAAAGAAAGCATCTTTGAACTCAGGAAAGCATAATATAGTTGCCCAAACAAAAATCTTCGCGACGAGAACCATATTGTCGATTGATTCGCGAGAATATCCGTATATTGAAAACGTACCGTGAAAAAGAATTGAGACCAAAATGTTGATCCCAATTGCGACGTAAACGAGACTCACCGATTCTTCCTTTTTCACTACGCTTTCCATTCGAACTAAATTATAATCTCAATTTGAATTTAATCAATAATATCGATGCAAATAATTACAAGTAAAGACAATCCGCGTTTGAAACATGCACGAAGCGTTCGTGAAGGAAAGGTTCGTGACCAAATATTCGTTGAAGGTTTACGACTTTGTGAAGAAGTTTTGAAAGCCGATATTGAAATTATCGACGTTTTTTTCTCAAACGAATTTAACAAAACCGAACGTAGCGAAGATTTTTTGCATAATTTTCCAAACGCTAACGAAGTTCCAGACCAAATTTTTGCTTCAATTTCTGACACCAAATCGCCGCAAGGAATTATCGTAATCGCAAAAAAACCACGAACGGAAAGTCTAAAATTTAGAGATGGACATTATCTGATTCTTCATAAATTAAATAATCCAATCAATGTTGGTGCAATTTTACGAACTGCCGAAGCTGCAGGAATCTCCGGTGTAATTTTGACTAAAGGAACAGCCGATGTTTTCTCGACAAAAGCCTTACGCGGTGCAATGGGGGCAAGTTTGCGTCTGCCGATTTGGGACAAAGCAAACTTCTGGGACGCAATCCAGTTTTGTCAGGAAAATGATTTAAAAACGGTTTGTGCAGATATTCGTGCGAAAAAATCTCACACCGAAATCGATTGGAGCGAGCCGCATGCAATTATCATCGGCTCTGAAGCACATGGTTTGACTGATGCCGAACGCGAAATGTGCGTCGAAAGTTTGAAAATTCCGATGTGTGAACCAGTTGAAAGTTTAAATGTTGCGGTGGCTTGCGGGATTTTGTTGTTCGAGGCGAAACGAGGTAAGGGATTCTCGTGATTTTTTGAAGCAAAGTCGAAAGCTGAAGAGATGCACAGTTAATTAAATAAGTTAGGTTTAGCTCACTTCAGAGTTTTTTTCTCGCATTGTTTAAAGGAAATTCCTTGTGTTGAAGCATTAAGTTTTTGAAATCTTGGTCCATCGTGACTGCCCGACCGGCGTTTTGGTAAAATCTTTTTTCCCGATAAGACATTCTCGACGCGAAATCGTAATTAGAATGCTTGAAAACCACGGTCCAACCCTTTTTACTCGTTTTCCCAAAATCTGAGACTCCATACGCTTTTGCATTTAAAGTATTTTTTCTTTGCTCCAACAACTCCTTAAGATTGTCGGCAAATTCAACAGCCTCGTGTGTAATATTTCCTTCATCAGCGGGAACATCTGTATAACCATTGATCTTGATAAATTCTTCTGCAACGCGAACGGCTTTCGCTTGATCGGTTTCGTTCGATTCTTCACTAATCACCAATGATGTCGGATTCTTATCGACTACAACCGACCGACTGCTATTGTAATCTGCACAGTTCGAAACTGTAATCGCAAAAAACGCGATCGTTATTAGATTGAAACACCTTGATTTGGAACTTAGCATAATTTCATGGGTTTACTCCGAATCAATACAAAACACATCGAACTTTCACACCTTCGCTCAATTCTTTCAAAGCAATCTCATGCTCTTCGCATTCCACTTTTTTAAACGAACAACGCGGAGCAAAATGGCAGCCTTTTGGCAAATTCGTTGGACTCGGGACTGTGCCCTCAATCGTCGAAAGCCGAGTTTCTTTTGTTTCGCCAACCGCTCGCATTTTTGGAACGCTTTTCAATAAACCTTGTGTATATGGATGTTTAGGATTTTCAAAAATATCGTTGACTGGCGATTCTTCCACGATTTTTCCCGTATACATCACACAAACTCTGTCCGCAACTTCGGCAACAACTCCCAAATCGTGAGTAATCAACAAAACTGCGAGCTTTCGATTAGTGCGAAGTTCGTTCAAAAGTTCAAGAATTTGGGCTTGAATCGTCACATCTAAAGCGGTTGTCGGTTCATCAGCAATCAGCAATTCAGGATCGCAAGCGAGTGCCATTGCAATCATCACGCGTTGCCGCATTCCGCCAGAAAGTTGGTGCGGATAATCATTGACACGCCTCGCCGGATCAGGAATCGAAACTTCCCTCATCGCTTCAATCGCCGCTTCCCATGCTTTCTTTTTGTCCAGTTTTCGATGCAAACGCAAGGCTTCAGCAATCTGTTCGCCGACCGTAAAAACTGGATTGAGCGAGGTCATCGGATCTTGAAAAATCATCGCGATGTCGTTGCCGCGAATCTCACGCATTCGTTCATCTGTTGCGGATAATAGACTTTCGCCTTTGAAATTAATTTCGCCAGCTGCAATTTTTCCTGGTGATGAAATCAGACGCATAATCGAAAGTGCCGTAATTGACTTACCGCAGCCACTTTCGCCGACAATCGCCAACATCTCGCCCTCATCAACGTGAAAACTCACATCATTGACAGCTTTGACCAATCCGGCACGAGTCGGAAATTCAGTTCTTAAATTTTTTACTTTTAATAAGTGAAACATTTTTAATAAATTATAAATCTATACTCAATTATTTTTACAACTGAATGTCGGACGCCGTTCGTAGATGCTGGGACGAAAACGATTCTTCTCGAGGCAGAAATAGCTTGTTCCGTTAAACCATTCTCCAAACCACTAACAACCGAAATAGAACCGATCGAACCATTTGCTTTAAAGACAACTTTTAATCTTACAACTCCATTCGTCTGGGCTTTTCTTGCAACATCCGTGTAAGGTGGTTTCGGCTGTAGCCAAATACTAAGTGGTTTCTCAATTTTAACAACATCTTTATCTTTCGTAGTAGTCACATCTGGGAATTTGGCATTCGAATCGACTTCATCTCCAAGTGAAACAGTTGATCCACGTTGGATCTCGACTCCATTCGACTTATTTCCTACCACAAGCGATTCGACAAAGGCGTTTACATGGTTAGTTGTTTGGTCTGATTCTGACGTCCGAAATTCGTACCAGATAGTATTTCGGAAATCATTCAAAAACCAAGTATTTCGTTGTCCAACTACAAAATGAACCATCTCGTTTCCGCCAAAATTGACTTTCGTCTCGGTAAATTCACCTTTGATTGCTGCCCGAAACTCATTTAGACTTGTCTCGAAAGTTGTCGCGTCGAATTCTTTTTTGAAATCGCAGGATTTCGATATCTTCGAATCACTTTTGGAAACAAACGCAAAATAGTAAGCAATTCCATCGGCATACGCAGCAAAACTGCTCGTGTCAATGTTCAGACAATTGTCTGACGAATCCACTCGAACAGGCAACTTAGGAAACAATAGCGAGAGTTTCTTTTCTTTAATTGTGTATCGATCCCATTTCGTTGGAGCAGTATTCGGAACATCGACAACGTCGTTGTAAACTCCTTTCACAACCTTTGTTACGATGCCAGTTCCACCTCCCTGTTCCTGTCCTAACGTAATAGCAAAGAAAGAGACATTGATCGCAAATATCAAAAAAAGTCTTTTCATATTTTTCTATTATTCATTCAACTTTATCGGTTCTTTTGGTCTATTTGGTAATTTTACAGGTTTCGTCAATTTCTTCATCAATTCTTCAATTGCCCTTTCGAGTTGCGGATCTTTTCCTGCAATTACAGATTTCGGGTCGTTTTCAACTTCAATATCAGGATCAACGCCGTAACCTTCAATTACATATTCGCCTTTGGTGTTCGCCAATGCTGAACCGGGAACCGAAACTTGTCCGCCATCGAGTAACGGACCGCGACTTTGAATGCCGACAACTCCGCCCCAACTTCTTTTTCCAATCAACGTTCCCAGTCCGGCTTCACGAAACATATAAGGAAAAATGTCACCATCTGATGAGGAATTTTCGTTCAAAATTGAAACCATCGGACCAATAAAAACGCCATCGGGATATGTATTTCCTTGATCGTCAGTGCGGCTAAAATTTACGCCGAGAACTTTTCGACGCAAACGCTCAATCAACATCCGCGACACATTTCCACCGCCATTTGCACGAACATCAACAACCAACCCTTCTTTATCAGTTTGCCCGTAAAAATATTTGATAAATTCGCGAATGCCGTTATTTCCCATATCTGGAATGTGCAAATATCCGAGTCTGCCGTTTGAAAGTTGCGAAACTTTTTCACGATTTGCCGTAATCCAATTGAGATAAACCAAGTTTCCTTCATCAAAAATTGGACGATAAGTTATTGTGCGTGAACCATTTGCGGTTGGACTAGAATTTACAGTTAGTTGCACAGCACTATCTGCCTTGCCGCGTAAATATGCGTAAATATCTTTGTCAGTCGTCACATTTTCGCCATTTATCGCGATTATGTAATCGCCTATTTTGACATCGTTTCCGACTTCCGTTAGTGGTGAACGATAGATGTCCTCTTCGTTTTGTCCGCCGAAAATCTTGCTAATTTTGTAGCGATTATTCGTTTTATCAGCTTCAAACCTCGCACCTGCAAGAGCAACGCGAACACGCGATGGCAAATTAAAATCACCGCCTTCTATGTAGGCGTGTTGCACCGCAAGTTCAGAACACATTTCGGAAATTACATAGTTCAAATCGCTACGATGTGCGACGTGCGGCAACCAAGTTTTGTATTGTTCGCGGAGTTTTACCCAATCATACCCGTGCATATTTTGGACATAAAACCAATCGCGGTAACGTCGCCAAACTTCGTTAAATATCTGATTCCATTCTTCTTGCGGGTTAATTTCCGTAACCAATCCGTTAGTCGAAACAAGTTTTCTGGATAAAACTCCGAGCGGGCTTGCGTCAAACAATGCATAACCTCCACCTATGTTTGTCAAAACTTTTGAACCATCTGGCGAAAGCGTATAACCAAACGCCGGATCGGACAAAGTTGTTTCTTTACGATCTCGAATCGAGAAAATCTTGAGCGAAGATGAACCGCCGCCACGTCCGTAATAAAACGGCGGATTGACTGTGTAAATCAAATGTCCGGTTTTTGCAGAAAGTCCTCCGTAATTATCTGCTGCCAACGGAACTTTTGTCGCACGACCAACTATACCGTCAAAATCAATCGCTTCCGGCTTAGCTTCAGATTTTATAATCGGCGTATCTGCCTTCTTTTCATCAGTTACGGTAACTTCATCAGATTCGGCAGGAAAAGGATTTTTTACATCTTTCCTTAACGCCAACGCATAAATTTGTGTTGATTTATTGCTTGCATAGTTGAATTCAATGCCCGAAATTTGCGGTGCAAATTCCCTGTCGCTGAGAAAATAAAGATAATTTCCGTTTGGATCAAATGTCGGATTGCTCGAATCGTAAAGCTCATTCGTAACTTTGTTGAGTTTGTTTGTCACAATTTCATACAAATAAACGGACGAAAATCCGTTTGTTCCGCCCATGCTAAACGCTATGAAATTCCCTTTCGGCGACCATTCATGGTCAAAAACTTGTCCGCGTGGAGCATCCACAATTTGTCTAACCAATTTATCTGCAACATTTACAAGATAAATTTTACCATCTTTATCAGAAAATGCGATTGTTTTTCCATCTGGCGACCAACTCGGTGCATATCGCATCGCTTGTCCGCCAGTAGTCAACTGAACTGCCGAAGAATTTCCATCTTGAGCAACCAACCAAATCTCTTCTTCGCCGCTTTTATCTGAAATAAAAGCGATTTGTTTTCCATCTGGCGACCAACTTGGCTGTTTGTCGTGAGCGTTCGAGGATTTGGTCAAATTTCGAGTTGAACCTTTTTCGATTGGAACGGAAAAAATATCGCCACGTGCCGCAAATACGGCACGTTCACCTTTCGGGCTAAGCGAATAATTTTCAACAAAACCTGCAACATTAACCACGCGATTTCGACGATTAACGCCATCATCAGGAACGTTTATTGAAAGTTTGGTAGCTTTTTTAGAATTTACATCAAAAATTTCGAGTTCGCCGTTTCGTTCATAAATAATTTTCGCTTGATTGTCAGAACTACACCAACGAATTTCCCAATCTTTATATATGGTTGTCTGCGTCGTCTTGCCGCTTTTCGTGTCGTAAGCGTAAAGATTAAATTTACCGTCTTTGTCGGAGTTGTAATAAATCGTCTCACCAATCCACATTGCATCACGAGCAACCCGCGGATTATCGGAAATTTTCTTTGCGTCATTTGTCGCTAAATCATAGATATAAAGTGTATTAGCTTGTCCGCCTGCGTAACGTTTTTCCGGACGAAAATCACGGCTTCGTGGAGAATAAACCATTTTTGTTCCATCTGGCGAATAATCACCACTACCAGCTTCTGGCATCGGCAATGCCTCGGCAGAACCGCCATCCGCTGAAACTTTATAAAGTTTAACTTCAGATAATGTCCAAGAATCTCGATGACCTTTGAAGAAAATTGATTTTCCGTCTCGCGACCAACCGTAAACCAAATTATCCCATCCCCAACGAGGCGTAAAAGGTCCTTTTGCTGGATAAAATGTTAATTGTTTTGGTTCACCGCCGTTTGCTGACACAACATAAACTTGTTCATCGCCGTCATATTGCCCTGTAAATGCAATCCATTTACCATCGGGCGAAAATTTCGCAAATACTTCCATTCCCGGGTGAGTGGTTAAGCGAGTTGCGGTTCCGCCATTTGTAGAGCTCGTCCACAAATCTCCGCCATAAGTAAACACGACTTTATCGCCCGAAACGTCGGGAAATCGAAGTAGTTTAGTTTGTGAATAGATTGTAAATGAAGAAAATAAAGCTATTGCAAGAACCAAAATGAAACGATTAAACATTAAAAATCTCCTCAAAGTTGTATCTGAACATTTCACTAAATATTATCGCAAAATTTAAAAATGGCATAATCAGCTTAATCTGAAAGATTGCTACAATGGATTCAACTTAACATAGTATCAATTAGCTTTTCACAAATAGCACTTCACAAATTAAATTTTTGTATTACAAACCAGTAATTAGAAGTAAACACTTAATACTTAGAACTAATGAATACTGAGAACTAATAAATAAATAAGTAACTGGATTTTAATGATAACGTTGTAATTTAAGTTTAATACTAATTAATTCCTAAAAAAGCTATGTCTAATTTGAAAATATAAAATTTATAATATACTCTTTTAACACGTTGAATATTACAGAATCTTATTTAGCAATTTTATTGCATTTTCTGTAATTTCATTTACCCAAAAGTAACTATTAATTGTTCTGTTGATGGATTTTCTTACCCCCTGTAATTCGGTAATTCAAATGTAAGATTAATTCAGAATCTGGGAACTTTTATTGACATTGTCTCAATTATGTTGTAAAAAATATAAGGCTTTGAAATTTTAAAAATTATTCAATTGCGTTAGAAGAGGAGAAATTATGAACAGCAGAGTATGGATTAAAAAGACACTTACATCAATCTTAAGTGTATCAATTATAGCAACTTACACAATGGTTGCATTCGCTGCACCTAGCAAAACTATTGGCGAAATAACAGTTTCAGGCAAAAACGTCACTGTTAATGGAGAAACTACTCAAAACGGTAGAACGCTTTTTTCAGCAAGTTCTATTGCCACTACAAACGACTCTAGTGCTTCAGTTAGCTTGAACAATGGCGGCAACCTTGAAATTGCACCAAACACAAGCATTACTGCTGATTCAAATGAAACTTTCACATTATTGAAAGGAAAAGTCACATCTTTTTCCGAAGGAAACATTAATATTGTATCTAACGGAAAAACAACCAAATTAAACCGTGGCGAATCAACAACTGTTAATCCAGACGATGAAAGAGATTCAACTGGTAAATGTATCGACAAAGACGGTGACGGCAAATTAGAATGTGATGACGCATCTGGATCAGCTTGGTGGATTTGGACTTTAGTATTTGGTGGAGCCGCTGCAGGAATTGTAATTGCTGCATTGAGTGACAACAACCGAGTTAGTTTAGGTGGCGGCACGACTGTTGTCAGTCCTACACGATAACCTCATTTCATTCAGGAGATTTATTATTATGAAACAATTACTTATGAAGAGCTTTACGCTTGCTTTGGCTATTGCAGTTTGGTCTGTATATTCAACAATTTCTTTTGCTGCACCAAAAAGTGTTAACGGTGAAATCACAGTAAGTGGTTCTGTTACGGTTGATGGTCAAAATGCAATATCAAATACAACTATTTTCTCAGGTAGCACAATCACCACAGGAAGCAATTCTTCTGCGATTGTCAGCCTAGGCAAACTTGGAAAAATAGAAATACTTGCTGACTCGTCTTTGATTTTGAAATTTGGTGAGAGCAGTATTACTGGGGTTCTTTCATCCGGTAAATTGCAAGTATCAAACATGAGTGGGATTGCAACAACCGTCACAACGAAAGACGCAGTTGTTATCGCTGACGCAGCACAATCAAACGTATTTACTGTTGAAGTAGCATGTGCCGACACTCTTGCAACTACAATTTCTGGTTTGGTGACTATGAGAAATGGAAGCATTGACAAGCAGGTTGCTGCCGGAACTGACGCTTCAGTTGGAATTCCTTCACAAGCTGGATGTAAACCTTGTTTACGACCAGGTGGTGTTGCCGCTCCTTTACCATTAGCTGGTCTTGGTGTTGGTGCTCTAGTTGCATTATTAGTTGGAGCTGCTGGTGCAATCGGAACGGCAGTTATAGTTGGAACTGGGAAAAGTGGTGAAAACACGACTATTGGCGGTGGGATTGTGACTGTAAGTCCTGTGCGATAGTTAAATTTGAGAATATTTAAAAACGAGTTGAGTAGAAATATACTTAACTCGTTTTTTTATTTTAGTTTGTGAAGATTTTAACAAGCAGTAAGGTTTATTTATGCATATAGCAGTAATAGGAACAGGTTATGTAGGTTTAGTTACGGGAGCTTGCTTTGCCGAATTTGGCGTTGAAGTTACTTGTGTTGATGTTGATGACAAAAAAATTGAAGGTTTAGAAAAAGGCATTATGCCTATTTATGAACCTGGATTAGATACAATTGTTGAGAAAAATCAAAAAGCTGGGCGACTGCATTTTACTACAGATATAAAGTCAGCTGTTGAGCAAGCATTAGTTGTTTTCCTTGCTGTTGGGACTCCTCCGAAAGAAGATGGTTCACCAGATATGAGTTATTATCAACAAGCTGCCAAAGATATTGCTGAAGCAATGAACGGTTACAAAGTTTTAGTTACAAAATCGACAGTTCCGGTAGGGACAGGCAAATGGTTGCGTGAGTTTGTCAAAGAAAATTTAAAAGTAGAGACAAATTTCGGTGTTGCATCAAATCCTGAATTTCTCCGCGAAGGAGCGGCAATTGATGATTTTATGCGTCCTGATAGAGTTGTGGTTGGTAGTAATGAACCAGATGCAATTGCAATCATGAAAGACCTTTATCGTCCACTTTATTTAATTGAAACACCTGTTGTTATTACATCTCTCGAAGCGGCTGAACTCATAAAATATGCAGCAAATGCTTTTTTAGCTACAAAAATTACCTTCATCAACGAAATTGCCAATCTTTGTGATGCAATTGGTTGCGATGTTCACGATGTAGCTCGTGGAATGGGAATGGATAATCGAATCGGACGGAAATTTCTTCATCCTGGACCTGGTTATGGTGGTTCTTGTTTTCCAAAAGATACAAAAGCATTTACAAAAGTTGGTGATAAATATGGAGTTGAAACCTCAGTTGTTGATGCAGTTATTAAAGCAAATGATTATCAGCGACAAGCGATGATTCCAAAAATTCAAAAACTAGTTGGTGATTTCCAGGACAAACAAATTGGCGTTTTAGGTCTTTCTTTTAAACCAGAAACTGACGATATGCGTGAATCACCCGCGACTGACATCATCTTAGAAATGCAAAAACAAGGTGCAAAAATTCGTGCGTTTGATCCTGTTGCGATGGAAGAAGCTAAACACTATTTGCCTGATATTGAGTATGCAACTGATGAATATGATGCAATAAAAGACGCAGACATTTTAGTTATCATCACCGAATGGAATCAGTTTCGAGCCTTAGATATGGGAAAAGTAAAGAGTCTTTTGAAATCACCAAAAATTGTTGATTTACGAAATATTTATGAACCGTCAACAATGCGTGAACTAGGTTTTGAATATGTTGGCGTTGGTAGGTAGAATGTTGTAAAATCGTAAGTGGGAAGTTTATTCTTTCCACTTTTTTATTTCCTTCAGTTTTTAAATTTCTAATATTTCAAAATAAATATGATTGTTTTAGTTACAGGTGGAGCAGGTTTCATCGGTTCAAATCTTGCCGATGAACTCATCAGTCAAGGTGCAAAAGTCCGCATCATAGACAATTTCTTGACGGGTTATCAGGAAAATTTAGATGAAATAAAAGGTGATTTTGATTTTTACAAGGCAGATATTAATGACTCCGCCGAGTTAAAAAAAGCACTAAAAGATGTTGAAGTTGTTTTTCATCAAGCCGCATTGCCAAGTGTTCCGCGTTCTGTCGTTAATCCATTAGAAACTCACAATGCATGTGTCAACGGCACGTTTAATGTCTTGGCAAATGCTAAAGAAGCAGGCGTTCGGCGAGTAATTTACGCAGCTTCGAGTTCGGCTTATGGCGACCAAGAATTATCGCCAAAGATTGAAACAATGCGACCTGAACCGCTTTCGCCTTATGCTGTTGCAAAATTAGTTGGCGAATATTATGCTCAAGTGTTTTATCGTGCTTATGGACTTGAAACAATTTGTTTGAGATATTTTAATGTTTTTGGTCCACGCCAAGATCCAACCTCGCAATATTCCGGTGTAATTTCTCGGTTTGTAGATTCTTTATCAAAAGGCGAAAGCCCGATAATTTTTGGTGATGGCGAGCAAACTCGTGATTTCACCTTTGTCGCAAATGTTGTGAATGCAAATATAAAAGCATCGCAAACATCAAAAGGTATAGGCGAAGTAATTAACACAGCAAACGGCGAGGCAATTTCTCTCAATAATTTGTTGAGTGTTTTGAAAGGTTTACTTGAACGCCAAGACGTTGAAGCAATTTATGAAGCCCCAAGAAACGGTGATATTATTGACAGCTTAGCCGATAATTCTAAAGCAAAAGAATGCTTTGGTTATGAAAAACTCATCGGCTTAGAAGATGGTTTATCGAAAACTATTGATTGGTGGAAGCAGAGCAGATTTTCAAAAATATAATAAAAAAGGCTTGCCATAATGACGAGCCTTTTTTTAATTTAATCCTCAAACTGTTTCCGCAAACTTTCTGTGTATGGAAATCTTGCAACACCTTTTTCTGTAATAATCGCAGTAACTAAATCGTTAGGCGTAACATCAAAAGCAGGATTACTGACACCGATTCCGTCCGGAGCAATCTGCAAATCTTTATAATGCGTAATTTCCCGTCTGTCGCGTTCTTCAATCGGAATTTGTTCGCCGGTTGGACAATTCATATCAACGGTTGAAAGCGGTGCGGCAACATAAAACGGAATATTATGGCGTTTTGCCAAAACCGCAACCATATATGTCCCGATTTTGTTAGCAACATCGCCGTTCGCCGCGATTCTGTCCGAACCAACCACAACCGCTTGAACCTTGCCTTTGTTCATCATATAACCCGACATATTATCAGTAATCAGCGTCACGGGAATGTTGTCTTCGTGCAGTTCCCAAGCCGTTAATCTTGCACCTTGCAGATAAGGACGAGTTTCGTCGGCGATAACGTGAATGTTTTTTCCTTGATTAACCGCACCGCGAATTACACCGAGAGCCGTTCCCCAAACTCCGCCTGTTGCCAAGGCTCCGGCGTTGCAATGCGTCAAAACTGTTGAATTATCGGTCAGTAGTTCTCCGCCGAATTGGGCGATAAGTCGTTGTGATTCAATATCTTCTTCGTGAATCGCCTTGGCATCGTCAATCAAAATTTGTTTAATTTCACTGATAGTTTTGCCTTCAGCTTTCGCTTTTGCAAAAACTCGTTTCATTCGGTCAATCGCCCAAAAAAGATTTACCGCTGTCGGTCTGGTTTTCCACAAAGTTTCGCAAATAAATTCAAATTCGTCTTCTAAATCAATCAGATTTGTGCCAACAAATTGTTTTACTCCAAGTGCAATTCCGTATGCCGCCGAAACGCCAATCGCTGGAGCTCCGCGAACAACCATATCGGTTATCGAATCAGCCACTTCTTTGTAAGTTTTTAACATCAACCAAGTTTCTTCGGTCGGTAAAAGACGTTGGTCGAGCATATTTACGCCTTCGTCTGTCCATTTTACAGGTATAATCATTAGTGTTTTTCCTTCTAAAATATTGCTAAAATTTAAAAATAACGTAAATAATAACTGTTTTCTTGAAAAAAATCTTCTAAAGTGGCAGAATTTTGTGGTAAATTTTATTTACAAAAGATTGGTAATACAAATCTTATACCTCGAATGATGGAAACCAAAAAAGAATATTGCATAATTGTCGAAGGAAATTACTTTGACGTTGATGAAGCAGAAGACGCTTTACGTGAACCATTTATCGAAGAATTTGTCGAAGAAAACGGCAAATTTCGTCTGCATAATTGGGACGATATTGAGGTTGCACAAGGAATTTCACTTGGCGATCTTGAGATTGAAATGATTGACGATGAAATCTTTCAAATCTCGTCAGTCTCGCGAAAAATCGACGAACGAAAAGCAAAAATGCTCGAAGAATCGCTTAAACGTCAAGCTATGTTTGATGAAGTTCGTATTGAGCAGTTAAAATGACAACAATCTTGTAAACAACATAGTCTTTGCTTTTAAATAATGACGAAAATCGGATTACCATTTCGTCAATATTTGTGTTTAAAGAGAATTTTTCGAAGGAAATAATACGTGAACTTAATCGATATGAACGCTGCTGGTCTCAAACTAAACGACAATTTTCGTAATAATTTTTCGCTAACTCGCGAACTACCAGATTCTTTAAATGCTTTAGACACAATTTCTAGCAATTTTCTTTGGTCGTGGAACATTGAAGGAATTTCAATTTTTCGCGATTTAGACGCGACACTTTGGGAAACATGCGAACAAAACCCGCGACGTTTATTATCGGAAATTAGCGAATTACGACTTTGGCAAAAGGCAAATGACTCAAATTTTGTCGAGCGTGTTAATAAGTTTGCTGATTTTCAGTCTCGTTATTTAGAAGCAAAACCCAAAAACTTTGGTAAAATTTCTGCAAAACGTCCGGTTGCATATTTTTGTGCCGAATATGGTGTTAATAATTCATTACCAATTTATTCCGGCGGACTCGGAATTCTTGCCGGCGACCATTTAAAATCTGCAAGCGATATGAATGTTCCGCTTGTGGCAATTGGTTTAATGTATCGATTCGGTTATTTTCGCCAAAAACTAGACCAACACGGTTTTCAAACCGAAAAATATCTTGATTCATTTGATAATGAAATTGCGGTTTCGCCGGTTTTTGATGAAAACGGCGAAAGAATTGTCATTCACGTGAAAATGCGTGGTCGCGATGTTTTTGCTCAAACCTGGCTGGCAAAAATCGGACGGATTTCGCTTTATTTGCTCGATACAAATATTCCACAAAACACTGATTTAGATAGACTTATCACCGGACACTTATATGGTGGCGACACTGAAACGCGGATTGTTCAAGAAAAAATATTAGGCATTGGCGGCGTTCGACTGCTTCGCCAATTAAACATTGAACCATCAGTTTATCATCTCAACGAAGGACATTCTTCGTTTTTAACTCTTGAGCTTGCACGAGAAATAATTGAAAAAGAACAAATTGTTTTTGCCGAAGCTGTCGAAAAAGTTAGAAAACTTTGCGTATTCACGACACACACTCCGGTTCCTGCCGGAAATGATGTATTTCCTCCAGAGTTAATCGACCAATGCTTCGATAGCAATTACATTAAATCGCTTGGTTTAACTCACGATGAATTTGTCGCCTTTGGAAAAATAGACGCTGACGATAAATTGGAGTGGTTTGGAATGTCACCGCTTGCACTTCGGATGTGTCGGAGTGCGAACGGTGTGAGCGAAAAACACGGTGAAGTTTCGCGTGAAATGTGGCAAAAAATGTTTCCTGTCACAAAAGCTGAGGAAGTTCCGATAACACACATCACAAATGGTGTTCACGCACCAACTTGGATTGCTCCAGTATTCAAAAATCTGTTTGATAAACACATCGGAAAAGATTGGACAAAAGTTTTAACACGTGAAAGTTCGTGGTTTAAATCTGTCGAGAAAATTCCTGACGCAGAAATTTGGAACACACATCTTCTTTTAAAACAACAACTTATTGCTTTTATTCGCGAACGCAAAGAATCTGCTAAATTGTTTGATAAAAACGTTTTAACGATTGGATTCGCACGCCGCGTTGCTGGATACAAACGTTGGAATTTGCTTCTGCATGATGCCGAAAGAATGGCGGCTATCATAAACAATTCGGATAAACCTGTCCAATTTGTTTTTGCCGGTAAAGCACATCCACAAGATATTAAAGCTAAAATGTTGCTCCAAACCTTGTTGCACGAAACTGCTTCAAATCGTGTAACTTTTATTGAAGATTATGACCAAGAAGTTGCGAGATATTTGGTTCAAGGCGTTGATGTTTGGATGAATGTTCCGCGTCGTCCGCTCGAAGCAAGCGGCACTAGCGGACAAAAAGTTGCAATGAATGGCGGACTCAATTTTTCTATTCTTGATGGTTGGTGGATTGAAGGTTATAACGAAATTAACGGTTTTTCTATTGGCGTTTTACGAGATAAAGTAGCGGACGAAACCCTTATTGACCAACAAGATGCCGATTCGCTCTATGAAGTTTTGGAGAAACAAATTGTTCCTTGTTTTTACAAAAAAGATTCAAATAATTTGCCAGTTGATTGGATTGCCAGAATGCGAAATTCGATTCAAACACTAACTTTTCAGTTTTCGAGCGATAGAATGGTAAAAGATTATTTCGAAAAGATTTATTGTTAAATTTCGAAACATAACAGATAATGGAAAATAGAAACTTCTTTCCATTTTTTTAAAAACTATGGCAATTACAGACTTTAATATTGGCGTAATCAACTCGATGGATTGCTTAAAAGAAGGTTGGGAAATAATAAAACCCAACTATTGGTTGCTTTTCGCAATCTCGCTAGTTGGAGTTTTAATCGGCGGAATGTCGATGTATATTGCACTTGGAGCAATGATTTGCGGTATATATCTCTGTTTTCTAAAAGCAATTGACGGAAAACCAGTCGCTTTCGAAACACTTTTTGATGGATTTAAATATTTTTTGCCAAGTTTATTAGTAACAATTGTAATAGTTGTGCCGATGTTTGCAATGTTTCTCGTTATTTATTTTCCACTAATTTTAGCTGCCGTTATGGGTTCAAAACTTAGCGAATCCGAATTAATTGCATTGTTTCTCGGCTCATTTGCCATAGATATTGTCATTGCTTTGGTAATGATTTGTTTTCACACATTGTTGATGTTTGCATTTCCGCTGATTGTTGACCGCAATCTTTCGGGCTGGCAAGCAATGAAATTAAGTTCAAAAGCCGTTTGGAAAAATCTTGGTGGAGTTGTTGGTTTGTGGCTTGTAATGTTTTTAATTTCTTTAGTTGGAGCAATTACTTGCATCGGCACATATTTCGCAATTCCAATTATGTTAGCAACGCTTTTGGTCGCTTATCGCAAGGTGTTTCCAAGTTTGGAGCGACAAAATTTTGATATTCCACCAATGCCAAGTAATTATAATTTATGAGTTTTATTAACCTCGATTCATTAGAAAAATTAGATGAATTGTTTAGAAAATCATCTGAAAAACCTGTTATTTTATTCAAACACAGCATAACTTGTCCAATTTCGACCGATGCCAGTAATCAAATGTCGATTGTTGATGGTGATGTAAATATCGTTATCGTCCAAACTTCGCGTGATGTTTCAAATTCGATTGCTGAGCGGACGAATATCCAGCACCAATCTCCGCAAGTTATAATTTTAAAAGATGGAAATCCGATTTTTAATGCTTCGCACTACAATATTACTTCGGATAATATCGAAAAACACTTGAAATAATGTCCAAAATCATTGAACCACGTCAAATAATTGAAGATTCTGACTCCGAACTAAGCATAGTTTGGGCTGACGATATTGAAACGAAATATGTTGCGAGCAAACTACGTCGGATTTGCCCTTGTGCGGGTTGCGTTAACGAATGGACTGGCGAACGAATGCTCAAAGCAGAGAGCATTTCAGACGAAATGACCTTTTCTAAAATCGCTTTAGTCGGTCGCTACGCACTCAATTTTGTTTTTAGCGATGGTCACGACACCGGAATTTTTAGTTTTAATTACTTACGCGAAATGCAGCCATAAATTTATGAACGAACGAGATATTTTCGACGAAAAACAGGAAATTAAAAAACAAAATTTTGCTTGTCCATTTTGTGGACTACGCTATGATTATGATGTTCGTTGGCTAAAACGAACAAAAAAACGTCAAGCACCGCGAAATTTATCTGACGATGACCGCCGTCGAGCTGAAAAATCTCAAGATTATATGATTCGAGTTGACGATCAATTAGCTTGCAAAAATATGCGTTGCCGTAAACGATTTGAAATTCCAAATTCGCAAAGCGTTGTGTTCATTTAGTTTATAATCCATCTTAATTTAATAAAGCCTTTTCTCACGTCAGAGAAAGGCTTTTTTGTTATAATAATTTTTATGAAAATTGCAGTAGCAATGAGCGGCGGCGTTGATTCTTCATCAGCCGCTGCGTTATTAAAAGAACAAGGACACGAATTGGTTGGTTTCACGATGCAATTGTGGAATCAGCGGCGTGGAATTTCGACTGACGAAAACGGTGATCCGTTGCCGTCGCGTTGTTGCTCGCTCGATGATGTGTATGACGCACGGCGAGTTGCGGAAGGTCTCGGCTTCCCTTTTTATGTTTTGAATCTCGAAAAAGAGTTTGAAAAATCGGTTGTCGAACCATTTGTTCAGGCTTATTTGGATGGCGAAACTCCGATTCCTTGTGTCGCGTGTAATTCGCGTCTGAAGTTTGCATCCTTGGACAAAATGGCACAATCGCTCGGTTGCGATAAGGTTGCGACCGGACATTTTGCACGAGTTACATTTGACGAAACAACCAAGCGTTATCGACTCTTTCGCGGAAAAAATCATTGGAAAGATCAATCGTATTTCTTGTGGGAATTAACGCAAGATCAA
This sequence comes from Acidobacteriota bacterium, assembly GCA_031415455.1. GTDB lineage: Bacteria > Acidobacteriota > Blastocatellia > Pyrinomonadales > Pyrinomonadaceae > JANNVK01. The sequence continues at coordinate 214,579 of JANORS010000013.1, read as the reverse complement.
CTTTCCCGTTCGTATTTTCCGCTCGGCGAAATGCTCAAAAGCGAAGTTCGCGACATTGCGAGAGAAAATAATTTGTATGTCGCTGAAAAGCAAGAATCGCAAGAGATCTGCTTCGTGCCGGACGGAAAATACTCGGAATTTATTGATCGATATTTGGATCACGAAAACCGTTCGGACGAATTACCGAAAGGCGGCGAAATCGTAAATTCAGAAGGTGTAAAAATTGGCGAACACACAGGAATTCACCGCTACACAATCGGGCAACGCCGCGGACTCGGAATTTCAAACGAAAAGCCGCTTTATGTAACCCAAATAAATCGTCTCAAAAATCAAATAATCGCGGGCGAAAAAGCAGAACTTGCGTCGCTCGAATTCATTGCAAAAGGCGTAAATTGGGTTGCTTTTGATGAACCGAACGAACCTGTTCGGGCAAAGGTAAAAATCCGTTATCGCCACGAACCAGCCGCCGCAACGATTTACGCATTGCCAGACACTTATGCAAAAGTAGTTTTCGACGAACCGCAAGACGCAATCACGCCAGGACAAGCTACGATTTTTTACGATTTTGAAACTTGTGAGGAAGTTGTCGGCGGTGGTTGGATTGTTAAGACCTAAAACATTTCACGGATTATTAATATGTCTTCCTTAGAAAATATCAATTTCGACAACACATTTTCGCGTTTGCCGCAGGCTTTTTATCGGCTTGTGAAAACTACGCCTTTGCATGAACCTTATCTTGTTAGTTTTAATAACCAAGTTGCGGATTTAATCGGGCTGGATACAGATGAAGCTGCAAAACCCGAGTATGCAGAGTATTTTATCGGCAATAAAATGCTCAACGGAAGTCAGCCGCTTGCCGCGATTTATGCCGGACATCAATTTGGTTCGTTCGTTTCGCAACTTGGCGATGGTCGGGCAATTTTGCTTGGCGAAGCTGTAAACAATGTCGGAAATCGGTTTGATATTCAGCTAAAAGGTGCCGGCATGACACCTTTTTCACGGATGGGCGATGGACGTGCGGTTTTGCGTTCGACGATTCGCGAATATCTTTGCGGCGAGGCGATGCACGCACTTGGAATTCCGACGACAAGAGCATTGTGTATTGTTGGAAGCGATGCACCGGTTTATCGCGAAACGATTGAAACTGCCGCAGTTTTGACAAGAATTTCACCTTCACACGTTAGATTTGGTTCGTTTGAGCTTTTTTATTATCGCGGACAGCACGAACAAGTTCAGCAATTGCTCGATTATGTGATTAGCGAGTTTTATCCGCAATTTGTTGATTCTAAAGACAAATACGTGGATTTTTTGCGTGAGATTACAACTCGCACTGCGAAATTAATGGCGAAATGGCAATCGGTCGGATTTTGTCACGGTGTTATGAATACCGATAATATGTCGATTCTTGGGCTGACTATTGACTACGGTCCGTTTGGTTTTTTGGATGAATTTGATGCCGAATTTATCTGTAATCATTCAGATCACGCAGGGAGATACGCTTATAATCAGCAGCCAAATGTTGGGCTTTGGAATCTTTATTGTCTTGCTCAAACTTTTGTATCAATGATTTCGCCCGAAGAAATTGAAGAAATTTTGGCAGAATATCAGACAATTTTTCCTGAACATTACGCTGAATTGATGTCTGCAAAACTTGGGTTTTCAACGTTGAATGCGGATGTTGATGGTTTGTTAATTTCAAATTTATTGGAGATTTTGCAGAAGAGCGAAGTAGATTATTCGCAGTTTTTCCGCAGATTGTGCGATTTTGATTCTAGTGAAACTTCGAAAAACGGAGTGCTTCAAGGAATGTTTATCGATCCAAAAAGTTTTGATGATTGGGCTGAGAAATATAAGATTAGGCTTTTGAGTGAAAAAAGCGTTGATGCGGAAAGAAGTTTGCGGATGAAAGATGTCAACCCGAAATTTGTTTTGCGAAATCATATCGTGCAATCGGCAATTGAAAAAGCCGAAAATAAAGATTATTCAGAAGTAAATATTTTGCTTGAACTTTTACAAAATCCTTTTGATGAACACACCGAATTTGAACATTTTGCGAAGCCACCAGCGAAAGGTGCACCGAAAATTGAGGTAAGTTGTTCATCCTAATTATTTATGCAAAATGCTCTCGAATTGTTTGGAAATATTGATATCTATCTCTTCGACCAGATTTTGAAAAATCGGTTTCACGATAAAATGCGTGTTCTTGACGCAGGCTGCGGTGGTGGACGAAATCTTTATTATTTTCTGCTAAATGGTTTTGATGTTTTTGGAATCGATCAAAATTATGATGCGATTGAGCATATTAAATCTTTAGCAAAAATGATTGCACCAAATTTGCCAGAATCAAACTTTCAACTTTCAACTATCGAAAAAATGTCGTTTGAAGATAATAATTTCGATTTAGTTATTAGCAATGCGGTTTTGCATTTTGCGGAAAATGAAGATCATTTTAAAGCAATGTGTTTTGAAATGTGGAGAGTTTTAAAACCGCAAGGTGTTTTATTTGTTCGACTTGCGTCATCTATCGGCATTGAAAAACTTATTAAACCGCTCGGCAATGGTAGATATTATTTGCCTGACGATTCAGAGCGTTTTTTAGTAAATGAAAATTTGTTGACTGAAATTTCCGTAGAACTTGGCGGCATTTGGCTTGAACCTTTGAAAACTACAAATGTGCAAAATCTGCGTTGTATGACAACTTTAATTTGGCAAAAAATTTGATTAAATAATGTTAAAAACTGAGCTTCGAAAAATTTATTTGAGCAAACAAAAGTCGCTTTTAACAACTGAAAGCCTTGATAAATCTCAAAAAATTGCCCATTTTTTTTTCAAACATTTCCCGCTTAAATCAATAAAATATTTGCACATATTTTTGCCAATTAAAAAAAATGGCGAAGTTGAAACTGAATTTATTATCAAAATAATCTGGAGCAAATTTCCTACCATAAAGACCGTTGTCCCGTGTTTAAATGCTGACGAAATAGAAAGTGTCGAGTTATTATTTAACTCAAAACTTCAACAAAACAAGTGGGAAATTTATGAACCAATTGATTCAACAATAGTTGATGAAAAAAACATTGATATTGTGATTGTTCCGCTTTTAGCGATTGACAAATACGGCAACCGAGTTGGTTATGGAAAAGGGTATTACGATAAATTTCTAGCAAAATGTCGCCCTGATTGCGTTAAAATAGGAGTTAGTTTTTTTGAACCAATTGAAGAAATCACCGATAAAAATAAATTTGACGTGAAGCTAGATTACTGCCTCACGCCAAATACTTTAATAAAATTTTGAGTTTATTTTTTTGCTAACAAATCTCTAATTTCACTTAATAAAACCTCTTCAGCTGTTGGATCGGCAGGCGGTGTTGCAGCCGCGATTTTCGCAAAATAACTCATTGCCCATCGTGCTAAAAAGAACATCACTAAACCAACAATAATGAAATTGATTATATCGCTTATCAATTGACCATAAAGTATAACCGCTAAACCATCTTTTGTTGCTTGTTCCAAACTAACAATCGGTTTTCCGCTGAGATTCCAAAAGAGTTTTTTGAAATCCATTCCACCAGTAAAAATACTTACGACTGGCATTACTATACCTTCAGTAAACGTAGTTACAATTTTTCCGAAAGCTCCCGCCAAGATAACTGCGATAGCCAAATCAAGCAAATTTCCTTTTAAAAGGAAAGCCTTAAATTCTTTCAACATATTTTTTCCTAACTCCTTGAATTAATTGGGGGAAATTACATAAAAAGGCTATTACTTTCAAAGGTTCGCGTCAAGAAATATAAGACAAAATATTGAAATTTTAGAGTTTTTAATCGTTTTAAACTATTTAGAAAATAGAACGTATAAAACACGTAATCTTATTTGTAGGATTTGGAGAAAAATTGACTAATGGCAATATCAAAAACAGCAAAAACTTTTTTAATTTTAGGCGGAATTATATTCGCACTTGTGTTGGTGGGAATAATTGGAATCGCTTTGATCGTGGAATTTTCGGGCAAACCAAGCGTTGCAAATAACAGCGTTTTGGTTTTGAAAATCACCGGAGATTTACCTGATTATTCTGCGGAAGACCCAACCGCAAAACTTTTCGGACTTGGACAACCGCAATCTTTTACCAATTTACTGACACAAATCAGAAAAGCAAAAGCTGATGCAAGGCTCGGTGCTGTTTTACTTGACGTGCAATTTCCAGCAATCGGATGGGGAAAAGCCGAAGAATTACGAAACGCAATTGTTGATTTAAAAACATCCGGCAAACCTGTTTACGCCTTTATGGAAGTTGGTTCAAATAAAGAATATTATATTGCAACAGCTTGCGATAAGATTTTTCTTCCACCATCAGGTGATTTATACGTCAATGGATTTGCCGCAAATGTGATGTTTTATCGCGGTGCGTTAGACAAAATTGGCGTTGAGCCTGAGTTTATCCAAATCGGAAAATATAAAAATGCACCCGACCAATATATGCGAAAAGATATGTCTGAAGGTCATCGCGAAGTTTTAAATTCAATTCTCGACGATCTTTCCGGGCGTTACACAACTGCAATTGCCGAATCTCGCAAGAAATCTCCGGAAGATGTCAAAGCATTAATTGACAACGCACCATTTAACGCTACAAAAGCCAAAGAAGTTGGTTTAATTGATGATGCGTTATATCGCGACCAAGTTTACGAAGAAATTAAAACCAAACTCGGCTATAAATCTGACGATAAACTTCGAGTTGTCAACGGTTCTGAGTATCGCGAAGTTTCATCTGAATCGCTCGGACTTAACAAAGGCGAAGAAATTGCAATAATTTACGCTTCAGGCGGAATAGTCAGCGGAAAATCAAACAGCGGTGGTTTTGGTGGTAGCGAAGTTTCAGGTTCTGACACAGTTTCGCGTGCAATAAATGATGCAACAGATGATGATTCAATTAAAGCAATTGTCCTAAGAGTTGATTCGCCTGGCGGTTCTGCACTTGCTTCAGATATTATGTGGCACTCAATAGAAAAAGCAAAAGCTAAGAAAAAACCTGTTGTCGTTTCTATGTCAGATTACGCAGCAAGCGGTGGTTATTATATTTCCTGTAACGCCGATAAAATTGTCGCTCAAGAATCAACATTAACTGGTTCAATCGGTGTTTTTATGGGCAAAATGTCAACAAAAGGTTTATACGAATGGACTGGCATTTCAAATGAATACATCTTACGAGGAAAAAATGCAGGAATTTTCCGTGAATCTGTAAAATGGACACCGGAAGAACGTGCAAAAATGGAAGAACAAACTAAGACAATTTATTACGATAGTTTCATTCCGAAAGTTGCTAAAGGACGAAATAAATCTGTCGAAGAGATAGATTCAATTGCCCAAGGTCATGTTTGGACTGGTTTGCAAGGCAAGAAAAATGGTTTGGTTGATGAAATTGGCGGCATGGAAAAAGCAATTGAAATTGCTAAACAGCTCGCGGGATTGCCGGCTGAAAAAGAAGTTAAACGAGTTATTTTTCCAGAAGCAAAACCATTTTTAGAAACGTTTTTTGAGTCAGCTTCTGCTTCTGTAAAATCAGAACAACAAAAAGCTATGGTTGAGGCTTTACCAAAAGATGTCCAAAAAACTCTCCGTTATGCTTGGACTTTTGAACAAATGTCGCAAGGAAATGCAATGTTGATGTTGCCTTATGAACTTGAAATTAAGTAATTTATCGATATTTTACTCAGTTAAATTCAAGTTCATTTTCTCAACTATTGTCTGAAAATCTTTATTACTACGGAGATTTGAAAAACGAGGTTCGATTTTTATCCAAATCATTCGCTCTTCATGGTCATCGAATCCTTTTTGTAAGGCTTCGATGGCTTTTTCTATTTGATTGCTTTCTGCGTAATTCATTGCAAGTGAGTGGCGTGCTTTTGAATTATTCTCCGCTTCTGTTTCAAGTTCTTTAAGTAATTCTTGAGATTTCTCGAGTTGATTTAACTTTAAATATGACGCTGACAATAATGAAAGCCAAACAAACGGTTTGCGATTCGGCGTTTTTGAGATAATTTTTTCACCAATTTCGATAACTCTTTGATATTCTCCTGTGTGAAAGAGAAATGTTCCTAAAGCTCTGTTCGCAAACGAATTATCAGGATTTATCTGAAGAAATTCTTCAGCTTTGCTAATCGCTAAACTATATTCACCGCGTGCTTCCAAAACTGCAAATTGACTTGCCAAAACTACTTCGGAAATTGGATCAATCAAATAGGCTTTATTTATTTCGGCAATCGCTTCGTCCTGTCTGCCAAGTGGCGAGAGAAGATGTGCGTAAAGAACACGAGCTAGAGCGAAGTTTGGTTTTAGTTCCGTGGCACGGCGGTAATCTTTGTCTGCTCCTTTAAAATCCCAATCGCAATTTCGTCGGATCAAACCGCGAGTTGTATATGCTTCCGCCAAATTTTCATCCAAAACTATTGCCCGATTGACTGCTATTTTCGCCTTAGAATAAAAATCTTTTGCTTTTGCACCGTTTGCCGCGACAGCCAGACTGACTAATCCTTCCGCTAAACCGGAGTGTGCGACCGCCAAAGTGGGATCAAGAGTGACGGCTTTTTGAAATTCTTCAATCGCTCGCTCACCTCTTTTTTCGGCATCGCGGTCGTCTAAAATCATTTTTCCGCGAGTATAAAATTGCAGGGCTTCAACTGTTTCAGGTCGAGAATTACTAGATATTTGTTCACCGGAAGGTTTAGCAATCACTTCATTTTTTGAGCGAAAAGCAACTACTGCAAATCCTAAAATAACTGTCAAAACAGTCAAAATAGCTGCCCAACGAAATGTTTTTCTAGTTTTGCTTGGAGTAAGTTGAACAAAATTCGGCGAAGTAATGTCAGAAATTGGAGATTGTTCGGATGATTCCTGTTTGTCGGCGTTTAAAACTTTTTCAATTTTTCCGATAAAACGATAGCCTTTTTTCGGAACAGTCTGAATTAAATCTTTTTCGCCAAGAATTTTGCGGAGCAGTGAGATTGTATAGTTAATGTTGCCTTCTTCGACAAATGTTTCTTTCCACACTTTTTCGAGCAGTTCTTCACGCAAAACAATTTCCCCGTTTCGCTCAACGAGTAGAATTAATGTTTCTAAAACCTTCGGCGGAATACTTACGAGCTGTCCTTCACACCACAAACCGGGATTTTCTACATCCAATTTGAAATTTTCAAATTCATATAAATATCTGGAAACATTGAACATCGGGGAACCTCACAAAAACCTCATCTTTTCCAAAGGACTTAATTTTACGATGCAAACTAAATTTAAGTTTAACGAAATATATCGTTGCAGATTTTGAATTTAGAAGCAAAGAATTCAAGTTGAAAACAAGCAAATTTATGAAAAAAAAACTGTTACTAATTTTCGTTCTTTTGATGCTGGTCATGTCTTGTGGGAAGTCTGAGGCAAAAGAGACATCGCAAATAAATTCCTCTTTTATCAAGATGAAAAGCGAAACTGAGCCGTCGTCATCTCAAATTAGGATTTTTACGGCGAGTAATCTGACCGAATATTTTCAGCGAAACAAAGTCGAGATGGAAAAATTGCTCATAAATCAGCGAATTATGGTAAGTGGCGTTGTGAGTCAATTAGAAGATGAATATATCCAACTCGAAGGCATTAATCAGGGAAAAGTAAGGTGTAGCGGAGCAATATTTTATCAGGACGAATGGAAAAAACTTAATAATTTTGTTGTGAATTTTAGCAAAACACGAAACACACGTCCATTAGCAACGGTTAGCGGAATTTATAAATCGAGTATTTTAACAAACGTGTTTCTCGAAGATTGCAAAATTGAAACGGCAACAAAATAAATTATAAGAGGTAAAAAATATGAAAAAATTATGGTTAATCTGTTTAGCAAGTATGCTTTTGGCGGCTTGTGGAAACTTGCGAATGAGCAGCAACACGGCAGCAGTAGAAGTTGAGAAACATAAAGTCGGAGACTCGGTAGCATTTTCCGTTTCACGCGAAGGTTTCGGCGAAGGAAAAGTGGAAAGCGTTGATAACAGTCGCTACAACATAAAATACGGTCAATCAACCGTCACCAAAGAAGAGTCCGATGTATATGCCGTCCCGAAATCCGGTGCGAAACCTAATTTGAAAACGGGCGATATTGCAGTTGCAAAAATGGAAGACGGTCCATATTGGGCAGGTTTCGAAGTTACAGGTGTGAATGGCGAAGTGATCGAAGTGAAAGAATTTTGGCGTGGCAGAACCGCTAATCTTTCACCCGATAAATTTATTATGGTGCGTCCGGTGGCGATTGCAGAATTTCAAAAGTTGAAAGCCGAAAACGAATTTTCCGCCAAAGCTAAACAAGCCAAACCGCGTCCGCCTGTGGGATACAAACCGAAAGTCGGTGACCGTGTTGTTGTCGAATGGACTACGAATTCTTGGTGGGAAGGTGAAATTGCTAGCATTTTAGGAACAAAAGCCAAAATTAAATGGAACAGTTTTCCCGAATCCGAAATCGCTTTTGACAAAATTATGCCATATCCGACACCGGAAAACTCAACCACAATGCCGACCGCCAACAGCTACGTTTTGGTAAAAACGGCAACTGACCCGAAACGCTGGGATTACGCCCAAGTCATCGCCGTCAACGGTAATTCGGGTGATGTTAAATTTGCCACCGGTAAAACTCAACCAATCAAAGCCGATGAATTTATCGCTTTAAATTAAGGAGAATTAAAATGAAAAAATTAATCTTATCAGTATGTCTTCTTATTTTAGCTTTTGCGTGCCTAAATCACACGGCTTTCGCTCAGATAAAAATTCCGAAAATTTTCCAACCGAAACAAAATCCACCATCCCCCAGTCCCACGACCAATAATCCGGTTAATTCGCCCGAAGTCCGACAGACAAATAATCCGTCGTCTGCCGTGATTCAAACAGACGGCAACGTTATTGACGATGGTTTTACTTGGTTTGAAGCCGTCAGTTTTCAAGAACCGATTAACGGCAAAGCGACGGATTTAGGCTGGGCTTTGAAATCTACGATTCGCTTAATGGGCGATCAGCCGCCACGCAGTGCGTTCAAATTCATTGTTTCAAAAGCCGGAAAACCCGTGGCGACGACCAGGTGCGAAGGCTACCCGGAAGCGAGCAGATATGCGGCTGTAAGTTTTTATTGGACTTTGGAGTGTTTTAAAAAAGAAACCGCGATCAAAGACTTAGGCAAATTCAACGTGCAGATAGTTTTCATCAATGGCGACACGGATGCCGAAACGATTTTGAGAAATTACAAGATCGAAGTTCTCAAAGCTGACCGCGTGACGGGTCCGACGATGAAGCCAATTGCGGACGCACCACAGTATTACCTTTCCCGCCACGCCGAAGCTCCGGTCAGTATTCTTTTCCAGCGTCCAAAAGGTAAATTCAGCTACATCGGAAATAGCGGTAACAGCAAACATTCAGGTGCTGCCGCAAACGAAGTTGAGATTTATTTCAGTCTTTCGCCAAGCAAAGAAGGAACTGGTAACGAAATGAATAACAATTATTTACGCTGCTCAGTGGACGGCAAATTACTCGAAATGCAGAACGACAAAGTTTCCGTCGAGATTGTCCGACGCTATGCTCAGGTTCATTCCGACCGGCTTAGTCCCGAATTCACGAGCGGCACTCCGTATCGGGACGAAATTGAATTTTTGTGGCTGCGAGCCGATTTGCCGTTTATTTTCGACACTAATAAACCCGACGCTTTTGAGACGAATTTCAACAATCATCCAGGCAAATGGGAATGCCATTTGACGAACAACGGGGCAACCTTGAGAACGTGGCGTTGGACTGTCGGTCGTGACGGTATCGTAGCGAAACATCCGGAGCAAAACGGTAATGTCAATCTTTTCTACAGTTCTTTTCTCATCGACACAGAAATTCCAAAGGGCGGCACCTTGATTGATAAACGGCTGGCACCTGTCTCGCTCGCGGAAGGTCTATTTTATGGTCAGCCGTGGACGACCGCCGAAGGCAAAGCGATGGCGGCGAAAGTTCCAACTAAAGGAAATGCGGCTCCGATTCCGTCAAACAAAGTCAAAAAATAAGGAGAATTTAACGATGAAAAAACCGACACTAATATTTTGTATTTTAATGATTGCGTTAAATAATTTTGCAGCTTTCGGTCAAATCAAAATCCCGAAAATCTTTAAACCAACGGATAAGCCGACAGTCGAGGCACCGACGGGACAAATACCAAATCCGCAAAATCAAAATTCACCGCCGAAGAATCAGCAAACTTCCGCCGACCAAATTTGGACACTGTTTGGCGAATATGTTGATGATGGATTTACTTGGTTTCATTCTCTGGAAACGAATGACTTAGATGCGAAGCAATTGAGAGTTCCGACCGGCTGGACTTTGAAATCGTCAATGCGGTTGATGGGCGTTTATCCGAAACGCAGTGCGTTCAAGTTCGTCGTATCGCAAGGCGGAAAAATGATTGGCACGACACGTTGCGAAGCATCCGCTTACAATATGCCGCCGAACCAAAATGTGATAGATGTCAGCTACATAGCGGTTGACGGATGCCATAACAAAGCGGAAATGACGACCAAAGAAACGGGCAAATTCGATGTCGAAGTTTTTCTGATTGACGGTGCGACGAACGCGGAGCGAAGCGTCCGAAAATATAAGATCGAAGTCGTCCAGATTAACCGCGTCAACTCGCAAATCGGCAAATTATCCAAACCCGATGCACCACGTTACGTTGTTTTGCGTCACGCAGAAACTCCGGCAAGTGTGCTTTTTTTACGCCCCGCCGGAACTTACGATTATTTTAATCAGCAAGAAGGCAGATCGCAGAGCAACCAAGTCGAAGTTTATTACAGCATTTCGCCGACCAAAGAAGGTTGGGGCGGTTTGCCGCTCTCCGCTCTGCGTTGTTCGGTCAACGGCACTCGAATCAAACTGCGAGAATCCGGTTCGCAGACTGACATCGTGAGCAGTCTCGATTACAGTTCCCGCATGTCGTATGAAATTTACACTGATCGGCTCGTCGCCCCATACAGCACTGGCGGTCCGGCATATCAAGACGATTTCGGCTTTCGCATTTACCGTGCCACCCTGCCGCTCACCTACGGCACGGGACGTGCTGACCCGAGCCGGCTGAATATGAAAGAGCATCCGGGAAATTGGGAATGCAGTATCTCGCAAAATGGCGACCCGCTCCGAACCTGGCGTTGGACAATCGGCTCAGACGGAATGCCCGTCAAACACGCGGAACAAACCAGTAACGTCAATCTTTTCTCGAATGCCTATTTAGTTCAAACAGAAATTCCGATGGGCGGCACCATTTACGACAAACGCCTCGCTCCAACATCGGCTAACGAAGGCTTTTTCTACGGGCAAAAATGGACATCGGCGGAAGGAAAATCAATGGCTGGAAAAGTTCCGGTTAAAGGCAGTTTGCTGCCCGTTCCATCAAATAAAATTAAATGAAGGTTTCAAAAATGAACAATAAAAAATCAATTTTCTGCATTCTTACGCTAGTTTTGATAGTTACACTATTTAACGCCGGAGAAACTTTCGCCCAACCGACTGCTGCACAGCTTAAAAAACAGTTGACCACCGCGAAAACGGTTTCGATCACGCTTAATGGTCCGGGAACTATCGAATGGAGTGGAACATATAAAAAATACGTTTGGTCGCGTTATTTTACGGCGAAGCTGAAGACGGACACACCGGGCGAATTTTTAATCGTAAAGGGTTATGCCTCTTATGATGTGATGGGCGGACGTTATGTTTTTTGGCGAACATTCACCTCCGGCAATAGCTATGAGGGCAAGAAAAGTCCGAGCGTTGCCGAAATCAATCAGGCTTTGGAAACAGCGGAACTCAGTGAGTTTAACCACAATTTCGCGGTGATCGGCGAATACGAAACGATGAAATTAGCCTCCGCACCTGATTGGGAATGGCACACATTGAATTCGGTTTCGTTTAACGTCGTTGCCGTTTTCCGGCGAGATGCGTTGGTAAGGTATGGCGATGAATTATCTTATTCGCCGCCAAGAGGTTTCAAAGGAATTGACCGAGTCGAATCAGTCCTGCGAATTCGCCTATATCGGGATGGAGAAAAGTTACCTTGGCGGAGCGTTCGCGTTGGCAACCTCATTCCGAATTCCGTCGGATCAAATACCGTTACCAAAAAGATCAAACTGCTCGAACGCAAAGAACACCCGGAAGCGGAATATAAAAAAATGGCTCGAATGAGCAAAATTCCAAGTTTGGAAAAGTAGAATTCACGAAGAAAACAACGAAGATAGCTCTGTTTCTATTGGCGGTGGTGGCAACTACCGTCTTGGTAAAACTGACTTTCAAAACGAAGAAAAATTAGCCGCAAACGCGGGTCAGTAAACAAAAAAGAAAAATATATGTGTCAAATTAACTTTTATAATCGAATCACCATTTTAGCAATCAACTTTCTATTTCTCGTCAGCATGACGCAAGCTGCAACTTTTACTGTGAACAGAGTTCTCGACGGTTCGGACATCGTTCCCGGTGACGGTATCTGTGCCACTTCTATTGCCGCTAACTGCACGCTACGAGCGGCAATAGAAGAAGCGAATGCTTTTGCCGGAACTGACATTATCAATTTTGCCATTACCGGTGGCGGAACTGTGAAAACCTTGATTCCGGCTTCTGCTTATCCTGATATTACGGAAGCTGTTACGATTGACGGTTTGACACAGGGTGGATTGGGTTACACAGGTCCGCCACTGATTGAACTCGACGGGTCGCTCGTCAGTTTTACCGTCAGCGGATTAACAATTACAGCCGGAAACTGCATAATTCGGGGGTTCGTAATAAACAATTTTCCTCGTAACGGAATACTTATTTTTTCGAACGGTGGCAATACGATTGAATCCTGCTATATCGGCACTAACTCAAATGGCACGGTTGATATGGGCAACGGGCTTTCCGGCATCGAAGAATCTTTTACTTCAAACAATACTTTCGGCAGCAGTAATGTGGCGAAACGAAATGTAATTTCCGGTAATGGCGGAGCCGGAATAGCTTCAAGTGGGTCGGGCAACACAGTTGTCTCAAATTATATCGGCACAGACGTAACCGGCAGCCTTGATTTGGGCAATAGCAGTATCGGAGTAAGTATGACCGGCTCAAATAACTCAATTGATGAAAATCTGATTTCAGGAAACAGTTTCAGCGGTATTTCTTTAAGCAGCACTGGAAATACAGTAATTGGCAATAAAATCGGCACGGACATCAGCGGTGTCGCCGACTTGGGTAACGCCAGTAATGGAATCAGCATAACTTCATCGAATAACCAAATCGGCGGTACAGGTTTTGGTGAACCTAACACGATTGCTTTCAATAGTAACGGCATTGTTATTAGTTCAAACTCGGCAACCGGTAATATAATTCGCACCAATTCGATTTTTTCAAACGATGGTATGGGCATAGATTTAGCAGGTAACGGAATAACAGCCAACGATACGGACGACCCAGACACGGGAACAAACAATCTGCAAAACTATCCTGTATTAACTGATGCATCTAATTCGGGTGGCGTTACAACCATTCAATCTACGCTCAACAGCACTCCAAGCACACCATTCAATATTGATTATTACTCAAGTCCGACATGCGATTCATCCGGTTACGGCGAAGGACAAATTTTTCTCGGCTCGACAACGAGCACGACCGATGCCGGCGGCGATGCAACATTTTCGTTTTCACCGGGTAGTTTAATTCCGCTCGGACGATTCGTAACCGCAACCGCCACGCGTAACAATGCACCGCTCGACACCTCGGAGTTTTCCGAATGCGTGCAAGTTGTCAATGGTAATTTGTATGTTGTCATAAATACTTTGGACTCAGGTGTCGGAAGTTTGCGACAAGCGATAATTGATACCAACGCCGCAACTGGTCTCGACAAAATTACATTCAACATTCCGAGTGCGGGAGTTCAGACAATTAATTTGCTCTCCGCTCTGCCCAATATCACCAGTGAATTAATCATAGACGCCTCAACACAGCCGGTTTTGCAGGTATGCCATTGATCGAACTTAACGGCTCAAGTGCAGGAGCGGGAGTAACCGGTTTAGATCTGAGATCTGACGGCAACACCATCAGAAGTTTGATAATCAATCGTTTCAGTGTCATAGGAATTAGCATTTTCAACTTTAGCGATAACAACACCATCAAGGGATGTTTTATCGGAACTGATGCCAGCGGCACAATTGATTTAGGTAATACTCAGCAAGGCATCAACATTACCTCAGCAAACAATCAAATCGGTGGTGGGAATGTAGCAGCCCGCAATCTAATTTCAGGCAACGGCGGAAATGGCATTTCCATCTCTGGCGTGACGGCAACCGGAAACGTCATTAGTGGAAACTATATTGGCACGACAATTATCGGCGATGCAAAACTTGCCAATGCCGCAGGTATTTCTCTCTCAGGCGGTGCGAATGGTAACGCCATTGGCGGCACATCTTCGAATGAGCGTAATGTGATCTCTGGGAACAATTTTGACGGTATAAATATTTCCGGCATCGGTGGTTCGGGAACCAACGGAAATAATATTATCGGTAATTACATCGGCACAACTGCGGACGGAACTGCCGCTTTAGGTAACACAAACGCCGGAATTTCAATTATCGATTCACAAAACAACCGAATTGGCGGCAACTCTGATAACCATCGCAACGTAATTTCAGGAAATCTTGGCGGTGGCGGTTCCGGCGGAATTAGTATTTCAAATGCGTTAAGTACCGGAAATAGGGTATCGGGAAACTATATAGGCACGAATGCAAGCGGAACTGCCAATGTGGGTAATGCCAATTATGGAATTCGCGTTACGGATGCTGCAAATAATCAAATCGGCGGCACGTCGGCTGGCGAAGGCAACGTCGTAGCTTTTAACGGAGACAGCGGAGTTTTCATTTTTCAACTTGTTGGAACGGCGACCGGAAATTCTATTCTCGGCAATTCGATTTTCTCAAACGGCGGTCTCGGTATTGATTTAAACCCTTTTGGTATAACGCTTAACGATGATGATGACCCAGACACTGGTTCGAATAATTTACAAAATTATCCGATCATTTCTGCAGCACAACCCGGCAGCACGCGAGTTGTTGGAACATTTAACAGCACACCAAGCACAACATTTCGGCTCGAATTCTTCAATTCCCCGACAGCAGATGTTTCCGGCAACGGCGAGGCACAATTTTTCGTTGGCACAATTGACGTCACGACCAATGCCGCAGGAAATGTTTCATTTGATCAAACTTTCCCTTACAATTCTGCACTTAACACCTTTGTTTCTTCAACCGCCACAAACATTGCAACTGGCGACACTTCGGAATTTTCTAACGCCAAACAAGTTCTTAGCCCGACAGCCGCTCAAGTTTCAGTTAGCGGACGAGTTTTGAATGCTTTCGGGCGAGGCATTTCATCCGCACGAATCTATATAACTGACACTAACGGCAACACCCGCGAAACACGTACGAGTTCGTTTGGCTATTACAATTTCGGTGAAATCACTGCTGGCGAAACATACGTTTTGACCGCTAGCCACAAACGTTATCAGTTTGCACCGCAAGCTTTATTTATCACGGAGGATCTTAACGGGATCAACTTTATAGTTTCGCCTAGTAAATACTGAGAACGGGTTTTTACCGGCAAGTTGCAAGGTTCGCCAAGTTTTATGAAAAGTAATGAAAACTTAGTTTCTGTATCGCCTTACCTGGCGAACCTGGTTTCTTGTCGGGCAATCTATTCTTCAAAATGCGGAAGATAAATGACTTTATCTTACTTTTGGTTTTTAGCAGAATTAGACATTAAAAAATAAGGAAAACATTATGAAAAATATTTCGATTAAAAACGGTATTGTGTGCGGTCTTTTAATGATTAGCATTCTCGGCATTTCTGTTCAAAAGGTTTCGGCATTTTCTGATCCAGACCCAGCCCAAGGACTCGATCTATCAGCAGTCGCAGAACTTTTCAAAGATTCTGAAAACCTCGAAAAATTTGAACAATCACTTAACAGCTCTGATAACGGTATCAATAATCTTGATCTCAATAATGATGAAAAGGTTGATTTTATCCGCGTTGCCGAACAATCGAAAGACGATACTCGTCTGATAGTTTTGCAAACTCCATTGGACGAAAATGATTTCCAAGATGTGGCAACTATTGCCGTCGAACGCGAACAAAACAATACTTATAACCTTCAAGTTCAGGGCGATACGACAATTTATGGTGCGAATTATTACATTGTTCCGGCAAACAAAAACTTTTCCGCGTGGAATATAGTCCGTTGGATTTTCACTCCAAACTACCGCCCATACGTTTCAGTTTATAATTATCGAACATTGCCAAATTGGTGGAACGTCCGCCGTCCTGTGACTATTACAGTTTATCGCACACGAACCGGAATTTTTGCCAATAGAAGAAATTTTGTCGCTTCAAAAACGGTGACCGTTAAAACGCTTCACAAAGTAAACTACACTCCGCGAAGATCCGTTTTAGTAGTTAAAAAGACTAAAGTAGTCAACACCACGAATAACGGTGGAAGAAATACTACGGTTGTTAAAACGAAAGTTAATGTTGATAAAACACCGAATACTCCAAACAGACCAAACCAGGGTGTAAAGCCGAAGAGAGGAAAAAATTGAGCCAGTGCTCGTGAAATGGTTACTAGAATTCTCTGATATTCGAATTATGTAATCAGACTCAAAAAAGGAATTGCAATTCTTCGCAATTCCTTTTTCATTTCATAAACATTTCTTGTAAAATTTCTAAAAGTCTCGATTCTTCATTCTTATCAATTTCGCCTATCAATTTCGTAAGCTGTCTTTTTTCAACTGTTTGCAGTTGATCAACCGCAATAAATTTCTCGCTTCCCAATAATTGTAGAGATATTCTCGTTGGGTAATTTCTTACTTCAGACGTTATCGGTGCGATCATCACGTACTCGAGGTTTTTATTGATCTCATCCGGCGAAACGATCACGCAGGGACGCGTATTCGTTTCGCTATTATCAATGGAAACAAGCCAGATTTCGAAGCGTTTTACCATTTCCAGTCGCCTCGCTTCTCATTGGAATTCGGCAAAATCAAATCTCCATCGTCACTTTCTGCAAGTTGCTTGAATATCGAATCCCAATTTTCCCGAACTTGCTTCGATTTTGAGATCAAAAGACCTTGATCGCAAACGGAAAGTTCTACTTCGCCGCTCAATTCAGCTTCCAAGAGCAAAGCCTTCGGAATTCTGATGCCTTGCGAATTTCCAATTGTGACAATCTTCGATTTCATAACTACAATGTAATTACAATTCTACAATCTTGTCAAGTATGTAAATGCCTACAATGTAATTACTTTAAGTCCGTTCATGTAAGGCTGTAGAACTTTTGGGATTTTAATACTTCCGTCAGTTTGTTGATAATTTTCTAAAACAGCAATCCAAGTTCGTCCAACCGCTAAACCAGAACCATTAAGTGTATGCGGAAATTCAGTTTTAGAGTTTCCACTTCGTTTAAAACGGAGATTCATTCTTCGGGACTGGAAATCTCCACAGTTGGAACAACTAGAAATTTCACGAAACGTTTTCTGACTTGGCAACCAAACTTCAATGTCGTAAGTTTTTATCGCACCAAAACCCATATCGCCAGTCGATAAAACCACAGTGCGGTATGGCAAACCCAATTTCTGCAAAATTGCTTCGGCGTTTGCGGTCATTTTTTCGTGTTCATCGGCTGAATTTTCAGGCAAAGTAAGTTTTACAAGTTCAACTTTTTCAAACTGATGCTGACGAATAAGTCCGCGTGTATCACGACCATAACTTCCCGCTTCAGAACGAAAACAAGGCGTGTAAGCTGTGTAAAGTTTTGGTAAATCGTTAATTTCTAGAATTTCTTCACTGTGATAATTAGTGACCGGAACTTCTGCGGTCGGTATTAATGCAAAACCGCGTTCATCTTTAATATGAAATAAATCGTCCTCAAATTTTGGCAATTGATTAGTTCCAAAAAGCGATTTGCGGTTGACCAAAAAAGGCGGCAAAGTTTCGGTATAACCGTGTTCATTTGTGTGAACATCAAGCATAAAGTTAATCAACGCTCGGCTCAACCTCGCACCAGCACCGTTAAGAATCGCAAAACGCGAACCAGTGATTTTCGTTGCTCGCTCAAAGTCCAAAATACCAAGTTTTTCGCCTAAATCAACATGGTCTTGCGGCTCAAAATCAAACTCACGAATTTTGCCAACTCGTCTGATTTCAACATTTGCAGCTTCATCTTTACCAATTGGGCAAGATTTATCAGGCAAATTTGGCAAATGTGATAGTAAATCTTTCATCGAGATTTCTGCTTCATCACGAAGATGTTCAAACTCGGTTTGCTTGTCTTTTAAGCCTGAAATCTCGACTTTTTTGGCATCAGCCTCGACTCGTTTTCCGCTTTTCATCAATTCGCCAATCTCTTTGCTGGCAACGTTGCGAACTTGATTAATCCGGTCAGATTCGCTGATTACACGGCGACGCTCGACATCTAAATCAGCAAACTTATCTAACAAATCTGTCGCGAAATTGCGGCTAATTAATGCAGCCTTAACGGTTTCTAAATTTTCTCTAACGTAATGTAAATCCAACATAAGTTATTAATTATAAATGGTTAATTGTTAATTGTTAATTCAGTTTTGAACAATTAATCGGCTTGTCTTTTTACTTTTTCACTTTTTCACATAAAATCATCTTTTACGCAGTCTGAATTTATCAAACTTAATATGACAAATAAAATTCGCAAAGCAGTTTTTCCCGCCGCCGGATTGGGAACAAGATTTTTACCGGCAACAAAAGCCTCACCTAAAGAAATGTTGCCTTTGGTCGATAAACCTTTAATTCAATATGTTATTGAAGAAGCAGTAAATTCGGGCGTTGAGTCAATTTTGATTGTCACAGGTCGCGATAAATCGGCGATTGAAGATCATTTTGACATTTCATTTGAGCTTGAGAATGTTTTGCAGGAACGCGGAAAAGACGCAATGTTCCAGCTAGTTCGCGATGTTTCAGAGCTTTGCCGAATTAGTTATACTCGCCAAAAACAAGCTCTTGGGCTTGGTCATGCAATTTATCAAGCCAAAGATTTTGCCGAAAATGAACCATTTGCAGTGTTATTGGCTGATGATATTGTCGATTCTGAAAAACCTGCCTTAAAACAAATGATTGAAGTTTTCGAAAAATATCAAGCACCTGTTATCGCAACTATGCAGGTTTCAGGTGAAGCAATTTCTCGTTTTGGTGTAATTGATGCGATAGAAATCGAACCAAATGTTTTCAAAATAAACGATATGATTGAGAAACCGAATTTTACAGATGCACCTTCCGATTTGGCAATTATAGGCAGATATATTCTGACACCAGATGTTTTTGACGCAATCGAACGCACTGAAAAAGGTTCCGGAGGTGAAATCCAAATCACGGACGCAATGAGGTTGATGCTTAAAGAAGGAAAGCCGTTTTACGCTGTCAAACTTGAGGGAAAACGCCACGATGCCGGCGATAAACTCGGTTTTTTGATTGCAACTGTCGAATTTGCACTTAAACGTAAAGATTTAGGCAACGATTTTCGTGAATATCTCAGAACTTTAAAATTGTAATTTTGAGCGAACAATTTACAACTTTTATCAGTATTTCTGACATCTGAAATTTAGGAAAATGTTACGAAATTTGTTTTTCATAATTTTAATATTTATGTCTGTGACTTCAGTCGCAAACGCCCAGACTGTTTCTATTTGTAAAGAGTTTATCGCCGGAAAAATCATCGATTTGCCAAAGCCAATTTACACCTCAGAAGCAAAAACTGCCAAAGTTGATGGGAAAGTTGAAATTCGCGTAAAGATTAACGAAAACGGTGATGTTTTTGCGGCTGATGTAGTTTCAGGAAATCCACTTTTGTTAGAAACAGCAGTTGAAGCTGCAAAAAAACCTAAATATTCGCCTCAAATGTGTGACCAAAAACCGATGGTTACTGATGGAATAATTGCCTATAATTTTGTTTTACCAATCGCTGAAAAATATTTTGTAACTGAAAAGACCACAGACTTTAACGACATAAATTTAGAAAGTAAATATTTTGAATCAATTTTTTTTCTCACCGAAAATGTAAAAATTGCTTTTGGAAGTGCTGAAAACAAATTTGAAGCAGAAAAAACTTTAACTCGCGGTGAATTTGTCGAATTTTTGTTTAAGACACTCAATTTTCTCGAAGAACGCAGAAAACTTTCAAATCAAGAAACAAAGCAGTTTGGTATTTATAAATCGTTTAATCCTAAGCATTTAAAGAATTTTAGCGAGATTAAAGATTTTGACGAAATGCGTTCTTACACAGTTTCTATGCGTAACTTGTTTGAGAAATTTAATATTGTTTTCGTAAATGAAGCTAACAACTTTAACGGCAATTTTCCGATGTCTCAAAGTGAAGTAATTGGATATTGGAAAGAAGTTTTCGGCGAAGAAGCCATGCCGGTAAACTTTCGCAACGATAAATTAAAAGTTATAAATCGCGGAGATTTTGCAATCTTTTTAACAGAAAGCCTTGAGATATTAACTTATAAACTGTTGCCAGAATAAAATTCAATTGATCTATTTTTCATTGCTAATAATTTTCCCATGTTCGACTTCTGTCCAATCACAAATAGCTTTTTTATCGTCTTCACTAAGTTTTGCATCCCAATGAAGCCATAAATATTGGTTATGTGGCATTGAACTAATTGTAACTTCTTCACAAATTTCGTTTAGCTTTCGCTTCTGTTTTTTTGCATCGTAGGTTTTCCAGATTGAAAAATTTAGTTCTTTTCGACCTTCCTCAATGTGATCGACAATTCCCCAAGAAAGCGGTGCAATATTAGAATACCAAGGATAATTTGAACGATTTGTGTGACAATCATCACAAGATTGCAAAAAAGTTTTTTTGATATTTTCAGGAATTTGCGTGGTCGATTCAATTGTTTCAGCCTCATTTATCGGTGGGTTTATTCTATTTGGACGAACAAATTGGATACCGACAAAGGCAATTGCCGCAATAACAGCAAATATTTTTAAAACTTTTTTCATAAGAATATGCAAAAAATGATTGACGAAAAATTGTTATAATTTTCAAACTATAATGAGTAACCTTGCGTCTTATTAAACGAGTATGGAAAAATTTCCACACTTTTGCAATTAAAATACAGATGTTGAAAAATTAATTTAGTTGAATCTGTTTAGCACGAAAAAATGCTAGGAAATTTATCAGATGAGCAATTGGTCGAAATTTCGGTTACAGAAAATCCGGAAGCCTTCGGCGAAATCGTAAAGCGTTGGGAACGAAAGATTTTCGCTCTCTGTTTCGGTATGCTCAGTCGTGAAGAAGACGCAAGAGATGCGGTTCAAGAAACTTTCATCGCAGCCTTTCGAAATTTAGCAAACTTTCGCGGTGATGCAAAAGTTTCCTCGTGGTTGCATCGAATTGCTGTTAACCAATGTTTGACAAAACATAGGCGAAAAAAAACTCGTGCAGAAAGTTATTTAGAAGAAGAATCAGAAACGAATCAGCAAGCATTTACGGCTCCTTTGACTGAATCGCCTTCGCACAATTTCGAGCAGAACAACAAACTTATGCTTGTTAGAAAAGCGGTTAGTTCATTGCCCGAAGATTTAAAGCAAGTTGTTGTTATGAAAGAGTTTGAGGAATTAACTTTTCAGCAAATTTCTGAAGCTTTAGAGTTGCCGCTGAGCACTGTGAAAAGCAGACTATATACAGCTTTGAAACAACTCAGAATGAAGCTCGATAATGTGGTGGTCGAGGTAATTTAGTTTTAGTAGGTGAAAAAAATGTTTGATTCTAACAATTATCACAAAGAATGTAGCTTTTCAGAGCAAATTATTTCATACGTTTATGGTGAAATGAATGAAGCTGAAAATGCGAGTTTTACTTTTCACATCTCGAAATGTTCGGGTTGTGCAGAAGAATTGGCTGGTTTTGGAATTGTTCGCACAGAAATTCTTAATTGGAAACACAAAGAATTTTCACCGCTATCAACTCCGAAAATCCAAATTCCTTATGAAACAGTTGCGGTTGAAGCTAAACCTTCAATTTTCGCTCCAGTTTGGGAAGTATTTTCTTTCTCGCAAATGTGGATGAAAACTGCAACTGCTTTTGCGGTTTTAGCTATTTTTGCCGGAATAACATTTTCTGTTTTTTATACGAATAAATCAGTAGATTTAGCAGGAATGGTTGATCCAATAACTACCCCAACTCCGCCGATTCCCGTTAATGAAACACCGATAACACCAATTAAACCAACGGTTACAATTGAAACAGCAAAAACAATTTCGCCTTCAATTGTTAAAAATAAAGATTTTGAAAAAGTTAAGACAGTTGAGGCAGCACCGAAAGTTATGAAAGCTACGATACGCACAACTCGCGTAAAACCTGCGAAAACTGAAACAAAACAAAATGTCACACTTGTTTCAAACGAAGAAAATGCTGAGGAGGACGACACTTTACGGCTTTCTGATTTATTTGATGAGATCAGCACTAACACTAAATAGTTTTGAGAGGTAATTTAAGATGAAAAATGTATTTATATCAATGTTTGCAATGTTTATTTTGGGAATTTCGGTTTCGTCCGTTATCGCTCAAGTGGAAACTCCTCAGCCAACTCCAAACGGTGTGCAAAATGACAAGCCAAATCACCCGAGGTTAATGGAAGAACTTGGTTTATCGAAGGATCAAGCTCAACAATTACGTCAATTAAATAAAGTTCGCCAGCCTTTAACTCAAGCCGCACAGATGCGTTTTCGTCTCGCACAAAAAGCACTCGATGATGCCATTTATACAGATGTTGCTGATGAAACTGCTATTGAAACTAAAATGAAGGAAGTTCAAGTTTCGCAAGCGGAATTAACCAAAATTAAGACTTTTACCGAGTTTTCGATCCGTAAAATATTGAATCCTGAACAACTTGTTAAATTTAGAGAAATGCGACAAAAGCTGATTAAACTTAAACCGATAAATAAAGTAATTAAAAACAATCGAAGATTTCCTGATCAAAACAGGAAGTTGAATAATCGTCAAAGTCAATAAAAATTAAACTCCTTTTTTTAGGAAAAAAAACAGAATTTTGAGCTATCTTTTAATTGAGATAGCTTTTTTGTTTGAGATTTTT
This sequence comes from Acidobacteriota bacterium, assembly GCA_031415455.1. Lineage (GTDB taxonomy): Bacteria > Acidobacteriota > Blastocatellia > Pyrinomonadales > Pyrinomonadaceae > JANNVK01. Next base: position 191,390 of record JANORS010000013.1, on the reverse strand, counting down.
AGGTTGTTCGTTATATCCTAAAATGGTTTCAAACCAAGCATCGCAGTTTTCCCTTTTTTGATGAAATCGCTATTAAAATTCATTTTCGAACTTCAAGAAATATCATATTTGATTGCCAGAATTATATCTGGCATCGTCAAAGGACCGAGATATTTCCCTGAAATTCTGAAGCAAATGGACTTAATTGGCGTGCAGTCTGTTGCGATTATTTTGTTAACAGGATTTTTCACAGGCGGAGTTTTAACACTACAAGGTTATCCGCTTTTGGCATATTATGGCGGACAAAGTCAAACCGGAATGTTTGTTGCGACAACGATGATTCGCGAACTTGGTCCGGTTTTATCAGCATTAATGATCGCCGGAAAGGTCGGCTCGTCGATTTCAGCTGAACTTGGCTCAATGGTTGTTTCGCAGCAAATTGACGCAATGCGAGCTCTCGGAACCGATCCGGTTCGCAAACTTGTCACTCCGCGGGTTATCGCACTCGTTTTAACATTGCCGCTTTTGGTTATAATTGCTGATATGGTTGGACTCGTAGGTGCAGCTTTTATCGGAAAACAACTTTTTGGTCTTGATTACAACGCATTTATGTCAACCGCGAGAGTTGGAATAGAAATCCAAGATTTGATTGGCGGCGTGACGAAACCATTTTTTTTCGGTTTAATTATCGGCATTATTTCCTGCCATAAAGGACTCAGCACAACCGGCGGAACTGTTGGAGTTGGGCGTTCAACAACGAACGCGGTTGTTCTCAGTTCAATAGTTGTAATTATCGCTGATTTTTTCCTTTCGAGAGTTATTCAAGTTTTGCTTAAACAATGAAGAAGAATTTAGAAAAGAATTTTGAAACCGGATTATCTGAAGGAATTGAGCGAGTTATTCCAGCGATTGAGTTTCGCGATGTTCATCTTTCATTTGATGATAAAAAAATTCTTAATGGCATTAACTTTCGCGTTCGTCGCGGTGAAACTAAACTTGTTTTGGGCAGATCTGGTGGTGGAAAATCGACAATCATTCGTCTTCTTTTGGGTTTAATCAAACCAGATTCGGGCGAAATATTAGTAGATGGTGAAGACATAACTAACTACAATGAAACGCAAATGATGCCGATTCGCGAAAAAATGGGAATGGTTTTTCAGGAAGGAGCATTGTTTGATTCGCTTTCGGTTTATGAAAATGTTGCATATCGTCTTCACGAACAAAATATTGATGAAGAGCAAGTAGAATTTGAAGTTAGAAGAATGTTGCAGTTTGTTGATTTGGAAGATGCCATTGATAAAATGCCGAGCGAACTTTCCGGTGGAATGCGTCGAAGAGTGGGAATTGCGAGAGCTTTAGTCGGCGATCCGAAAATTGTTTTATTCGACGAACCAACAGCCGGACTTGATCCGCCAACTGCTCGCACAATCTGCGAACTTGCAATAAAACTTCGCGATTTAGAAGACGTTTCATCAATTTTTGTCACGCACGAAATGCAAAATCTGACTTATCTTTGTTCTGAATATGCTACCGTTAGTAGCGAAGGCGAATTGATTTTTGAGCAAGAAGGCGAGAAACTTTGTTTAATAAATACTGAAATTATTATGCTTAATCAAGGAAAAGTAATTTTCAGTGGCAAAGATGAAGAACTCAAAAAAGCAGAAGATCCATACATAAAAAGATTCTTACGCGGAAGATAAAGAATAATTCTGTTTGAGTCAGAACACGGAGCGATAGCGACTTGGTATTAAATTAAGAATGCAACTTATTGCGGACAAAGGACAACCGACTAATCAATATGGCACAGGCAAATAAAAAACTAGGATTTAAAGAACTGCGTGTTGGTTTTTTTGTTTTGATTGGATTAATTGTTTTGGGACTTTTTATTCTCAATTCAACCGGCGATTTCAATCCATTTCAAAAAACAATGCGACTTAAAGCACGTTTTGCAAGTGCTGATGGTTTGCGTGAAGGAGCAGAAGTTCAACTCGCAGGTGTAAATATCGGAAAGGTTGAAAAAGTTAAATTCTTGACTTCAGACAGTGCTGAAGAAGCAAAAATTGAAGCGACAATGAGAGTTAAGCAAATTCTTGATGGTGAAAAAATTACCGAAAGAATTCGCACAGATTCGACCGCACAATTAGTTGCAACTTCGGTTTTGGCTAACGATAAAATGATAAACATCACAACCGGAACGCTGAAAGGCTCAACCGTCGAAGAAAATCATATTCTCGAATCAAGCGTTGCGATTTCCATTAATCAATTAACTGCAACCGGAAATGATCTTTTAGGTCAAATTAATAAGCTCGCGGGACCGACCAACGAAATCTTGACCAAAGCTAATCAAGGTGAAGGAACACTTGGGCAACTTATAAATAACCCAACACTTTACAAGAATATTGACTCCACAATCGCCGAAACCAAACTCGCAGTTTTAAAGATGCAAACTCTTCTCGAACAAGCAAAATCGGGCGATGGAACTGCCGGAAAATTACTAAACGATCCCGAGCTTTACAACAATCTTAATAAAACGCTTTCAAAACTTGATGCAGTTTCGCAAGATGTAAAAATAATGGCTGCCGATTTGAAAAAGGGTAAAGGAACTGCCGGAAAATTGCTTACTGATGAAGCTCTTTACACAGAAACTCGCGACACAATTGCTGAAGCAAAAAATAGTATCAAAAGACTCAATGGAATCGCCGATCAAGCTGATATTTTGGTAAAAGATTTGAATGCCGGAAAAGGAACCGCCGGGAAATTGCTTAAAGATGAAGCTATTTATGATGATTTTCGCAAAACTTTGACGAAGCTAAATATGACAACTGAACGAGTTGACGCAATTTTAGCCGATGCTCAAGCCGGAAAAGGAACAGTCGGAAAACTCTTAACCGATGACAGCGTTTTTAATAACATTAATAAAGTTTCAGAAAATGTGAACCAACTTTCGAGTGAAGGCACAAAATTGCTTTACGATTTTCGCCAAAACCCAAAGAAATTCTTAACAATTAAATTCAAATTGTTTTAGAATTACTTGACCAATGCTGAGCTTTTCGTTATTCTTTTTGTTCGCTTGAAAAAGCGTCTAGTCACTTAGCTCAGTGGTAGAGCACTACCTCGACACGGTAGGGGTCAACAGTTCGACACTGTTAGTGACTATTGATTTAAGTTTTCAGTTCGTATTATTTGATAAGATGCTTTTTAAGAACTTTGCAGTTTTAATAACTACAACGTTACGTTTCTAACAACGTGAAAATCGTATTTGCTCAGGCAAATGCAAGGCAAAGTCGCTCTTATCAAATCAAATCTTGTTAGTTGTAGAAAGTTAGTGGTTAATTAAAATATAGAATTTTTTAATTTCGAAATCTTTATTAGATTTCTTAAATTCATTGTTAACAAATTACCATTCACAATTATTTAGTATGTTAGAGATAAAATTTGGAGAAAACCAAAAAACTTTTACTGAGACTTTAAGCGTTTTAGACGCTTTGAAGTCCTTTGACCGTGACGTTTTAAAAAATACGTTGGCGGCAAAGGTTAATGGCTCTGAAGTCGATTTATCACAACAATTAACACAATCTGATGAAGTTTTATCAATCGAACCAATTTTAGCTAATTCACGAGATGGACTTGAAGTTCTTCGCCATTCAACCGCACATTTACTAGCAGCCGCAATTCTCGAGTTATTTCCAGGAACAAAACTTGGCGTTGGTCCGGCGTTGATGGAAGATCCGCGTTACGGTTTTTATTACGACGTCATTGCTCCACAACAACTTACCGAATCAGATTTACCAATAATTGAGAAAAAAATGAAGGCAATGGCGAAACAAAATCTCGTCTATCGCCGCGAAGTTCAACAAAAACCAGATCTCGTAAAACTATTTTCTGACCGCAGCGAACCGCTCAAATGTCAGTTGATTGACGAAAAAGCAGACGCAACTGCAACTGCTTATTATATTGACGGAACTTCGTTTGTTGATTTTTGTTTAGGTCCGCACGTTGGGCACACGGGAAAGCTCAAAGCATTCAAACTGTTAGCTTTAAGCGGTGCTTATTGGAAAGGCGACGCGGCAAATCAACAAATGCAACGCATTTACGGAACTGCATTTGCGACTCAAGAAGAACTCGATAATTGGACAAAACAACGCGAGGAAGCCGAAAAACGCGATCATCGCAAACTCGGTAAAGAATTAGATTTGTTTTCGATTAACGACGATTACGGTCAAGGATTTATCTTTTGGCATCCAAAAGGCGGAGCAATTCGTCTTGAGATGGAAAATTATCTTCGCGAAGAATTGTTAAAGCGTGATTACGGAATAGTTTACACACCACATATTGCAAAACGCGAGTTGTGGCAAACTTCTGGACACGAGCAAAATTACGCAGACGGTTTATTTGAACCGATTGGAATGCCGGAGAAATTTGGCGATGAAACAGAATTTCGCTTGAAGCCGATGAATTGTCCGTTTCATATCGGAATTTACAAAACTCATCCACGTTCATATCGAGATTTACCGCTTCGCTATGCAGAATTAGGAACTGTTTATCGTGCTGAATTATCTGGAACATTGCACGGATTGATGCGTGTTCGAGGTTTTACACAAGACGATGCACATATTTTCTGCACGCCAGATCAAGTTGAAGATGAAGCCGGAAATTGCGTAGATTTTGCTTATGATGTTTTTAGAACTTTTGGTTTTGAGAAATTTAAGGTAGAACTTTCCGTACGCGGAGAATCAAAAAAAGATTTTCTCGGCTCAGATGAAGATTGGGAAAAAGCCGAAACAGCATTGGTAAATGCACTTAATAAACGCGGAATCGGTTATCAAAGAATTGAAGGCGAAGCAGCATTTTACGGACCGAAAATTGACATAAAAGTTGAAGATTCAATTGGTCGAATGTGGCAACTTTCGACCGTTCAGTTTGACTTTAACTTGCCTGAACGCTTTGAGTTAGAATTTATTGGTAACGACAATCAGCCGAAGCGACCAATTATGGTTCATCGTGCTTTATTTGGATCTGTTGAAAGGTTCTTTGGCGTCTTGATTGAACATTACGCCGGAGCTTTTCCTTTTTGGCTCGCACCTGTGCAAATCAGCGTGATGACCATTACAGATCGAATCAACGAATATGGTGAAAAGATTGCGAAAGATTTAAAAGAAGACGGTTTTAGAGTTGAAACTGATTTTCGGTCTGAGAAGATTGGGGCAAAAATTCGCAATGCCCAAGTAAATAAAGTTTCGTTTATGTTAGTATTAGGCGACCAAGAATTAGAACAAGGAAAGGTTGCTGTTCGCGAGCGAAAATCGGGTGATATTGGACAAATGACACTCGTTGAATTTAAGGAAATAGCCGATCGTTTGAAAAAAACTCGTGCTATAAGTTTTCAATAAGCTAAGAATCGACATTTATTCGTGTCAGCTTAGTTTCAGAAAAGGAGGTTTTTATCGCAGTTTTTAGAGGTCGCGGAAATCGACCACCATTTAAAAGAGAACCGTTGCATCGCACAAATGAGCGGATTCGCATACCTGCAGTGAGAGTTGTCGGTGAAGATGGTGAGGCTTATGGCGTGATGGACACGCGAGATGCTGTTCAAAAAGCACGGGAAATGGGTCTCGATTTGGTGGAAATTGCACCAAATGCTCAACCACCTGTTTGTAGAATTATTGACTACGGAAAGTTTCTTTACGAAGAGAAAAAGAAAACTCACGAAGCTAAGAAAAAACAGGTCAAGGTTGAAGTTAAAGAACTCAAATTTCGTCCGGGAACAGACGATCACGATTATGAATATCGGGTTAAAAGAGCTAAAGAATGGCTTATTGGTGGTGACAAAGTTCGTGCCGCAATTGCTTTTCGCGGACGAGAAATGACTCACCGAGAGCTTGGGTCAAAAATTCTTGCGAGAATGCGGGCTGAATTGGCAGATGTTTGTGAAGTTGAAGTTTTTCCGAAAATGGAAGGCTATCAAATGTTTATGATTCTATCGCCGAAGAAAGTTCAAAAGCCGGAAAAGAATCCGGTAAAAAAAACCGCGAAACCGATTGAAAAAGCAAGCACAAAACCGGTTGAGAAACCAGTAGAAAAAATTGCTGATAAACCAGTCGAAGTTGTTATTGAAAAACCTGCGGAAAAAACCGAAGAAATATAGATTGTAGAAGAAAATAGGAGCAATTATGCCAAAATTAAAAACACATAAAGGTGCGGCAAAGCGTTTTAGAACAACCGGAACCGGAAAAATCAAACGTGGAAAATCACACGCACGTCATATTTTGACGAAAAAATCGACCAAACGTAAACGCAAATTAGACAAGGATTGTTTGGTTTCTGATGGCGATATGAAGCGTGTGCAAAAAATGTTGCCATACGGACGGAACTAACAAATTTTAGATTTCCGATTTTAGATTTGTTTCTGATAATGCGTAAACTGCAATTCACAAATCTTAAATCACAGATTGGGAGGAATTATGCCAAGAGCAAAACGTGGATATAAACGTAAAGATAAACGGAAAAAAATATTAGCCTTAGCCAAAGGTTACCGCGGAACGAAATCGAAATTGTATCGTTCGGCGAAAGAATCGGTAGCACGTGCTTTAAAATTCGCCTACACAGGACGAAAACTTAGGAAACGTGATTTTCGCAAATTATGGATTGTCAGAATTGGAGCTGCTGCTCGTTTGAATGGAACAAACTATTCGAACTTTATGCATGGACTCAAACTTGCTGGAATCGAACTTGACCGAAAGGTTTTAGCCGATTTAGCGGTTAATCAACCAGAAGGTTTTGCAAATATTGCCGTTAAAGCAAAAGATGCAATTGCCGGAAAAGAAGCCTAAAAAAGTGCACTTAAATTCTTAAAGACAAAAGTGAAGACCTTATCTTTGCTTTTGTTTTTTTGTTTTTGACTGGATTTTGTATGTTAATCTGAGTAGGAACAAATTTGACAATTAAAATGAAAAAAAATCTTACATTGTTGGATTTATTGGCATTTCATTTCTGACAATTTGTTTGTTCTTTCTGCAATCACATGTTAATCCAATCAAGGTTTCGCTCGTTTTTCTTCTTTTTATTTTACTCGTTGAGACAATTTGGGGCGAAAATTTCACCGAACAAACCGAATATTTGTAAGTTTTTCTTGGCAATCTCACCAAAAAAAATGAACCAATTTCAACAAAACCAAACTACATAATCACCGAACCTTGGATTGGCTATCGCTTTAATCCGATTCTATAATTTTTCAAAATCTTTACGAACTTTTTATAAACCCTTTACTATTCTTTTATTGTTTTTCACTTATTCTTAAAAAAACTTTTGATACTATCTCGTGAAAAACTGAATCACCGCCCGCGAAAATCAATTGTGTTTCAAACACCTAGCCAATTCTATTTAAAGAACTGGAGAAATTGCGTTTAGTCGCACTTACTTTTCGAATTAAAGATCGTTTTTATCTCGCGTTTATTAGTTTTCTTTTGTTTAAATCTGTGGCTTTAATAACAACTATTTGATAAAGACACGTGTTTGTCGATTTTTAATTTTCAACTTTCTCATTATCTAAAAGCTGTTTTTTTCGTTCAATTCCCCACCGGAAACCGCTCAAACTTCCGTTGCTTGCAATCACGCGATGGCACGGAATTACGATTGCAACTCGGTTTGTAGCACAGGCACGAGCAACTGCACGAACCGCTTTTTTATTACCGATACTTTCTGCAACTTGTTGATAGGATTGTGTTTCGCCAAACGGAATTTTTCGCAAGGCTTCCCAAACTTGCATCTGAAAAGCGGTTGCTTGTAAATCAAGCGGCAAGTCAATTTGTTTGTTTTTGCCCGAAATATTTTCAATAATTAAATTTATTGCGTCGCTCAAATTTGTCGAATCTTTACTGATTTCAGCTTTCGAAAATTCTGCGACTAAGTTGTCTGTGAGAAATTTTTCATCGTCACCAAAAGTTACTGAACAAATTCCTTTTTCGGTTCTCGCAACAAGTATTTTTCCGAGGTTGCAGTCGGCGGTTGCGTAGTTAATTTTCATTCCATTTCCACCTTTTTGATAAACTTTTGGTGTCATTCCGAGTTTGCCAGAAACATTTTCGTAAAGCGAACGACTTGAACCGTAACCTGCTTCGTAAATTGAGCTTACAAGATCATTTCCGTTTTTTATTTCAGCTTTGAATTTTTCCAGACGAAGATTTTCAATGTATTTCTTGGGTGAAACTCCGATTATTTCTTTGAATATTTTTTGCAAATGATTCGGATTAAGTTTCAGTCTTTCACCGATTATTTCAAGTTTAATTTCGTCTTCGGTTTCCAAAATTTCGCATGCCTTTACAATCTTTTCAATTTGCGGATTTATAAAAATCTCGCTTTTGGGCTTGCAACGCAAACAAGCTCTAAAACCTTTGCTTTCTGCAGTTTGCCAATTTTCACAAAACTCAATGTTCTCGCGTTTTGGCAAACGAGCAGTGCAAATTGGTCTGCAAAAAATCTTGGTTGTTTTGACACAAGTAAAGAAAATTCCATCAAATCTTCTGTCTTTATTTTGCACAGCTCGCCAATAAACTTCGTTCATAATTTTATTAAATCACGCAGCGATAGCAACTTGGCTCTTTTGCCCGCTCACTATCGTTCAAGGTTGTGATTATAATAAGTTGCTTTATTAACTAAAATCTATCCGAAAATTGAGTTAGAATTCAATTTATGAATAACGCAATTGTTTTATTTGATGGTGAATGTAAATTTTGTAACGGTTCGGTCAATTTTATTATCGAACATGATAAAGCTGCTTATTTCAAATTTGCACCAAATCAGAGCGAAATTGCCCAAGATTTATTTCTCAAATATAATGTCGATAAAGCAAATATCGACTCGCTGGTATTGATTGAAAACGACAAAGTTTATTTATATTCAACCGGAGCTTTACGCATAGCTCGCAAGCTAAATGGTTTATGGTCAATCTTTTACGGATTTATTATTGTGCCAAGCGTGATTAGAGATTTTGTTTATAAACAATTTGCAAAGGTTCGAATTCGGCTTTTTGGTAAACAAGAAGTTTGCCTGATGCCGACAACTGAAATTCGAGAAAGATTTTTGGGTTGAGTCAAAGCGTTGAGAAATTTTGCCGCGGATAAACGCAGATAACGCGGATTTTTAAGTTTAAAAAGATTGTTTTATCTGCGTTTATCCGCGAAATCCACGGCAAAACTTGGTTAATATGAACTCGCTCGACACACTTGAATATCACAAATTGCTCGCTCTTATTGCACGTTACGCACAAACGCCGATGGGCAGACATTTGCTTGAAGACTTACAGCCGCTCACAAGCCGCAGAATTCTCGAACGTGATTTGGAAGCAATTTCTGAAACAATCAAGCTCAACGAAGAAAAGCAAATTTCGTGGAGTTTTTCAGATATTTTCGAGCCTTTTGAAGCAATCGCGATTCTAAAAATTCAAAATGCGACGCTTGAACCGACTGTTTTACTTGAACTTACAAGACTTTGCAATCAAGCACTTTTTGCACGTTCGATAATTTCGCCAGAAAAAGAATTTGTCCCAAATCTCTGGAAAATTGTTGAAATTTTGCCGAAAACTTTGTTTGATGTCATCGCGAAAATCAACAAAAAACTTCTACCAAGCGGCGAAATTGACGACACTGCTTCGCCTGAACTTGCCAAACTTCGTCGCGAAATAAACTCGCAACGCGGTCGTTTGCAAAAATCTCTCGAATCGATAATGCGTTCCAATTCAAATGCGATTCAAGACGCGATTGTCACTCAAAGAAACGATCGTTTTGTCGTGCCGGTGAAATCTGATTTTCGTGGAAAGATTTCGGGCGTGGCTCATGGGTTTTCGTCTTCCGGAGCGACAATGTTTATCGAGCCGCTCGAAGTAATTGAAGCAAACAATGAGCTTGCAGGTTTGAAGTCGAAAGAGGAAAACGAAATCGCAAGAATTTTATTTGCATTAACTGAAGACTTGCGAAACGAATTGCCAGGCATTGAAATTGCGATTGAAGCCGTTGCCGAACTCGATTTTGTCAAAGCAAAAGTCGAATTTGCGAGGCGTTTCAATGCGGTTGTTCCGACAATTTCTTTTGATGAAACGCTTGATTTAGTTGACGCTCGTCATCCTTTACTTGAAGAAAACCTTCGCACTTATTTAATTGAGAATGAAAAAAGGAAAGTGGAGAATAAAACCGAACGACAAAGGACTAATGACAAAGGACTTGAGATTGTCGCAAATTCATTTTCACTAAACAAAACAAATTCAGTAATGATAATTTCGGGAGCAAATGCTGGCGGAAAAACGGTTGTAATGAAAACGGCTGGTTTGCTCAGTTTGATGGCGATTTCGGGTTTGCCCGTTCCTGCAACTTCCGCCGTAATTCCTTTTTATGCAAGCATTTTGGCGGACATTGGCGATCATCAAAGTTTGTCGGCAAATCTCTCGACATTTAGTTCGCACATCTCAAATATCGCGGATATGATGCAGAATCTAAACACGCCTTCGCTCGTTTTGCTTGATGAAGTTGGCACTGGAACTGATCCTGATGAAGGTTCGGCTTTGGGTGTCGCAATTGTCGATTATTTCAGACGGAAAGGTTCGCAAATCATTGCATCTACACATTATAAAGGTTTGAAGATTTACGCGACTAACGATGAAAAAGTGATAAATGCAAGCGTTGAATTTGACGAAAAAACGCTGCAACCGACATATCGTTTATTGGTCGGAATGGCTGGTGCATCGAGCGGAATCGAGATTGCGAGGCGTTTCGGAATTTTGCCGCAAGTAATTGAAAAATCTCGCGAAGTTCTCGATAAATCAGCACTTGAGGCGAGCGATTATTTGTTAAAATTGAAACGTGAAACGCAAATTGCGGAAGATTTGCGAATCGCACTCGAAGAAGAACGCGAAGCAACCGCAATGAAATATGCTCTGCTCGACATTGAAGCCGGAAAACGCGAAAAAAATCGTCAAAAAGAATTCAATTTGCAACTTTCTGACACGCTCGAATCCTTTGATAAGCAGACGAAAGCGTTTCTTAACACCATTGAAGATAAAGCTCTTAAGGTGAAAATGGAGAAGGAAATTTCGGGTAGAAAGGCTGAACTGAAACGTTTTGTTTTCGACGCCGAAAAACGCGGAAATGGTGGAATCATTTCAGTTCAAAACGTTGCTGAAGCGAAATTGAAACCGGCAACAATCAACGCTCCAGTAAAAGTTGGTCTCAAAGTTTTAACGAGTTTCGGAAGCATCGGAATTGTGGAAAAAATAGACGGCGGAAATGTGGAAGTTTTGGTCGGCTCAATGCGGATGCGTGAGAAGCTGAAAAACCTAAAGGTCGTTGTTTCACAAGAAGTTGCGAAATCAAATAAACTTGAAAAATTGCAAAAACAAAGTGAAGCTACAAATCTGGTGATTGATGTCGAAGATGTTGCTTCCGAGCTAAATCTAATCGGAAAACGAACCGCCGAAGCCGAATATATGCTCGATAAATTTCTCGATGAATCCTATATGAACCGCCAACCGCGAATTCGAATTATTCACGGCTTTGGCACAGGTGCGATGCGGAATTTTGTTCATACATTTTTGAAAGGAAACGAATACGTTTTACGTTATACTTTTGCGGAGCAAAACCAAGGCGGCGAAGGTGCTACAATAGTTGAACTGAAAAGTTAGGAGAAAATCTATGACAAATCAACAAGTTTTAGAACAAATAATTCATTTACCGATAGTCGAGCGAATAGAACTTATAGAGAAAGTTTCGCGAAGTGTGCGTAACGATTTGTATGACACAAAAAACAAAACAAATAATTCCGCAGAACGCAGTGCTGCAATAAAAAGATTAAGCGGAATTGCTAAATCTGATAATCCGCCAATGGATAAAGATGAAGATCGAAAAATAATAGAAGATTATCTGATGGAGAAATACTCTTAATGCGAATTTTATTGGACAACGACGTAGTTTTAGATTTTCTAACAGGTCGTCAGCCTTTTTTTGATGAAGCTAAGGAAATTTTTCAATATCTTGATGACGGCAAAATTAGTTGTTTTATTTCAGCAATTACGCCAGTTAATGTATTTTATGTTATTCGCAAACTTAGTGGAAAAGATGTTGCTTTGCAAGCAGTTAAAGATTTATTGGAGGCTGTCGAAGTTTGTCATACTGAAATAAAGATTTTACAAACTGCGACCAATTCAGCTATTTCCGATTACGAAGATGCAGTGCAACACGAATCCGCAATTACTGAAAATCTGGACGCAATTGTAACTCGAAATACAAAAGATTTTGTAAATTCAACTATCAAAGTTTATTCACCGAAAGAGTTTTTAGAGATTTTATGAAGCGTTTATTTATTATTTTTTGGCTCGTTTTAAGTTTTCAAGTTTTGCTTGGACAAGAAAAGATGCAAGCTGAATTTATAGATGAATCTTCTCCAAACAATTGCTGTGATTTGGATTCTAGGCTAGAGACTTTCAAAAATGGTTTAGCAGGAAATGTAAATGATAGGCTTTTTATTATCATTCATTACGGAAAGAATGATTTTTTCCAAAGTCTTTACTATGAGAGAGTTATGCTATCCGAAATTCTTGAATCAAAAAACATTACTCTTATTCGTGGTCAAGCAGAAAATAAGTTAAGAATTGAATTTTGGAAAGTTCCAAAAGGTGCAGATTTACCTTTTTCAAGCGAAGATAAATCAAATTTTGTTTTAGCTAATTTGAAGAAACCTGTCATTTTCGCGGATAACGATGATACTGTTTGTAGCACCTCAGGAAAAGAAAAACATTTTTTAGAGATATTGTTGGCGAATCCAAATTTACGTGGAAAAATAGTAATTAGAGCCAAGAATAAGTTAGTTTTTAACAAAAAGGCAAAGGAATTTTTAGAGGATTTTACTAACAACTTTAATGTTAATCGAAAACAGCTGACGACATTTTTTCTCAAAGATAGTCAATACGAACATACTGACTATTGGCTCATCCCTAGAAGATCAAGCAAATAATTCTATTCCGAAGGAACAACGGAAATTAGCCCGATGTGAAACGTCGGGTCAAGCGGAAAATACATCTCGTTCTGAAAGAACGATGCAAATACCATGTCATCAACTCATTTAAGTCTTCACTATCACATCGTTTTTAGCACGAAAAATAGACAGACGTTTATCTCTGACAACTTTAGACCTAAACTTCACGCGTTTCTGGGCGGTTGCGTAAAAATGATTGGCGGTGTTCCAATAGCAATCGGCGGAAAAAATGATCATGTTCATCTATTAATTGGTTTGCGGGCGACGCATCAGCTTTCAAATGTCGTAAAAGAAATCAAAGTAGCATCGTCAAAATGGATTCACGAAGAAATATTGTTGAAGGAATTTGCGTGGCAAATCGGTTATGGAGCATTTACCGTTGGAATTTCTAATCTTGAATAAGTTAAGAAATATGTTCTGAATCAAGAAAATCATCCTCTGACGAAGAATTTCGAAACGGAATATGTTGAGATGTTGAATATTGCGAAGGTCGAATATGATGAAAAATATTTGTGGTGAATGTTGTTGTTGCAGCGTTCTTCCAGAACGCGAACCACAAATTGCGACAAACCCGACGTTTCACATCGGGCTAATTTCTGATATTCCTTTGGAATGGAAACATAAATCGTCACTAACCCGACGTTTCACACCCGGCTAATCTCCCATATTCCTTTGGAATAAAAAACATCTACGCCTTTGAATTCCCTCACAATTTCCAATTTCCACACAAAACAACTATATTTATAAGTTATGGTCAGAAAAGGTTCAGTTTTAGTTTGCGACGACGAAGAGATAATGCGTGATGTGTTGGAGACAATCCTTTCATCAGCAGGTTACAAGGTTGATTTGGCAAAAACGGGCGAAGAAGCTCTTGAAGCTTATTCGCAAAAGTCGTATGACGTAGTGTTGATGGACGTTTCAATGCCTGGAATCGGCGGATTATCGACGCTCGAAGAACTCACAAAATTTGATGATGAAGCCGTTGTTTTGATGGTTACAGCTTTTGCGACTTTTGACACCGCAATTTCTGCGTGGGAAAAAGGTGCGGCAGGTTGCATCAGAAAACCTTTCCAAAATGAACAAATTCTAAATATGGTCGCACGCGGTGTGAAAAAACGCCGCAAAGAAGAAGAGCGTGTAAACCTGCGTCAAGCGATGACCAAAAGCGTCAAACGTGAGGGTTTTATTGGTCGTTCTGACATTATGGAAAACGTTTTTCGCCTCGTTGATCGAGTTGCTCCGGCACGGTCGACTGTTTTGGTGACTGGCGAAAGCGGAACAGGAAAAGAACTTGTCGCGAAAGCGATTCACGAAGCGAGTCCGCGAAATAACAATCCGTTTGTCGTGGTAAATTGCTCAAATATTCCTTCAGAATTGCTCGAAAGTGAACTTTTTGGGCATACAAAAGGTGCATTTACCGGAGCAGTCGCGGCAAAAAAAGGTCTATTTGAAGCCGCTGATGGCGGTTCAATTTTTCTCGACGAAATTGGCGATTTGCGTCCCGAAACTCAAGTCCGACTCTTGCGTGTAATTCAAGAACGCGAATTTACACCAATCGGTGAAACAAAACCGACAAAAGTTGATGTCAGAATTATCGCTGCAACCAACGTCGATTTGAAAGAAGCGGTTCGCAGCGGACAATTCCGTGAAGATCTATATTATCGTCTATCTGTTGTGCCGATTGAACTTCCGCCGCTCCGCGATCGCCGCGAAGACGTTTTGCCACTCGCCTTACATTTCATCAAAAAATACAACGATGAAAACGGACGAAAAATTTCTGAGCAAATTGCACCTGAAGTTTTATCTCTTTTAGAAAATTATTATTACCCGGGAAATGTCCGTGAGCTTGAAAATATAATCGAAAGAGCCGTCGTTATTGCCCCAACGGACGAAATAACTACTGAATGCTTGCGTGAAGAAGTTGTCAACCCAGAACTCGCTCGCGAAATGCTCAAAAACAGCGAAGGAAGCTCCGCCGAAATCGACATCGCACGCGGCGTAAACTTTTACGACGAAGTAAAACGCTTCGAAATCGACCTCATCCGCCGTGCCTTAGATCAAACCGGCGGACATCAATCGCGTGCCGCAAGACTTTTGGGTCTGAATGCAACGACCCTAAATTCGAAAATCAAGACATACAATATTCCGGCGAGGAATTAATTGGAAAACGATATCCATTTTTTCTGATTTTTTCTCCGATATTCGGAGAGGAATCATTTTTCTCGATTTGCCAAATCCCCATTTACGACAACCGATGTATCAGTAATTCCAATATTTACGGCGAATCATTATTTTATTATAATGTATCATGCCGTTTTGCGAAAGTGGCATAATATTTGCCTTGCAATAGGTGGAAAGAAACTTTTCAAAATAAATATAAAAACAGGAGTAGGTTTGTATGAATAAATTTACGTTAGCAATTCTCGCTACCGCAGTTTTAGCGGTTTCGATTTTTGCTCAAACGAACACCGGACGACTCGTAGGGACTGTATCGAGCCCTGACGGTTCTCTGCCAGGTGCAATAGTTACCTTGACCGACACAAAATCCGGCAAGGTAAGAACTGCCGTTACGAATGAGGCGGGATCTTTTACTTTTCCTCAGCTCGAAATTGGGGCTTATACTGCAAAGGTTACCAATGCAGGATTTAAGGCTTCAACACGTACCAATATTGTTATCAACATTGGGCAAGAGTATTCACTCGCTGTTACTTTAGAGGTAGGTAACATTAGTGAAGAGGTTACGATTACAGCTGGTCAAGATTTGGTTAATTCATCGAATCCAGAACTTTCGACTACTTTGAATGAAAAGAGTCTAACTGAACTCCCGCTCAACGGACGAAACCCGCTTAATTTGATTTTGACCCAATCAGGAACAGCCTCGAACCCAAGTCAAAATACAGCAATTAATGGTCAACGGACATCTTTCACGAACATTACTCGTGACGGAATCAATATTCAGGACAATTTTATACGTTCAAACGCAACAGACTTTGCACCAGGTAGACCCTCTGTTGATGACGTAAGTGAATTCACACTTACTACTCAAGCTGACGCAAGTCGTGGGATAGGTGGTCCACAAGTTGAATTGGTGACACCTCGCGGTCAGAACAATTTCAAGGGAACACTATTTACTTATAACCGAAATTCAAAGTTTGGAGCAAACTCTTGGTTTAACAACGCAGCTGGTAATCGAATAGCAACTGATCCGTTAGTGATTTCGGGTCTTGCAAAGGTTGGCGATGAAATCGCACCACGACCGTTCCGTAACAGAAATCAATTTGGTGGGAACTTCAGCGGACCAATAATCAAGAAGAAGCTCTTCTTTTTCGGTTTTTATGAAAGACTAACTGATCGTATTCCAGTTACTAAACTCGCCACAGTTTTGACTCCGGCAGCTCGTGCAGGTAATTTTGTTTACCTCGACCCTACTGGTGCAAGACAAACGGTAAATATTTTTGGTTTAGGTGCTACCGCTTTTGCTGCAGGAAATCCTACTACGACTGGAATTCCACTCGCGATTAATCCGGCAATAGCTTCAAGATTTTTAGCGAATATCCCACAGGGAAATTCACCTCAATGTGGAGACGGATTAGTCACAACTTGTTTCCGCTTTCAACAAAAAGGTGATACAAATCGACACTCATTTACTACACGAATCGATTATGATATCAATGATAAACATTCGATTAATGGAGTTTATAACCGAGTAGTTGAAGACAACTTACGTTCAGATATAGATGGGACTTTTAACGTTACACCGAAAGCGATTCAGCCCTCAGTAAACAATTTTGTCGCTCTTGCTTGGCGTCAAACTTGGGCGGGCAATTTCGTCAATGAAATTCGCGGAGGTATTTTCTACAGCAAACCAGACTTCCTCAGAACTGAAGCAAATCCGACTGGGGGCTTTATTGGTATTCCGCTTGTGACGAATCCTGAGCTTGCCTTTCAACAACAAGGTCGCTATGTAAAAACTACAAATCTTCAAAATAACGCAGATTATATTGTAGGAAATCATTCATTGAAAATTGGTGGACAATTCCAAAAAGTTAGAATTGATGCATACAATGATGCTGGTATTCCTACTACATATGGTATCGGGGTCGGAACTAACACTCCTCAAATTCTAACCGCATCGTTCGGAAACACAGCACTTTTCCCTGGCACTGTTCCAACAGCACAACGCGGAACGGCAAATGGGCTGTATGCTTTGTTGACAGGAATTGTCAACGGAGGAACACAAGGTTTCAACGTTACATCGCAAACCTCAGGTTTTGTAAATGGTGCAACTCAAGCTCGACAATTTGATTACAACGTTTTCGCAGGTTACTTGGCTGACAACTGGAGAGCAACATCAAATCTTACTTTGAATTTAGGTGTTCGATACGACCTTTATACTGGCTTAAAAGCTGTAAATGGTCTTGCTCTTGAGCCTGTAATTAGAGACGGTCAAACAATAAGAGACGCTGTTCTTGATCCAAACGGAACCTATCAGTTCATCGGCGGTAACGCAGGAAAAAGAAACCGATTCTACAAAACTGACAACAACAATTTTTCTCCAGTTTTGGGACTCGCTTGGGGTATTAACGGAGGAGATGGCTTTCTTGGAGCATTATTCGGTAAAGAAGGGCGTTCGGTTTTACGTGGCGGTTTTCGATTCAGTTATGTTAATGACGAGTTAGTTCGTGCTCCTGATAATGCATTGCTTGGAAATCAAGGTCTAGCATTTACGGCAAGTGCGATCAATCCAGCAACAGGAACAACATTATTAAACGATCGAATTGGAGCGGTGACGCCTATTGCGACACCAGTATTTACTCCGAACCGTACGTTTACTGGTAACAATGCTGCGGCTGGTCTTTTCGGAACAGCATTTGGAGTTGATCCAAACATCCAGTCACCACGCACTACTGAGTATTCATTTGGGTTCTCTCGTGATCTTGGTAGAGACTTCGCAATTGAAGCTCGATATGTTGGTGGTCGAAGTAAGAATTTGCTTCGAGGCGTTGACTTCAACCAAGTTATTATTGGTAGTAATGGATTTTTGGCGGATTTTAATAGAGCCAGAGCCAACTTCGTTTTGACAGGTAATGCTGCTTGTACTACTGCTGGATGTCAAACATTGACAGTGTTTCCGAATTTAGTAGGCGGCGGATTATTAACAAACGCAACAGTAACCAATTCTTTGATTGCTGGTACACCTGGTGATTTGGCGATTACGTATGTAACAAATGCTTTGGCTGGAACGGTCAACTTCTTGCCAAACCCAAACATCGGTGTAGCTGATGTATTGCTTAACGGTGCTGAATACAGCTACAACTCACTTCAACTAGAATTGCGTCGTAGATTTTCAAGTGGTTTACAATTTCAAGGAAACTACACATTCAGCAAAACTTTGACTGATGCACAAGGAACCGGTCAAACACGTTTTGAACCGCTATTGGACAATGCACGACCAGAATTAGAGAATTCACGTGCTGACTTCGATCAAACACATGTTTTCAATCTAAACTTCATTTATGAATTGCCAGTTGGTAAAGGCAAGCGATTCCTGAATGAAAATCGATTTGTAAACGCAATTCTTGGCGGATGGCAAACAAATGGAATTCTTCGATTTGGTTCGGGGGCTCCTATTACGTTTACTGATGCCCGCGGAACATTTAACCGTGCTGGTCGTTCGGGTCGACAAACCGCATTAACAAACTTGTCAAAAAGCGAGTTGAAAAAATTAGTTGGGACATTCCGAACTCAGTGTGGAATCTATTTCGTAAACCCATCAGCAATTGGCTTAAACCAAACGAGTTTGGCAAATGGAGTTTGCGGAACTGGCTTGACAGGTCGGGGAGCAAATGGCTTCGGACAGCCAACATTTGCAGGGCAAGTATTTTTCAACAACAGTCCTGGACAAACAAGTGGCTTGGAAAGAGCAGTTGTTAATGGACCTTGGGTTTACAACGTTGATTTGTCGATGTTCAAAACCTTCAGTTTTGGCGAAAAAATGAAGTTGCAAGTTAGAGGCGAATTATTTAATGCCTTTAATCAAATTGACTTCGTTCCTGGTCAGTTTATTGACATCAATAGTGCTACTTTTGGTAAAGTTACCGGTGCAACCGGAGCTCGTGTAGCTCAGTTTGCCTTACGCTTTAGCTTCTAGTATTTTGATATTATGAACTCTGGATTGAGCATCAACCAATATTGGTTGATGCTCTTTTTTTGTTTGAAAATATTGACAAAACCTTTTTAGATTTAGGCTCCTTTGATTTAATAGAAAGTGATTTACATTTAACTAAATTTTTAGATTTTTTACAAAATATTATCCATTTTTTTAATCTGTATTTATGAAATTATTTCCAACATTTTGAGATATTTGATTTTAAATTGTTTTAAAAAGTATTTGTAAAAATCGTATAGATTCCAACTATTTATGATTAAAAACAATGCTTATCAATAATTTTATTTCAATATTCTAAAAGTGGCACATTGATTGCCTGAATTGTTTCAAAACAAGCTTTAAAATTTAAACCAAACACAGGAGTCCAAATATTATGAAGAAAATCACGATGGCATTCCTGGTAACAGCTTTATTTACGTTATCAGTTTTTGCCCAAACAATTAATGGAACAATATCAGGTAATGTTGTTGATTCTCAAAATTCAGCAGTTTCTGGATCAACTATTACAGTAACAAATACTGAAACAGGTAATTCAAGAACAATTGTCACAAACGATGATGGTTCTTTCAGATTATCTGGTCTTACAATTGGCACTTACAACGTAAAAGTCGAAAAAACAGGATTTTCATCCAAAATTAACAACAATGTACTTGTAAGTGTTGGTTCAGATGCTAATTTGAATTTTACTCTTGAAACAGGTTCGGTTTCAGCAACTGTTGACGTAACATCAACTGGCGAATTACTTGACACCACGCAAAGTCAAGTTAGTAAAACAGTCAATGAAAAACAAATTTTAGAATTGCCCGGTCGTAATTCTTTAAATGGATTAGCACTTCTAAATCCTGGTGTTTTACCTAATCAAAACGGACGCCCAGGTTCTGGATTTGCTGTTAATGGAAATCGCACAAGGTCAAATAACTTTACAATTGATGGTGCAAATAACAACGATCAGTCGCTTTCTATTCCAAGACAAAACTTACCGCCTGAAGCATTGCAACAATTTCAGATTATTACAAATACTTTCGCCGCTGAATATGGTCGTAATGCAGGTTCTTACGTTAATCAAATAACACGGTCTGGAACAAATGATTTTCGCGGAACAGGATTTTGGACTTGGCAAGGCAATGGTTTAGATGCTTTAACAACAGCTCAACAAAGAAGCGTTAATGCCAATGTTCAAACACTTGGAGCTAAAAGAGCAGTTCGTAATGCCCGTAGCGTAACGGTTGATAATGTTTATGGCGGCACAATCGGCGGACCAATTTTCAAAAATCATACTTTTTTCTTTGCAAGCGTTGATTCTAGAGATTTTAGATCAACTCTGGGCTCAGTTGCTCGCACTGCCTTCTCTACGTTAGCAAGAACGTGATTACAATTGGCTGGCAGAACAGTTGATCCAGGAGCAGTAAACACATTGCTTGCATATCCAGTGGCAAACGACCCAACCCCTTCTGGTTCAATTACCTTAACAGGAACAGCAGCTATTATTTGCCCTGTATCTGATCCTGGCTGTAACGTTCTTCCAATCGAAGTTTATAACCGAACTCAAGGTTCTGGAGTTGGTTACGCAACACAGTTTGACCGCGGATTATTCAAAATAAACACTCGTCTATCCCAAAATGATAATCTTTCTTTCCGTTATTTAGTAGATAAAAGCTACGACCCAGGAGCGACCGCAAGTTTGCCTGGACAAGAAGCAGGTCAAGTAATTCGTAATGATTCTTTTACAATTAATGATGGATTTGTGCTTTCACCAAAATGGTTAAATGAAGCAAGGTTTACATATAGTAGAAGAGCTTTATATAACGTTGAAAATCAAGGAGCTGCTTTTTCTGTAACTGGTGCGGGTGCTTTGTCTCGAGGTAATGCAAATAATCCACAATTCAGAACAGACAACGTTTACGAACTAACGGACAATATTTCTTACACACCGTCTAATCACGCGTTTAAATTTGGTTACAATTTGTTAATTTACAAATTAGCTAGTTTCTTTGCACCTAACTCAAGAGGAACGGTTGCTTATCCAGGCTTGCAAGACTTTTTACAAGATAGAAATGCTTCTTATCAAAGATATGCAGGAAACGGTCTGACTGATGCAACAACATATGAAAATAGTTGGTTTATTCAAGATGATTGGAGAGCTAGTTCTGATTTGACGCTTAATCTTGGTCTGCGTTATGAATATATAACTGCTCCTTTTGGATATTTTTCAAATGCGAAACCTGATGTTAATAATTTTGCACCAAGAGCAGGCTTAGCTTGGAATCCAAAAAACATTTTAGGCGGCAAAGCGGTTTTACGTGGTGGTTTTGCACTTGCTTACGACCAAGTGTTTCAAAATATCCTTTTAAATAATTCTCGAAACTTTCCGCGTGGTGTAAACATTTCACTTACTAATGTTACAGGTCAAAGATTGTATGATCTCAACAATCTTCCTGCTGCTCCGGCACCAAGTGCTTATGCCAACAACCCATTATATTTACCAATTCGGTTGTTTTCTCCAAATCAAAGAATAAAACAACCAATGTCAACTCAATGGACTGTTAGTCTTCAGTATCAGATTTTCAAAGATTACGTATTTAAAGCTGAATATATTGGAACAAAAGGTAGCAATTTAATCCGTGAAATTGAAACAAATTACGGATTTTGTAGCACATCAGTTGTGGCAGGAGTGGGCAGTAATCCACTAGATACTCGCGGAGTTCTTTGTAACAACACAGCATTATCAGCAACTGGTGACGCAAGAGTTGCTGATTTAGCACGAGCTAGAATTGATCCAACACGTGCATCTGTTCTCATTGGTCAAGGAATTGCGAACTCCATTTACCACGCAGGTCAATTTACTTTTGAAAAACGACTTTCAAAATTGGGTATTGGCTCATTAGATTTAGGTAATTTTCAGTTTAATGCTAATTACACATATAGCTCTTTTATAAGTGAAGCTGATGACATTCTTGGAGGACAAGCTAATAGGACTCTTCCTGCTGATCCTCGTAATCCTAAGCTCGACAGAGCTCGTTCAGGATTCGATCAACCACACAGATTTGTTGCTAATTTCGTTTGGGGATTGCCTAAAATTTCAGAAAGTTATGGTAGTTTTCTTGGACGAGTTTTAAATGGCTGGCAGTTATCTGCCGTTGGAACTTATTCAGTTGGAACACCTTATTCAGTTCTGAATGCTAATAATGCTCTAGGTATTACACCTGGTCAAATTTCAACTGTTGAAGGTTCACAAAGAGTTTCAATTAATCCTAATGGAACATTTCCTTTGGTTTCTACTCCAACAGCTCCAAATCCAAACGCTTATTTTATCGTAAATGCAGCGAGCTCAGGCGTTCTTGGTAATCTAGGTGCAAACACACAAAGAACGGGTGGAACTCAAAATTGGGATACGGCTTTAGTTAAAAATTTCAAAACTTTTTCTGAAACTCAAAGTCTTCAACTTCGGATGGAAGTCTTTAATGTGTTCAACCATCGTAATTTCACCACAATTCCAGTAAACACAATAGGAAACAGTGTTAATACAACCACTTTTCTGAATCTTGGACAAACAAATGTTGGAGGTCGTGGGTTTACTTTTGCAGCTCGATACTTCTTTTAGAATATTTTGAGCAAATATTATAGAGCATCAACCAATTTTGGTCGATGCTCTTTTTTTATGTTAGAATTCCAATAATTAGATGGCAAAAATTCTTTCACAAAATCTTCAACCGCTTGGTGCTGGTGACTTGATTGATCGATCAATTCGTCTTTATCGGCAAAATTTTTGGACTCTTTTGTGGATTGCAAGTCCGCCGATTTTGGTAGCAACTTTATTAGCTCTTGGTTGGACAGCTTTGATTTCCTCAATTACTCCAAACAAAACTGCTTATTCTTACGACGATTCATTTTATCTTCAGTTTCTTTCAATTTTAGGTAATTTTTTTATTTGGTTTGCCGAATGCGTTGCAACTTTGATTGTAATGGGAGGAGCGTCGAGAAATTTTGTCAGACATTTATTATGGTTTGAACCACTCAATTTTCGCGAAACTTATCTAAATGTTTGGAAAAGATTGCCAAGTTTATTTTTTGCATCGGTCATTTTAGTTTTGATACTTGCTTTTGTCGGTGTTCCAATTCTTTATTTCGGTGCAACATTTGCCGCACTTGCAATTATTTTAAGTGCTGCTCTTGCCCAATTTTCCATAATTTTAGGTGTAATTGTCGGCATTATTTTAAGTATTGCAGTTTTATTAGGAACACTTTTTGTATTTTTTTTATTGGCGTCAAGATTTGCTTATGTTCCGCAAATAATTTTGGTTGAAGGACAAGGCGTTTTTTCTTCAATTGGGCGAAGTTTTAGCCTTGCCAGCGGAAATGTTAAGCGATTTGCCGCCTTGTTTGTTTTCACTATTTTGGCAACATATTCTGCACTCGCAATACTTTACGTCCCGCTCGGCTGGTTTGCATATCTTAATGGCGTTGAAATATTTAGCTTTGATGGCGACACAATTCCGATGTGGTATATCATTGCAAATCAACTTATTTCACAGGCGAGTCTGATTTTTTTAAGTCCAATTTGGATGCTTGGGCTAAGTTTACTTTATGTTGATGAAAGAGTTCGCCACGAAGGTTACGATATAGAACTGTTGGCGGCGAGAAATCTTGGCGAAATTCCGCCGTTGCCAACTCAATATATGAACCCTTTGCAACCTGCACTTTCGAATAAAACAGTAATTGATAAAGTTACAAAACCAGTTCCGCAAAAATCAGATCATTCAATGCTTGGATTAAATTAATGACGAACGTTTTTTTCACAATTTTACGAAAACATTTGGTCAAAGCATCAGTCTGTCTGCTTATTTTAATTTTTAATATCACAACTTTTTCGGCAACTCTCAGCGAATATAAAGAAAGTATTCAAACTGCGATTATTGAACTTGAATACATTACTTATGATGATGCTGATTATACGGCAGCAGAAAAACTTGCGGAAGAGAAAGAATCGTTGCTAATAATTAAAAACGATTTACTGAAAATATCAAAAATTGATAATTCTAATTTTGATGTTGATTTAGAAAATGCTTGGCTCAAACAAAAACTTATTGATTTTGAGAAACTTCCGGCTGTTGGCGAAACTCGTTTAACGCCGATAAGTGAAGCAATTGATAGACTTAGTGCGTTAGTTATTAAAATTAACGAAGTTGAAAAACAGTCAATTTCAAGCCGAAGTAAAGACGAAGACAAGCAAAAACTTGATGAAATTTTAAACCGACCTGAGTTTCAAAAAGCCGAAGAAAAAGTTGATAAACCTGAAAAAGAAAAAAGTGCTTTTGAAAAATGGCTTGACGATATAAAGCAGAAAATTTCAGATTTTTTCGCAAGTTTATTGCCGCAAAATCCTTTGCCAAATGTTAGTTCAGGTGGAATGCAAGGTGTAGCTAATTTTTTACAAATTTTGATTGTCGGTCTTGCACTCGCAATAATAGGATATTTGGTTTATCGTTTTTTACCATATTTTTCTAAGTTTCGACGCAAAGAAAAGAAACAACGAAAGTCTCGTGTTATTTTGGGCGAAACAATCTTAGCAAATCAAGATTCGACCGATGTCTTTGCCGAAGCTGAAAATTTGGCAAAATCAGGTGACACTCGCGGAGCGATTAGAAAAGGTTATATTGCTGTTTTGTGCGGGTTAAGCGATAAAAAGATCATCGGTTTAGAACAACATAAAACGAATCGCGACTATCTTTTCGATCTCAGAAAGAGAGATGGAGTTCTCAAAAATATGCGTTTTTTAACAAATAGTTTTGAAAGACATTGGTATGGTTTTGATGCGGCAAGCGACGCAGACTGGCAAGATTTCCGGGCGAAATATAAATCTATGGAGAGCGAAACTTAATTTGTGAAACAGCGTTTATACATTTTTGGCGGACTTTTTATCATCGTTTTGATCTTAATAGGACTTAACGCAGCGGCTTTTTCGCGTAAAAATAAACTGCCTGATAACGAATTCTATCCAAATCGTTCAACTTATAATTCAGACTCAACCGGCACACGAGCCATTTATGAATTACTTGCGGAAACCGGACGAAAAGTCATTCGGTGGCAAGAAAAGCCTTCAACTTTACTTGCAAATACTAAGAACAGACCATCAGTTTTTGTAATTATCGGAAAAACTCGCCGGGAAATTACAGACACAGACGCAGAATCAATTATGCGTTGGGTTTCAGAAGGTGGAAGACTCGTAATTATTGACCGCGAACCAATGTCAGAATTGGTTAAAACAACCTCAGGTTGGGAAGTTGGTTTTGAATTGTCAAAAAATGTAGAAGTTGCTATTTCTACTGATCCGAAAGAATTAACCGAAAAATCTGACTCTCTAAAACCAATTCAGCCAACGACTTACACACGCGGCGTAAATTCTATAAAACCTTCAGTTTTAGCTTCGCAAATTAATTTAAAGTTTCTTGATGCTTCATCTAAAAATGAAAATCCGGTTGTTGGCGATAAATTTAAAATAGGTGACAGTGAAAAAGAAGAGGAACTTTCTTCAGTTCCTAAATCTTTTGAAATCCCAACCCCGACAGTAACACCAACTGTTCAACCATCAAATGCACGTCCAAAAGGTGATTTTTCAATTTCAACACCAGAAATAAAACCAACGCCAAAGCCCTCTGATGAATCAGACACTCAACCGCCGATAATTTCTTCGACCTCAGAAACAACAAACGAAAGTGCAGGCGAACCATTTTTAAATGCTCCGGTAGTTCATTTTGCAAATGATAAAAAAACTATTTTAGCTGACTTCCCTTTCGGTGCAGGTGAAGTTGTTTTTCTTAGCGATCCGTTTATTATTGCAAACAATGGACTTAAACTCGCTGACAATTCGCAACTCGCAATAAATATTCTAACGTCTTCAAATGGAATTACAGCTTTCGACGAATATCACCAAGGTTTTGGTAAATCTGACGACAGACTATCAGCTTATTTTGAAGGAACGCCAGTCATAGCAATTTTGGCTCAAATTGCTTTATTTTTTGGACTGTTTTTTTGGTCAGGTGGCAGACGCTTTGCTCGAGCCTTGCCAAATGGCGAGCTAAATCGTCTTTCAAAACTTGAATATGTAACCGCAATGGCTGAAATCCAGGAAAATATTAAAGCTTACGATCTCGCAATTGATAATATTTACAGTGAATTTAAGCGAAATTTAATTCGGTTTACAGGTTCTGACAATACAACATCTAATGAAAACCTTGCTTTTCTTGTTGCTGAAAAATCTGATGTTAATCTCGCGGAACTTATAAATTTCATGAACGAATGTGAGGCAATTCATCATGGCGAAAAAACAAATAAAACTGAAGTGCTGAGACTTACAATAAAACTTCGCGAATTTGAAGAAACTATTGGTATTAAACGAGTTAAGAGGCGAAAACTGTGACCCAAACAGCACTTTTGTTACTAATAATTTTGTTTTTTGTGACTTGTTTTGTCGGAGTTATTACTGGTAGCAATTCGTTAATAACCGTTCCGGTGATGTTTCAGTTTGGAATTGACCCAAAAGTTGCGATTGCAACCAATATGTTTGGGCTGACATTTCTCTCAATTGGTGGTAGTTTGCCGTTTCTGAAACAAGACGTTCTTGACCGTAAACATTTACCTTTAATGATTTTACTCACAATAATCGGTTCAATTATTGGTGCCTTGTTAGTTGGAATTATTGCAAGCAAAACAATGCCGCTAATTGTCGGTATTTCGATGTTTTTTGTGATAATTTTCTCATTTTTTCGAGGCGAATCTAAGCCACAAGCAACTTCGACAATTTCAAATTCCTTGATTATTCTCGGTTATTCAATGACTTTTTTTCTCGGTATTTACGGCGGACTTTTTAGCGGCGGATATGTCACGATGTTAACCGCCTGTTTTATTGCTTTTCTTGGAATGAATTACACGCAAGCTATTGCAAATACAAAGGTTATCAACGTTTTCTCATCATTTGTAGCGTCAATTATTTTTGCGTGGCAAGGATTGATTGACTATAAATTAGGCATAATTTTAGCCGCAACAATGTTTGTCGCGGCTTATTTAGGTGCAAAATTAGTAACGAAACTCAATGAAATTTGGCTCAAAAGAATTTTCCTCGTAACCGTAATTTTATTAGCACTAAAAACACTAATTGACTTTACAATTTAATGCGTAATTTCTCTGAAAATCAACGAAAGTTTTTTACTCGTTTTGGTTGGAACGCCCATTGTTAAAAATCTCGCATTTGTCTGATTTTCAACTGGTGGCAAGCTCTCAGAATTTTTCTTCAATTCCAAAAGCAATTTCCAGTTTTCTTGCAAAGCAATGAAAGTTTCACGATTTTTTTCTGACGCATCGAGTTGTGCTTTTAATTTAACAAGCATCATTTTATAAGCAAGTCGGACATCAGTTTCTGGGCTCAAAATGTTTTGTTTCGTTATTCCAAGCATACTTTCTTTGCCATAATTAACAACCTTCAACATCAATTCGCCATTAGAATCATAAAAAGGTTCGCTCTGAAATTCGAGGTCACGAAAAAATGACTTAACTTCTTTTTGATCAACAAATAGCTTTTGTGAAACCGCTTGGGAAATAAAAGTTTTTAACTCGTTTTTGTAATTTTTCCAATCATTATCGCTCCCAAAAATTCTTAACTTTTCGGCTTTTCGGCTACTATCAATTGTTTTAATTGATTGAGAATTATCAGAAAAATTTGATGTGCTTTTTCTTACTTTTTTCTCTAAATTGAGCTTTGCCATTTCCATCGAAGGATTGTTTCGATAAGTTCCATCAATGCTGAAATATCCTGTCACGAAATAAGTTCCTGCAAAAAATGGAAGTAAAATCGGCATTGTCAGAGCCTGAGTAATAACATATTTTTTTGATGTAAAAGCAGTTTCGGTAAAGTTACGATTGCCAAAACTTTTCATAATTGTGCCGTCAAGCTGCGAATATTTAGTGACGTGAAACATCAATTCAGGACGCTTTTTCGCAAATTTTGAAAAACTTCGGGTGATACCTTTTGGCGTCGTCATTGTTAAATCGTTGATAAAATCGCGACGAGCAGAGTGCGGAAAAAATGAATTTAAAATATCTTTGGTAAAATCTGCACAATTTTTGTAAAACACTTCAAAATCATTACCTTTGACCAAAAGACTATATTTTTCTATAAATTTTTCGTCTTGTTCGGGCGTTGTTTTGACCGTAAAAGCGTAAAGATCACGATTAAGTGCAGTTCCAATAATTTCAACCCAACGTCCCGGAGGCAAAGTTCCATCTTTACCTTTCGGAACAACATCAGAAAGATATTTTTGACGAACTGTTTCTCGCAACAAAAGTCGAATTTCGCCATTTGCATACAAAGGAGTTTGATTCTCTTTGTCAACGCCGTAAAGATATACATTTAAAGGCATTGCAAACCACTTATAGTCGTTTTCCGTGCCAAAATCGGGATATGTCGCAATAACAGCACCGCGTTTTTCACCATTCCGACATTTTCGTAAAACAAACGGCGGCGGATCAGCACAAACATCAGAAAGGTAAACAGCACTATGTCCGGCTCCGGTCGTTTCACCACTAAAACCTTTCGCTTCGTGAAGCAAGAGAGCAACGTCTGCATAAACCGGAAAACTAAAACTTATTAAAAAGAGAAAAAGATACAAATATTTCATAATTACTAAAGATATGAATTTTAACTTAATTTTATCAAAGAGGTCGAACGGCTAGGATGCAAAAATTCTCTTTGAGTTTGCCAACAGATTTGTAACAAACTAAACTAAACCTGTTTTTAATTAATAATTTAGCTAATTAAGTTCTCATAATAAACTATCAAATGCTAACACAAACACCGCAAACTATCGCCCATTTATCAAATGAGCTTCGCAAAGTTGTTGTCGGACAAGATGAACCAATTGAGCAAATTCTTGTTGCAATTTTGGCAGAAGGACACGCTTTAGTTGAAGGCGTTCCCGGCACTGCAAAAACATTGATTGTAAAAACTTTAGCTAGAATTATTGGTGCCAGATTTTCGCGAATTCAGTTTACGCCTGATTTAATGCCGACTGATATTACCGGAACTAACGTTTTTAATATGCAAACTTCCGAATTTAGTTTGCGTCCCGGACCAATTTTTACTGACATTTTGTTAGCTGATGAAATAAACCGCACACCACCAAAAACTCAATCTGCGTTGCTCGAAGCAATGGAAGAACGTCAAACCACGATTGACGGAAAACGTTATCAGCTTTCGCCACTTTTTACTGTGTTAGCGACCGAAAATCCAATTGAATATGAAGGAACTTATCCGCTTCCGGAAGCTCAGCTTGACCGATTTTTACTGAAAATTTTGATTGATTATCCGCCGATTGAAGCTGAACGCGAGATTGTCGCTCGTTGGGATTCGGGTTTTAATTCGCGACACCTTGAACAAATTGAAATTGCCAGACTTCCGGAAGAATTTTCGATTGCCACTTGCCGAAATGAAGTAAAAGCTATGAAAACTGAAACCGGCGTGCAACATTATATTGTCGAAATTGTTAATAAATCTCGAACTCATAAATCAATATTATATGGTGCAAGCCCGCGGGCATCAGTCGCGTTACTTCTTTGTTCAAAAGCACTTGCAGCAATTCGTGGACGAGAATTTGCAACTCCTGACGATGTTCGAGACATTGCACGTCCAGTTTTGCGACACAGACTTGCGTTGCGTGCCGAAGCCGAACTCGATGGTGCAACAACGGACGCAGTTATCACTGATATTTTAAAAACTGTCGAAGTTCCGCGTTGAGATAATTACAAAATCATTTCGTTTAAAACGTTTTCTTCAAAAAATGTTTGTGATATTTCGCTTGCTTGTTTTAAAAGAATTTCAATATCAGGTTGAGTTTTTCCTAATAATTCTAGCGATTTTTTTGTTGCGGCTGGATCATTATGCAACTCGGTTTGTTGCAAGGCATTTTTCAAGGCTTCAATTCGCAAACCATTGTCTTTTATTTTTCCTAATTCGGAAATCATCCAACTTAACGCGAGAAAATGATTTTTTTCAAATGTCAGAAAATTTTTCTCGTTTTCGGCAACAGTCAATTGGTTAAACCTCGAAGTAACGATTTCGTTTGTCAGATATTTTTTTAAATGTTTCGCAACTAGCTTGGTTTCTTCTAATTTGACAACGCCTTGCAAGGCTTGCGGATAAATACTGAGCCAACGAATTTTTCTCCGCAATTCGTGAACGTCTTCTTCAACATTATCAAAAACAAACGTTGTTTCCTCAACAAATTCTTGAATTTTCCTGATTTGCTTTTGGTAAAAAACTTTCAAAGCTGCAATTTCTTTTTCCTCAGCAAGCCATTTCACGCTTTCTAATTGCTTTTTTATTTTCTTAAGCTGAAGTCCGTTTAGCCATTCGCCTTCTTGCAAAAGTGAGTTTAGAAGCTGCGTTTTTTCAACCGTTTTATTGGAGATAAACGATTTAACCGCGTCTGGGATTTCACTTTTTAAAGAAAATTCTTTTTGAAAAGCTGCGTAATAATCTAACGCACCAAGACCGTCTTCAACTTGCTTAAATTTCTCTTTCAAGCTCGTAAACATCTTTTTGTCAATCAAATCGCTGTAAACCTTAGATAACGCTTCCAACATAAACATCGGCGTTCGCAAATCATGCAAAAATAGCCACAACCCAGGATTTTCCTTTGTTTGGGCTTGATCAAACAAGGCTTGCACCTTGCCAATTTGAATCTCAAAACGTAATTTTCCTTGTATCATAAAATTATAATATTGCTAAACTCAAAAAACTGCTAGCCAAAAACTTATGAGTCGATTCACATTTTTTTCTTGACACAATAAAATATTAGGAGCAGATTTCGATTCATCGGATAATTTTATTTTCAGAAGTATCGAAAAATATGAAAAACGGTTTTCCCAACCAGTTTATCGAGCCGCAGTTTTAAACCAATTGGTTTGAGATTAGCGGTTTTTGTGTTTTAGTCCTTGAAACTAACGGACAACATTATCCGACAACAATCACTCAAAAATGGCAAAACGGACTTCACACATACGCGACGCTCACATACAAGAGCGAAACAATCAACACCAATTTTGATCCAAATTTGACAGTTTATGGACCGCCAAACGACACGACATTAAAGGTTTTAGACAAAATAACTTTCGCAGATAATAGCTCTGTCAGGTTTGATTACAACTACGATGAAGCCAATTTTACGATTCGAATCTTGAACAAAACATTTTGCTAATCCAAGACGACGACACAAATTTCGGTTCAACATTTGTAATCGGACGTGGAAATACGATATCAGTCGCCCGTTGGAACACAAAATTTCAAGACGACCAAAACCAAGCCCAAAAATCGAGTGTAAAATACAACACCGCAGGTTCGCCAGATGCCGTTAGATTGCGGACGCAATCTTGCAGACAAGAGTGTCTGCGTTCCAGTCGCAGGAAGGTATTTAGCGTTAATTTTTTAGCGATTTTTGAAATCCGGATTTAGTTGAATTGCTTTTTGGAAATGCTTGTCCGCAAGTTGGTTCATTCCGACGTTTTTTAGGCGAAGACCAATCATCCATTGGAAAAATGGTTCATTTGGCGTTAGTTGATCGGCTTGTTTTTCTAATGCTTCGGCGATTTCTAATTTTCCTAAAGTCGCAGCCGCAGCGGAAAGAAAATATTTCGTCAAAGGCAGATTAGGATTGCGTTTAGCGGCTTCGCTCCAAGTTGAAATTGCTTCTTGTTTGCGGTCGAGCTGCCAGAAAGATACGCCAAGTTCTTCGCGAGCGAGAATTAAATCAGGCTGTTCGGTCAGAGCTTTGTTTAAACTCATAATTGCTTGTTCGTAACGACCAAGACGATTAAATATTGCCCCGCGATAATAAAAACTCAATGCTTTAGATTGCCCTTTTTGATTCTCCGCGGCAGTGGCAAGCAATAAAATCGCTTGTTCGGTATTGCCGGAAAGATATTCAAACCATGCAAGTTTTGGAATTGCCGAACTATTATTTAAAAATCCGGCAGCTGATGCAGCTTTAAGATGATGTTTTCCGTCCGCGATATTTTGGCGGTCAGCAGAACTCAGCCATTGCTCAGGATTTGTCTGTGCTAAGGCTAATTCGTCAGGAATTTGGAGATTTTCAAATGCTTTTGCTCCGGCAGATTCGTTGTAATGCACCCAACCGCTATGTACATTTAAGCCAATCCAAAGCAAGCCGAAACTCAAAAAAATCCATCCGGCTTTTTTAATTTTTCCGCTTGATTTGAGTGTGAAACGATAAAAAGATAAATCGGCAACTCGTAATAATCTGAATAAACGCAGGGCGAGAAACGTTGTAATCGTCGCAATGCCAAGTGCCATCAACATTGGCACAAGTTGATAAACGTCCCAGACAGCTAAAAAACTCGTAAAAAATATTATTGCACCGGCTAATTCTTCAGTCCAATTTAACGAATAATTTTTCGTCAGAGTTTTTGAAACGGCAATTGCGGGCTTTCCGAAACCAAAATATAAAGCATCATTTGGACAAACGCTGACGCAATCCATACATTTCATACAACCGGAATCGACAACCATTCCATATTCTTTTACTTCGGAGTGAACCAAAACATTTGAAGTGCAAACCGCCGTGCAATGTCCGCATTGATTGCAAGCATCTGTGACGCGAATTTTGCCGGGCGAAACCTTATCAGCCAAATTAAAAAATCCGCCATACGGACAAGCGTAAGTGCAAAATCCTTTTTGTCCTAAAAAATAGACAGTCATAAATCCGCAAATAAAAAGAAACGGAATTGCGACAAAAACCGGCGGAAAAGTCGCCCAAAAATCAGTTGTAATAAGATGATTGGTAAATTCCGGAAAAAGCGGTTCATTTTTTGGTGCGGCAAAAAAACGATAAGCAGTTGGATAAACAAACATATACAACGCAACAATCAGAGGCACAAAAACCAAAAGTCGCGAGCGAAAAGGCTTTGGCGTAAGTCCGATTTTTTTTAATAACCAACCACAAAAATCTTGAAGTGCAAGAACATGACAACCCCAACCGCAAACAAAACGTCCGAAAATAAGCGTTGCTAAAATTGCCAAAATAAAGAAAATAAATCCGGCGTTTACTGCTCCATTTTGAAGAGTAAACATTGATTCAGAAGGTTCGATTGGTGAAATTGTCGAACCTGTAAACCGCCATTGAATGATGTGTGCAATCATTAACAGATTGAGAATAATTAAAGCCAAAGCTCGCCAGCGGCTCGTTTTTGAGTCGCTAATATTATCTTTTTGAGCCGCAGAATTTTTCAAAACAGGAAGTGTTGCTCGCTGTTTTTTTACGTTTTGGCTTTCACAACCACTTTTCATAAATCTAGTATCACAAATGCTTATTAAATTCTACTTGTTAAAGTATCTAAAAAGGTGTATAAAATAAAGTTAAAATCTACAAAAATAGATACAAATTTGGATTGGAATACTTTGCACAACCTTCGTGGTTAGTAACAAAAAATTATGCTAAATACTATTCTTACCGTTTTGCTCCCTTTTCTTTTGCTTTTTGGAAATGAATCGCAAAGTTCAATATTTGGACTTAAGCAACCAGTTCCGCAAAGCAACACCGGAACTCTTGAAAAAATGATTGCTGCACGCGGAAGTGTTGCAATTGATTTTAATTTGAGTCGTTTTGATGACATCAATTTTGCTTCAAAAGAATCAAAACAAGGTTTAATGCGTTTTGATATAAACCGCGAGTCGTTTTTTAAAGTTCTTGTTTTTAATAACGAATTGCGTGGTCCATTGCCGAGTTCTTTAGGGCTTATCACCCAGTTTTCATCGAATGTCCCTGAAGCATTGAATGCTTCGTCAAGACAACTTGTTGTTGAAAACTTGCCTTGGGGCGATCAATATGAACTTGTTATTCGTGACGAAAAAACAGGTTTTATATTTTTCAACATCGAAGGACACGAATGGGATTACAATCCAAATGGTCGTATTCTTAACGTTCAATCAGGAAGACTTCTTGTTTCAAAAGAATTTGCAGAAGCACTTGGTCGTCCATCTGAAGTCGGAGCAATAGTTGGACAAATTACTATTTCTGCAACAATGCAGCCGATTGAAGTTACGCAACTTGTTGATGGCGAATCTAAATCAGATGTTTTACCTGCGGCTGCTCCTAATGCCGGAACTGTTCCGGGACCTGACGTAGTTGTCGGAGATTTAACCGGACTTGCACAATTTGGAGCAAGCAGCGGAACACAAGTTGGGCTTGCTGTTGGAACAGATTCTTGCAATTTCGGCACGGTTGATTTGAACTGGTTTGCATTGCCGAGTAATGACCACCCGGTTATTCCGCAAAATCTTTATCGAATGAGTGGCGGAACAACAAACGATGAGCGTTTTGAACAAATTGGTCAATCGAGTGTAAAACACGGGTTTACTGCTTTGACTAACAATCTTTGTGCTTTAGGTTGTAATGGTGTTGGCGGAACAAGACTTGGCTCAGGTTGTTCTGATCCATATTCTGCTAGTTTAAACGCCGGACCAAATCTTGGTTCGCGTGCCTGGATTAATCCATTTAGCGGTTTTTATCCAAGAGGCGATTCTGCAACGCCATCAAACACACATACCGGACATGCACATGCCGGACCAACACATCGAATTTTAACTGAGATTAGTGATCTCAGCACAGCTTTAAATGCTGGTGCAACTTATTACGCTGAGTCGCAATATGTTACACCGCATGAATATGCTTGGTGCCAAACAAATCCGACGCAATGTAATATGTATAACAACGTTTCATACCGTAGATATAATGTTACAGGCACCGGAAGTCCTTTTAGTTTTTCAGCGGCTGCCGCAACACAAAGAGCAAAAATCGCAGTTTCTGCATGGACAGGCTCGTCAGCGGTTGAAATTAAACCAGCTCCGGGCGTTGATGGAATCGGAACAGTTGCTTATAAAGTAACAAATCCGTCAGCTGGAGTTTGGCATTATGAATACGCTATTTATAACCAAAATTTAGATCGTGCAATTCAATCTTTTGGTGTGCCATTAGGTTCTGGAGTGACAATCAGCAATATCGGATTTCACTCACCACCACAACAACCAGGTATGGCGTTTGACGGAACTGCTGCAAACGCTGGGTTTAGTAACGCAGATTGGACTCAAACACAAACGGCTAATTCCATGACTTGGAGTTCAGAAACATTAGCAGTAAATTCTAACGCGAATGCAATCCGTTGGGGAACAATGTATAACTTCCGTTTTGATTCAAATCGACCTCCGCAATTAGCAAATGCAACAATTGGTTTCTTCAAAACAGGTGCTCCAATAACTGCACAGGTTCAAGTCCCGAGCGTTCCTTCTTCGTCAGTAACTGTTGCTGGTCGAGTTACGACAACAAGCGGACGAGCAGTTTACAATGCTCGTGTTTCGATGACAGATTCGACCGGAAATGTGCGTTGGACGAAAACTAATCCAACCGGATATTATCGGTTTAATGCTGTTGCATCAGGCAGTTCTTATTTGGTCGGTGTTTTATCAAAAAGCTATTCATTTACACCACGTTCTGTGCCTGTTAATGAGAGTCTAACTGGTGTTGACTTTGTTTCAATTCCATAAACACTAAGCAAAATCAAGACAAAAAAGAGCGACTGCATTTTTGCAATCGCTCTTTTTTTATTTCAATTAACCTTTTACGGCAAATAATAAGCTGGAACTGCAAGGTCATTATTCGTTCCAAAGGTTGCAAATTGCACTCCGGCTGTAGAACGATTCAAGATCCATTGCCCGGTTGATGGTCGGAAAACTGCTTGATCGAATTTACCATCGCCGTCGTAGTCGCCGATTGTTGGTGTGTCGGTCGAAACGCCAAATGGTGATGCGAAAAAGCTCGAATCTTCACTTCTCAAAACAAACCACTGTCCGCTCGAAGGTCGATAGAACGCAAAATCTGCCTTGCCATCTCCGGTGTAATCACCTTGCACGGTTCTGTCGGTCGAAGCTCCAAATTGTGCTCCGCGAACCATTCCGTTGCTGCTTCGAATGTAATACCATTCGCCCACGCTCGGTCGGAAAATTGCATATCTGACCTTCCATCGCCGTCATAATCTGCAACAACCGGTCGGTCGCCAGCTGTTCCAAACGGTTGAATCGTCACACCACCCGAGGAATTTTGGATAAACCAAGTACCAACCGAGGCACGGAAAGCCGCCGCGTCTGCTTTGCCGTCGCCATCGAAATCTCCCGGAGCCGCAATATCGGTAGAAATTCCAAATGGGAAGGCAAAGAAGCTTGAATCCTCACTTCTCAAAATAAACCAAGTTCCGGTTGATGGTCGGTAGAATGCGAAGTCAGTTTTTCCATCGCCTGTGTAATCCGCAGGAACAGGTCTGTCGGTTGATGCTCCAAATTGAGCACCGTTTGTTACTCCCGTTGAACTTCTCTGGAAATACCATTCGCCGACTGATGGTCGGAAAATAGATACATCAGTTTTCCTATCGCCATCAAAATCTGTCGGTGCGGCACTTGTATCTAGGGTTATGTCATCAACTACCATACTTGATATAGTTGATGAGGCAGCTTTCGCATATTCCAATCTGATGATATGTTCCGCATTATTTGCGATACCCGGCGGAAGGGCAATACTAATTTGCGAATATTCGGCATCGCGAACCGTTTTCTCGGCTATTGTTTTGAGTACAACTCCATCTGCCAATACTTTGAGAGTAGAACTAAAAGGAGCAGAGACACTTCCATTCTTCAGCCAGAATTTCAATACCGGACGTGACCCGAACGGAACAACAAAACTTTGTTGAATCGATCCTGTATACGCGTTAGATGTTCCGCCAAACCAAGCCCAATAGGTTCCGGTCCTCGGCGGAGATGCACTACCATCGGTGCCGCAATTTGCTTCTGTGCAAAGTGAAGTAGTAAATTGGCTTGCAGCTGCATTCCAGTATATATTTGTAGCCGGATTTCCTGTGCTTTGCTCAAAGCCGCCGTCAACAATCGCATTTCGCTCAAGGAAAATCTGGTCAACCAGAAAATTCGAGGCACCGCTTCCCACAGGATTGATATATTCAAATCTAATTGTGTGTAGCCCACCACCGTGATAAGCACGCGGAATTGTAACAAAAACTTGTGAATAAGCGGTTTGAGCAACCGAAGGCTCGGTGATCGTATGAATTACATTTCCGTCTATCTTCACCGTGAGGCTCGCATTAAATGGAGCGGTTACCTCAGAGATTTTTAACTGAAACCTCAACACGTAGTTGTTTGATTGAGAAAATCGAATATTGTTTTGCTGGATTGACGATGTCTCAGCATTGGGATTTGCCCCAAAAAAAGCATAATAACTTCCCTGCTGCGGACCATTAACTCCGGCGATGCAGGTTGTTCCGCACAGCGGCGGGTTATTGATGGTCGAGGTCTGTGCCCAATCGCTATTTACTACATTTGGAAATTGCCCTGTGCTGGATTCAAAACCGCCGTCACTAATAACATCTTCAACACCTTCCGGTGAATCAGGCTGAGAGTTCGCAGGAATTTCAGACGAATAGTTTTTTGAAGCGATATCGCCCGAATTCTGCAGTCGCCTTCCGTCTTGCTGTGCCGCTGCGGTTATTGTAAAACCACTAATGCACAAGGCTAGTGCCAGCAGAAACATGGTAAATGTTCGGCTGGAAAAAGTTGTAAATAAGTTTGATTCCGTATTATTAGCCGAGATATTAAAATCATCGGGGGTTTGTTTGTTTTTCATTTTTTTCTCCTCATGTTTAGAAATAGACAATCGATCAAGGTTTGAATTCGTTTGGTTAAACCGCACGTCAGACAACCCGACAATTGCATTGTTAAGTATCATTTTAAATGTCTCGCCCGCGAATTACGCGAGGGAACGCGAATCAAAGACAGATAAGACAAAATCAATTCTCAAGAGATCAGACTTTCAAAAAAGTCGAATCTTTGGATTTATATTCGTGCCGATTCGCGTAATTCGCGGGCAAAAATCTTCTCAATGTTCAAGTTCGCTAACCAGAATAAATTCCAGTTCAGCCAAATTCCTTTTCAAAACTAAGCCTTTCGCACCTGCTTCCAGGGCTTCCGATTTCAAAAAACCATCGTCGTAGCTCGTTACCAAACAGATTTTTGCCATTGGAAATTCAGCGATGATTTCGCGGGTAGCGGTGATGCCGTCCATCTTCGGCATTTGCCAATCCATCAAAACCCAATCGGGATGATGTTTTGCGTAGGATGCCAATGCTTGGTCGCCGTCAAAACATTCAAATATTTCATTAAATTTATGCCCGACAAACTCGGTTAACATCCTTCGCATCTTGGCGGTATCCTCAACAATCAAAACTTTCATTCGTTTGGGAAAATTCTCTATGTGAAAAGGATATGTCGGATTGAAAGGCTTGGATATTATGGTAAACAGGTATTTTTATACTTGGTAGCAAGTATTTTTCGTTCAGAGTCCAAACTTCAGTTTGCCAACCACCAGCGAAGCGAAGTGGTTTGTCGTTTTTATTCAAAGTTCTCGAATTTACCCGCTTTGCTTCGCTCGCTAGTCAATAGCAAACTGAAGTTTGGACTCTGAACTTTAAAGCAATTCAGATTTATGAGTTAAAGCGAATTTGAGCAGAGCATAACCGCCTTTGAGGTCTAATTTACGGCAGATATTGGCTCGGTGTTTTTCGACTGTGGTTGGGCTGATAAATAACTCGTCGGCGATTTCTTTGGTGGATTTATCGTCGGCAATCATCTGTAAAATCCGTTTTTCGGAACGGGTCAGGTCTTTGATAGAAGGTTTTTCGGCAGTTAAATCGAGCGAACGCCGTTGGCGATTGATGAGGAAATTGGTCAGCGAAGGACTCACGCAAAATTGATTTTTCGCGACGATTTTGATGCAGTCAATGATGTCTTCCAACGCACTTTGCTTTAAAACAAAACCTTTCGCCCCAAGGTCGATTGCTTCGTTAAACATCACTTCATCATTATGAATCGTGAGAAAAATTATTTCGGTTGGCAGATTATTTTCCTTTATTTTGCGAGCGACCGCAAAACCATCCATTTCGGGCATATCAACATCAAGAATCGCAATGTTCGGCTGAAATTTGGTTATCGCTTCGAGTGCCAGTTTTCCGTTTTCAGCTTCGGCAACAATGCTAAAACTCTGTTCCTTTTCAATAGTTTGCCGCAAACCCTGGCGGACAATCGGATGGTCGTCAGCGATGATGATGGTTATTTGGTTCATAGATAAGTTTATTTTTATGAATTGCCGTCTGCTTTAGCTGACGGACAACAAAATCAAGAGCCTCAGGGCTTTAGCCAAAGTTTAGGGAATATCAATTGTCCTTATTGCTTCAGGACAAATTAGGCTAAAGCATAAGGATTTTTAATTTATTACAGGAGTTTGGCTAAAGCCATTCATAAAAATTATCCAAATTCCGTCAGCTAAAGCAGACGGCAATTCATAAAAACCAATTTTTTAATAAACAAATTCATAAATTTCGAACAGAATTTTTAATTGGTAAATTCACCTTGATTTCCGTTCCGTTTCCGATAGTCGAATTGATTGAAATTTTCCCGCCGAGCATATTCGTTCTTTCCCGCAATCCGACCAAGCCAAGTCCCGTGCCTTTCGCCTTAAAATTGGTCGTATCAAATCCTCTGCCGTCGTCTTTGATTGTAATAACAACTTCGTTTTCGGTTTTTTTAACTATAATTTCGGCTTCCGAAGCGTCGGAATGTTTGATGATATTGTTCAGCGATTCCTGCACGATTCGATAGACGTTGATTTCCGCATCTTTTGGGAAAATGTTGTCAATCAAATCAATTTCGGATTTTATTTCAATCACATCCGACAGTTTTGCGAACATTGCTTTTAACGCTTTGGTTAAACCTAATCTTTCCAAATACTGCGGATGCAGATTGCTTGTAATTTGCTGAACTTCGTCTAAGGCTTCGAGAGCATTTTGCGAAATTTCATTGAATTCTCGCAACATAATTTCGGGTTCATTGGGATTATTTTTCCCCATCGCCGCCCGATTTGAAATGATCGCCAAAGACTGTCCCAAACCGTCGTGCAATTCGGAAGCAATACGTTTTCTTTCCGCTTCCTGCGATTCAATCAGTTGTCAGGTAAATTTTGTCTGCGTTTCGCTAATTTTGTATAATTGACTGATTCTATTACAGTAAACCAACCAAATCAGCAAACCGATAATTCCAATAACGAGTCCGTAAAACGAGAATGTTCGATAAAATGGAGGTGTGACTTTTATTCTGAGATTCACAGATTCTTCGCTCCAAACGCCGTCTGTATTAGTCGCTTTGATTTTTAAAACGTAATCGCCGCCAGGCAAATTTGTGTAGGTGGCGGTGTGACGCGTTCCGCCGTGTATCCAATCATCATCGAAATTTTCAAGTTTCCACTGATATTGCAGTTTTTTCGGTTTGGTTAAGTCAAGTGCGACAAAATCGAATGAAACAACATAATCACGCCACGAGAGATTTAATTCTTTCAATTCGCTAATGTTTTGTTCGGTTTTGAGCGGCTGTTCAAGGATGCGGATGTTCGTTAAATAGATTGGCGGCTTGAAATCGCTATCGGCAAAATCCTTTGGATCAAACTTAACAAAGCCATCACGACCGCCGAAAAACATTTGACCTGAACTGTTTTTGAAAATCGCACCAAAATTAAATTCGTTATTCGTCAAACCATCGGTGATGTCAAAATTCCGAAACGTTTTTGTTTCCGGATTAAAACGGGCTAAACCTTTGTCGGTCGAAAGCCATAAATTGCCGAAATCGTCCGGCAAAATGTCGTAAACATGATCGTTTGGCAGACCATCGCGTTCAGTAAAATATGTAAAGATTCCCGTCGTCGGGTCAAACCGATTGAGCCCGCCTGAACCGGTGCCAATCCAAAGAATGCCATCTTTTGCTTCGTAAATTCCAGTCTGAAATTTATCCGACGGTGTTTTGAAGTCGTTTGGTGTGTGCTTTATTCGGATGAAAGTTTCTGTTTGTTTGTTAAATTTGTTTAGTCCGTCGATTGTTGCGACCCAAATATTGCCGTTTGAATCTTCTAAAAGCGAATGCACCTTGTTGTTCGAGAGGCTGTTCGGATTATTCGCATCGTATTGATAATTCGTTAATTTTCCCGTATTTTCGTCTAATTTATAAAGTCCGTTCGACAACGTGGCGAGCCAAATAATGCCATCGCGGTCTTGATAAACTTGGCGGATCAAGCTCTTGCCTAATGAATCGGAATTTTCCGAGGCTCGATATTTAATAATCTTCCCGCCTGCTTCATCACGATAAAACAATCCTTCGCCTTCGGTGCCAAACCAAAATCGTCCCGTGCGGTCTTGCATAATATCAAGCACGGGCGATTCGCCGATTTCTTTGACAAGATCAAAACGCTTGGTTTCCGGATTGTATTTTTTCAATCCACCGGTTCGAGTGCCAACCCAAATCGTCTTTTTACTATCCTCAAAGATCGACAAGATGTCGTTTCCGATAATTGAATCCTGCTTTGCAACTGGTTTGAACTGTTGAAAACGGCGTGTTTTTTGATTAAATTTGCTCAATCCTCCGCTCGCCGTGCCAACCCAAAGCTGTTCGTTTATGTCCTCATAAATCGAATAAATATCGTTGTCGGGAAGACTCTTGATGTCGGTAATATCGTGTTTATAATAAACAAAGTCGTTGGTCGCGGGCTGATAAACATTTAGCCCTTGAGCCGTGCCAACCCATAAATCGCCGCCTTTCGTTTCGTAAATTGAAAAGACATAATTATTGCTTAGGCTGTTTGGATTGCTTTTGTCTGATTTATAATGTGTAAATTGTTCGGTTAGCGGGTTAAACAAATTCAAACCGCCGCCATAAGTTCCGAGCCAAATCATTCCTTTGCGGTCAATAAACATTGCCCGAATCAAATTTTCACTAAGACTATTTGGCTTGTTTTTGTTCGCTTGATACCGAATAAAACTTTCATTTTGACGATTAAATTTATTCAAACCTTCGGCTGTAGCGACCCACAGTTCGCCCTTTTCGTCTTCGCCGATGCCGAAAACATTGTTGTTGCTCAGGCTTTCAGCATTATCGGGAATATTTTGATAATGCGTAAAACTTTCACTTGCTCGATCAAATTTGCTCAAACCGCCGTGGCTTGTTCCAACCCAAAGCGTTCCTTCGCGGTCTTCAAATATCGCTTTAACCGAACCTTTGCGGAGACTTTTCGGATTATTTTCATCAAATTTGTAAATTCGAAAACTATTGGTTGCTTGATCGTAACGATTTAATCCGTCGCCTGTGCCAATCCAAATTTCACCCGATTTAGTTTCGTAAATCGAAAAAATTGCGTTGTGGGAAAGCGAATTTTTGTCTTGAAAATCGTTGCGATAAATAAGGAATTGATTCCCATCATAGCGATTTAATCCATTAAAAGTTCCAACCCAAAGAAAACCTTTGCTGTCTTGCAAGATGCACCAAACATTGATTTGCGATAATCCGTCTTCGTCTGTAAACCGCTGAAATATAGGTGCACCAGATGGATTCCGAAAATTTTTATCTAATTCAGAGCTACTAAACGGCACCCAAAAAACATCGAACCCGCGTTCTTGGGCGAAAATTACCGAAAC
This sequence comes from Acidobacteriota bacterium, assembly GCA_031415455.1. Taxonomy (GTDB): domain Bacteria; phylum Acidobacteriota; class Blastocatellia; order Pyrinomonadales; family Pyrinomonadaceae; genus JANNVK01. The sequence goes on along the minus strand of JANORS010000013.1, from coordinate 148,594 downwards.
CAACAAAAGCAGCAACAAAAAACCCTTGAACACAACTAAAATTAGTGGGCAAAAAAGTCTTTGTTTAAGAAAAGTAAATGGCATTGATTGAATATTTATAGCATATCTTTCAGGTAAATTGATCGCCGATTAGAATTTGCCACAACATTAAGAACAAAAACTCACGAAAGCTACCCGATAAAAAAATTACCGCAAATATAAAGCAGATTATTCTATTTTGGTTGTTGGATGTCATTTTTTCGAAGCGTGATTCTAAAACAAAAAGCATCGGGCAATGAAATCATCACCCGATGCAATTTTATGTTCCGACTTTAAATCAAGGCAAATAATAACTCGGAACGGGCAAATCCGTACTCGCTCCAAACGGCTGAATTGTCACACCACTTCCGTTTGATTTATTTACATACCAAACGCCGTTTGATGGACGGAAAACTGCTTGGTCAAATTTGCCATCGCCATCGTAATCGCCGATTGTTGGTGTGTCTGTCGAGATTCCGAATGGCGAGGCGAAAAAGCTCGAATCTTCGCTTCTTAACACAAACCAACTGCCAGTCGATGGGCGGAAAAATGCGAAATCTGCTTTGCCATCTCCGGTGTAATCGCCTTGCACGGTTTTGTCGGTTGACGCTCCAAATCGTGCTCCGCGGACTTGTGAATCGCTGCTTCGCAAGTAATACCATTCGCCGACTGACGGTCTAAAAATCGCAATATCAGACTTTCCATCACCGTCGTAATCTGCCACGACAGGTCGGTCACCATTGGTTCCGAACTGCTGAATTGTTGTTCCGCCAGTCGATCTGTTGATATACCAAACACCGTTCGAAGGTCGGAAAACAGCTTGGTCAGCCTTGCCATCACCATCGAAATCTCCAGCAGTTGGAATGTCGGTCGAAACGCCAAATGGAAATGCGTAGAAGCTCGAGTCTTCGCTTCGCAAAATAAACCATTGACCGCTCGCAGGTCGGAAAAACGCTAAATCAGTTTTCCCATCACCAGTGTAATCAGCCGGAATCGGTTTGTCGGTCGAGCTGCCAAACCTTGCACCATTGACAACCGCATTTCCGCTTCGAATGTAATACCATTCACCAGCACTCGGTCGGAAAATTGAAATATCAGTTTTTCCATCACCGTCAAAATCGAATGGGCGACGTGTAATGGTTGTAGTAATTCCGGCTTGCGTCACAGTATGAATTTGACCGCCAACGGTAACAGTAGCGGTTCGTTGTGTCGAACTGGTATTTGCAACAACTGCGTAGTTAACCTGACCATTTCCGTTTCCGGTCGAAGTTGTGGTTAGCCACGCCGCATTACTCTGTGCTGTCCATGCACAACCGCCGCCTGCGGTTATATTAAAGTTGCCGTTTCCACCATTTGCGGCAAAGTTCTGGCTACTAGATGACGCCGCAAAACTGCAACCGTTCGTTGCTAGATTTAACGTATAGTTTCCAAATGTATTGCCTGCTACTGAGGTTGCATAAATAAAATAAGTTCCAGTTGCGGGAAGTGTCATAAATCCGCTCACGGGAGGAATTCTGGATGTTCCGGCGTTTCCGTTTTGACCGATTATCACGCCATTTGAGTTGAATAAAAAAAGATACGTAAAAAATGCACTAGAAGTCTCAGTAATCGCGACCGACTGCCCTTGAGTTCCGCTAAATGAATAAACATCGGCTCGGCTTCCCAAAGGAATTAAACAATCTGTATTAGCAAGAACGCCATTAACCGTTTGCCCAAAACTTATTGCAGTCGATGAATTGCACGGATCAACGCTCGAAGTATTTAAAGCGGTATCTACTTTAATACGTGGTTTCACTAACCCTGAGCGTGAATCCAACACCTGCACACCTCCGTATTTCAATCGGGTGAAGGTTTGTGCAATGGTATCCGATGGAAATTTTTGCTTCATTACTGCCCATGCACCTGCGACCATCGGTGTCGCCTGCGAAGTGCCTTGCGAATTCTCGTAAATAGCTCCAGGATAGGACGAAAGAATTCGTTCGCCTGGTGCAAGAAGATTGAGAAAATTCGCACTATTTGAAAATGTCGAAACAAAATCAATTGGAAACGTATCGCCGTCAGTGGTAGAACCGACACTAAAAGAGGTTGAAACACAAGCTGGCGAAGCGAGCGAATCGGTGAAACCTTCGTTGCCCGAAGCGATAATAGTCGCAATTCCAGCCGCCCGCAGGTTATCGATAGCCATTTTGTAATCTGATAATTCGGTATCGCAATAGCTGAAATAACGTCCGCCACCGAGACTCATATTGACGGCATCAATCGCATAAGTCGTTCTCAAGGCATACACTCTTTCGAGTGCCTTAATCGTATCGATATTAAAAGCAGTCGTGCAGTCACTTGTGCTTTGGCAGTCGGTTTTTCGTGAAAACACCTGAATTGCGATGATATTTACGTCTCGTGCCACTCCATTACCTCCGATTGTTGGATTTCCGCCAGCCGCAATTCCTGCGACGTGTGTGCCATGTGTGCAACCAGCAACATTGCAATGCAAGCCGGAGTTTGAAGCAGTCGAAGAGCTTGCACCACCGGGACAAACACTCGCAGTTGTTGCACTATTTGTGGAATAACACGCTTCAGAAACCACTCGGTTATTGAAAAATGGATGAGTTTTGTCAACGCCAGTATCAAGAATCGCAATTGTTCGTCCGAGACCTGAAAATCCGCCGAATGTTCCACCACTGGGACCGCCAAATGCACTACCACCAAGAATTGGAATGCTCTCAAGCAAAGAGGCTTGCTGCCTTTCGTCTTCCCGAATGCTTACAACATCCTCAAAGCCACGCAAAGTTTCGAGTGCGTCCGCCGTAATTTCCATTCCAAGAAACGGAATATAATCTAGCATCTTCACATTTTCAATGTTGAATTTGTTCAAATAATTTAATAAAGATGCTTGTTTTTGTTTAATGCTAGCACGCTGACTCCTCTGCAACTGATTGCTAAGTTCAGCATCCGATTTATAATCATCTAACCGAACTTTGACAATTACTCTAACCGAACCGTTTTCGTGTGCCTTCAAAATCAAATTGTCGAACTTTGCTTGCAAGTCCATTGTCACCGATTGTTTTACAGAACTTTGATTCGCAACGCGAATATTGAATTTAACTAAACTCGACAATGTATTCTGATCATTCTGGGCGGTTGCCGTGCCAAATAATAAACAGGCGAAAACTACCGAACTAAAAACTGAACAGACTAGGGGTTTTGACGTTTTCATAATAATTTCTCCAAGCGATTTTTCCTTTCATTTATATATGCGTAGTATTTCGACAAATTCGGTCAAAATAAGTAAATATTTTCGAAAAAAAAGGAACGGCGATATTCTGCCGTTCCTGCATCAAGGAGAGAATTAGTTTAAAGAGACCAGCCGTAATCTTTTTGTTCAACTTACGGCAAATAATAACTCGATAGCGGCACGTCAGTTCCGGTTCCAAATTGCAGATTCGTGACTCCGCTGCCGTTTGATTTATTGATATACCAAACTCCGTTCGATGGTCGAAATACTGCTTGGTCAAATTTGCCATCGCCGTCGTAATCGCCGATTGTTGGAATGTCAGTTGCTAATCCGAATGGTGACGCGAAAAAGCTGAAATCTTCGCTTCGAAGGACGAACCAGTTTCCGCTTGACGGTCGGAAAAACGCGAAATCTGCCTTGCCGTCTCCGGTGTAATCGCCTTGCACGGTTTTGTCACTCGAACTTCCGAATTGTGCTCCGCGGACTTGTGAATCGGTACTTCGAAGGTAATACCACTCGCCCACGCTTGGTCGGAAAATCGCGATGTCAGACTTTCCATCGCCATCGTAATCTGCGACAACAGTTCGATCACCGTTGACTCCAAAAGGCTGAATCGTCACGCCGCCAGTCGATTTCTGGATATACCAAACGCCGTTCGAAGGTCGAAAAACCGCCGCATCTGCTTTGCCGTCACCATCGAAATCGCCCGGACTCGGAATGTCGGTCGCAAGCCCAAATGGAAACGCAAAAAAGCTAAAATCTTCGCTGCGTAAGATAAACCAACTGCCAGTCGAAGGTCGGAAAAACGCCAAATCGGTTTTGCCGTCACCAGTGTAATCAGCCGGAATTAGTTTGTCGGTCGAAGCACCAAACTGAGCTCCGTTGACCGCAGAATTCGAACTCCGTTGGTAATACCATTCACCAACACTTGGGCGGAAAATTGAAATATCAATTTTTGCATCGCCGTCGAAATCAGCTGATTGATGTGCTAAAACATCATTTAAACGGCGTTCATAAGCACCAATATCTGAACGTGATCCGCCTATTCCATCGCCGTCTTGTGGGCGAGTAATACCACGTTGGTCAGTTGCTGGAAATGTTGTCGGGTCGCCAGCGTCAATTGCCGGACTGCCATTAGATAAACCGTGAGTGCGAGTTGAACCGCCATTGAAACTGAGTGGACAGAGGAGTGGATCAACGCCTAAGATGTTTCCGGTCGTCGTGCCGGTGATTGTTGTGCCGGTCGTGCTTCTGATTAAATTGTAACCCTGCGAGTTCAGAGTTCCGTTATAATCCGTGCCTGTCTGTCCTGCCGTGTTATTGGCAATAATTGTATTACCGATGCTAATTGATTGCGAAAAAATTCCGCCGCCTGTCTGTGTTGCTCTATTATTTGCGATTGTTGAAAAAGTAACGTTGAGAATAGGAGCAGCAGTCCCGACGCGAAAGATTCCGCCGCCGTTCGTTCCCGAAGAATTGCCGCTAATGGTTGAATTAGTCACAGTTAAACCGTTAGGGGTATAAATTCCGCCGCCTTGGTCCGTGGCTGAATTGCCGCTGATGATTGAGCCGGTAATGGTCGTTAAACCGAGTGTTCGGATTCCGCCTCCAAGTCCGCCGCTCATATTGTTGCTGATAGTGGAATTTGTGATAGTTGTCGTGCCTTGGGTGTAAATGCCGCCGCCGGAGGAAGTATTAGTCCGTGCCTCATTAACACTAATAATGGAATTTGTTACAGTCATTGTTGAACCGAACGCCGAATATATTCCGCCGCCACCAGCAACGCCGCCACCAGCAGTAAAATTCTTTGTAATCACACAGTTATTGACATTTAACGTGTCATCGCCGTCAACATAAATCCCGCCGCCCGCAATCATCGCTGAGTTGCCGGTAATGACCATATTGTTTAGCGTCAAATCTCCCTGATTGGCAATCGCACCGCCTAAATTGCTGACTATCGTCCCGACACCGTTGCCGCCAATCAAAGTTATTCCGCTCATGGTTACGACCGGCGTTTCCAAAATCGAGAAAATTCTGCCCGTGTTATTTCCGCTGACGGTCAATACATTCGTGCCAGGTCCTGTAATCGTTACATTAGAATTAACGCTGTTAGCAAAAACAATTTCGCCGCCGGTCAATGTGATCGTTCGAGCTGTATTAAACGACGCATCGAAGACAATCGTATCCGTGCCAACCGCTGCGTTCGCATCTAAAACAGTTTGACGCAAACTACCTGCACCGCTGTCATTTATATTCGTAACAGTAAAGGTTGCCGCTGAAATATTTATTATCGAAACAATAAAAATGAAAATCATAACTAAACTAATTTTTGTAAATGTTTTTAATCGTCTTTGCATATCGAAACTCCTCAGATAAAGTGTAATTTTGTGCTTTCAATTGTTAATGCGTAAGATTTGATAAAAGTCAGTCATATTATTTTTAATCAGTAAAAAAGACACGAAAAATTGATTTTCTCGTGTCTTATAAAAGACAAAATATGTATTCTTAAATATCGATTAGCCAGAACCTAAATGAAATTTCCCATAAATCTTTACTAACGAAAGTTCTAGACCAACTCCAGCTGGTGTATCAAGAGCAATAAGTGTTGGGGATGTCCCAGCGGTGCCAAGATCAAATGCTGTTCTTGCCGTGTGTGCAACATTTCTTAAAGCTTCTGCGTCTTTCATTCCAAGTGCCATATTCGTCCCGACTCTTGCAACTACAGAATAAAGTTTATATTTCGCTATACTTTTAGCAATTGCTCCCCATTTCGCCGCAATAGAAATGTTAAGACCCCAATCCTCAACCGATGTGCCATCAATTTGATGTGGGCTGATACAATTGAATAAAAAAACTATAACGTAGCCACCGCTTGCTCCGGCACCTGGACCTAACCGCAAACTATTTATGTGAAAATCAAATCTCCAACCAGTATTATGTAAATTAACAAAAACTCCATCAGTAAATTCTCCTCCAACGAGAACCAATTGCCACCTACTTTTGTTGCAAGTCCCATCCAAGTGTATCTTTCTTCACTCATAAAATTTTACCTCTTTATTTTTTTCTACTTCTTTTGGTTTCAAATCTCATCTTGTACAACCTCCAGCGTGCTTACTAATGTTGCCAATATCTTCAGTTACTTGGACATGTCCGCGATCAATAATTCTTGTTGTAAAGTCGTTAATTTCGATTTCACTTGGATATTTAGACATCAGCGGAATTGGCGACATTTCTGAAATTATGTAAATACCGGCATTAGTTGCTGGCTTTATCCAAACCGCCGCTTGACCAGAAATGCACTTTATTTTGTATCCCATTTCAAGAATCAAGTCTTGACTTCTTGAAATTATAATTTGCTTACTGCTTCCTCTGTTTGTAACAACTTCGATAATTACCATTACTCCATTTTTTTGGCTAGTTTCTATTTTGGAATTTGCCAATGGTTTTTTGATAGCCATTATTCTGCATAGTATGTTCATGATTTTTTCTCCTTTTAAGACGAAATAGTTTGTTCGCATTTATATGCGTAAGATTTGATAAAAGTCGGACAAATTAATTGAAAAAAAAGCCGCTAAGTTTCTATTGGAAAACTTAGCGGTGTTAACGTGAGGAATTTAGCTTTATTATTTCTGCGGATTAGGGAAGAAATTAATTCCTTCAAGCGATTCGTTGACCGTAAGCACTTGCGGTGAGAACTGATATTTTTTGGAAACTACGTTGACGATATAAACTTGCCCGCTCTCAACTTCGGCAAATCTGTAATAACCAAATGGATTTGTCGTTGTATATCGACTATTGCCATTTGTGTCAGTCAACACAAGTCTTGCTTTTGCCAAACCTCTTCCGTTTCCACCAAAAACTCTGCCCGAAATTGAAGCGTCAGCGGCAGTTGGGGCGAATGGCGTGAATTCCGAAGTGTTACCTGCATCATCAGTCGCTGTTGCAGTTATAGGATCGCTTGGTGTGATTCCTAAAGTATTGATGTTTCCGAGATTGATTGTTCTGGTGCTGAGCGAACCGTTGTAATCGCCGAGTGTGTAATAGCCAGAACCCAAAAACCTTTCGCCTTCGCCCGAAGCATCCGCTTTGAAAAATTCGACGTAGATTCCACTTGTTCCGTAAGCCGAATTAGCTGGTGCAGAATCAACTCTGAAACCAAGTATTAATTCATCATTGACGATTTGTTTGGAAACAATGTCAGGATGATTTTGCAGATTATTCGGTCCGATATCTGCGTCCGCCGGATCGTTTGGTGAAACAATGCCATCGCCATTGAGGTCAATACCGAGCAGAGTGTTGCCGAAAATTATATTCGGATCAAAATTATTTCCCTGTCCCGCAGTCGGTCCAACATTGATGCCACTCCCACCATTATTGTTAATTGTGTTTCCCTGCCCGACGGCGGTTCCGCCAATTCGATTGTTGTTTGCACCGTTAATAACGTCAACACCGTGACTTCCGTTGTTTTTAATTATATTTGATCTAACTTTGTTTTGAGAAGTTTGACCGCCTTTTAGCACAATTCCTTGACCCGCATTATTTTCAACCCGATTTACGAGTATTTCATTATTGTCCGATTCGGCAGTGCTAATTCCCGAACCGCCGTTATTTCTCACAGTATTTTGCTGAAAAATATGAGTTGTTTCGTGTGCAACTGTCGTCAATATTCCGTTGCCCATATTATTGTAAATTTCATTTTCGCTGACAAAAGCCTGAGCCGAAAATGAGCCACTCGAAGATTCCAAACGTAACCCATCACCACCATTAGAGAAAATTGCGTTCTTAGTAACCAAACTTGTACCTAAGCCACCAACACTTGCTTTGTTGGCAAAATTTGACGATGTTTCAGAAATTCTAATTCCATCAGCAATATTGTTGGCAATTGTGTTTCCCTCACCGGTATTGTTGCCGCCAATAATGTTGTCAGGCGAATTTCTAACTGAGATTCCATATCTGCCATTGGGAATGCTTACACCTTCTTTTGAAACGCCTATGAGGTTTCCTTGAATCGTATTTTGAGAAGGAGCTACCGCGTCAATTTGGTCGCCGACTTCGATATTGATGCCGTCACGCCCATTTCCTGCAATCACATTTCCGGCATTTGCTCCACCAATAAGATTATTTTGTCCGCCATTACTAATCACTATTCCGTCTAAAGTGTTCGGCAAGGCTGATGTGTCGTTTGAAGTGGTGCCGATTTTGTTATCGGCGATAGTATTCCTTTGTGGCAACGGATCATTGTTTGAGTCTCTGGTTATGTGAACACCATAACCGATGTTGCCGGAAATAACATTTTTGAGGATTTGATTGTCCGAACCGGACAGAGTAATTCCATCAATATTTGGTTTCGCAGTGTTTCCGGTTATATCCGTGCCAATGAAATTTCCTTGAATTTTATTTTGAATGGCTTCTTTTTCAATCAAAACTCCAATTTCGCCGTTGTTGCTAATAAAGTTGTGAAACCCGAATGAACCCGTTCCTACTTGAGTGTCTTTGGCGGCACGAATATTTATGCCAAATTCGTTACTGAAATTCGCTGAGTTTGCGGTAATACCAATAAGGTTTCCGTAGATTTTGTTATTTGAAGTTTGTACTAAACCTAGTTTCGTTCTGCGTTTCTTTGAGTCCGTTGATTTATGCCACATCAAATTGTTGCCATCCGGTTCGACTATTCCATCGGGATTCGGATTATCACCCACAAAGATTCCAATGGGATTTCCGCCTATAATATTACGGCTGCTCTCTGCTTCAAAACTGCCCACCGATCCGCCAATAGTGTTATTCGAGGCTTGCACGATTCCAATACCCACATTACATCGAGAAACTGAGTTTCGCATTACAGTATTTTCGTTTGAATTGTCGGCAATTAGAATTCCGTACGAAAGGAAACCGTCAATCAAATTCGAATCTTCTTGTAATACTCCACCGATCTTATTGCGTGAGGCTCCATTGTCAAACACTATTCCGTGAATCGTACGAAGATCGGGTGCAGCAATAGTTCCATTTACGTTCAAACCGATATTATTACCTACGATGACATTTTGAAATGCCTGAGACGTTCCAACGGAAATTTGCCTAAAATTATTGCCTGTTATAATATTATTTGGCAATGCTCCGTTTCTATTTCCTCCTATTTTATTGCGATTACCAGTTATTTTTATGCCAATCTTTTGTCTTAATGCTGTATCGACCGTCACTCCGTCAGCGAGCAATCCTACATAAGATTTTTCGATTCTGTTTGAAGAACTTTGCAAAGCAATTCCGGTCGTGAAACGATTTATTGTCAGACCGATTAGAGCCGAATTACTGCTTCCTCCGGCGAACGTCAAGCCGTTGGTTTCCGGTGGTGCCGCATCACCCCGAACTTCAACCATTGGCGAACTTACATAACCCGGCTGAGTTGTCGCGTCAATAAAAACTTGTTGTGTAATTGGCGGTAACGCACTTGTCGGAGCGATTGTTTGGATTCCGCCGCCGGGAATGTCGAAGTTTACTAAATCGAATCCGGTTGTGGCGTTTGTGGTTTGGATTGCTGCTCGCAGACTGCATTGTGAACCGACTGTTGATGTGTCAACATCGCAGATTCCGTTGCCCGGACTGGTGTCTGGTTCATCGGTGTTGATGTTGACAACGATTGGTGTCAGACAAGTTGGGGCAAGCAATTTTAGAATTTCGGCTTTGGTCAAACCGCCTGTGCCGCCTGTACATTCGCCCGCAAAGCAGGAAAATTCGCTCGTGTTGCCGTCAACATCAGTCGCTGTTGCCGTGATTTTTACGTTTGGAGCAACTGGAACGCTTGACGTAAATTCAAAACCGACTTGACCGTCGCTGTCTGATTCCACAATTTGCGAACCGATATAAGTTTCGCCTTCGCCGTAAGTGGTCGGGTCAGCGGTTGCATTTGAATAATAATCAATCACAAATCTGGTTACAGGTTTGCTTTGCAATCCGCCATCAAGACTGACTGAGCCATTGGCATTAAAAACAGGTGCGGTGAGAAGCGGAAAATTTTGCAATCCGTTTGCTAACTCGTCCACGTCGAGACAATCATTAGGCGTAACGCCGTCGGGTTCAATTGGAATTGTGATGTCTGCATCTAAATCAATGCCCAATCCACCGTTGTTATAAATAGAATTAAAACGAATCGGATTTCTTTTAACCACAATATTCGTTGAGTTGCTGAAAACATAAACGCCGCTTCGACCGTTGTTTGCAATCGTGTTGCCAAAAACTCTGATATTTTCTGAGATAATCCTAATTCCATCAGATGCATTGCCCAGCGGTTGCCCGTTTTTATTGACCCCAATTAAATTATTGAAAGCTAAACCTGCTGCTATTCCTCGAAAAAACTGAACGCCATCGCCGGAGTTTCCCGAAATAACATTTCCATCCTGCGGATTAACTCCGCCCAAATCAACAATACCGCTTATCAATCCAACTGCCGGTGAGGTCGTATCGTTTGTATTGTTAGGAATTGCCGTCAATCCGGTTTTATCTGTTCCTATCAAATTGTTGCGAACAATTATTGAATAAAGGTCAAGGTCAAATGTTTCGGCAAACATTGCAGATGACCTATTACCGGAAATCAGATTGCCGAGCGAAACCTGATTACTATTTTCAACACCGACTGAGCCAATAAATGTGTCGCCACCGCTGAATACTAGAACTCCGGTATCATTCGGCAAGGCAGCATCACCACTGCGTCTTGTGCCAATATAATTATTAAAAATCCCGACCGAGCCAAACTCGCTGACACGGGTTACGCCTCTTCCTCCTGTATTTCCCGAAATCAGATTACAAAATCCTGTGCAGGCAGTTGGCGTATTTCCGCCAGGTGAACCGACAACCGAAAATGTATCGGTATTGTAAACAATGACAACACCTTCAAACACAATAAATTGCTGACCGTTGACTCTATCATTAGGAATCGCGGCTGTTCCGGCAGTATTTGTGCCAACATTGTTGCCGACAATCGTGCATTTTCCTACAGGAAGTTCTAATCCGCCAAGATTCTCCGCGAAACCTCCAAAACTATCGCCCCGAGTCGAACAAATAATTCCGTTGTTGTGATTTCCCGAAATAATATTTCGTCCCGATTCTGTAATTGAACCGACAATACTTTCGTGTCGCGGACTTGTCGCTAAACCAACCGAACAATTGCCAATTGCCGCAGTTCCGGCGGAATTCGTGCCGATTTTATTGCCTTGAAAATTATTAAACCGCGTAATAAATTCGCCGGTAGTATCGTTTATTACGCTATCTTCGGAAATCCCTTTTCCAAGGCAACCGTTTACGGGATTCCCGAGTAAGGCTTCGCGGTCGCCATTACCGGAAACCAAGTTGCCTTGATTGCTGCCTGAACTTTGATTTGGTTTTCCGATTGAGTTGTTGTTGCCGGACATAAAAATCCCGACAGAATTGTTCAATTTGGCATTTCCAAAACCATTTGTTCCGATGCGATTGGCATAAACCTCTGTGTTGTTTGCGGCAATCATACTTAATCCGCTGCCGATTTTTCGTTCAATAGCCGGGTCATTGTTTGTTCCATTACCCGACATAACATTTGAAACAACGATATTGTTGTCGGAATCAAAGATATTTAAGCCGGAAATATCGTTGCCTTTATCAACAGTTCCGCCTGAATCTGTGCCTAAATGATTGCTTGAAATGATATTAAATCGAGCGAGATTTGAATTAGCAAAATTGAAAATTGTAATGCCATTGCCGCCCAAATCGCGGTCTTCATTTTCAAGATAAAAACTATGAAATTCGTTGATTGCAAAACCTCGAATAGTTACAAACGAAGTATTTATCTGAAAGCCATCGCCACCATCGTCGATATTTGTTCCTTTGATTTCGATTAACGGAAAGCCCATATATCCGGGCTGAGTAGTTGCGTCAATTGACATCGAAAATTCAATTTCCGGCAGATTTGAATTAGGAGTAATAGTTCGCAAACCGCCACCGCCGATATTAAAAGTTATTGTGTCGAAACCATTTGTGATATTCGCTCTTCTAATTGCTCCGCGTAATGTGCAAGTTGTGTTGTCGCAAATATCATTGTCAGCGGTTGAATTAACAACAAAGGTTTGTGTCGGCGAAGTCATCACAATTGAAGGCGTTGCCGAACCTTGCCGCAAAACTACGAGGTCTGAAAGTGCATCGGAATTAAGCCGCATCGGCAAAATCGCCAACGGACTTGTTTCAACATCAAGCGAAACAATTTCATCCGTCGTTGTTTGCGTTTCGGTTGCTTGTCCGCGTGCGAGAATATGAATTTTTTTCGCGTTCGTATCAATAAAAGCAAGGTCTTCCGTGCTTGAACCCGAAACTTGAATTCGTGTGAGTTTGGCGTTATTTGATGAAACGGCAGAACTCGCAAGCCGTGCATCGGAAATAATATTCTGCAAATTCCAATTATTAAGCGGAGCGGAATCCCTTGGCGAAATTGCCTTCAAAAAATTAGCTTTTGCACGTTGGCGAGATTCTTCGACACGTTTCAAGCTCTCAGCCGTGTGTTTTGACTTTTCTTCGGGACTCAGTTTTTGCATCGCTTCCGCAGCTTTTTGTTGACGATCTTGCAAGATTTTCTCTCTTTCGTCGTTATCGGCAGGAAGCAAGTCTTCTGTCGCGTCAGGATTATCTTCATTGAGGTAAGTAAAGGAAGAAAATATTTTTTCAGATTTCGTCGCCGGAACAGAACTTCTCACCCGCTTGATATATTTTGGATCCAAATTTAACGGTTTGCTTTCTGCTTTTGGTGAATCGAGTGTTTGAAGTGAGCCATTTGTCAACAGAATCGCCAAACTCATTCCGCGTTTTTCGGTAAAATATCCGGTTTCAATCGCCGCAATTTCAAATGGTAAAACTCGCGTTTCTAAAACAACCGACGGACGTTCGATGTCAGATTCCTTCAACAAATCCCACGGATATGCTTGCCCGCGACCGTGTATGAGAGTTAGCTTGTTTCCGCTTGCGACTGCAACATCAGCAAAAAAATCTGCGTCGAGATTTCCGATTGCCAAATCATTTGATGCCGACAAAAGTTTAATTCGTTCGGGTTTGTATTTAAACGCACCTTCGGGATGTTCGAAAACTAAAAGGCTAGCAACTTTTTTATTAATAACCGCGATTGCAACATCAGTCTGCCCGTCGCGGCGACCGATTTCACCAACCGTGAAAGCTGTAATCAATCCTTCAACCGCAATTTTAACGTCAGCGGCAAAATTGCCTGAACCATTTCCCGCAATCAAATACAAAACATTATCGCCGTTTCTCGCCGCCAAAATATCTTGATGTCCGTCCGCATTAAAATCGCCGGTCTCAATATAATCGGGGGAAATCGGCAAGTTGAAACTTTGGACACTTTCGGCAAAAGCATTTTCGTTAAAGTTTCCGGCAGCTTTGCGAGTTTGTGCTTCGGAACTATTCGGATAAATCGAATCCGGATTTCCTCGGTAAAAGTCTATATTTCCGGCAGAATCGGCGGTTATTAAATCAATTGTTCCATCAGAATCGAAGTCTGCCGAAGTCAAAAATTTTGGCGAACTGGCGTTTTGATTTGCGTTATTATTAGCTAATAAATCTTTTCCGTCCTCAAAACTAATGTGTGGAAATCCACGTTCTTTTGCTCGAACGGGAATTACAGTTTCGGCTTTTTTCTCTTTGTCCAAATCACTTTCATAATTTACTTGTGATGAAACTATTGGTAAAAAATACAAAACCAATGCTAATAAATTGATAACAATAAAACTTTTAAGACGCATAATCTAAACCTCGACGTATAAAAATTAGATAACTCTGGTTATGAATGCGTAAAAAATTGAAATAGTCGGACATAATTTCCGCAAAATTTTTAATTTAAAAAAAAATAAGCTAGAATGTCCTCGTAAATATAAATAAACTAAAGATTATGAGCGAGAAACTACCCTCGGAAATCACTCAGATTTTGCAAGACTGGAATGGTGGAGACATTGACGCAAAAGAGCGTCTTTTACCGTTTGTGTATGACGAATTGAAACGACAAGCTCGTTTTTTGATGTCGAGAGAACGCTCAAACCACACCTTGCAGCCAACCGCACTTGTCCACGAAGCATTTCTAAAGTTAACCGAACAATCAGGCATTGACTGGCAAAATCGCAGTCATTTTTACGGAATAATTTCCAGATTAATGCGGCAGATTTTAGTTGACCACGCCCGTTCACACTCGGCGGAAAAACGCGGAAGCAACGCGATTCATTTTTCGATTGATGATGTGCAAATTCCGATCGAAGAACGTGCGAACTCGATTTTGGCGATTGATGAAGTTTTACAAGAGCTTGCCGAATTTGATGAAAGGCAGGCGAAAATCGTAGAAATGCGATTTTTCGGCGGGTTGAATAATGCCGAAATTGCTGAGAATTTAGAAATTTCAGAAAGAACCGTCGGACGCGAATGGCAAACTGCACGACTTTGGCTTTTTCGCGAGCTAAACAAAAAATAATCAATCATTTTGTCTGTAATTCAACACATTTTTCGCATACATAATTGGATTTTTGAATGGAACGCAGACACTGTTGTCTGCAAGCGTTTGCAAAACGCTAACTGACTTTGGTTATCTTCAGGTTAAGTTTAATCAAGCACTTTTTCGATCGCTCTCGCGTCCGTGCAGACAAGAGTGTCTGCGTTCCTTTTTTATTAAACAAAGTGAAAAAATGACCGAAGAAAATTGGAAATATGTAAAAGAAGTAGTCGGCGAGGTCTTAAATCTTTCGCCTTCCGAGCGAGATAGTTTTCTCAACAAAGCAAATTTGTCAGCAGAAATTCGTGCGGAAGTTGAATCTTTGCTCGCTTTCGACAAAGTTTCGGAAGATTTCATGAAACTCTCCGCTGTTACTTTTTCTCGTGATTTTATCTCAACCGACCAACCCGAAGAAAACGTATTTGAGAAACAAATTGGAAACTATAAAATAATTTCAGAACTCGGCATCGGCGGAATGGGAGCGGTTTATCTGGGCGAAAGAATTGACGGAAAATTTGCCCAGAAAGTAGCGATAAAAATGCTCAAACGTGAGTTTAATACTGAAAGAATTCGCCGCAGTTTCAGCCGTGAAAAAGATTTATTGGCAAAACTTTCTCATCCGAATATCGCGACTTTGCTCGATACTGGAACAACCAAAGATGGAATTCCTTACTTGGTGATGGAATATGTTGATGGCATGCCGATTGATAAATTTTGCCTTGAAAATTCGCTCAAACTCAATTCAATTTTGAAACTTTTTAACGAAGTTTGCGGTGCGGTCGCGTTTGCTCATCAAAACTTGATCGTTCACCGCGATCTGAAACCTTCAAACATACTCGTTGGGAAAGATGGCAAACCTAAGTTGCTCGATTTTGGTATTTCGAAACTTTTAGATGAAGAAAATGAGGAGCAAACTTCAAACACAATTCTTGGAGCGATGACACCGGAATATGCCAGTCCCGAACAAATTAAAGGCGAAATCGTAACCACCGCGACTGATATTTATAGCCTCGGAATGGTTTTATTCAAAATGCTTACTGGAACATATCCGTATAATTTCTCAGGAATATCGAGCCAAAAAGTATTTGAAGAAATTACGAGAACGGAGCCTAAAAAACCGAGCGAATCGACTTTTTCAAATGTCCGAATGTCGTCAAAACTATTAAAAGGCGATATTGACAACATTATTTCCAAAGCTCTCAGCAAAGAACCTGCGAGACGTTATAAATCTGTTGAACAATTTTCGGCTGATATTTGGCGATTTGTTGACGGAGCTCCGGTATTGGCTCGCCCTGCAACTTTTAATTACAGAACAAATAAGTTTTTTCGACGAAACAAAATCGCAGTAATCGCTTCATTTTTAATAGCTGCGAGCTTAATTGCCGGAATTTCGATTGCAATCTGGCAAGCGAAAGTTGCTATTGAACAAGCAAGAATCGCAACAGAATCGCAAAATCTTGCCGAACAAGAAACTGGCAAAGCCAAACTCGAGCAAGAAAAAGCCGAAAAGATCAGTAAGTTTATGGCGAAAGTTATCTCATACGCCAATCCTGCGTGGTATGCCGAAGGTTCGAAATTTGGCGGAAATGCTCGTGTGATTGATGCTATTGAGGATTTGAGCGGTAAAATTGACACCGAATTTGCAGGTCAAGCTGATATTCAGTCCGAACTTCATCATAAATTTACTGAAGTTTTTAATTTCGTTGCACAAAGCGAAAAAAATCCTGATAAAAGCCAGAAATTGATAGAGAAGCAGAAGTTTCACGCACTCAAAGCGTTAGAACTTCGTCGGCAATTTTACGGCGAAAGCCACGAACTTGTCGCTAAAGATATGTTTTATTCTTACCCATATTTTGGCGATGATGATGAGCAATCAAAAATGCTTGCGAAGGCGATTCAAATGATGCGGGAAACGAATCCGAAAAATTTGAATTTGCCTTATATGCTTGAAGCTTATTTTGCTCCATTGACTGATGAAGAAAATTTTAATCGACAGGAAATTTATCGTCGAAACGTAATTCCTACAACAAACGAAAGTAACTACGAAATTGCTGAGAGATATTCTAAAGAAATGTTTGAGCTAACTCATTGGCATTTCAAAGAAGAAAATGTGTCTATCGTCTATTGCAATTGTTATTTGGCGATCGCTTTATCAAAACTAAATAAATTTGCTGAAGCACAACCTTATTATCAGGTTTGCAAACAGGCTGAAAACAATCCGAAGTATCAGCAAAATTTAGTTGGAATTAAAAAGATGGTAAAGAGAGTTGAGGAAATGATGAAGTCTAACAACTGAGCGTTAAAAAACAATATATGCACGAAACAACCGTCAGACGCGAGTGGCAAACTGGCATATAATGACTTTAGGGCAAATAAAAATTTAATTTGACTGCATTTCATTTTAATTTACGCATTATCATTAAAGGAATTTTATTTTTTAGAATTATGGCAAATGATGACTGGGAAAAAATCAAAGAAATTGTCGAATCTGTTTTGAGTCGTAAAGCTATTGAAAGAAATGATTTTTTGGATAGTTTAAATCTCTCGGTTGAGATGCGTGGAGAAATTGACTCGCTCATTGCTTTTGACGATGAATCGGCTGATTTTTTGAATCAATCTGCGGTTAATTATTCGCAGGATTTCTTTGATGACGAAGACCTGATTAATCCGTTGATTGGACAAAAAATTGGTGTTTATACAATTCAAAGTGAATTGGGTTTTGGCGGAATGGGAGCGGTATATTTAGCTGAAAGAAACGACGGAAAATTTGACCAAAAAGTAGCTCTCAAGTTTCTCAAGCGAGAAATAAATACTTCCGCACTTCGTCGCAGATTTAAACAGGAACGCGAAATTCTCGGCTCGCTTGAGCATCCAAACATCGCCAGATTAATTGATGCCGGAACAACGGACGACAAAATTCCTTATTTCGCAATGGAATATGTTGAAGGTTTGCCGATCGACGAATATTGTCGCAAAAATAAACTGAACTTAAATCAACGACTCGATTTATTTCGAATCGTTTGTTCGGCAGTAGATTTCGCACATCGTAATTTGATTGTTCATCGTGATTTAAAACCTTCAAACGTTCTCGTTTCCGAAAACGGAACACCAAAGCTCCTCGACTTTGGTATCTCAAAAATACTTTCGGAAGAGTTTGAACAAGTAAATTCGGCAACGGTGACGAAACTTGGCGTGATGACTCCGGGTTATGCCTCACCCGAACAACTTCAAAGTAAAAGTGTGACGACAGCGACCGATATTTATTCATTAGGCATAATTCTTTTTGAACTTTTGAGCGGTCATCGTCCGTTTGAATCAAAAGAAGGCGATTTGCAACAGATTTTTCAAGCTGTTCTCGAAAATGAGCCACCACTTCCATCAGAAATGATTGAAACTGTTTCTAAAACTCTCAAACAAATTACCGAAGCAAAAACTGAGTTAAAACCAGCAGAAAATAAAGATTTAAACACCAAGCTAAATAAATTAGACCGCGAAACCGGACAAAATCGACTTCAATACACAATTTCGGCTGATGCAAATTTTAACTCGCAAAGTCTTCGTGGCGATTTAGACAATATTGTTTTAAAAGCAATCCGCAAAGAGCCGGAAAGGAGATATTCTTCCGCCGAAAATTTTTCAGAAGACATAAAAAAATATTTGCGAGGCTTACCGGTTTCAGCTCGCCCAAATACTTTTTCTTATCGTGCGGAGAAGTTCGTAAAAAGAAATCGGGCGAGTGTTTTTGCCGGATTTCTAATTTTCATTGCTGTCTTGGGCGGGATTGTAGCTACGCTTTGGCAATCGCAAATTGCTAAAACCGAACGCCTAAAAGCCGAAAAGCGTTTTAACGAAGTCAGAAGATTCGCAAATTCGAATCTTTTTGAAGTCTATCCGGAGATAGAAAATCTTGAAGGTTCAATCAAAGCAAGAGAGAAAATTTTAATAAATTCTCTTGAATATCTCGATAGTTTATCAAAAGAAGCAGCAGGCGATTTGGAATTACAAAGCGAACTCGCAACGGCTTACGAAAAAATTGGCGATGTTCAAGGAGCTTTGAACTATTCAAGTTTGGGAAACATAAAAGCCGGATTAGAAAGCTACGGAAAAGCCACTTCTCTTCGTGAAAGTGTTTTTTCGGCTAATGATAAGAATTTAGATTATAAAGAGAGATTGGCAAATAATTATTATGTTACCGGCAGAACTTTGTGGAACAATACCCAAACTAAAGAAGCCGAAAATGCTTTTGAAAAAAGTTTAAAATTACGCCGTGAACTAGTTTTAGATTTACCTGATTCAATTGATGCAAAGAATCGTTTAGCGGTTTTACTGATTGATTACGGAGCAATTCCGGCATTTAATTTTCAAGCAGAAAAGGCACTTGAATTGTTTAATCAAGCTATTGAGATTATCAAAACATTAAGACAAAAAGAACCCGATAACACTGACATAAAAAAAAGTTTAGCTCGTGGTTTAAGAGTGTTAAGCAAGGCAAAAAGTGCGATTGGCGATTATGATGGTGGTTTAAACGCTTTGAATCAAGCTCTTGAAGTGAGCAAAGAACTAGCAACTCAATTTCCTGCTGATTTCAAAATTCAAAGAAGTGTTTGGCTCACTGAATCAATGACTTGCGAACTTTTTATTGATAAAGGCGATGCCATAAAGTCAATAGAATCTTGCATTAAAACAATTAATTTTCCCAATATAGCATTATTAAAAGAACCTGAAAATGGAGTTTTAGCTTATGACTTAGCAATTTCCCATTTCAATACTTCTCGCGGATTTAGACTTGCGGAAAAACCTGCTGAGACAATAATTGAAGCCACAAAAGCAATTGACGTAATGTCGAAACTAAGTAAGAAAAATCCTGAAGACAGTGAATATAAAAGGAATCTTGCGATATATGAAACTGAGAAATCGCGAGCGTTAATCAACATTAATCAACCGGAAAAAGCAATATCCGGATTAGAAAATGCTATCTCAACGTTAATTCCTATAATAGAATCAGACAAAGAATCGACCACGTTTCAATACGATTTATGTATTGCTTATCAATATTCTGCCTCAGCATATTCCCAAATTGGCAACAAAAAAAACGCTATTCTAAATATCGACAAGGCACTCACAATAGCCAATAATTTAAAAACTTCAAATTTGCTCAGAACATCAGATGGTGATTTAATTTCGCAACTTAAAAATGAAAAAGCCGAATATTCAAAGTGAAATATCCGGCATTTTTTAAGGCAAATAATAACTCGGCACGGGCAAATCGGTTCCAACTCCGAATTGTTGAATCGTCACGCCGCTGCCGTTTGATTTATTGATATACCAGACGCCGTTTGACGGACGGAAAACTGCGGTGTCAAATTTGCCATCGCCGTCGTAGTCGCCAATGGTTGGAATGTCGGTTGAGACTCCAAATGGCGAGGCAAAAAAGCTCGAATCTTCGCTTCGTAAGACGAACCAGCTTCCGGTTGATGGTCGGAAAAATGCGAAATCTGCTTTGCCGTCTCCGGTGTAATCGCCTTGAACTGTTTTGTCGGTCGAACTTCCAAACTGTGCTCCGCGGACTTGCGAATCTGTGCTTCTCAAGTAATACCATTCGCCAACTGATGGTCGGTAAATCGCAATATCAGACTTTCCATCGCCGTCGTAATCTGCGACAACGGTTCGATCTCCGTTGACTCCAAACGGCTGAATTATCACACCTCCTGTCGATTTCTGTATATACCAAACGCCGTTAGAAGGTCGGAAAACCGCCGCATCTGTCTTGCCATCACCATCAAAATCTCCTGGACTTGGAATGTCGGTCGAAATACCAAATGGAAATGCGAAAAAGCTCGAATCTTCGCTTCGCAAAATAAACCATTGACCGCTTGAGGGTCGGAAAAACGCAATGTCAGTTTTTCCATCGCCTGTATAATCAGCCGGAATCGGTTTGTCTGTCGAGTTGCCGAATTGTGCTCCATTAACAACCGAATTCGAACTTCGTTGGAAATACCATTCGCCTACGCTTGGGCGGAAAATAGATATATCGGTTTTACCATCACCGTCGAAATCAAACAGTGCTTTTTTATTTTGCACTGGTGTTGTCCAAAAACCGCTTTGCAGATTAAAACTGCCGCCGGTCGAAGTCTGTCCGGCGAAGGCTTGTCCGATAGTGTCAACCAATGAATAACTACCTCCGCTCGTTAACCCACCGCCGAACCCAACTACTTGTTGTTCGCCAATGACCGGAACGATTCCGCCAACCCAATCGGGTGCGTTGCCGGCGGTGATTTGAACACGCGACATATTGCCGCTGCCGTCTGCCGAGATTTTATAAATTCTAGCGACGTTGTTGACATTGACTGCGTTAAAAATAAATTCATCGCCGACGCTGTTGGTCGTCCAAACCAAGCTGTGTCGAAAACCGTTGGGCGAACCGTTGGGTTGTCCATTGAGAAAAGTCAGCCGTGTTTTGTTCGAGCCGTCGGAGTTGATTTTATACAAATCGGCATAAAACTGCGGATTGTTGTTAGGCGGCGGAACAAAGCCGTAAGCGAGGGTTTGCCCGTCGTTTGACCACGAAGGGCTTTCGTCGTGACGCGATGTATTGGGAATTTTCTGAGGGTTTGTCAAGTTGTAGTTAAATGTGTAAAGCCCGCCGAGTTCGGCGGTTAGTTGTTCGCTTGCAATTACCGACAAAAAGTCGCCGCCGCGAACAGAAGGATGAGTATAGTTGGCTTGAGTCAGACCCAAAGTGCTACAAAAGCGGTTAGTCCCATCCAGATTTACGCGACACACAACACCTTGCGTATCAAACATAATTTGATTGTCGGCTCGATTGGTTTCCATAGTAAAAAAAGTTCCGAATGGTTGAGTGAATTCTGCAATTCGTGTTTCTCTCGCGGTTGCCAATTCACGAATCCATATTTCCGCTCCTGCTGAAAACGGAATGCAGAGAGCACTTGGAGAAAAGCGTTTGAACATAATAAATCGTCCGTCTGGCGAGATTCTCGGGTGAACGGCGTTTGAGAACAGCAGACGGTCGTTCGAGCCATCCTGCCCGACTGACCAAACCGATGCTGTACTGCAATTTTGTCCGCTATTCGGATTTGTTACAAACCGTCCGTAAATAATTTCGCCGGGCTTCAGGATGATTGCTTGTGCTTCTGCGTTAACGGGTGCGAACCAGATTAGCCCGACCGAAAAAAGAAGTGCGGTCAATATCGCTGTGAGCTTATTTTGTCGAGTTTTCATCGTTTATTTCTCCTATACATTTACATTTTAAAGTTTCACCAATCGTGACTTTTCCCATCATCAGTAAACGATAATTAAAAACTCAGCATCTGAACCCGAACCTGAACCAGCTTCATGCGATTTATCAATAAAAATTCGCAACTCATCGGGACTTAAGTCACCGTTAGTTTGGTAACTGCCAATGAAACTTTGATTGCCACCTTTTTGAGCCACAATTGAATAAAAGCGATTATTAACTTGAAAGTTAAAATTGATACGATAGACTCCGCTCAGAGATGTATGAGTAATCGTAAATCCGCAGTTTCCGCTTGATGAATTTATATTTCCGTTAAAACAATCCGCAATTTGCCCAGTCGCAGTAACACGAATCATTGCCTTTACGAGACCGTTTGAATTACTAGATTGCGTCGCATTTCCGCTAATCAGTATGCGTCCCGTAAGCATCACATCACCCGTGTTTTGAACATTAAGCCGAGTCCAACCGTTTGCCGCAACATTGCCTAGACTAAGTGCGTTAGTGGCATTAGTGGCAGTTACTGCATTGACATTGGTTAATTGCGAACCATTTCCGTTTGTCTGCAAATAACTGCTCGCCACCAATCCGCCAAGCGACAGCGAATTTGTGGCAGTAGTCGCATTCGTCGCATTTGTGGCATTTATAGCGTTGACCGAATTTTGTGCGTTGGTAGCGTTATCGGCGTTCGTCGCATTTGCCGCCCGCACCGCAAACGGCACGACCGTTAATTGTTGGCGTGGTCCTAAAATCGTATAAGCGATTGGACTTGCGTTCGGACGCACCGCGATTTCAATGAAAACACTGTTTGGATTATTAAAAGCCGTCGCCCCAAAATCAAGTGCAACACTAAACACGCCGTTTATCAAAGTAGTATTCGGACGTGCCACGAGCGAGCCGATTTGCGTTCCGCCAGCGATTGCGTCATAAAGCCGAAATTGCAAATCGTAACTGCCGTTTGCCGAATTCGTTCCGTCGTTCAATCGACCTTGAAAACTAAAAGTATTGCCTTGCCCGAAAACCGTGCTTGCGGTCAAAGCGACAAACACAAACGATAATAAAATGTTTGTAAAATGGGTAGATTTCATAATTTTAGAACTCCTTAAGTGATTGATTAAATCATTTGGAAAGTTTTAATGTAACTACAATTATATGTAGTGTTAAAGGCTGTTTAGATTTTTGAAAAAGGTGGATTTATGGATTGCGATAGAGTATTCTGACCAAATTTATAATCGATAACCGGTTTAGAATCAGCAAATAACTTTTGCACGTTTTACTATTTGCCTTTTTTAAGTCAGTTCATATACAAGCGCAAAACCGAACCACTAAGTGAGGGAGATAAAATCACATCAACTTTGCACCGATTTATAACCTTAAATTACGGTGCAAAAGCAATGGGAATCGGTTTGTCATTTAATCTGGTGTAACACTTTTCGGCTACGGTATAAAAGCGGCGGCGACGGGAATGTCAGTTGAAAATCCCCACTGCGTTGCACTGAATCCAGTTGTTGAATTTAATGAGTAAAAAGTCCCGGTTGACGGGCGATAAATTGCGACATCCGCCTTGCCGTCGCCATCATAGTCAGCCGGAACAGGTTTATCGGTCGAAAATCCCCACTGTGTTGCACTGAATCCGGTCGTTGAATTTAATGAATAAAAAGTTCCTGTTGAGGGGCGATAGATTGCCACATCAGTTTTCCCATCGCCGTCGTAATCAGCGGGGACGGGAATGTCAGTTGAAAATCCCCACTGCGTTGCACTGAATCCGGTCGTTGAATTTAATGAATAAAAAGTTCCGGTTGACGGGCGATATATTGCGACATCTGCCTTGCCGTCACCATCGTAATCTGCCGGGACAGGAATGTCGGTTGAAAATCCCCATTGCGTTGCTCTAAATCCGGTCGTTGAATTAAGAATATAGAAAGTTCCACTAGACGCACGATAAACGGCGATGTCGGTTTTGCCGTCACCGTCGTAATCGGCGGGGACGATTTTGTCATTTGAAAGTCCCCATTGTGTTGCGTTGAAACCGGTAGTCGAATTGAGAAGATACCAAATTCCGGTTGACGGGCGATAAATCGAAATGTCCGCCTTACCGTCGCCGTCAAAGTCGAACCGCGTTTTTCTGAAATTCGCCGAAGCCACTTGATTCACAGTAAATATTTGTCCGGCAACGGAGATTGTTCCGGTTCGCACCGCACCCGAATTGACGGCGACTGTAAAAATAACCGTTCCGTTTCCCGTGCCGCTGGCACCGGAAGTGATGTTTATAAAAGAGTTATTGCTGACGGCAGTGTAAGCGCATCCGGATTGCGTCGTAACGGCAATCGAATTTCCCGCGCCGCCGCTTGCGCCAATGTTCAGGCTCGTCGGTGAAATCGAATACGCGCAGGTGTCGTCGTTGATAATCGTTCCCGTGCCGATTCCGCCTGTGATTGTTGCGTTCGTCGCGCCTGATAAATTCACCGTAAAAGTTTCATTAGGCTCAATCGCCGCATCGCCGTTGACCGAAATCGTAACCGTTTTGCTCGTTTCACCCGGCGCGAATGAAAGCGTTCCCGAAGCCGCTTGATAATCCGACGGCGCGATTGCCGTGCCGTCGGCGGTTGCGTAGTTGACTGTGACGGTCTGCGCCGAAGCCGCCGAAAGACTGACGGTGAAATTAAACGCGGTCGTGCCGATGTTGCCTTCATTCAGATTCACGTTGTTAATTGTCAAATTCGGCAAAATTGTGTCGGACACCAGCCGCACGATTCTTTGTCGCGGAAAACAACTGACATTGAAAAATCTGCCGCCGACTAGAATTTTTCCGTCCGGCTGGCGAACGACGGCGAGCGTCGAGTTGTCGAAACCCTGCACGCCGCACGACGCATTAAACGGGAAGAAAGAATCGCGTGAACCGTCGGTATTAAACCGGGCAATGCCGCAACCCTGAGCGGAAGGCGAAGTGCAAAAATTACCGACGACGATAACTTTGCCGCTCGGTTCGAGCAGAATGTCGTAAAGTTGTGAGCCGAGCGAAACGGTCGAATTAAAAGTAGAATCTACCGAACCGTCAAGATTGACCCGCGTCAGCGAATTGCGTGAACCCGTATTGCCGGAACTGCTTCCGCCGAGCAAAATTTTTCCGTCCGCTTGTATAGCGAGTGATTGAACAATATCGAGCGAATCGCCCGAAACGCTGAAACTCGTGTCCGGCGAACCGTTTGGAGTGAGCCTGACGATGTTTCTAAAAGTAGTCGTTCCGAGTGTTAAAATGATGTTGCCGCCCGCGATGATTTTTCCGTCCGGCTGAATGGCAATGGCGAAGGCGCGTCCGCTGTGATCAGCGTTCGGCAAACCGATGCCGAATGTGGTGTCGAGTGTGCCGTTTGAATTGAGCCGCGCGACGATTCTTCTTTCAATAGTGCCGATTGTGCTGAAATCGCCGCCGATCAAAATCCTCCCGTCCGGCTGCAAGGAAAGTCCGACTATCGAACTGTTGATAATCGGCAAACTAAAGGAAGCGTCAACCGAGCCGTCCGAATTCAGCCGAATCAACGAATAAGTCGTGCCGCCGATTCTAAAATCATTGCCGGCGACGAGAATTTTCCCGTCCGGCTGCACCGCGATTTTATAAGGATTAACTAAATCACCCTGCGAAAACGGCGGCGGCACAAAGCCTGTATCAACCGAACCGTCGGCATTCAGCCGCGCCAAACCGTTGCGCGGAACTCCGGCGACGACATTAAACAAACCGCCGATGAGAATTTTCCCGTCCGGCTGCACGGCAATCGCCGTCAGTCTGTCCTGAAAAAACTGCGACGTAAATACTCCCGCGTTGAAACTCAAATCAACATCGCCCGGCGCGGCGTAGAGAATTGGCGAAGAGCATAAAATTGCCGCCAAACATAAGACTAAATTCGTCAAAAATCTGCGACAAATTACTGGATTATTCTGCATAGTATTTCCTCGTTCTTTTCTGCGGATGATCGAAGCGTTTTTTTTATTCAGCTTCCAAAATGTAACTTATAAAATTGAATTTAACAACGAATGTATGTGGGTATCACAAACAAACCGCGAGCCGGGTCGCTTTTCGGAAAGGCATCGGTGAATCGTTATTTGCCGATGCCTTTCCGACAGATCCTTCGTGTCTTATTCAAATCGCGTGGCTGTTTCTGTAGTGCAAATGTTTGCCGTGACAGTTCCGGCGGTGTTGAAAACCTGAACCGCGCCGATCGCCGTGTATTCGTCTCCCGAACGGCTGACTTCGATCTGCCGTCTGATGATTTGCCTGCCGGTTGTCGCGCCGTCTGCGCCGAACAGGAAGAATTGAAAATTATTCGTAAAATGACGACCCGATTGATGATTCCAAACGCCGAAGCTCGGTCCGCGCCCGGTCGGAGCCATCGCTATTCCGTAATCGTTCATCGTGCCGCCTTCGTTAAAATTGCTCATTGTCGGGAAACTCACCTGAGCTTCGCCCGTCTGACAATTTCGCCGCGTTACCTGCACATTCCACGAACCTTCTAAAAGTCGCACGTTTCTATTTTGCGAAAAATTTTCCGACGTTTGATTTTCGTTTGATTGTTCGTCAGTTTTGTCCTGTGCAAATGTTGAGATATTTGCGAACGCCGCGATCATCAAAATTGCCAATGTTGTTGTGCCGATTGTTTTCATTAAATTGTTTTTCATATTTTCCTCTTTCTTTGTATTTATTTCAGCCGAAACATTTTATTTGCGGTTGATGAATGTCATAATCACAAAAACGTGCAAGAAGAATCTTTCGGATTTTCTGAATGTTTTCTGACGCTTTTCTGAAAAACAGCTATGTCCAACGCGAACAAAGATTTATATGAATTTGCAGATTTCCGTCTGGACGTTTCCGAACGCATTTTATGGCGCGGCGGCGAAAAAATCCCGCTCTCTGAAAAGGCTTTCGACACGCTTTGCGCACTCGTCAAACGCGGAAATCATCTGGCGAGTAAAGACGAACTGTTGAACGAAATCTGGGCGGGCGCGTTTGTTGAAGAAAACAATTTAGATAAAAACATCTCGGTTTTGCGAAATGTTTTGGGCGAACGCGCAGGAAAAGGAAAATTTATCGAAACCGTGCGCGGACACGGCTTTCGTTTCGTCGCCGAAGTCCGGCAAAAGTCGGAGGAATTGCAGAAAGAAGAAAATTATCCACAGATAAACACGGATGAACACGGATTAAGCAAAATGTCAGAACCGTCTGCGGTAGCGGATGGTTTTAGCTCGACAGACATCCAGCCGGAAACGGACGCGCAAAAACCAAAAAACGAAGACCGAAAACCAAAAAACGAAAACCGAAACTTCAAGTTCATTGCATTAATTTCAGTTCTAATAGTTTCCGCTCTCGCCGCCTTTTATTTTTGGAAAAGCGCATCAAATTCTGCTTCCGGTGCAAAAATTAAAACTATCGCCGTTTTGCCGTTTAAGCCTTTGATCGCGGAAAACCGCAACGAATCGCTCGAACTCGGTATGGCGGACACTTTGATTTCGAAACTTTCGGGCGGTGAAACCGTCGTGCGACCAATCAATGCTGTTCGCAAATTTAATAATCTCGAACAGGATTCGCTCGCGGCGGGACGCGAACTCGGCACGGAAGCGGTTCTCGACGGAACGATTCAAACGACCGGCGACCGGATCAGAATTTCGGCGAAACTGCTTCGCACGAGCGACGGGAAATCTTTGTGGACGGGGCAATTCGACGAAAAATTTACCGACATTTTCGCCGTTCAGGATTCGATCTCGGAAAAAGTTCTCGCGGCTCTGTCTTTGACCTTAAACGGCAACGAAAGCAGACGTTTAGGAAAACGCGACACGCAAAACGTCGAAGCGTATCAGCTTTATATGAAAGGTCGTTTTCACCATTTCAAACTGAATTACGCGGAAGCTCAAAAGGGAATCGAATATTACAGACAGGCGATTGCGATTGATCCGAATTACGCGCTCGCTTATGCCGGAATCGCCGACGCTTACCGCAGTTTTGCTCTGACCAGCGATGTTGATTCGAACGACGTGATGCCGAAAGCGAAAGCCGCCGCGCTCAAGGCAATTGAACTCGACGAAACGCTCGCCGACGCACACACCGCGCTCGGATTCATCATTTTTTTCTACGATTGGGATTGGGCGGCGGCGGAAAAAGAATACAAACGCGCACTCGAATTAAATCCGAACAGCGCGGACACGCATCAGGCTTACGGGCATCTGCTGTCCAATCTAGGAAGACATTCCGAAGCACTTTCCGAAATCAAACGCGCCAAAGAAATCGAGCCGCTCAACCTCAGAACCAACGCGTTCGAAGGTCAATTTCTGCTGCACGCCGGACAGACGGACGCGGCAATTGAAAATTTGCAAAAGGCAATTGATTTGGAACCGAGTTTTTGGATGACGCATCTTTTTGCCGCCAGTGCTTACACGGAAAAAGGTTTGTTCGATAAAGCATTCAGCGAAGGCATCGAAGCGAAAAAGTTTTCGCCGACGCAAAATTGGTCAATCGCATTCGGCGGCTTTGCGCTTGCCAAAAGCGGCAAAGCCGCCGAAGCGCGAGCCGTGCTTGACGAATTATTTAAAGTTTCAAAAACAACTTACGTTCCGCCGTATCATTTCGTGCTTGTTTACAACGGACTCGGCGAAAGCGAAAAAGCCCTCGAATATCTCGAAAAAGGTTTCGCCGAGAAAGATGTCCGAATGGTTTTTCTAAAAGTCGAACCGAAATGGAACAACCTGCGAAACGAGCCGCGTTTTATCGAGTTGATGCGGCGGATGAGTTTTTGAGTAAAAACCTGCTCACAAAATGTTTTCGCGCAGGGCTTTGGCGACAGCTTCGCTTTTTGAATGAACCTGCAACTTTTCATAGACATTTCGGAGATGAAATGAAACGGTATGAATACTGATGCCGAGTTGGTATGCTGCGGTTTTGTAGCTATGTCCTTGAGTGAGCATTTTGAGCAATTCTTTTTCCTGCGGTGTTAAATTATAAGTCGCGTTTGTCGGCGGCTTGAAATGTTGAAACAAAGTAATCACCCGTCGTGCCACTTCCGGCGACATTGGTGCACCGCCTCCACAGACTTCCCGCAGAGATTCGAGAAGCCTTGCCGGTTCAGTATTTTTGAGCAAATAACCGCAGGCTCCGGCACAGAGAGCGTCAAAAATTCGCTCTTCATCATCGTAAACCGTCAGCATGATAAATGGGACATCAGGAAACTTCGCATGGAGAATTTTAATGCCCGCAATGCCATCCATACCTGGCAATCCTATGTCGGTCAAAACAACATCAGGCAGTTCGCGATTCAAATTTGCAATCGCATCTTCCATCGTGCGAAAGCGTCCAACACACGAGAAACCATAAGTGCCGTTTATCAACGTCGCCAATCCTTCGCGTACTTCGCGTAAATCTTCGATAATCGCAACCTTGATAGCCGTTGGCGGCGAATTAATTTGTGAAATATTTGGCATCGTTACAGTCAACATCAAACGAGTGTAAGCTAAATCATTAGATTCGCACCCTACCAAGTTATGTAGGTTAAAATTAACGCCACGACCAAGCAGCGGATTTTAACTTGAGCCGCAAAACAATGTTTGTTCCCGTGCCTTTGATTGAGTCAACTTCAAGTTGTCCGCCACAATCTTTGGCACGTTTTTTGATGCTCAATAGCCCGTTGGTGTCATATTCCAAAGTCGTGTCAAACCCATTACCATCATCGCTGATTTTCAAAATTAACTCGTTGTCCGAGAATCTCAAATTAATTATCACGGCAGTAGCGTTTGAATGGCGAACGATGTTATTGACCGATTCTTTAAAAATCAAATATATATTTCGACGAATGTTTGCGTCGAGTTTCAAATCCGTTGTAGGAGCGTCAAAATCCAAATCAATGTCGCGGCGTTCCAAAATTTCTTTGGCATATTGCCTCATTCGCCTGGATAAATCAATCAAACTGTCTTTTTTCGGATTAATTGCCCAGACAATATCGCCCATTGACGAAACTGACTCACGCGAAGTATCGGCGACCGAACCGAGCAGATTATCTTTACCATTTAAACTGTCCGTGCCGAATTTGTGTCCTAGCTGTTGCTGTGCGACTTCGCTTAAAATAGCAATTTTTGTCAAATTGGCACCAATGTCATCGTGCAAATCGGTAGCGATTCTTGTTCGCATATTAGCGACTTCAAGTAAACGTGACAATCGAAAACGATAAAACCAATAGAATACCAATGCGGTCAAAGCCAAAAGAGCCGCGATAAACCACCATTTTTGCCAAATAGGAGCAGCAATTCGAAAAGAAACAAGTGCGAATTGTTGGCTGTAAATTCCATCAGCAGTTTTAGCCCTAACTTCAAAATGGTAATCGCCTGATGAGAGATTTGCAAAATTCACTGTGCGTTCATTTGTTTGCGTCCAATCTGAGTTTCCAAAACGATATTCATATTTCAACTTCTCCCCTAGAGTCGCACCCAAACCCAAAAAATCAACTGCAATTTGCCGCTGTTCTGCTTTTAAATCTAATTTTGGAATTGAAGTCTCTCCCAAAATTGAAATATTTTGCCGTTCGCCTTCGACACGCAAACCTGTAATTAAAATTGCCGGCGGTTGGCGGACACGAAGCGGTTCCGGAATGAATCGCACTAGCCCTTCGTCAGTTCCAAACCAGAGATTATTTTGACTGTCACGGAAAGAAATCTCAACAAAACTAGCAGGCAAACCATCAGCAGTTGTAAAGTTTTCTATTTGACCGGTATCGGGATTAAGTCGGTCAATTCCCCGCCAGGTTCCAACATAAATTCTCCCGAAGGCATCTTCGGTCACAGAAGCGACCGCACTACTCGTTAAACCTTCGGCGACTGTATATTTTGTAAAAGCGAAATTTTCAGAGTTTGTATCGTCGAGTCGCCACAAACCCGAACCTGTTGAAGCAATCCATAAACTTCCGCGAGAGTCGAGGTATAAATCACGAATCCAGCCTGAAGGTGCACCTTCAGCTTCGGTAAAAACATGAAATTCTCCGTTTCGCCAACGAATTAAGGCACTTTCGTTTTGATCGCTTGATGCACCAATCCAAATGTTTCCACTCAGGTCTTCTGTAAAAGCCGTTCCAATTCGATAAGGAGAAAATCCGACTTTTAATGTGTAATCGTGCCAAGTATTAGTGCCACGATTCCATCGCAAAAGCTCGTTTGAATCTTCGGTCGTGGCAATCCAAATATTGCCGAGTGAATCTTCAAAAAGCCGGAAAATCTCATCTTCCTTTGCACCAGTCACTTGTTTCTCGAGTTCTGCCGTGGCGAGATTTTCAAAACTCGTGTTGTCAGGCGAGCGAAAAAGTCCGTAAGCGGTTGGAATCCACCATACCTTTTTATTGTCCTGCCAAACGGTTTGCTGCCAGCCCCAACCGTGATAATCGATGTATTTCGGCAAACTAACTTTAACCGGAGAAAACTTTTCACCATCAAAACGACTGATGATCCGATCGTTTTTCGGAAAAGATATAGCAAACAATTCACTATTTGAATTTTCGAAAACCGAGTTTACATGAGCAGAATTCAATCCGTCCGTCTCGTTGTAGGTAGTAAAACCATATCGGGCAATTTTCTTCGCACCACAAGATGATCCTGTCCATAAATTCCCGTCTTTGTCTTCCATAAGTGCAAAAATATCACCGCACAAATCGCTTTTCTTTGTATAAGTTTTGCAAACCGAGGGAGAATCTTCGCCCTGCCATTTGCATAAACCAGGAACGGTAGCCATCCATATTTGACCATCGGTTGTTTCAAGCATTCCTCGAATCCAATTTGAACCGATACCGTCTTTTGTTGTGTAGCATTTTTTGACGGGATGTTCAGCATTCGCTGTATCAAGCAAACACACTCCACCTTTTTCATCGCTCCGCATACTCATCCACATTCGTCCGTCACGTGTTTCGAGCAAAGCTGTGATTTTGTTATCGCCAAAACCATCGGCAGTCGTGAAGCGTCTGACATTGCCGTCCGGTGATAGGCGAAATAATCCACTTCCGTTTGTTCCGACCCAAATCGTTCCGCTCCTATCGGCTAAAACTGCCGTAATGTAAAGTGTTTTGGTTTCGACTCTACCAAGCTTTAGCGGTTCGCCAAGCGATACAATTTCAAACGTGACACTATCGCCCGTTTCAATTAACTTGTAAAGACCATCGCTTGTGCCAACCCAGATTTGTCCCTTTTTATCTTCATACAAAGTCAGGATTTTTTCGGCAAGTTTGTTGTCAGGCAAAAAGACCGTGAATAGCGAATTGTCCTGATTGCGGATTCCGTCAGGATTTAACCGAGCCAAACCTTTACCGGTTGCGATATAAATCTCTTTCCGGCTTGTCTCGAGAAAATCTTCAACCGAACGGTCTGGCAAACCATCGGCAATCGTGAAATTCATCATTCCCACCCCGTCAAAACGCGAAACGCCTTCCGCTGTGCAAAACCACAAATATCCATGCGAATCCTGCCGAATTTTTGAAACACTATCTCTTAAAAGTCCGTCTGCAACCGTGTAAGTTTTGACGGGTAATCGCTCTGCAGAAATTGAAGTAATGCAAATCAGGATCAACGCGAGCCATACGACCAATTCGCGAATCTCGCCAGCAACCGAACTAAACTCTTTGTGTTCTAACATTCGCGACATACTTATCTTCTCACTATTTGAAAACGGATATATTGCGGATTATTTCATTTCGAGCGAAAATTGACAAGAAGTTTTCTAATTGGTCCTAAGTTTCAGCGTCAACTATCAAGAGGTATGAATGATTGGCTAAATACGTGTATCGTTTGTAGTCGAGATTTCACATTGCTCTCTGAGATTCGTCAAGAGGTTGCTAAACATATTGAACAATGTAAGTCGATTGATGTTTTGTTGTGATTTTAGTTTCTGATTTGACTCTTATGATAATTAGTTCCAAACGATTACTTTATCACTCGATTCTGAAAGATTTATAAATTTTTCGTCATTTATTCACTTGCAGAACGAGTGATCTCGCTATGTTCAGCTTTTTTCAATCTTCAATTTAGAAGGCTATTTTGTAACAACTTTGTTCGGTTTTTGATCTATCAAAAATCAAACAAAGTTGTTACGAAATCAAAAGAACTCAAAAAACAATTATCGTTCTGACAAATTAAGGCAAATAATAACTCGGCACAGGCAAGTCAGTTCCCGTTCCGAATTGTTGGATTTGCAGCCCTGCGGTGCTTCGATTTACATACCAAACGCCGTTGCTTGGACGGAAAACTGCTTGGTCGAATTTGCCATCGCCGTCGTAATCACCGATTGTTGGTGTGTCGGTTGAAACTCCGAATGGCGAGGCGAAAAAGCTCGAATCTTCGCTTCGAAGCACAAACCAACTGCCTGTCGATGGTCGGAAAAACGCGAAATCCGCTTTGCCATCGCCGGTGTAATCGCCTTGCACAGTTTTGTCGGTTGAAGCTCCAAATTGTGCTCCGCGGACTTGTGAATCGCTGCTTCGAAGGTAATACCATTCGCCGACGCTCGGTCGGAAAATCGCAATATCTGACTTTCCATCGCCGTCGTAATCTGCCACGACAGGTCGGTCGCCATTGGTTCCGAACGGCTGAATTGTCGTTCCACCAGTCGATCTATTGATATACCAAACGCCGTTTGATGGTCGAAAAACGGCTTGATCAGCTTTGCCATCGCCATCGAAATCTCCAGCTATTGGAATGTCGGTAGAAACGCCAAACGGAAAGGCAAAAAAGCTCGAATCTTCGCTTCGCAAGATAAACCAACTGCCAGTCGATGGACGGAAAAACGCTAAATCAGTTTTCCCATCGCCGGTGTAATCAGCCGGAATCGGTTTGTCTGTTGAAGAACCGAATTGAGCTCCATTGACAACCGAATTCGAAGACCTTTGGAAATACCATTCACCAACACTTGGGCGGAAAACTGAAATATCAGTTTTAGAATCGCCGTCAAAATCAAATACAACTGAATTTTGGCGAGCATAATTTACAATCAAAGCATAATCGGCATCAATTACGCCCACAGTTTCAAGTCTTGCATCTTGAACTAACTCGCTGGCAATCACATCAACAACCCAAGTGCCTGTTGCCGGAGTTTCAATAAAAACATTTTCGACAGTATCAACCGTATTTTCAGTTCCACCCGAAGATGTCCATTTATTGGTCAACATTCCATTGTTTCCCCAATAAATAGTTCCGTTTGGAGCAGTTACTTTCAAAGATAAATTATTGATTCTTGATTGTGCAGACGCGGGATTTCCCATCGGATCAGCAAAGGTCATTGTCGCTTTCAGAGGCTTTGCCGAATTTGTAATATTAATGTTGTAAGAGCGAGTTTGAAGATTAGTCAAAACATGAGTTTCGTCAATAATCAACATATTTTTTCGATTTTGATAGAGATTTTGTAAATCAGCTCTTCCCCATCCTTGCCTGATTCGGGTGACATCGCTCGGTGCATCAAGGCTCCAAGGCACGGCGTTGTTTATCATAATCGCTTTCGAAGTTGTCATGTGAGGAGCACTTTCAAAGACGGTGGCTCGTGTCGGATTTCCGAAAATTCCGTTGTGCCACATTTGAAAGAAAATCCCAAAATGCCCAGCTGTAATTGGAGTTGCCGCACTTGTTCCGCCAAATGTTGAAGTATAAGCCGTTGGACTTGAGCTGGTTGTTGTCAAAACAGAATCGTAAAAGTATGCCAGATCCGGTTTGATTCTACCGTCTGTTGCTGGACCTGTGCTGCCGCCGTTTTGCCAACGATCATCATCAAAACTTGCTGTATTAAAATGTCTGACTCCGCCGATTGAAACTACATTTTTCGCCCACGCTTGCGGACGCGACGATTGATTACCGGTGTTGCTTTGCGAGTTCAAAATTAAAATATCGTTTTTAAACAAAATATCGTCCATTTCGGCGGAAATTGTCGTGTATGCGGTGGTTAAGGTGCTGCCCCAACTGTTGGATTGGTAAACCGCAAAATATGGAGCCGCTTTAAGCTCGGCTGTGTGTGTGTAACGATTGGCTAAAAAGTCATAATCAGCGAAAATTCCTTGAGCTTCTGGCAACATTCCTTTCCCAGATGCTGTGGTTGTTCCGCGTCCAAAATTGATTCCGTAAGTCGCAGTTCCATGACTATCAACATTATTAGCACCATGAGCAATCAGCGGTAATCCAGAGTTGAAATCTGTGTGTGTTGTCAAAACTCCAGCGTCTAAGACTTCTCCACGAACGCCTTGTCCGGTAAATCCTAAAGTGTTTTCGATAAAATTTGCACCACCAACGTTACGCACAATGTCCATATCGTTTTCGGGTTTGCTCCAACGATCAATGAACAAAATCTCATTTTCTTGCGTGATTGCTAACAGTTGTTCTGGTGTCAAAGTAGCTTCCAGTCTAAATCCTTCAGGAATCGTCAAATCGATTTTTCCGCCAAGTGCTTTTATCCGATTAGAAATTTTGCTCTGCATTTCAGAACCGCGATCAATCAACATAATGTTGTAACGCATTGTCTGCAAAGTGTTTTTCGATAAATTTTCAATCAAATATTCTTCCAATTTATATGCCGGCTGATAATTTCCAACCCAACGAACAAAAGGAAGACGCTCAACCTTCGCTTTTGTTTCCGAGTCCATCATCACCAAATAAGAATGATTTGCTAAATATGTGTATCGTTTTCCACCGAGTTTGCTGAGTGTGGTTTGATATTCGTCAAGCGGTTGCGAAACGTATTGAACGATATATGTTGATTGGCTGTTTGCCGATGTTTTGGCAACCAAAGATTCAGGAATTTGCGGAGTTTTAACTAACGGATCGAACTTTTCGAAACGAAGCAAAATGTCATACGAAACTTCTTTGAGAACATTAATTTTTGTGCCATCCAAACTTATTGCACATTTATAAATTGTCTTTTCAGATTGATTTTCATCACTGAAAACTTCGCTCCAAACAATTACTTTGCCATTTGATTCAGAAAAGTAAATGAGCTTTTCGTTCTTAATTTGATTAACCGAACGAGCGATTTCACCAAATTCATCTAAGTTTAAAACAAATTCTTCACCAATTTTTTCAATCTTCAATTTAGAAGTTTCTGTCGCAACTACTTTGTTGGATATTTGATTTATCCAAATGAAACAAACAACAAATGCAACAATAAATAAACTCAAAGTCAAAATCCATTTTTTCATTTTAATTCCTCAATAAAAACATTTTCGTTCAGATAAATTTACGGCAAATAAAAACTCGGCACAGGCAAATCAGTTCCCGTTCCGAATTGTTGAATTTGCAGCCCTGCAGTGCTTCGATTTACATACCAAACGCCGTTGCTTGGTCTGAAAACCGCTTGATCAAATTTGCCATCGCCGTCGTAGTCGCCGATTGTTGGTGTGTCGGTAGAGATTCCAAATGGCGATGCGAAAAAGCTCGAATCTTCACTTCTTAACACAAACCAGCTTCCGGTCGAAGGTCGGAAAAACGCGAAATCTGCTTTTCCGTCTCCGGTGTAATCGCCTTGCACGGTTTTATCGGACGAACTTCCAAATTGTGCTCCGCGGACTTGTGAGTCGGTGCTTCTCAAGTAATACCATTCGCCAACAGAAGGTCTGAAAATTGCAATATCAGACTTTCCATCGCCGTCATAATCAGCCGTGACAGGTCGGTCACCGTTGGTTCCGAACTGCTGAATTGTTGTTCCGCCAGTCGATCTGTTGATATACCAAACACCGTTCGAAGGACGAAAAACCGCTTGATCAGCCTTGCCGTCGCCATCGAAATCGCCAGCCGTTGGAATGTCGGTAGAAACGCCAAATGGAAATGCGTAGAAGCTCGAATCTTCGCTCCGCAAAATAAACCATTGACCGCTCGCAGGTCGGAAAAACGCTAAATCAGTTTTGCCATCGCCGGTGTAATCCGCCGGAATTGGTTTGTCGGTCGAAGCTCCAAATTGTGCTCCGTTGACGACTGAATTCGAAGATCTTTGGAAATACCATTCGCCGACACTTGGGCGGAAAATTGAAATATCGGTTTTGCCATCGCCATCGAAATCCACATATTTAGATTGCGTAGTCGCAGCATCGCCAAAAACTGTAAAGCGAAATGCCTGTGATACTGAAAAACCATTTGTTGCAGATGCGTCAGTTATATACCAACGCCCAAAAAATGTTTGACCGATTGACGCCGCATTGTTTGGTATTGCCAAACTCAAAGAACTAAAACCGTTGCCGTTTCCGCTTCCAGCTAGATTGGTCGAAACTCTTGCGAACGAACCACTTGCAGGAATTGTTGAACCAACTCCAGGATCGGTGGAATTAATAACTAAAACTGCTGCGGCGTTTCCTAAACCTTTTGAAACCGCAACTGTAAAGTTCGGATTTCCAACTAAAGGCGGTTCAATTGCCACAGCCTTTGGTTCAATTCCCCCAGATCCAATTCGTCCTGTTCCGACATAAACCGGAACTCGGCTTGTCTCTGTATAAAGTGTTGGGCGATCAAACGGTGGTAGTTCATCTCGAACTCTCGGGTCAGTCAACGGTCGCTTCATAAATGCAACGAGTTGTTGCTTTTCAACAGTCGATAATTCTAACGGGCGAATTAATCCGCGATCGATATTCGGTGCATCAAAGTCTCCACCACGATTGTAAAACTCAACAACTTCCTCGAGCGTTGTAAATTTTCCGTTGTGCATATATGGACCGCGAAGTTCCACATTTCTAAGATTTGGAGTTTTAAATCGACCGTTGTCATCAGTATTTAACGTAACACTTGCCCGCCCAACATCCTCACTCGCAGGACGAACGCCAATGTTATGAAAATTGTGATCAGCCAAAAGTGCACCACCGTGACAGCCATTGCAATTTAAAGTTTCAAAAAGTATTTTGCCGCTTTCTTCGGTTGCCGTAAGTGGTTCGATTTGCGAAATTGATCTATCAAAAGGCGTCTGATCAGAAAATAAAGTTCTTTCGTGAGTTGCAATCGCCAGTGCGATTCTTGCAGGTGTAACTTCAGGAGTGCCAAAAACTTCTTCAAAAAGTGCAGGATAATTTCTGGTTCCAATCCAAGTTTGGAGCGATGCCGGAATATTTGTCGCAAGTGCCAACGGCTTTGAGTTTGAAACGCGATTGGCAACATCAGTCCAATTTCTGCCGCCATGTGCCATTTCAGCAGACGAAAGCGGCGGTCCTAAAACTTGACTTTCTAAACTTGCACCGTTTGCAATTATTGTAGAATTTGTAATCGGATCGCGGAATGTTTCAGAAGCTCGTCCGTCCCAAAATAAACCGCCAGTTGCATAACCGGCATTGAGATACGACGGAGCTTTTCTGCCCGTAACTTGTTCATTTAAGCCATAAAAATTAGAAAAAGAGTATGTCCCATTGGCGTTATTTAGTGGAACGCCAGGCGAACCAAAAACATCGTCGAGTGTATCAAAAAGCCCATCGAATCCAGGGTTTTTCGAACGAGAATCGTTAAATATTGTTCGCGGATCTGCTCCGCCTTCAGATGCACGATGGCAAGTTCCGCAAGAAACTGTTCGCGTAGAAGAAATTTGTTCGTCCCAAAATAAGGCTTTTCCTAGTGCCGCTTTTGAAGCTGTTACAGGATTTCCGATAGGTGCAATTGGTGGATTTAGTGGCTCAAGCGGTCCAGGCGGAATGTTGCCAACTGCACGCAATCCTTGATTTGGCGTTCCAAAGTCACTAAGCATTGCTCCATTTTCAGCTCGAACCCAATAGAAATAATTTTGATTCGCAACAGCGGTCGAATCAAAAAAGTAACCTGCCGGAGTGTTGCTGACATCGGTTGCAGTCGAAGAATTATTCACTGTGTTGCGAAAAACGCGGTATGTTGTCGCACCGCGAACAACATTCCACATAACGCCAATTTTTTCTGAATAACTTCCGTCTGAAGCTATAATTCCGGTCGGAGCTGTCAACGATTGAGTTGTGACAACAGTTGAAAACCAGCGATTTCCGAAAGCTCCAAAACCAATAACAATGAAACTCAAAATAATCAAAATCTTAATTCTTTTCATGCGAAAGTATTTCCTTGAAATAAAAACTGAAAAAATTTAGAAGGTAAAGAAATATTGTATCTTTAAATTAGCGAAAAATAAACTTTCTCTTCCAATTCAAAGCGAAAATTTGTTATCTTTGTATGAGGATTATGGAACAAGAACGCCCCAAACGTGAATTAAAACCATCGCTAGTATTTCTCAACGGCGATTTGCTTGCTGTTCCAATTCCGCTCGAACGCGAAGAAGTAATACTTGGTCGAGCAATTGAAACCGATGTCAGAATCAACGACACTAAGGTTTCACGCCAACATGCACGAATAATTACAATTAAAAATGCTGAAAAAGATGAGATGCGTTTTTTGCTGACAGATTTAAGCACAACTAACGGAACATATCTTAACGGAATTAAAATAAAGCAAGAGTTTTTGCAAAACGGCGATAAAATAACAATCGGCGAACATATTCTGCGATTTGATTTGCTTGACGAAATTGACCGTGAATATCAGCGTCAAATTCGGCGTTTGTTGTCACACGACGATTTAACCGGCTTACTTTCGAGTCGATCTTTTTTCTCAGAATTACGCCGCGAAGCTGCTCGAGCTAGTCTTGAAAAACGAAGTTTCTGTGTTTTGATGATGGATTTAGATCTGTTTAAAAACGTCAATGATACATACGGACATCTCACCGGCAGCAAAACTCTCGAAGAAATCGGCTCGTGTATTAATTCAATTTTGCGGACAGGCGATGTTGCATCGCGATTTGGCGGCGAAGAATTTGCAGCTTTTTTACTTGACGCAGAGCCTTCGCAAGGAATGATTGCCGCCGAAAGGTTTCGTTCAACTATTGAGAAACAAGACTTTACGGTTATTAAACAAGGAAAATCTTACGAAACTCATCATGTAACTATCAGCATCGGCGTTGCGTTTTTTCCGGAAGATTCTGCTGACCCAATTGAACTTGTTGAAATGGCTGACTCTGCACTTTATCGAGCGAAACGTGAAGGCAGAAACTGCGTCAGAGCTCATCGCGACCTAACGCCCGAAGAACTTGCCTCAACAAATCCTTCTCGACCGGAAATAATTATTGATCATCAATTAAGCCTTCATTAATAAAATCTACTGATTCAATTACTTTAATTCATTTCATTTTTTTTCAGTTTTTTTGCAACTGAAACGCTCTTTCTGCGTTTAATGAGACAAGCACGTTTTTTCGTGTTAAAATTGGCAGTCGAAGTCTAGATTTATTCAATTTAACTGATAAAAAATTCGTGATACAAAAACTCAATCTTTCAAGCATTCCTTTTCGCAATCGCATTTTGCCGTGGCTGTTATCTTTAAGTCTGTTTGCACTTTCAGCCATCGGCTTTGCCTATTTTTATAACGATTATCGAAACACAAAAGCACTCGATGAAGTTGTAAAAAGTGGCACAACAACAATGGAAGAAGATTTGAAACGCCTCAAAGAAGACGGCGAAAAAGTTCAGCAAAGTTTAACGCTTGAGCAAAAACAGACACTTGTTGCAGCTCATAAACTTGTTGCTCGCAAAGATTTTTCTTGGTCGCGTTTGTTTTCTGATGTCGAAAGCCTTTTGCCTTCAGGCGTGAGCGTTTCGCGGATAAATGTTCAAGATGTTTATAAAGATTCTTTTGGGACGAAAGCCGATTTGGAATTTAGTGTTTTGAGTCGTGATTCGCAAAGCGTTATTAATATGATTGATAATATGAATGCTTCGGGAACATTCCAAGCCGAATTGCGTGGTCAAGATTTGCAAAAAGGCGAAACAATTACTTACACCGAATTTAATTTGCGTTTGATTTATTCGCCACGGACAAGCGTGCCAACTGTTCAAACTGTCGAAAACTCCGTTGCTACGGTAAATGGAGGAAAATAATGCCAGAAGAAATTAAAGAAATTATAAACGAAGACTTAACAACAGAAATTGTTGAAGCGACTGTTGTTGAATTTCCTTTAACTCCAACTGTTTCAATAACTTCAATTCCATTTAAGCGTCGGAAAGTTCGTTCAAGTATGTTCGGAATTCCGGAATTTGTGGCGTTAGGACTTGGTTTGTTTGCGTTATTGTGTGTTGGGCTTTTTTATCTTTTTTATGTTTCTCCGGCAAAAGCCGAACTTAAACAACATCGCGATATTAGCCAAAAACTGACTTCAGAAACTGACGAAGCCAAAAAGAAATTTGGCAACATTTCGTCAACAAAAGAGCGAGTTTCGGAGTTATTAAATAGCGTTGATTTTTTTGAGAGAAATTATTTACCGGTCGCAACTCTAGGCAGAACAGGACTTTATCAAAGAATTAACACATTAATTTCGGCTTATGGATTAGTCAATACAACCGGACCTGATTTTGCTCCGCTTGAAGTTTCGACAGTTAAACAAAGTCAGCAAAACGAAAAAGAAAAAGGTCGCGGAAAATTTCAAAGTTTGTTTCCTGGCGTTTATGTTTCAGTAACAGTTGATGGAACTTATCAGAACATCCGCCGATTTATTCGCGAAATTGAAAGTAGTGGTCAATTTGTAATTGTTAGCACTGTTGAACTTGAAGCGTCTGAAGGTCAAAGCGATGCAATAAAACCACCGACTTCAACCGCAAACCGTAAACCGACGCCTTATCCGCGTCGAGACGTATTTGATCCAAATAATGTAAATAATCCGGCAGGAAGCGAATTTAAAACCGGAGATTCACCAAATCTAGCTCCGAAACTTGTCGAACAAACACCACGAGTTGTCTTAAAAAAAGGAAAATCGAAAGGTGATTTAGTAAGTTTACATCTTGAAATGGCAGCATATTTTCGTCGTAATATTCAAACGGAACAACAACTTGCAGCTACTGAAATTAAGTAGGAGTTTATAATTTTAATGCAATTATTTGAAGGAAAAAGTCCGGCTGAAAGAAACAAAATAATTCTCACGATGGTGCTTGGCGGCTTGGCGGTTATCGCTTTAGCTTACACATTTGGAGGAGTGTTTTTTGGCGGAAAAAAAGCAACAACAACCTCTGCTAAAACACCGACACCAACTCCAGGCACAAACGTAAATCAGCCGATTGATCTAAAAACATCTGACGAAATAAACGATCTTTATGCGAATACGCCGGTGCTTTACAGTGCGGCATCTTTTTTTGCTCCAGATGCGGGAAGAAACATTTTTGCATTTTATGAGCCAACAATTTATGAACCTCCGCCTTTTCCGACGGCAAAGCCACCAACGCCGGAAGTTATTCCAACGCCAATTCCACCGCGAGAGCCAGATTATATACTTGGTTTTCTCAACACAACAAATGTTTACGCGGGTTCAAAAGGTTTTAAACTCGAGATAAACGGCGATAGATTTACGCCTGAATCGATGATTTTCTTTAATGAATTTCAGCTTCAGACAACCTTTGTCAGTCCGCAAAGATTGACCGCAGATGTTCCGACAAATTTGATTTCGAACGCCACAAATGCCCAAATTATAGTGCGAACACCTGACGGCGTGAAGTATTCAAATCCGATGTTTATTCAAGTAATTGCTGCTCCGCGTCCGCAATTTCAATATATCGGAATGATTGCGAGAAGTCGTTATAACAACGATACCGCGTATTTTACTGAGCAAGGAAAAACAACTCCAATTAACGGCAGATTAGGCGATGTTGTCGGCGGAAGATTTAAGTTAATTAGCATATCAAGTATTGAAACAATTTTTGAAGACACAAGTCTCGGTTTCAAATATAAATTACCGCTTGAGCGTCCGAAAGCCGGACAATCTGCAACAACAGGAAGACAACCAAACACTCAGCCAACAAATCCAAATTTCCCGCAAGGATTTCCGCCCGGATTT
This sequence comes from Acidobacteriota bacterium, assembly GCA_031415455.1. Lineage (GTDB taxonomy): Bacteria > Acidobacteriota > Blastocatellia > Pyrinomonadales > Pyrinomonadaceae > JANNVK01. The sequence goes on along the minus strand of JANORS010000013.1, from coordinate 105,747 downwards.
CCACCCGGAACTTTTCAACCGTCTCAACAAGGTGATATTCCCGGAATTCCAAATAACATTCCGCGAGCAACTCCTTTTCAGCAAAAGCGTGACGAAAAGAAGGATTACGATGATGATGACGATGACGGCGATGGAAAATAAACATTCACAAAAAGGTGCAACGCTCGTTGGTTTACTTGCGTTTATGACCATTGTCGCTATTAGTCTTTTGGCGATTGCTCCGAGCATTGTTCAAGAAGTTCAGCGTGATAAAGAAAAAGAATCTATTCGTCGCGGTGAAGAAGTAGCCGATGCAATTCGCCAATATGTTATCGCTTACGGCGGGCAAAAACTCCCGAATTCGATGGAAGATTTGCTCGAAGGAATTCCGCAAGGCACAAAAAAACGCCAGATTTTGCGTGCTTCAGCGGCAATTGATCCACTTAGTGAAGATGGAAAATGGCGACTTGTGAAAACTGATGGTAAGTCGTTAATAAATTTCGGAAGACGTGTTCAGAATTATAACGGTGGCGTTTTGCCTGCAAATCCGAGTCAGATGTTTGACCGATTCGCTTTCGGGTTAGTCAATAGCTTAAATACTCAAACTGAAGAAGAAGTAAATGATGCTGAAAGTGCCGAGGATGTTGACGATGAGACCGAAAATGTTCAGTTTATTGGCGTTGTCAGCAAAAGCAAAAACAAATCAATCATCGCGTATTACGGAATTCAAAATCATAGTAAATGGGTTTTTACACCTCTTTTTCGTGGTCAAGGTGTTAGTTCTGTCCGACCAAATGGAAGAGCTAACACAAATACGGCTCGCATACGTGAAACCAATGAACAATAATCTACTCTTTACTTCTAATAATTTCGCTTAAAACTACTTCGTCAATTTCATAATGTTCGTTGCAAAAATGGCAATCCATTGCCGCACCTTTGTCGGTTTCAAGCATATCAATCAACTCATTTTTATCAAGCATTCCAATAATTGAAATTGCTCTTTCAGGCGAACAAGTGCATGCAAAACTAATCGGTTTTTCTTCTAAAATTTCAAATGGAATTATGCCCAAAACGTTTTCCAAAAGCTCAGTTGGCGTTGCACCGCTTTTTATTAAATCAGAAATGCTTGGTGCGTAACTTATTGTATCTTCAATCATTGTGAGAATATCTTGATTCGCGTCCGGCATAATCTGGAGCATCACTCCACCAGCCGAAAGCACAAAAGGTTCTTCACTCTGAAGTTTTACGCCAAGCAAAACAGCCGAAGGAATTTGCTCCGATTTCGCGAAATAATAAGCAAAATCTTCGCCAATTTCGCCAGACAAAAGCGGAACCGAACCGCGATAAGGTTCTTGATAAAGCCCCAAATCAAAACCCGATTCTCGCATCACATAAAACATTCCTTTACCAACAACGCTTTTTACATCAAAAGCAATCGCATCAGGATTTTTTACATAACCGCGAACCGTTCCATTGGCAGTTGCTTCGGCAACAATTCCTTCGATTTCTCCATCACCTTCAATTTTCACCGTCAATCTATCTAGTTCTTTCAAACTCGAACCAAACAAAATTGTGCCGGTGAGAGTTCTGCCAAACGCAATCGAAACAATCGGCGAAGTTTTGTGGCGTTTTGTCGCTTCCCTAACAATATCAGTCGTCACCGCCGCCATACAACGAATTGTGCCGTCAGCGGCGATTCCGTGAATTAAAGTATCCATCCGTCAAGTTTGCGTAATATTCTTAACGAAAGTCAAACGATGTCAATAAAGATGTTGCGGACAAATGTTCTCTTCTGCCAGAGCAGTTGATTGCTAAGACTACTCTATTTACTTTCGCTCACGAAATCTTCACCTGCTAAATCCTCATTAAGCGTGATTACACGGCTTGGGTTGGCGAATGAATATCGTTTTGAAGCGATATTCAAAATATAAGTTTGCCCGACTGCCAGATTCTGGAAACGGTAATAGCCAAATGAATTTGTTCTGGCATATTTTGGCTCGCTCAGGTTTCCGCCGGATATTACAAATGAGACGTTGCTAATCGCACGTCCGTTGGCGGTGGTAACTCTGCCGCTGATTCCGGCATTTGCGGCAGTTGGGGCGAGAGCTACCAAAAACTGATAAGCATTTATCCCCCCGATTATCGGGCTTGATTCAGGTGCGAATGCATCAAATCGCTTTTTGTAAAACACATTTTCATTAGCGATTGGATTGATCGAAGTTCCGTCCGAACCATCCGTTGCAAAGAAATATATGATGTGTAAACCGCTTTGGAGCGTTGCGGCAGTTGCGGTTGCCGTAACTGTGGTCGCGGTGCTTCCCGTATTTGTCGCCCTTGTCCATGTTCCGTTTGTCGTATCAATCTGGAAATAGATATTCTGCGGCGGTGCGGCAGTCGGCGAATAGGTCGAAGTCGCGGTCATTGTAAATGTCGGAATTGCACTCGTGGTCGTGTTTCCGGCAAGCGGTGTCACGGCGGTATTGAGCGGAATCGCATTGGTCGGTGCAGGCGTGATCACCGTCACATTATTGCTGGTCTGATTAGTAACATAGACCTTATTGGTGAACGGATTGACCGCCACGACAAACGGATTTGTCCCCGCCGCGACGGTTTGGGTCGAATTGTTGGTGCCGTCGATTACCGTGACGTTGTTGCTAGTCTGATTAGCGACATAGACCTTATTGGTAACCGGATTGACCGCCACGGCAACAGGCAGTGATCCCGCGGCGACGAATTGGATCGAATTGTTAGTGCCATCAATCACCGTCACATTATTGCTGCCAGAATTAGTGACATAGATCTTATTGGTGACTGGATTGACCGCCACGGATCGAGGACTAAACCCCGCCCCGATGATTTGGATCGAATTGTTGCTACCGTCAATCACCGTCACCTGATTGGTGCCCTGACTAGCAACATAGATCTTGTTGGTGACCGGATTGACCGCCACAGCAACAGCATTTGTTGTCCCCGCCGGGACGGTTTGGGTCGAATTGTTGGTGCCGTTAATCACCGTCACATCACTGCCGTTCAGATTAGCGACATAGATCCTATTGGTGACCGGATTGACCGCCACAGCCCAAGGAGTTGTCCCCGTCGCGACGGTTTGGGTCGAATTATTGGTGCCGTCGATCACCGTCACAGTATTGCTGGTTTCATTAGCGACATAGATCCTATTGGTGACCGGATTGACCGCCACGGCTCGAGGATTTGTCCCCGCCGAGACGGTTTGGGTCGAATTGTTAGTGCCGTCGATCACCGTCACATTATTTGTTCCAGAATTAGCGACATATATCTTATTGGTGACCGGATTGACCGCCACGGCAATAGGCTCTGTCCCCGCCACGATGGTTTGGATGGAATTGTTGGTGCCGTCAATCACCGTCACATTATTGCTGTTCAGATTAGCGATATAGATACTATTGGTGACCGGATTGACCGCCACGGCAAAAGGATTTGTCCCCACCGCGACGGTTTGAGTCGAATTGTTGGTGCCGTCAATCACTGTCACATTATTGCTGGTCTGATTCGCGACATAGATCTTATTGGTGACCGGATTGACCGCCACAGCTCAAGGACGTGTCCCCACCGCAACGGTTTGGGTCGTATTGTTGGTGCCGTCGATCACCGTCACATTATTGCTGCTAACGTTATTGACATAGATCTTATTGGTGACCGGATTGACCGTCACGCTAAAAGGAGTTGTCCCCGCCGCGACAGTTTGAGTCGAATTGTTAGTGCCGTCAATCACTGTCACATTATGGCTGTTAAGGTTAGTGACATAGATCTTATTGGTGACCGGATTGACCGCCACGAATTGAGGACCTGCCCCTACCATGACGGTTTGGGTGGAATTATTGGTGCCGTCAATCACCGTGACATTATTGCTGGTAAAATTAGCGACATAGATCTTATTGGTGACCGGATTGACTGCCACCGCAAAAGGATTTGTCCCTGCCGCGACCGTTTGGGTTGAATTGTTGGTGCCGTCAATGACTGTGACAGTATTGCAGCCAAAGCAAACATTACCGACATAGATCTTATTGGTGACCGGATTGACCGTCACGAAAAGAGGAAGTGCCCCCACACCGACATCTCCGATGCTCGAATCGGCTTTGACTAAATAACCATCCTGCCGGCAGACAAATGCCAGAAGCAGCGAGACACACAAAAAAGTGCCGATTACCCGTCGGTTAATAATTCCAAAAGTGTTTCGCGAAGATTTACGAAAAGCGTTGTTTAAAGATATTTGTCGTTTCATTTTTTCAATTTGCTCCTGTTCTTTTTAATGAACCATTTGTTTATTCCGCGGTTTGCACCAACAGAGTTTGATTCAAACCCGGATTACGATATCGGTTTCGAATACTCAGAAAGTAATCGTCAAATAAGACCACTGATCCGGATAAATAGTGCAGCTTTGACGAGATTGAAGTTCATATTCGCGTCTGTGTGCCCGTGGTGGTGAATGTCCCGTCCGCATTCAATCGTATCAACCGGTTGCGTGGCTGCGTTCACTCCCGAAACAAACAAAATAACTCCAAAATAAGTTGCTGCTGTAATAATTTTTCTTTTCATATTTTCAACCATCCTGATTCGTAATAATTCGGCGAATATCTGCCAGATTTTCCTTCAAAACATAACCAGAAGCTCCGGCGTTACTTGCTGTTTGCTGCATTGCATCACTTTTGATATTTGTGACAATAATAATTTTGGCGTTCGGGAATGATGAAATAATCTCGCGGGTCGCGGAAATGCCATCAAGTTCGGGCATCATTAAATCCATCAAAACCCAATCCGGCAAATGTTCGGCGTAAATTGCAAAGGCTTGTGAGCCGTTTTCGCACTCAAAACTTTTGTCGGCGATATCGCCCACCATTGCCAAAATCATTTTCCTAATTCTTTTATCGTCTTCAACGACCAATAATTTCATTCGAGTTTGTTTAATACAGATTTAGAATAGACAGAAAAATATCCAGCGTATATTGGCATTTATACCCATTTTGAATGGGTGTTTCTACTCATTTTTAGTAGAGATATTTCTGGTAAATAATTAAGAAGGAGAATTTCACCACGGATGCACACAGATAAACACAAGATAAAAAAGGTATAAAGAAAGAGGTCGATTTTGCCTAATTGATGATTATCTTGCTTTTATCCGCTTTTATCCGCTTTTATCAGTGTGAATCTGTGGTGAAAAAATGCTCTGTTTCTGTATCGTAATTCGCGAGAAGATTAATTGAAAAATGACATTCTACAATTCCGATTTATGCGAGACTGCAAATTTGACGAGGGCGTTTGTTCCGTGAAGCTTGAGTTTTTCGCAGATGTTTGCTCGATGCCGTTCAACAGTGCGAATGCTGATAAAAAGTTCGTCGGCGATTGTCCGGCTGGTTTTTTCATCTGCTATCAGTTTGAGAATTTTCTGTTCCGAAGGAGTTAAATTTTTTAATGATGGATTATTTTGCACGAGCGAATCGCTCCGGCTGCCGCGATTAAAAAGATAAGTTGAAAGCTCGGGACTGATATAATTTTTTCCGCTGGCGACCGCTTTGATGCAATCGGTAATTTCAGTCAACGCACCTTCTTTTAGCACAAATCCGTTTGCTCCAACATTTAACGCGGCGTTAAAAAGCTGTTCGCTGTTGTGCATTGTGAGAAAAATAATGCCAACCGCAAGATTTTTTTCTTGAATTTTGCGTGCGACTTGAAATCCGTCTTTTCCCGGCATATCAACATCCAAAACCGCAACATCCGGCTCGTGCTCAATAATTAAAGCCAATGCTTTTTCGCCGTTATCTGTATCTGCAATCACAGTTAAATCATTTTCACTTTCAATCATCACCCGCAAACCATGTCGAAAAATCGGATGATCGTCGGCGATAATAATTTGAATTTCTTTGTTCATAATATAAATTGGAACGTCGACACTCTTGTCTGCGATCCATTCATCTTTCCACTGAAAAGGGCAAAACCACCCGCACAATTGTCCCGCTTCCAACTTCCGATTTTATCGAAAATTCGCCTTTCAGCAAATTCACACGTTCGGTCATTCCCAATAATCCAAAACCACGGTTTTTATCAGAGGTTTCAGAAACAAAACCTTTTCCATCGTCAGAGATTATCAAAATTATTTGTGAAACGTCTTTTTCTATTCGCAAATTCGCCGCTTTTGCCTCTGAATGTTTGACGATATTATTGAGTGCTTCTTGTACGATCCGGAAAATATTTACTTCAGTTTCTTTCGCTAAAATTCCGTCAATATTGTCAATCTTCGATGTGAACATTGTCGTTGAAGAATCGCCTACCTTCTGAATCATCTCAATAATCGTATTCTTCAAACCAAGTCTTTCAAGTTGAAACGGACCAAGATTGTAAGCAATTTCCCGCACTTCTTTTATTGCGTCTGAAGCTGTTTCCGAAATTTCATCAAGATTTGCTTTCGCGGAAGTTTGTTTTTGTTCCGCACGCAAACCGAGCAACGCCCAATTTTTTATCAAGATCAGACTCTGCCCCAAACTGTCGTGAAGTTCGGAAGCAATTCTGCGTCGTTCATTTTCTTGCGAATCAATAAGTTGTCGGGCAAATGTTTCTTTCGCAAAATTTGCTTTTTGCAGTGCACCGATGCGGCGGCGATATGCAAAATAAGCAACGCAGCCAACGAGAAATATCGTCAAAAACAGAAACCACCAAGTTTGCCAAAACTGCGGCAAAACCTTGATTGCAAGTGTCGCACCTGCTTCGTTCCAAACGCCATCGGAATTTGCCGCTGTCACCCGAAAAGTGTATTCACCGCCCGGCAAAAACGGAAAATAAACTTCACGAAGCGTAGCCACCTCTGTCCAATTTTCCTCCAAACCTTCAATCCGGTAACGAAATTTTACTTGTTCCGGTTTGATAAAAGTAATTCCCGCATAGCGAACTTCCAAATTATTGTCATTTGCCCGAAGAGTAATTCCATCACGAAAAGCGACGGTTTCGCGTTCGATCAAAACATTTTCAATCTGCACCGATGGCGGATTTGCGTTAAACGAAGCATCTTTAGGATTTAGCACCGCAACGCCGTCTTGGGTCGGAAACCAAAACTTGCCATCGGCTGACCTTAAACCCGCAGGTTGCCGTCCGCCGTTGCATTCGGTGTTCAACATTCCGTCTTGTTTACCGTATGAAATGCTGTTGATTTTAGCCAATTTTCCATCCGCAAAATCTTCGAGTTCCCTTTTACTGACACGAAAAATTCCTTTGTTTGAACTGATCCAAAAATTGCGGTTGTCGTCTTCAAAAATCTGAAAAACACCGTTGCTGAAAAGTCCGCTTTCCTGCGTAAAATTAAAAAACTTTCCGTCCCGAAATCTACTTAAACCGCCCTCGTAAGTTCCAATCCATAAAGTTTTTTCACGATCTTCATAAATTGTCCGGACGCTGTTGCTTGCCAAACCTTCGACGGTTGTAAAATTTTTAAACTCACCTTTTTCTAACTTTGCTAATCCGCCATAGGTTCCGAACCACATCGCACCGCTTGAATCTTCGTAAATCATCTTCACATCGTCAGAAGGCAAACCGTTAGCGATCGTGTATTTTGCAATTACTTCATCATCACGAAATTTGAATAAACCTTTCTCTGAGCCAACCCAAATATTTCCATCGCGGTCGTTATTTATCGCCCAAACCGTGATCCTATCAAAACCCGCAACAGATTTCACTTTGCCGTTTTCCAAAATATATAAATCGCCGACAACGCCGATCCACAAACGACCGCGATTGTCTTCATAAAGTGCTGTCACCAAAAGATTGTCGCCGAGATCGCTTTTGAGCGGCAAGTTTTCAAATTTTTCGTCACTAAATTTGCTCAGCCCTTGTGTTGTGCCAACGAAAATATCGCCGTTTCTGGTCTGCAAAAGCGGATAAACTTCGTTATTTATTAAACCTTCGGCTGTTGAATACGATTTAACAAACTGCTTTTGCAATCTGTTTAAACCTTTATCGGTCGTGACCCAAATCGTGCCTTCACGATCTTGGAAAAGGTTGGCAACAAAATTGCTCGATAAACCGTTTTGCTTACCAAAAACTCTAAACTTACCGTCTTTAAAACGAACCACGCCAACGCCTTCAATCCACGGCATCGCCGATGCGAACCAAATGCTACCATCGCGGTCTTCTAAATATGGACGCAAAGACACTCTCTTTGGCACACCGTCAGCCGCGGTAAATGTCTTGATTTCACCATTTTTCAAGCAATAAACGCCGTTCAAATCGCCAAACCAAAGATTGCCCAAACTATCTTCAAACAATTTGATTCCGCTGAAATTATCATTATAAAGTTCGATTTTTATCGGATAGATCGTTTCCATTCCGTCGGGTGAAATATGCGATATGCCGTTTTCTTTAAAGAGCCACAGGTTGCCCGAAGGTGCTAAATAAAAACGTCCTAGATTAGGATTTTCATCATCCGGCACAGGAACAAATAATTCATTTCGGAGATAAAAATTTCCGGTGGTTGTCTTAAAATAAAATTCGCCAAACCTATTTTTTGAAAAATCTTGAATTCTACCCAAAGGCGAGCCGTTTTCTGAATTGGACGTTTTGAAAATGCCGTCGCGATAAGTTGTTAAATAGTTTTCTTCTGTGCCAACAATTAGAGAACCGTCTTTTTCCGCAACCAGCTGCGAAAAACGATTGTGAGAAATACCATCTGAATTGTTTTTGTTGAAAACAGAGAACTTTAATCCATCGAAACGAACTAAGCCATCGAAAGTTGTAAACCACAAATAACCATCCGGCGTTTGTGCAATTCCGCGAACCCCGTTTTGCGGCAATCCATTGTCGGTTGTAAAAGATTCAAAACGATATTGAACTGTTTCAAAAATATCTGCCGCCCAAATATTAAACGTGCAAAAAAATGTTGCCGCACAAAGTTGAGCAAACTTAATTATAAATTTTTGGGGGAAAACCATAATTGGAATAAAAATAAGATAGCAGAAATTGTTTTACATTTGCTTAAAAAATAAATATTTAATTACGAGCTTCAATCTTATGAGAATTATTATGCAATCTTGATTAAAAAGTAAAGAATTGTTAATGTAGTATTTGTTATGAAAATATCAGCTCAAGAAGAATACGGATTGCGTTGCCTTGTTCAGCTTGCAACGCTCAACAAAGGCGAATCTTTAACGCTGCCGCAGATTGCGGACCGCGAAGGAATTTCTGCCGCAAACGCTGGAAAGTTGATGTGGCTTTTGAACAAAGCTGGATTTGTCACTGCAATTCGCGGCACAAAAGGCGGTTATTCATTGGCTCGTGAAGCAGGCGAAATCAGGCTTAACGAAGTTATAAAAGTTCTCGAACAAGAAGAAATTGACAACCATTGCGAAAGCTACACAGGTGTTTTAGATTCTTGCATTCACAAAGGCGATTGTGGAATTCGTTCCGTGGTTGTTGGGCTTCACGAAGTTGTGCAACACGCACTTTCGCAAATCACGCTCGCACAATTGATTGGTTCGGAATCTTCGGTTGAGCAGACTTTTCATCAAATTAAGGGCATCAAGTGGGAATTTGACCGCAAAGGTGCGATCTCAAGGAATTAGGATTTAATATGGCAACAGCACAAACATTAGAACTCGTAAATCAAGAATACAAATACGGTTTTGTCTCGGATATTGAAACTGAAACGATTCCGATAGGTTTAAATGAAGATACCGTGCGGACGATTTCTGCGAAAAAAAATGAACCGGAATGGATGCTCGATTTTCGCTTGAAAGCCTTTAAACAATGGTTGAAAATGCCTCAACCAGAACATTGGGCAAATTTTGATTATCCGAAAATGGATTTTCAAGGAATTACATATTACGCCGCTCCGAAACAAAAAGAGAAAAAAGCGAGTTTGGATGAAGTTGATCCGGAATTGATTAAAACTTTTGAAAAACTTGGAATCCCGATTACGGAACAAAAGATGTTGGCAAACGTTGCTGTTGACGCTGTGTTTGACTCAGTTTCCGTTGCGACGACTTACAAGAAAAAACTTCTCGAAGCTGGCGTGATTTTTTGTTCATTTAGCGAGGCTTTGCAAGAATATCCTGAGTTGATTCAAAAATATCTCGGTTCGGTTGTGCCGGTCGGCGATAATTTTTATTCGGCGTTGAATTCGGCGGTTTTTTCGGATGGTTCGTTCGTTTTTATCCCAAAAGGCGTTCGTTGCCCAATGGAACTTTCGACATATTTCCGCATCAATACGCAAAACTCCGGACAGTTTGAGAGAACGTTAATTGTTGCAGAAGAAGGCGGTTATGTCGCTTATAACGAAGGTTGCACGGCTCCGCAATTTGATACTAATCAGCTTCATGCCGCAGTTGTCGAACTCGTTGCGATGGACAATGCTGAAATCAAATATTCGACAGTTCAAAATTGGTATGCGGGCGATGAAAACGGCAAAGGCGGAATTTATAATTTCGTGACAAAACGCGGTGCGTGTCGCGGTATCAATTCAAAAATATCGTGGACGCAGGTTGAAACAGGAAGTGCAATAACGTGGAAATATCCGAGTGTTATCTTGCAAGGCGACAATTCAATCGGTGAATTCTATTCAGTTGCACTAACGAATAACGCACAAATTGCCGACACTGGAACGAAAATGATCCACATCGGCAAAAACACGAAATCGACGATCATTTCGAAAGGAATTTCTGCAGGTAAATCGAATAATTCGTATCGTGGTTTGGTCAAAATAATGCCGAAAGCTGAAGGTGCGAGAAATTATACGCAATGTGATTCGATGCTCATCGGCGGTAAATGCGAAGCGAATACTTTTCCATATATCGAAGTAATGAACAGCTCGGCACGAGTCGAACACGAAGCAACAACTTCTAAAATCAGCGAAGATCAATTGTTTTATTTGCAACAACGCGGCATTTCGCAAGAAGACGCTATCTCATTAATTATCAATGGTTTCTGCAAAGAAGTTTTCCGCGAATTACCGATGGAATACGCTGTGGAAGCGACGAAATTGTTGGGATTGAAATTGGAAGGAAGCGTGGGTTAGCTATTTGTGGTGGCGATAGCTTGTCCTCGTCCGCAGATGTGAACCTTGGGAAATGCGGGCGACCACAAGGGATCGCCATTACAAAATTTAAGACTTTGGATAAAATACAGCCACCAAACATTCCGGTCCCAAAAGGACATTATTCGCCAGCCGTTGAACACAACGGCTTAATTTTTGTGTCAGGGCAATTGCCAATTAATCACGAAACGGGCGTTGCAGAAACAGGTTCGATTGAAGCTCAGACCGAACTCGCGTTGCGAAATGTTGAGGCGATTTTAGTTGCGGCGAATAGCGATTTGCAACACGTTTTGCAGATGACGATTTATATTTCCAACATGGAAGATTGGGGCAAAGTGAACGATGTTTACGCTCGAGTTTTAGGCGAACACAAACCTGCGAGGGCGATTGTCCCCGTGAAAGATTTGCATTTCGGGACGAAGATTGAAATTCAGGCGATTGCGACGGTGAAAAGTTAATTTATGGACTTTGAAATTTTAATCTCAAATCTAACCAATCCGACTTTGTTATTTTTCGTTCTCGGAATTTTCGCAGTGATTGTTAAAAGCGATCTTGAAATTCCCGAAGGAAGCGTCAAATTTATCTCGCTCTATTTGCTCTTTGCCATTGGATTTAAGGGCGGAATTGGGCTTGCCCAAAGTCAATTTTCGTGGGCGATTATTTATTCGCTTTTATTCGGACTCATAATTGCTTCGCTCATTCCGCTTTATACTTTTTTCATTTTGAAACGGAGAATGAGCGTCAGCGATGCAGGAGCAGTCGCGGCGACTTACGGTTCGGTTAGTGCCGTAACATTTGTCGCAGCTACCACTTTTTTAGAGTCGCAGAAAATCACTTTCGGCGGAGAAATGGTCGCAGTGATGGCGTTAATGGAGTCTCCGGCAATCATCATTGGTGTGATTCTGATGATGATTTACGACAAAGATTCTGAGAATCAAGCGAGCCTCAAAGAGGTTGTCCAACATTCATTTACGAATGGAAGTGTGCTGATGATTCTCGGCAGTTTACTAATCGGATTCATTGCCGATACGAAACAAGCCGAAGGAATAAAGCCATTCACGACTGACATTTTTAAAGGATTTTTAGCGATATTTCTGCTTGATATTGGAATGGTCACGGCGAGGCGTTTTGCGACTTTTAAAAAATACGGTTGGTTTGTAACGCTTTTTGCTATTTTAATACCTTTATTAAATGGAAGTTTGGTCGCATTATTCAGCAAATTTGTCACGGATGAAGTCGGTAATCGTTTTATATTTGCAATTTTAGCGGCGAGTGCTTCATATATCGCGGTTCCGGCAGCGATGCGTTTGGCGGCACCGAAATCCGATCCGGGTCTATATATTCCGATGGCTCTCGGCGTAACATTTCCTTTCAATATCACGATTGGAATGCCGATTTATTTTGCAATTGTTAAAGCAACCTAAGACTTATGAATTATTACTTTCCACCAATTCTGATAGTTTTGGGTTTGATTCTTTATCAAGTTTCGCAGAAATCGGTTGATAAAGATGCGAATCCGTTTGTAGTTGTTGCGGTGGCGTATTTGATCGGAATTTTGGCGTGTGTCGCTGGATTTTTCCTGTTTCCAAAAACGGATGCGGCTTTGGTTCCGATGATAAAAACGATTGGTTGGTCGGCAATTGGAATCGGACTCGGTGCGGCGGCGATTGAATTCGGTTTTTTGATGGCATATCGGGCAGGCTGGAACGTGAGTATTTTGCCGCTTTCAACCAATGTTTTTTCGGCGATAATATTAATCGCCGTTGGTATTTTTGCATATCGCGAAAATCTTTCAACCGAGAAAATTATTGGAATTTCGATGTGTATTGGCGGATTGGCTTTGATAACGCTGAAAAAATAATGAAACTCAACATTTACCAAGTTGACGCATTTACGAACAAAGTTTTCGGCGGAAATCCGGCGGCGGTTTGTCCTTTGGATGAATGGCTCGAAACCGATTTGATGCAGAAAATCGCACTCGAAAACAACTTGAGTGAGACCGCATTTTTCGTCAAAAACGAAGATGTTTACGAGATTCGCTGGTTCACGCCGACTTATGAAATTGATCTATGCGGACACGCGACACTCGCAAGTGCGTTTGTGATTTTTGAATGTTTGAAACTCGAACAAAACCAAATCAAATTTCATTCGCACAAAAGCGGAAACCTAAGTGTTGAAAAGAAGGTCGATTTGTTGATTTTAGATTTTCCGTCGCGTCCTGTTTCTGCGTGTGAAGCTCCAAAAGGTTTGATCGAGGCAATCGGCAAACAACCAAAAGAAGTTTTGAAAGCTCGTGATTATTTTCTAGTTTATGAAAATGAACAGGAAATTTTAGACATCAAACCGAATTTTTCTAAGCTTTTAGAAATTGAGGCACACGGTTTTATAGTGACCGCAAAAGGCGATTCATCTGATTTTGTTTCACGCTTTTTTGCACCGGAAGTCGGCGTATTTGAAGATCCTGTTACGGGTTCGTCGCATTGCAATCTGATTCCTTATTGGGCAGAAAAACTTGGTAAAACTAAACTATTTGGGAGACAAATTTCGCAACGCGGCGGTGAATTGTTTTGTGAATTAAAAGGCGACCGTGTGAATATTGGCGGGAATGCAGTTTTGTATTTGCAAGGTGAGATTTATGTTTGAGAATAGCCGTTGGGATACTTGACAAAAAAATAATGATTCATTATTCTTAGGTAATGAATGGGGAGTAGATAGCCCAAGAGGTTTGATAAATCGTCAATACGGTTGCGAAAAGCGACCCGGTTTATTAAAAAAGTATCAAGACCTTTCATAGATTTTGCTTTAGCGGAATGTCTATGGAAGGTCTTTTTTTATTCAGCAAAATTTTCAAAATACAGACGAATTGAAGGTTATAAATCAAAATGAAAAACTTATTTCTATGCGTGGCAATGCTTTTTGCCTTAACTACAGTTGGTTTTGCACAATCGGTCAGCAGTTTTAACATTACCGAACAAAAAGTTCGCGATGCACAAACAGCTTGGTGCGGTGCATTAGTTCAAATCAACACAACCAAAGAACAAGGCGGTGATTATAAAAAAGTTGCTTCAGATATTATTGATGCCGCATATTTTTATCAAAATGGTCCGGTGCTTTTCAAACCAACTTTGACTACCGGCGAACAAACTTTTCGTATGGACAAAGAAGGTGCATTAGCATATTTTGTCGGCGGAAACGATAAATATAAAGCAGATGGTGGTTTTGCTTTGAAAGAATGGAAAAAATGTGAAAGCAAGCCGAGAGCTTTTGTTTTAGATGGTGATACAGCACTTTCAATGGGTAATGTGCATATGTGGAATGCAAAGGGTGAGGAAACCGTAGTCGATAAAACTTGGGGTTACAAGTTGGATAAAGACGGCAATTTGCGAATTGTCTTGCATCACTCGTCATTGCCATACAAACCTGCCGTTGCTCAAGCAACAGCTATGAAAAAATAAGCGATAAAAGCTAAACTTGAAAAAAAAATCAAGATTTCAACCGAAAGCCCAAGGTCTGACAAGATTTTGGGCTTAACTCTTGCTATAATGTAATGATTGAGTCGGAATGATTGATGAAAACAAAAACGCCACAAGAGAAAAAGGAATTGAGTTACGCCAAAGACTGCCGGAACACTTACAGTGAAAACGATAAATCTTCGCGTAAAAATATCCCACTTCGGAAAGCGAAAGCACATCGTTCGTATCGAAAAAAAGTCAACGATATTTTACAGACAAGTCTTAAAAATACTGACACAGAAAGTGTTGAAGTAATTGAAAATACGGTCAAAAGTATAAGAAAAGATAATTGGAAAAAAAGTTCTGATATGCCTTTAGGCGAATTGGTTGAACTCCAGCTTGATTTCCGCAAGAATAACGCTGGGAAAGGAAAAACTGCACGGAAAAAGATTCGAGAAACTGTTGAAAATCTAGAAAATCAGATTGAACAAGAATCCAATCTATGGGTTGCCAGAGCGAAGAGTCTTCCAAATATTTCAGCGATTGATGAAACGCCAGAAAAAGCTGTCGAAAAACTGAAATATCTAGTAAAAGCGGCTATCGGAAATGATTCCGGATTTGATATTACAATTTTAATAAACGGGAAATTAACAAAACCTACTTTAGAAGAGACAGAACAATTATGTTATTAGAAATAAAAGATTTACACGCCGGAATTGAAGGCAGAGAAATATTGAAAGGCTTGAATTTGAACGTCAAAAAAGGCGAAGTTCATGCGATAATGGGACCAAACGGTTCCGGCAAATCAACCTTGGCAAAAGTTTTGGCAGGTCATCCGACTTACGAAGTTTTGTCCGGCGAAGTGATTTATGAAGGCAAAAATTTGCTCGAATTAGATCCTGATGAAAGGGCGAGAGAAGGCGTTTTTCTCGCGTTTCAATATCCGGTCGAGATTCCCGGCGTTTCAAATTCGCAGTTTTTGCGGCTTGCGTATAACGAGAAAATGAAGCACCACGGACTTGAAGAACTTGATCCGCTTGAGTTTAACGATTATTTAGCCGAAAAAGCGAAGATTGTTGAAATGGACAAATCATTTTTCAAGCGTTCGGTCAACGAAGGTTTTTCCGGCGGCGAAAAGAAACGCAACGAGATTTTGCAAATGGCTGTTCTCGAACCAAAACTTGCAGTTTTGGACGAAACCGATTCGGGTTTGGATATTGATGCTCTGCGAATTGTCGCCGAAGGTGTGAACAAATTGCGAAATTCGGAAAACGGAATCATTCTCGTAACACATTACCAACGGCTTTTGAACTACATCGCACCTGATTTCGTTCATGTATTGGCGGACGGAAAAATCGTCAAACAAGGTGGAAAAGAATTGGCGTTGGAATTAGAAGAAAAAGGTTACGATTGGGTGAAAGCGGCGGGCAAATAAAGAGTTTTAGCCACGAACAAACACGAAAACACAAAAAAAGAATCTGTGTTTATCTATGTTCATCTGTGGTTAAAAAAATGGTTTTAAAATGACATTACAAGTAGTGAAAGAAACAATTTATACGAAAGATTTTCAAGTGATTTTGGACGCAACGAACGAAACTTGGCTTAAAGAACTACGCCAAAAAGCGTTCGATTATTTTAGCGAAAACGGCTTTCCGACTCCGAAAAATGAAGAGTGGAAATATACGAATGTCGCTTCGCTCGCGAATTCAAAATTCAAAATTCAAAATTCAAAATTGGAAGCAGATAACTTAGATTTACTTCGACAATTTAATTTCGAGCGAAATGGATTTGCGGCTTTAAATCTCGCATTTGCAGATTTCCAAATCATCACAATTCCGAAGGAAACTTCGGTTGGCGAACCGATTGAGTTTAACTTCAAAGCCGTTGAAAACACCGCGAATTTTCCGCATATTTTGGTGATTGCGGAACGCGGCTGTAAAGCTACAATTATCGAACATTACGAATCTGATGCAAAGAGTTTTACGAATACAGCAATTCAGATTGTGGTGGAAGATAACGCGAATTTGACGCATTACCGAGTCCAAAAAGAATCGACCGAAGCGTATCATATTGGCACAACAGAAGTTTCAGTCGGTCGCGGAAGTCTTTATAACGCGACAAATATAAATCTTGGAGCGGCGATTTCACGGCATGATGTTCACTTGAAATTTACGGCTGAAGGCGGCGAAGCGTTTGTTGACGGATTATATATGCTCGGCGGAAATCAGCATCACGACACGCATTCGACCATCGATCACGCTTTGCCAAATTGCCTTTCGCATCAGACTTACAAAGGCGTTTTGAATGATAAATCTCGCGGAGTGTTTAACGGTAAAGTCTTTGTTCGAGAGAACGCGAGCGGTACGGATGCACAGCAATCGAACAAAAATCTGTTATTATCAAACGATGCGAGAGTGGACACAAAGCCGCAACTTGAGATTTTCAATGATGATGTGAAATGTGCCCACGGAGCGACAGTCGGACAATTGGAAGAAGAAGAGTTGTTTTATTTGCTGAGTCGCGGAATTAGCGAGAAGTTGGCGAAAAATCTGCTAACTTACGGATTTGCTGAGGAAATAATCAACAAAATCGGGATTGAGAAAATTAAAAAAGAATTAGACGAAGTTGTATTGAATCGTTTAGATGTGAAACTGGAGGCATAAAAAAGTATGAGAGCTAGAATAGCGTTGGTAATAGAAGAAGAATTATTGGCAAAAGTTGATATGATCGCGGGCGACAAACTCAAGCGTTCGGCGACAATAGTCAAGGCAATCACCGAGTTTATTAAACGCGAAGAAGCGAAAGCACCGAAAGTTGTAGTCGCTGAAGCGGATGTAAGTTAGTTTTGAGATTAGTTCAAAAATATGAAAGCAGTAAAACAAATGAGCAGTTTTGATGTAAATAAAATTCGTGAAGATTTTCCGATTTTATCGCGTAAGGTGAATGGCAAACCGCTAGTTTATTTAGACAACGGCGGTTCGTCGCAGTCGCCTGCGAGTGTAATTGCACGTTTCGACAAATACCACATGGAAGAGCATTCAAACGTCCATCGCGGCGTGCATTATCTTTCGCAGTTGGCGACCAATGAATATGAAAAGGCACGAATTAAAGTGCAAAAATTCATCAATGCCCGCGAAGCAAAAGAGTGCATTTTTGTTCGTGGTTGCACTGAAGGCGTTAATTTGGTAGCTCAATCTTACGGACGTGCGAATTTCAACGAAGGCGATGAAATTATTTTGTCGCAAATGGAGCATCACGCCAACATCATTCCGTGGCAGATGATTGCCGAAGAGAAGGGAGCGAAGATCCGCGTGATTCCGATCAACGAACGCGGCGAACTTATCATTGACGAATACGAAAATTTGTTTAATGAACGCACAAAATTCGTTTCGATTATCCACGTTTCAAACGCACTCGGCACTATCAATCCGGTTAAATCAATGATCGAAACTGCCCACAAATACGGCGTTCCGGTGATGGTTGACGCGGCTCAAAGTATTCCGCATATGAAAGTTGACGTGCAAGATTTAGACTGCGATTTTCTGACATTTTCGGGACATAAAATGTTCGCTCTTTCGGGTAGCGGAGTGCTTTACGGGAAGAAAGAATTGTTGGAAAAAATGCCGCCCTATCAAACAGGCGGTTCGATGATTCGCACCGTAACTTTTGAAAAGACTACGTTTGCAGGTTTGCCCGAAAAGTTTGAAGCCGGAACTCCGGCAATTGCCACGAGCATCGCGATCGGTGCGGCAATCGATTATCTTAACGAAATCGGGATGGAAAATATCGCTGCATACGAACACGAACTTTTGGAATATGCGACTAAAAAAATGTCGGCAATCGAAGGCGTGAAAATCATCGGCACGGCATCGGAAAAAGCGTCGGTAATTTCGTTCACGATTGACGACATTCACCCGCACGACATCGGCACAATTCTCGATCAAGAAGGCATCGCCATCCGTGCCGGACACCATTGTGCCCAGCCGATTATGCAATTTTTCCAAATTCCCGCGACTGCTCGTGCGAGTTTTGCTTTTTATAATACGAAAGAGGAAGTTGATAAATTGGCTGATTCGGTGAGTAAGGTGATTGAGGTTTTTGCGTGAGAAGGCTGAATATTTCACTGATAGGCGACCGAATATTTCAAGGTAAAGTTTATTCGTTTAATTATTTTTCGAGTTCTGAAAAAGATTTTGAGACTTCGATTGATTTGACTCTAATAAACGATGAGGTTGTAAGAACTTTTAGATTCTTACAACCAAGTTAAATTGAAGTTGACGGTCGTCATTCAACTCATAATGACCTGAATCTTAAAATAATCGATATGTCTGGCAGGCAAATGGAACATGTCAACTTGTTAGTTCAATGTATTTTAGAAAATGTCGGAGATTTTACGTTTTATGCTAAAGATGTAATTGAAATTACCAGAGAAAGTGAATAAATTTAATTTATCAAAAATTTGTTTTGTAAGTATTTTCATTTCAGTAACTTTCGGTTGCCAAAATCAAACTGTCTCAAATTCAACAAATCAAACAAATTCAATTACTTCCAACTCATCAATCCCATCAACTTCACAAATTACATCACCACAGACAATAAAACTTGAATCAGCCGATAAACTCGAAATCATCGGCACATTTTACGAATCGCCGAAAGCAAATTCTCCCGCCGTTTTGCTGCTTCATCAATGGCAAAGCACGCGAAAATCTTATGATCAATTTGCCAAACAATTGCAAGCAAAAGGTTTTGGTGTGTTGGCGATTGACGGACGCGGCTTTGGTGAATCAGTGAAAACTGTTGACGGCAAAATGGTTTCGTCCTCGCGGACAAATGACGCGGTTGAAGCGATGAAATCTGATGTTGATAATGCTTTCAACTTTTTGGCTAAGCAAAAACATGTTGATGCGGCTCGCGTCGGAATTGTCGGAGCATCTTACGGAAGCAGTTTAGCGTTAATTTATGCGACTGAAAACACAAAAGTTAAAGCCGTGGCATTACTTTCACCCGGAATCAATTATTTCGGAAATATGCCGACCGAACCTGCCGCGAAAAGTTTTGGCGAACGTCCGCTTTTGCTCGTGGCTGCTGACGACGACAAAGAATCCGCCGAAACTGTGAAAAAATTAAAGCAATTTGGCGACAAATACGAGATGCAAATTTACCCGAAAGGCGGACACGGCACTAATATTTTTGCGGCGAAAGTCGGTCTCGAGGATTTGTTGGAACAATTTTTAGTCAAAAGTTTATAGCATTAGCCGATTGATTTCGGTAATATCACAAGAAAAAATATGCTTGAAAAAACTTCTCCTTTAATCAATCCTGCCGAATTATTTGAGATTCGAAATCAAACAAATTTAATTTTGGTTGATGTTAGAACCAGTGTTGGAGCGAAAGAAAAGTATCTCGCCAATCATCTCAGAGGTGCCTTTTTTGTTGATCTAAACACCGATTTAGCGGATATAAAAGCTGATGCGGCTGTCGGCGGAAGGCATCCTTTACCAACTTCTTCACAATTTGCGAAAGTCTTGAAACGATGCGGAATTACGCCCGAAAATTATGTTGTAGCTTACGATGATAAAAACGGTGCTAATGCAGCTTCTCGTTTTTGGTGGATGCTCAAAGCAATCGGACACAAACAGGTTTCGGTCTTAAATGGCGGGTTTGATTTTGCGGTCAACTCGGGTTTTCCGACCAGATCGGGCGAGGAAACTGCGGCGAATGTTGAGTTGTATAAATTCGAAAATTGGTTATTGCCAATTTCAACGATTGATGAGGTGGAAACTGCTCGAAACGATGAAAATTCGTTGGTGATTGATGTCCGAGAAAAAGATCGTTTTGACGGCAAACGTGAACCGATTGATTTAATTGCGGGGCATATTCCCGGAGCGAAGAACATTCCTTTTGCGGAAAATTTGGATGCTGAAGGCTTTTATCTTTCTGCGGAAACATTGCATGAAAAATACACAAACGAATCGGCAAGCAAACAAAATGTTATTGTTCATTGCGGTTCGGGCGTAACAGCGTGTCATACATTGCTGGCTTTTGATTATGCGGGAATTGAAATTCCGCGATTATATGTCGGCTCGTGGAGCGAATGGTCTCGGCAGAATCGTCTGATTGGAAGAGAGAAATAAAATATGCTAAAACAAACATTACAAACGATTTACCGCCGCGATTTAGAAAAATTGAAAGATGAAATCGAGGCTTACAACTCGGAAGAAACCGTGTGGTTAATCGAAAAAGATGTTACCAATTCTGCCGGAAATTTAACCTTGCATTTGATTGGAAATTTGAATCATTTTATCGGTGCTGAGATTGGGAAATCGAGTTACGTTCGCAATCGCGATTTGGAATTTTCGACCAAAAACACGCCACGTAGCGAACTTCTGCTGATGATTGACGAAACAATCGTTGCCGTTGAAACTGCGATTGAATCGATGAACGATAACGATTTTGCGAAGACTTATCCGATAAATGTTTTCGGACTCGAGATGACGACTGACTGGTTTTTGATTCATTTGAGCACGCATTTGGCTTATCATTTGGGGCAAATTAATTTTCACCGAAGATTGTTAGATAAATGAGTCACTAATCTTCAATCACTCTTAAGAAATTTTGCATTACAGCATTTTTATCATTACTTCGCCAAATTGCGTAAAGGCTAGAAGTAGCGGGAATTTTGATGAATTTCACTTCTTCAGTCAAATAGTGCGAATAGGAAAATGGCATCACGGAAATTCCCAGACCTTTTGCGACCAAACCGAGCAGAGTTGACCCAAAACCCGATTCAAAATGAACGTGCGGAGCGAATCCTGCTTCGTCAAACATCGCCCGAAGCTGTGCGGCATGTTCGCTCTTTCCCGCAAGTGACGGTAGAACAAATCTCTCGTCTTTCAGTTCGCTCAATTTAACCTTTTTCATTTGGGTGATCGGATGATTTGCCGCGACAACCAGGGCGAAATTCTCCGTCAGCAAAAGTTTTGAAACGAGTTTTGGGGATTTTGGAAGTTCGCGACTAAATGCAACATCAATACGATGAGTAAGCAGCCAAGAATCAACGTCAATCACGTCAACCTCGAGCATTTGAGCAATTATATGTGGATGTTTTTGAGCTAATCCGAGCAGAATTTCGGGCAAAACCGAAAACGTAATCGAAGCCGGATGTCCGATGCGAATTGTGCCGATTTCTCCTTCTGAAATCTGTTTTGCGTGGCGTGTAACGCTTTCAAAATCAATCAAAATTTTCGTGAATTCGCCTTTCAGAAATTCGCCCGCAACGGTTAATTTTACGTTGCGTTTATCACGTTCAAAAAGTTGGAAACCGAGTTCGTCTTCAAGACTTTTTATCTGTCGGCTCAGGGCAGATTGCGTGATAAAAACCTTTTCGGACGTCTTCCAAAAATGCAGTTCATCAGCGAGTTCGAGAAAATATTTAATCTGTTGTAAATTCATTTTTTTTTGCCCTCGGAACACACGGAATACAGGGAAAAAAACTAGAATAAATTTCTTTTTTTCTGCGTCTTTCTGCGTATTCTGCAGGCAAACCTGTTTCTTTAATTCGTAATTCGCATCAATCAATGCGAATTTAGCATTTTTCTGCATTAAACAATAGTGTAAATTATTTTTTGTGATTATACGAAAAGCAAAAATTGAAGAACTTGAAAAGTTGCTCGAGTTTGAGCAAGGCATTGTGACCGCTGAACGTCCGCTTAATCCGGCTTTGAAAGACGGCGAAATTCATTTTTATGATTTGGCAAAACTGCTTGAATCGCCGTTAGCAGCAATTTTCGTGACGGAACTCGAAGACGACTTGATTGCATCCGGCTTTGTTTTAGAAAAAGAGGCATCGGATTATTTGAAACACGACCGTTACGCATATCTTGGATTTATGTATGTGAAGCCGGAACATCGCGGAAAAGGCGTGAATCAAAAAGTTCTGGATGCGTTGCTGAATTGGGCGAAGGAACGCGGCTTAACGGAGATTCGTCTTGAAGTTTACAGCGAAAATTCGGCGGCGGTTAGAGCCTACGAGAAGGCAGGTTTTGTCTCGCATCTGCTCGAAATGCGAATGGAAATTGAAAAATGAATAATCAAAAATATCT
Source organism: Acidobacteriota bacterium (assembly GCA_031415455.1). Lineage (GTDB taxonomy): Bacteria > Acidobacteriota > Blastocatellia > Pyrinomonadales > Pyrinomonadaceae > JANNVK01. Next base: position 83,164 of record JANORS010000013.1, on the reverse strand, counting down.
CAATTTTCTTGGTTGGTTTGGCGGAATCATTTGTTTGATTGGATATGCCTTGATTACCCAACAAATTGTGAACAGCAATTCGTTGATTTTTCTTCTGATGAATACGATTGGCTGTATTTGTCTGATTTATTACACTTATCACAAAAAAGCGTTTGCGAATGCGGCACTAAATTCCGTGCATTTATTGATTACGCTTTTTGCGATTAGCCGTTGGTTGTTAAATATTTAATTTATGAAAACGAACAAAAATATTGAAATCATTGAGTTTAGCGATGAATATTCAGACGCGATAAAAACTCTAAATTATGAGTGGCTGACGAAATATTTTAAGATCGAAGAAGGCGACAAGTTGTCGTTAAATAATCCAAAAGAGCAAATAATTGATAAAGGCGGTTATATTTTTTACGCGAAATTGAACGCCCAATTTATCGGAACGGCATCACTTTTGAAAAAGACAGAAACGCTATTTGAACTCGGAAAAATGGCAGTTACTGAAAACGCTCAAGGCTTGGGAATCGGGACTTTACTATTAGAACATTGTCTTGATTTCGCTAAAGAAAAGCACATTAAAACGCTAATTTTGTATTCCAATACGCAGCTCGAATCTGCGATTCATTTATATAGAAAATATGGGTTTAGCGAAATCGAACTTGAGAAAGGTTTATATGAGCGAGCCAACATAAAAATGGAGAAAAAGCTTGATGTATAACTTGCCGTATCACAAAGAAAATGACCCGCAAATAATCCGCGATTTTATCAAGCAATATCCGTTCGCATTTTTTACCGGATGCGACGCGGAAAATAAACCGATTGCCACGCAAATTCCCGTTTTTATCGAAGAGCAAGACGGAAAGCAATTTTTACGCGGTCATATTATGAAAAATACTGACCATCACAAAGCGTTTTTGCATAATGAAAATGTTCTGATCGTCTTCACAGGTCATCACACATACGTCAGCGGAACTTGGTATAGTAAACCGAACACGCCGTCCACTTGGAACTATATGAGCGTTCATATTAAAGGAGTTGTGCGGTTTTTGGACGATGCGGCATTGGAAAATGTCTTGCGAAAAACGTCGCTCCATTTTGAAAATAACAACCCACAATCTGCGACGATTTTTGGTAATATTCCGACAGAATTCAAACAAAGAGTGATGCACATGATCACGGCTTTTGAAGTTGAAATTTCGGAAATTGAAACCGTTTTCAAGCTAAGCCAAGACCGAGACGCTGAAAGTTATCGAAATATTATCGAAAAACTCAGAGGACAAGATGAATCAGGTCAGGTAATTGCGACGGAAATGGAAAAAAGATTCGCACAGGTTTTTGCTGAAAACCAAACATAAGATTTGTAAATCAAATTTATGGTTTTTATAGAACAATTGAAACTGTTTTAGTCATTGAAAATGACGAAATACTTGTAGCCCATAATGCAACTATGGGTAAAGTTTAAAAATGATTTTAGTTCTCGAAGAGAACGGCATAAATTATGTCGCTATTTTCAATAGCTTTATCTCTTTATCTTGATATTTACCCACAATTATCATTGTGGGCTACAAAAATGCCGCAATCTTCGATTGCTAAAACCAAAAATCAAAGCACATTTATGATTACGATTAAACGAACAAATTCAGATGACTCCGATTTTCAACTGCTCGTCACAGAATTAGACAAAGAATTGGCAATTCGAGACGGTGAAGAGCATTCATTTTATGCTCAATTCAACAAAATTGATGCGATAAAACACGTTGTTGTCGCTTATGAAAACGACGTTGCGGTCGGTTGCGGAGCGATAAAATCTTTTGACGAAAATTCGATCGAAGTTAAGCGAATGTTCGTCCCGCTTGAAGCTCGCGGAAAAGGAATTGCTTCATTCATTTTAACCGAATTAGAAAAATGGACGGCGGAACTCGGCTACAAAAAATGCGTTTTGGAAACCGGTTACAATCAGCCTGAAGCGATACGTCTTTACGAAAAAAATGGCTTCGCGAAGATTCCGAATTACGGGCAATATATCGGGATAGAAAATAGTATTTGTTTCGAGAAAGTAGTCGATTAAAAACTACTGAAATAGAAGTGGAACATCCCCAAGTAGAATGGCGTAAAACGCACTGTATGAATAAATTATTACTATTGTTAACTGCCGTAATGTTCTGTTGTTTTAATCTAAATGCTCAAGTATTAAACGCGGAAACACGAGAGAATTTACCTGTCAAAATTGATACTGTTTTCACACCGGAAATCGGCGGAATCAAGCAAGCAGTTGAAATTAAAACTGATAATAGTGAAAAACCTGTTTTACTATTTTTATCCGGCGGTCCGGGAAGTTCGATGATGAATACAGCCGATGGATTTACCGATAAGCTGAAAGATAAATTTACGATTGTTCAATGGGATCAGCGAGATGCGGGCAAAACCTTAAAACTAAATCCTTCGCGGGAAAAACCGACCATTGCACAAATGCAAAATGATACTTACGAAATTATTCAATTTGTCACCCAAAAACTGAATAAGAAGAGAATTTACTTGGCTGGAAGTTCTTTTGGCAATGTGTTGGGGTTTTATATTGCCCAAAAACATCCTGAATTATTACACGCCTATTTAGCAATGAATCCCGTGATAAATTCGTTGGAAAGCGAAAAATTATCACTTAAAAAACTCAAGGATGTTTATAAAGATAATAAACCGGCGGTTGAAGAATTGTCGGCTGTAAAAATCCCGTTTGAAAAAGCGGAAGATCTATTTTACATCCGAAAATGGCTTTTTATAATGGATGGAAATAAATCTGCCGCAACGGATGGATTTAGAAAAGGATTTATGCAATGGTCGGAAACTTGGTTTCCTGCAATTCAAGAAGTAATGAAAATAAATTTGCAAAAGTCTTTAAAGAAGGTGAAATGTCCGATATATTTCTTTGTCGGGAAAGATGATATTCAAACTTCAACAAAAATAACAGAAGAATATTTCAACAATTTGAAAGCACCAAAAAAGGATTTGTATCTATTTGAAAAGTCTGCTCATTCTGTTCACAAAACAGAACCGGAGAAACTTCAAAATATAATAATTGAAAAAATACTTTCTGAAAATACAGGCAAATAAAAGTTTTCAGACTTTTCAGAAAAATGAAAAAAGTTAATCTATCCGAAAAATTTGCGTTAATTAACGAACATTGGCGACCGAAAGTTGTCGGCGAACTAAACGGTCAAGAAGTAAAACTCGTCAAATTTCAAGGCGAATTCCCGTGGCATCAACATTCAAACGAAGACGAAATGTTTATGGCGATGAAAGGAAGTTTTCGTATCGAATTTCGTGATAAAATCATCGAAGTAAATGAAGGCGAATTTGTAATCGTTCCGAAAGGTGTCGAACATCGCCCTGTGGCGGAAAATGAAGTTGAGGTTTTACTATTTGAGCCTGCACGGCTCTTGAATACGGGAAATGTAACGGATGAAACTTTTACTGCACCGATTGGAGACAAGATATAATGTTTAATTCAATACCTGAAAATACATCGCGGATTGAGATCTATTCGACTTTCGGACGTCCGATTAAACTATATGACCAACCAGAAATGACGATCAGATTCGCTCAAGGCGATCCAATATGGTTGGATATCGAGTCGAAAGGTGTCGGACCTGATCCGATAGGTGCTAAAAGTCCGGTTTTGCATGATTGGATAGAAAATTTAGCGTGGAATCAAGAAAACGGTATGAAGGAAGTGTCTTACAACACATGGGAATTCGAAGATATGAAGGCATTGGAAAGGTTTTTACAATTATTAAGTGGAAAGGAATACGCAATCGTATATTCTTGAAACCGTTTCACTTTATGAAAATCATCCTAATCACAATTGCTTTGTCGCTTTTTTCAACTCAGTTTGCTGATGCTCAGAGTCGAATTAAATCAAAGCGTAAATATAAAAAACCAATGATTGTAAAAGTTGTCAATATTTCAAATTGTTTGCCTTCAGGAATTACTTTGCAAACGGTTGTTTCAACGAAAGATTTGGGCTTTGATACAGTTACTATGACCCGAAAAGTTGCTACAATTAATGTGAAAGAAACACTTTCAAAACTCGGCGGAAAATGTGTTTCAGGGAAATTGGTTGATAAAGCCGGAAAAGAAGTTCGATTTTATAATTTGCAAGGTTGTTGGGGAAATCCGCCCGCTGATTATCTTGAAATTTTAGATACGCAAACGAAAGAACTGGAGGAATTGCGAAAGAAATTTACCGTTATCGAATTAACTTGTAATCCAAGCGGCGGAATGATTTTCTAATAATTAAAAAATGTCAGAATTAAACGATTTATACCAAGAAGTTATCTTAGATCACAACAAAAATCCGCGAAATTTTCGTGCGATTGATAATGCGACAAACGAAGCAGATGGACATAATCCTCTCTGCGGCGATGCTCTGAAAGTTTATCTAAATATTGAAAACGATACAGTTACAGACGTTGCTTTTAAAGGTTCGGGTTGTGCGATTTCCAAAGCGTCTGCGTCAATGATGACGCAAGCTGTGAAAGGTAAAACGAAAGCCGAAGCTGAAGTATTATTCAACGAATTTCGGGCGATGGTCATGGGCGAAATTGATGTTGAAACGGACGAAAATCATCTCGGCAAACTGAAAATCTTTGCTGGAGTCTTAGAGTTTCCTGCCCGTGTTAAGTGTGCGAGTTTGAGCTGGCACACAGTTCACGCTGCTTTGAACGAAGAAGAAGTTGCTTCGACCGAGTAATTTTTACCGTTTAACGATTTTTTGAGCCGTTCGCAGAAAAGTAGATAAACATCAGCAATTTTCGGGTTATAATTCCGCGTAACTTAATTTTAAGGAGTGCGGATTTTTTTTATGCGAAAAATTATCATTTTATTTACGTTTATAAGTTTATTTTCTTTATCGGCGATTGCTCAAGACAAAGAATTGATCAAAATTCCATTGGAAAATTATCTGCAAGGACACGCCACGGGCAAAGGAGAATTTCACCAAAAAGCTATTTATCCTGAATCGCGTCTGCTTTGGGTGCGGGACGGGAAACTTAATCAACGCACAACTGCCGAATATATCAAAGGTTCAAGCGGAAAACCTGCTGATGATGAAGCAAGCCGCAAACGTTGGGTTGAAATGGTTGACATAAATGGAAATGCCGCCATTGCCAAAATCATCTTAGATTATCCGACAGCTTATTTTGTTGATTATTTTGCACTTTTGAAGATTGACGGCGAATGGAAAATCGTCAACAAATCATTTGACGTTTTACGGCGAACAAATCCAACTGAAAAAGTCAGTTTTACCGCAACAGCCGAAGAAAAAAAGGCAGTAACAGTTCCGCTCGAAAACTACATAAAAGCTCAAGCAACGGGAAACGGCGAATTTATGCGAAAGGCTTTGCACACAGAAGCAAAGGTTATGTTTTTTTCGGATGGAAAATTTAATCAATGGTCAGCCGAAGAATTTGCCGGACGTTTTCAAGGCAAAGCCGCTGATGATGAAGCCAAACGCAAACGCTCGTTCGAGATTTTAGATATTGCCGGAAATGCCGCAATTGCTAAAGTTACGTTAGATTATCCAACAGTAAAGTTTACCGATTATATGACGCTTTTGAAAATTGACGGCGAATGGAAAATTATCAACAAAACATTCTACCGTGAGACGAAACCTACAAAATGAAACAAATAACGCTTTTACTTTTTCTATTGCTCGCGGTGAATACCGTCTTTTCGCAAAACAATATTCCCGAACCATCGAATCAGACAATCATCAGGCTGATAATTGTTAAAGACAGTAACAAAATATTGATGCGAGCTACGGAAAACGGTTGGATGACACCGGCAGTATATTTTGTGGAAAGGCAAAATATTCGTGAGACGTTGGAAAGTCTTGCCAATAGTTACGGAGTTAAAATCAACGAGCCGAGGCTTGGCGGTTTGTTCACCTACAAATACGAATTCAAAGCTACTGCGGATATGAGACAGCATTTTGTTGCCGAATATAAAAGCGGTGAATTAAAAGCTCCGAACGAAAAAGAGAAGGTTGAGTGGATGCCCTTCGATGAATCTTTAAAAAAATTGAGCGAAACTGTGCCTTCTTTGGGCGAGCAAACCAAACAAATTTTGAGCTATCCCGAAACGCTTTGGGGCGGCTCATTTTTGTTAAGCAGAGCAAACGGTAAACTATCTTCAAAAGTAGAAGAGCCTTTTTACGATTTGAAAAGCGGCGTTACTGCAAAAAAAGACGAGCCTCAAAAGAAAACGGACAACTACACCATTCAATGGCTACTGATTTTTAACGAAAAAAATGAAGTTTTGATGTTGAAAGATAAATTCGGCTGGAAAACGCCTGTGCTGCGTTCCAACGAAAATCAGTCGGTAAATGAAGGCTTGGAAGGTTTAGCCACGGCAATCGGAATAAGTATTGATAAAATTAGGCTTGCCGGACTTTTCACTTATAAATACAGCGGACTTCCCGATCATAAAGTAGTTTCGTTCAGATCGCATTATTCGGCTAAATTAAAGAGCGGAAAAGTTATTCAGCCAAAAGACGGCAATTCAGAATATATCTGGATTCCAACCAAAGAAGCGGCAAACAAAATTGAAATGGAGTCGTTAAAGATGGAAATAGCCCAAATAATTAGTTATCCGAAAACGATTTGGGGCGGTTCATTTTTATTGATTTTCAAAGATGAGAAATTTCAGTCGATTGAAATATTAGAGAAATTTTATCCCTTGAGCGGCGAGCAAAAAAACGGAAAATGAAACACTTATTCAGTTTACGAATTATGAGGAGAAACTTGTATGCGTAACAATTTTAATAATTTAAACCGTTTCATAATGCTTATTGTTGTGTGCCTGTTCGTTTTTTAATCGGCTTCGGCACAAAAAACTACACCTTCGGCACGCGAAATCAAAGCGAAAGTTGATGAATATATGAAAGCGGCAGTCGAGTTCGAGCGTTTCATGGGGACAATTCTGATTGCTAAAGACGGGAAACCGATAGTCAGCAAAGGCTACGGAATGGCGAATATCGAATTTGATGCTCCGAACAATCCGCAGACCGTTTTTCGGCTTGCATCCGTTTCTAAACAGTTCACGGCGGCGGCGATAATGATTTTGCAAGAACGCGGAAAATTAAACACAAGCGACCTTGCTTGCAAATATCTAACCGAATGCCCAACGGCGTGGCAGCCGATTACGATTCGCCATCTTTTGACGATGACTCACGGTATTCCAAACATTACTGCGTTGGAAATTGGCGGACTTCGATCGTTGCCGATTCCTATGGATCAATGGTATGAGACAACAAGTAAGAAGCCTTTGGAATACACGCCGGGCGAAAAATTCAAATATCTTAATGCCGGCTATACAGTGCTTGGTTTGATTATTGAACGCGTATCGGGAAAATCTTACGGCGAATTTATGCAGGAAAACATTTTCACGCCTTTGGGAATGAAGCGGACAGGTTACGAAGTACCGCTCCGCATCATTAAAAATCGTGCCATTGGTTACAAGCAGTTGCAAGGCGATCCGATAGCAAATGTGCCATACAGAGAAATAATCCGTATGTATTCGGCAGGCGGAATTTATTCGACAACCGAAGACCTTTTGCTCTGGGATCAAGTTCTTTACACGGATAAACTCTTGTCGAAAAAGTCTATTGACGAAATGTTCACGCCGTTTCGGGAAATGGTTCCGGGCAGAGGTTACGCTTACGGCTGGTGGTCGAGCCAGCAGTTCGGTCGCCGGCGATTGGCACACGGCGGCAATGCAACGGGTTTTATCACATACTTCGCCCGCTATCCCGAAGACCGCGTAACCGTTATAGTTTTGAGCAATAACCAAAGCGGTTCAGCGGGAAAAATCAACGACGTTTTGTCGGCGATTGTCTTTGGCAAAGAGTATGAAATGCCGAAAGAACGTAAAGCAATCACGGTCGCGTCTTCGGTTTTGGAAAAATACGTCGGAGAATATCAGGCTCAGTTTCCGACAACGAACTATAAAATTACTATTGAAAACGGAAAATTGATGTTTCAGGAAATCGATTTCCTGAAAGCCGAAATGTTCGCTGAATCGCAAACCGACTTTTTTCTTAAAACCGCTGATATGCAAATTAAATTTGTCAAAGATGCAAACGGAATGGTTACAGGTTTTATTGTGGATCAAGGCGACGGCACTTTGTATCCGATTATGAATGGTAAAAAGATTAGATAATCGGAGTTGAATGCGATTTATTTTTTTTCTTGCAAAAGAAATTACTCAGCCGTTGAAAACGGCGATATATTTGTAGCCCACAATGATAATTGTGGGTTTGAAAATTATCCAAGGCGTTTAGTTATCGAAGATAACGACATAATTTTCAGGTTTTATTTTATGTCGCCGTTTTTCAACGGCTCAAACTTTGCGACAATCACCCATAGCTGACGCTATGGGCTACAAACATATCGCTGTCTTCGACAGCTAAAATCATTTTCAAAAAAATAATCGCAATCCAAATAGTAGGAGTAAATAATCTATGAAAAATATATATACGACGCGAGTTCTACTTTCTCTTCTGAGCATTTTCCTACTGATTTCATCTAGTTTAGCCCAAAAAGCGGATAAAGTTGATGATTTCATCAAATCGGAAATGCAGAGACAAAATATTCCTGGCGTTTCAGTCGCGGTTATCAAAGACGGCAAGCCGATTAAAATCAAAGGTTATGGTTTGGCAAACGTCGAAACGAACGCTCCTGTAACGAATGAAACGGTTTTCAAGATCGGTTCAATCAGCAAGCCGATTATTGCGATGGGAATTATGCTTCTGGTCGAAGAAGGCAAAATTTCGCTTGATGATAAAGTCAGTAAATATCTGGAAGGAACGCCTGAAACGTGGAAAGACATCACTGTTCGGCATTTGCTTTCGCATACTTCGGGAATTATTCGTGAAGCTCCGGGCTTTAATCCTGCCAAGATTCAGCCGGATGCTGATGTTATCAAAACGGCTTATCAATCGCCTTTGGTTTTCAAGCCGGGTGAAAAATACCAATACTGCAACGTCGGTTATTTTGCTTTGGCAGAAATCATTCGTAAAATTTCAGGCAAACCTTGGAGCGAATTTCTGTCGGAACGTATCTTAAAACCGTTTGGAATGAATTCGACACGCACCACTACATTTGACGAAATTGTTCCGAATCGTGCCAACGGTTATTCATTTAGCAGCAACAAGTTATCAAATTCCGAAGTTTATCTGGCGTTGCGTCCGAGCGGTGCTTTTCTTTCAACAATCTCTGATTTGGTAAAACTCGAAAATGCTCTCGCGGGAAAGGATTTTCTAAAACCTGAAACCCGCAAAATGATGTGGACGCCGTTTAAATTTAACGTCGGAAAAGATTCAAATTATGGCTTAGGTTGGACAATCGACGAAGTGAACGGCAGAAAACGTATCAGTCACGGCGGAACTCTGAATGGTTTTAAGTCGTATTTTGCCCGTTTTGTTGACGATGGGATAACCGTAATTGTTCTGACAAATTTGGCTCAAGTTGATCCTTCTGAATTCTCAAAAGGAATTGCCGCTCAATATATTCCTGCATTGGCAAATACTAATGTGACAACTTCAACAAAATAGAATGAAGTCGCTTGATTTTAGAGATAAGTTGCCATCATTTTGGACAATCCAGTTAGTCGGCTGGATTGTCTATTTTGCTGTTATTTACATTACATTTTTGTCCATCGCCGCACCTGAAATGTTTCTTAACTTACTATACCTTAAAGGCTTTCGTGCTTTGACCGGATTTTTTCTGACCTCGATTTTCTTGCGTCCGATTTATCGGTATTTTGGAAATCAACTTTCGATTTTCAAACTGGTTATATTGGTTTTAGTTTGTGCGGTTGTTTTAGGTTCGGCTTGGACGGCATTGGAAGCCGCTTACAATTATGTATCAAATTCGGGTTTTAATCGAAATAACTACTTAGCCAGAAGCCCGCGAATCACGCTTGATTATGCGATGACTTTGACGGCTTGGAGTGCGACCTATCTGGGCATAAAAAACTGGTTGGCGTGGCAAAAAGAACGTGAAAATGTTCTACAAGCCAACTTTTTAGCCGATAAAGCCCAGCTCGAAGTTTTGCGTTATCAACTCAATCCGCACTTTCTTTTTAATGCCCTAAATTCAATTCGGGCATCAGTTGACGAAGACAAAAATCGTGCAAAACAAATGATCACGCAGCTTTCCGAATTTCTCCGTCATACCCTTGCGAGTGCTGAAAAGAAAGAGATTCTGCTGTTTGAGGAAATAGACGCAGTGAAAAATTATCTGGCAATCGAAAAAATTCGTTTTGAAGATAAACTTGAAATTGAATACGATATTGACGAAAAAGCCAATGAATTTTTGGTGCCGTGTTTGTTGCTCAATCCTTTAGTCGAAAACGCGATTAAGCACGGATTATTGACGAGCCCGAAGCCGCTCAGAATTAAAATTTCGGCGAAGACTATTGAGGAATCGCTTTTTCTGGAAGTTGCGAATACAGGAACGTTAGACAACATACACGATTCAAACGGAACAAAGATTGGTTTGAAAAATGTCCGTGAAAGATTGGAAAAATTGTATGGCGAAAAAGGTGTTTTTGAACTTAAACAAGACGGAGATTTTGTGAAAGCACGAATTGAGATTTTGAAATGAAATTAACCGCAATAGTTGTTGACGATGAAAGACTTGCACGCAAAGAACTGCGTTCACTTTTGTCTGAATTTGACGAAATTTCGATAGTTGGCGAGGCTGAAAATTTAATTGAAGCCATTGAATTGATTAAAACAAAAAAGCCTGAAATTGTTTTTCTCGACATTCAACTACAAAATGAAAATGGCTTTGATTTGCTAGAAAAGGTCGATAAAACTTTCAAACTGATTTTTGTGACGGCATTTGACGAATTTGCGATTAGAGCCTTTGAAATCAATGCTCTAGATTATTTGCTCAAACCAGTTAATCCCGAAAGACTCACCAAAACATTGGAGAGATTATTTGAATCTGAAGAGAAACACGAATCATCTTTGCGTAAATTCGAATATGAAGACCGTCTCTTTTTAGAACTTGGCGGGCGTTCGAAATTCCTAAAAATCAACCACATTAAACATATCTCAGCCGACGGTGATTACACGCAGATTTTTACAAAAGACGGCGGCAAATATTTGATTACAAAGTCTTTGAAAGAATGGGAAGAACGTCTGCCCGAAAAATACTTTGTGCGAATTCATCGCTCAACTATCATAAACTTCGAATTTATCGAAAAAGTTGAAAGCTCGTTTAATCGCTCGTTCCGAGTATTTTTGAGCGGAATAAACGAACCATTTACGATTAGTCGCAGATATTCGGTTGCAATCAAAGAAAAATATAACTAAAAACTCGACTCAACAAAGAATACATTTTCAATCCACCAAATTTACGTTAATTTTTTTAGCCAAATGCCTTTAACTCCCACAAATTTCATCTACAGCTTCTGAATATTTCTCGTCGATCACCCGCCTTTTGATTTTCAGAGTTGGTGTCATCTCGCCTTTATCTATCGAAAACTCACGCGGAAGCAAATAGACACGTTTTACTCTTTCGTAATCGTTAAGTTCGCGAGTTAATGCAACGGCTTCATTTTGAACGACTTTCACGATTTCAGGACGTTCGCAAAGTTCTTCGCGAGTACCATTTATATCTATTTTCTTTTCTTCCAAAACTGCCTTAAGCGTGTCCCAATCAGGAACAATCAAGGCTCCAACCTGCTTTCGACCGCTACCGACAACGACTGGTTGCGAAATTAACGGACTTTGTTTTAAAAGACTTTCAACTTGCTGTGGAGCAACATATTTTCCGTTTGATAGTTTGAATAAATCTTTTTTGCGATCTGTGATATAAAAATGTCCGTCGTCACCTTTGTAGCCAACGTCGCCAGTTGAATACCAACCTTCGCTGTCGATTACCTTCGCTGTTTCTTCAGGTTTATTGAAATATCCAATCATGACATTTTTGCCACGAACTAGAAGCTCGCCGTCGCTTTCCGCAACCTTCATTTCAACGCCTTCAAACAATGTGCCGATTGAGTTTATGTGCTTATTTTCAGGTCGATTAGCGTTTGAGACACAAAATTCAGTTGCCCCATAACCTTGCAAAATTGGAATTCCGGCAGACCAAAAAGCGTAACTCAATTTTTTGGAAAGCGGTGCACCACCAGAAACAAAAAATCTTAAATTTCCACCAACTCCGGCTCGCCATTTAGTAAAAACAAGCCTGTCAGCAATTGCTTGTTTCGCGGCAAGACTCGCCGGAACAGGTTTTCTTTTTTCTTTAAAATCCCAATATTGTTGCCCAATTTCTAAAGCCCAAGAAAAAAGTTTTGTTTTCCAACCTCCAGCGGACATTCCTTTCTTAACAATTTTGTGATAAACCTGCTCAAAGAGTCTCGGAACGGCAGTCATAACCGTTGGCTTAACTTCAGCAAGGTAAGAAGCGAGTTGATCAAAAGCTGAGCAATAATGAATCGCAACTCCATTACAGAGCATTACATAAAAACAAACTCGCTCAAAAATATGAGATAAAGGTAACACGCACAAAGATTTATCGGTTGAACGAATTGGTAAACCATTAGCAATTGCACGAACATTTGAAGTAAAGTTTTCGTGTGAGAGCATAACGCCTTTTGGTTCGCCGGTAGTTCCGCTAGTATAAATAATTGTTGCTAAATCAGACTTTTCAATTTTTTTGAGAAAGTTTTCAAAGGCTTTATCATCGTCTTTGTCGAGAACTTGTCCGCGTTTTTCTAATTGAGATAATGAAATTGCTTTGCTGTGAGTTTCTGGAACATCGTCTTCATCAAAAAATATAATTTTCTCAATAGTTTCAACACTTTCAATTGCTGCAACTGCGTGTTTCCATATCTTTTTTCCTGAAATAAACAGAGCTTTCGCACCAGAATCTTCGAGAATGTATCTAATTTGCTCAACTGCTTGGGTCGTATAAATTGGAACATTAACCGCCCGAAGCGATAAAATTGCGAGATCAGAAAACGACCATTCGGGACGATTTTCTGAAATAACAGCAACTCGATCGCCGGCTTTTACGCCCAATTCAGCCAAACCAAGAGCAAGGTTTTTTACTTTCTCGATGATTTTATCGCCGGAAAGATTGCTCCAAATATCGTCGGCTTTAAAATTTAGTGCGTCCGGCTTGTTAAAATGTTTCAATGTTTCGAAACAGTAATGCGGAATTGTTTGCGGAATACTTCCAAATAAATTGTCTAGTGTCATTAGTTTATATAACTTTAGATTTACTTTTTAACTCAGTTTCGCTTCGCCTTTTTTCGATAAAATCGTGCAACGCGAAGTGCAAATTAGTTTGCCGCGGTCACTGGTAACATCAATTTGCCAAACAGTTAAAGTTCTTCCATTATACAACGGTTTTGCTTCAATTGTAATTATACCTTTGCTCACAGCTCGCAAATGATTGGCATTTATTTCAATTCCAACGGGCGTAACTTTTGATAAATCAGCACTTGCAATAGCAGCAATAGCAGCCGCAGTTTCGCATAAAAGCAAAGAAACTCCGCCATTCATAATGCCAATATATTGATGAACTCGCGGCGTAACTTCCATTGTTAAAACCGTACGCTCAGGAGTTGCAACCTCGATTTTTACACCGAGAAAGTTTAGTAATTCGTTTTCTTCAGTGCGTTTTATAACTTCAGAAAGTGTCATAAAGTGTTTACTAACAATAAAAAAGGCGATAAACGCCAAGTTTTTGTTTTGCAAATTTTTAAATAAAAACTAGGCTGATTTTTTTAACGTTTCGGTCTTATCTTTGTCAGAAACAAGTTTATTTGGCGAATATGAATCATCAAATTGATTATGCAATTTTCGTTGCGAACGGATTCCAAAAATATTTTGCTTTTCAAATTTTGCGTTTTCTAAATTAGCAATTTTTTCATTTAAATTAAATATTTCCAATCTTTGTTCGTTTAAAATAGCTTGCAAATTTGAATATTCATCAAGATTTTCGCTTGATTCAGAAGCTGTTATAACAAGTTCGTATCGTGATTTTTCGAGATAATGCTTTGTCCTGTAAAGTTCATCAGCCTTTTCACGCAGACGTTTTTTGAGAAAGTTCAATTTTGGAACGTAATAATAATAACAAAAGCCAAGTCCAATTAAGCACCCCAAAAGCGAAACTAAAGGTGTTAAATAATACGGATTATAGAGAATTTCTGACATTTATTTTAAAGTTTTCAGTCTTAATTTCAGACGAATAATTTCTTTCAAACTAAGAGGGGAAAACTTAAATTAGAGTAATGATAAAACAATTATTGCTTTGCTAAAGATTTCTTGAGAAACTCTATCACACGTTGGTCGTATGCTTCTTCCTGTTCGCCGGTTGAGTTAATTGTGCTGTAACCCGAAATGCTCAAGTCTGTTTTTGATTCAACCTGAAACGTAAAACATTTTGCTAATTCTGCAGTTGAAACTTGAAAACTTGGAACATCATTACTTGCTAACAACAGAATTTTTTTATCTCTTAATTTACTTGCAACGTTACAAAGCGATTCGCTGCTATATGAACCTTGAAAATATGGTAAGGTTGCAAAACTTGCTAATTTTGCAGTCGCGAAACTTGCAAACGGATACCTTTTTTGAATTACTGAAGCCAACAAATCATCTGATGTTGCCGCAACGGAATCAAGAACCAAAACCTTAAAACTTTCATCTTTTCCGGCGGCTAAAAGTCCGGCATAAGCTCCGAGTTCAATTCCATATACTCCAATTTGGTTGTCAATTAAAGTGTTTTTTTCGGTTGTTTTAAGACTTTTAAGAAACTCGCCAGCAGCAATTAAATCATCAGCTTCAATACCACCAAATGTTGTATTCATTACAAGTGGCGAAACACCATGAGCCCGCAAATCAGGCATCAGAATAGTAAAATTTGTAACTTCATTGAGCTTAACGCCTAGGTTTAAAAGATGAGATCTATCAGCTCCATATTTATGTAACAACACAATTGCA
The DNA here is from genome assembly GCA_031415455.1 of Acidobacteriota bacterium. Lineage (GTDB taxonomy): Bacteria > Acidobacteriota > Blastocatellia > Pyrinomonadales > Pyrinomonadaceae > JANNVK01. The sequence goes on along the minus strand of JANORS010000013.1, from coordinate 68,157 downwards.
GGCGAACCTTCACTTCCACGTAAAAGCCAACCCCGAGCCGAACTTCCGTCTTTATTTGCCCATGTTTCATCAGTAATTTTCGCACCTCGTGTGCTTAATCCGACATATTTTTCAGGCGTTATAAGATAATTTGCAGATGTTGGGACAGAAGCTTTTTGCAGAAGCCAAAAAGACGCACCAACAATTGCGATTACAAACAAAATTGCAGTTGGTAACAGCAACATGAAAAAACTTTTTGATAATTTTTGGATTGAAGCCATAAATAAAGTTGTTTCAAGGCAGTTTTTGAGTCAAATTTCAACTAAATTATTTCTCTTGAGACATTTTGGATGGTAACATTTAACTTATGAAATTGAAAGTATTTTTTGTAATTTGTCTTCTTTTTATAACATCACAAAGTGATGCTCAAACAACACAGTTTTTCCCGCTATCTGATGTCAAACCAGGACTAAAAGCGACTGCGAAAACAGTTTTTAGCGGCACAATTCCGAGTCAATATAATGTGGAAATTTTAGGTGTTTTGGAAGGCGGAATTGGTCCAAAACAAGATATGATAATCGGTCGCTTGAGCGGCGGCGAAGCAGACAGAACTTTTGTTTTTGCCGGAATGTCCGGTTCGCCGGTTTATATTGACGGAAAATTGGTAGGTGCAATTTCGTATAGTTTCCCTTTTGCCAAAGAGCCGATTTGTGGAATTACGCCGATTTCGCAGATGATTTCTATTTTCGAAAACACAACGAACAAAATGCCAAAAGTAGATTCACCAAAATCAATTTCATTAAAACAACTTTCGGCACAAACGCTTTCGGCTTTTTATCCGCAGCAAAAAACACAGGACACAATTGTTTCAAATGCCAATTTTCCAAATCTTATTGGGCAAACAATTCGCCCAATTTCGGTTCCGCTAACCTTTGGAGGATTTTCGCAAGCCATTTTGAATGATTTTGCACCGCAACTTCTTTCCGCCGGACTTTTGCCCGCTTCTTCTTCTATTGGCGGAACGGCAAAAATAACGCCTTTGAAAAAAATCGATGATAAAACTTTGCTCGGTGGAAGTTCTGTTTCGATGCAACTTACACGCGGCGACATTTCGATTGCCGCTGCCGGAACTGTCACCTATCGTGACGGCGAAAAGATTTATGCTTTCGGTCATCCGTGGCTCAGTTTAGGCGTTTCAGATTTGCCAATGAGCGAATCACACGTTGTCACGGTTGTCCCTAACCTCAACAATTCATTCAAGTTAGATGTGCCGGATTCTTTGGTCGGAACTATGACACAAGATCGTAGCACGGGAGTTTTTGGCAAACTTGGGCAAATGCCGAAGATGATTCCGGTTAAGTTAAATGTCAAAACAAGTCGCGGAAATAATGAAACTTACAATTTTGAAATTGCGAAAGACGATTTTCTTTCACCGATTTTAGTAAATATTTCGATGGCAAATGCACTTCAAGCAACGGAACGCGGACTCGGCGAAGCTGTCGTTTTGGTCAATGGAACGATTGATGTCAAAGGTCAAGAATCGATCAAAATTCAACGAAGATTTTCTTCCGGACAAGCCGCAGGTTTTGCGGCTGGTTCGATGGCAGTTCCGGTCAGCATATTACTCGGAAGTGGTTTTCAAGATGTTGAGATTTCTAAAATCAACGTTGATTTAGTTTCATCTGACGGAAGCAAGTCGGCTTTTTTGGAAAAAATAATCTTGGACAGAAGCGAGATAAAAGCTGGCGAAACCTTTGAAATAAAAGCATTTATCAGAACCGATACGGGACAATATTTCATACAAAATATTCCTGTCAAAGTACCTCTGGAAACTCCATCCGGATCGCTTTTAGTCACACTTGGCGATGGAAATTCTGCAAATCAAACATCATCAAGTCGGCAATTTATACCAAAAACACTAGCAGAATTGATTGCAAACATTAACAATTTGAGAAAGAATGACCGATTTTATGTTCAACTTTCGAGAATAACTAACGGTGCAATTATTGGCTCAAATGAAATGCCCAACCTTCCGCCATCAGTTTTAGCAACGTTAAATAGTGACCGCTCTGCTGGCGGCATTTTACCAACAGTTCTGACTACAATTGCCGAAAAAGAAATTGCTCCAAACGAATATGTCGTTTCAGGGCAACAAGTTCTGACGATTGAAGTTGTTAAATAAGTGGCAATTTTAAAGTTTTAAAATTATGAATAACTTAGCAAACTTGCTTCAAGCCATTAGTTTTTCTGCAAAAAAGCATCAGTTTCAAAAACGCAAAGGTGCGAACGGCGAACCTTATATCAATCATCCGATTGAAGTTGCAAACATTCTTGCGAATACTGGTAAAATTACTGATTTCAACATCTTAACCGCCGCAGTTCTGCACGATACGGTTGAAGATACGGAAACAACCGCCGAAGAATTAATTTCACTCTTCGGCGAAAAAGTGTCCAGTATTGTCATGGAAGTTACAGACGACACGTCTCTGCCGAAACATGAGCGTAAACTTCTACAAATCGAGCATTCTCCACATCTTTCGCCCGAAGCCAAGCAAGTAAAACTCGCCGACAAAATCAGTAACGTTTCCGATGTGCTGAACAACCCGCCCGATTGGGATGAAGAACTAAAGCGTGAATATGTTGTCTGGGCGAAAAAGGTTGTTGAAGGTTTACGTGGCGTGAACTCCAATCTTGATGAACTTTTTGATAAAACTGTCGGGTAAAACGGCAGAACCGCGACCGCGAGGAAGCGTCACTTTATTTTCGAATCAACTACAATTGCTTTCACGCCATATCACCTGACCAAGACGCTCCTTAGCAGTCGCGGTTCTGCCTGGTGTCATAAACTTCCAAGATTGTCCAGTGTTCACCCCCGAACCTGTCAGCGGTTTGCGGTATTCAGCATTGCAAAAGCTTCGGATTCAATCCCATTTTAGATTTCTGACTATTTCAGTTTTGCAAGGTCTTTGAGAAACTGTTTTGTCGTTTTCTCAGCTGGATGGTCAAGAAGTAGCCCGCGTTGGGTTTGTTTATTAGAATATACCAATCGAATTCGATTCGAAGTTTGAGAAGGCATCATCACTGTTAATACACCAACTCGCACTTGCTTCTCCGTGATTGTCGCGGTATTTCCATAGACACTTCCTGCAGAACCGATAGTTTCAGTCCAAACTACGAACTTCATAACAAAATCGCTATCCTCAATCTTATCAACGACTTCAAATCGATTCTTTTTTGCCAGTTCCTTTACTATCTTATCTCGGGATTTCGTGTCTTCAGAAAAAATATAGACATTCTTTTTATCCTTAATATCTGCCAGCGTTCCCTGTTCCGGAATTGACTCAGATAATTTGTTAGATTCTTTGGCTTCGGCTTTTGCGGTCTGCTTTTGAGCATCCTGCCGATCAATCATAGCGACAACAACACTTTCATGCACTTTTGATTCAGTAAGTTTCTTAAGTCCTTCATTCGTTGTATCGAAGTTTGTTTCCGATGACCTGATTTTTGCAGCAATAATTTCATTACTCAGTCCACTTTTGACCATTTCAATTACACTATCATTTGTCAAAACTGACTGAGATAAGACTGATGCCGAACACCAAAAAATAAATGAGCATAATAATAAAATTTTTTTCAACACAGTTTCCTCCTGTTTTATCAACTTTCCTGATTCTTTAGTCGGTATCGTAACAAAAAATAAATACGTTTGCTCGAGCATCGGCATTCTGTGAACTTTTTCTTTTGCAAAACCAACTATTTTCTCGTGTTTCATTAACTTCTGCTAAATCGCTAAAACCTTTGTCCTAACACACCGCGAATTTCCAAGTTTTTAGAAGGTTATTAGTGCAATGTCATTCGGATCAGAATCAATTAAGTTTACTTCGGGTCCAAGTTTCTTTGGATAAGTCAGCCCGAAAAATTGTCGTTTCTCGAAGAATGTTAATAGCCAAACTGAACATTTTGGCAAAGTATTTGTTTTGTCAACACATTTAAAAGAGAAGACTCGATGAATATCATTGATGGGAGACTCATCCAACTCAGCGAGCAAAGAATTTAGATCAATTGTTAGAATTCTTTGAAGTTCCTCAATTTGATTCTTGTCTACAACAGCTATGTGAAATATTTCCGAAGGGAACGGTTTTTTCATCAGATGAAAAAATAAGCCTTTAATTATCTTCTTTAAAGTGCTGTCAATTCGGGAGTATTCTGGATAAATCAAATTCCTTTCTCCTAAATAAATTCCTGTTGGAGTAAAAATATCTTTGGTATATAGTTGTGAAGTCATCCTAATTTCAAGACCTTTTTTCTCAGATTCATCAAACTTCTTTCTAACAATCTTATTTAATTTTTGAGCTTGTGGGTGTGAGGCAATGTCTTCCTGCGGTATTATAAACGCACGGAAATACTCGTCATCCTTGCTGCTATTATTATTGCATGAAAGGCAACTCGGAACTTTTATCAGTTCATTATCTGGAAATCCTTTGAACAAATTTTTAGGCGGAACGTGATCATCCGTCACCTTGCCTTCAACGCCACAAAATACACAAATACCGTTTTTATTTTTCTTTTGGTTGACCATTATAGAAATTATCCTTTCATCGGTGTTTTAACCCCCCATTCTCCTTCGCAAATTCAATCGCCTCATCATAACCCGCGTCAACGTGCCTGACTACGCCCATTCCGGGGTCGAACGGAACGCGGGCTGCCAGCCTGCGTCTCATTCTTAAAATGAAAAGAAATGAAAGCTAAAGCTTCAACTCGCAGGCTGGCAGCCCACGTTACGTTTTTGGGTTACTTTCTTCGCAAAATCTCGCCTGACAAATTCCCTGTTACTTTGGCGTTTTCCCAAACCTTCTTGCCGTTGACGAAGACTGTTTCGATGCCTTCAGACAAAATCTGTGGTTGGGTAAAAGTATTTCGGTCGATTACTTTATCTTTATCGAATAGAACAATATCGGCTTTGTAACCTTTTTTGATCAAACCGCGATCTTTCAAACCTAAACGTTTTGCAGGCATCGCGGACATTTTGCGGACTGCCTCTTCGAGCGAAAACCAATTATTTTCGCGGACGAATCTGCCCAACACTTTCGGGAAAGTTCCCGTTCCGCGTGGATGTCTGCCGCCGATTCCGCCGTCGCTCGAAACCATCACCCAAGGTCTTTGATAAAAGGCTTTTACATCATTTTCATTCATCGAATTGCACACGACATACGCACCGCCGTCTTTCACGATTTTCATAAAAATATCGGCAGGCGTGGTGTTTTTCCAAGTTGCGATTTCATCAAGATTTTTTCCTTCAAAATCCGGATTTGCCGCACAACTCGCAATCAAAACTTTGCTTCCGCCACCAACATTATTCAAACCAGTTTCAACCAATTCCCGATTATCATAATTTCGAGATGGAACTAAAACCGTAATCGTCGAACCCCAAGCGGTGTATGGATAAGCGTCTGCGGTGATATCCGTTCCATTTTTCTGTTCGGCTTCAATCAAGGCAATTGCGTCCGCAGATTTACCCCAAACATTTTTGTTGCCCATTTTGATATGCGAAATTTGGAGCGGAAGTTTCGCTTCTTTGCTGATGCGAATCGATTCTCGCACGGCATCAATCATTCCTTCTTCTTCGTCCCGCATGTGCGTCATATAAATTCCTTTATACTTCGCGGCGACCTTCGCAAGTGCAATCATTTCTTCAGTTGACGCGGAAAAACCTGTGTCGTATTCAAGTCCCGAAGACAATCCGAACGCACCTTCTTTCATCGCTTGTTCCATCAAAACCAACATTTTTGCGAGTTCATCGGGTGTTGTTTGGCGAGCGTAGCTGTTATTCATCACTTGTTCACGCAAAGTCGCGTGTCCGATGAACCCACCGACATTTGGAGCGATTTTGCCTTGTAATTTCGACAAATATTCGCCGATCGGAAAAGGCGAACCGCCGTCAGGTCCAACCAAAATTGTCGTAATTCCCTGCGAAACTTGATTGGTCGCCGTTCCTTCAGTCTGCAAACCACTTTCAGAATGATTATGAATATCAATAAAACCGGGCGAGAGAATCTTGCCGTCAGCGTCCAAAACTTCTTCGCTTTTCTTCGGCTTGAGGTTTCCGATCTTAACGATCTTGTCGTCTTTAATCCGCACATCACCACGAAACGCAGGTTTTCCGCTTCCATCAATAATCAACGCATTTTTAATCAAAAGCGAAGTTTGCCCGAAAGATAAACTTGCTGTTATTAGAATTACCGAAATTGCCGCGAAGATTTGTTTTAACATACCGAAAATAATAGGCGAATTGCCGTATTCAAAGCAAATAGCTACAATAAAACTTTATGAGTGAAAAACAATTTACAGGAAGATCCGCGATAGTTACGGGCGGAACACGCGGAATCGGGAAAGCAATTGCAATCGAGCTAGCCAAACGCGGCTGCAATGTAGCTTTTAATTATGCAAGAAGTGTCGAAGAAGCCGAAAATCTAAAGGCTGAAATTACAGCATTAGGCGTAAAATCATTCGCGTTGCAATGCGATGTGGCAAATACGGAAGCGTCTGCGGATTTCGTCAAACAAACAGTTGCGGAATTCGGAACTGTCGATTTTTTGATTAACAATGCCGGAATTACCCGCGACGGTTTGATTATGCGGATGAAGGAAGCCGATTGGGACGCAGTAGTTGATACGAATTTGAAAGGTGCGTGGAACTTCTCGAAAGCGGTTTTGCGTCCGATGATGAAGAACGAAAACGGCGGTTCAATTATAAATGTTTCGTCAATTTCAGGCGTTGTCGGAATGCTCGGACAATCAAATTATTCTGCTTCAAAGGCGGGCATGATTGGACTTACGAAATCAATGGCGAAAGAAATTGCGAGCCGTAAGATTACGGTTAATGCTCTCGCACTCGGTTTGATCGAAACCGAAATGGCGAGTGAAATGAACGCCGAATATCGCGAAAAAATCTTGTCGCAAATTCCTTTGGGCAGACTTGGCAATGTGCAGGAAGTTGCTGAAATTGCTTGTTTTATGTTGTCTGATTCGGCGAAATATATTACTGGACAAGTTATACAACCAGATGGTGGACTCGCAATGTAATTAGATTATAGATTCATAGAAAAAGCCGCTTTTAAAAAAATTATGTCATTTCAATACGTCTCAAACGACGAAAACAAAGAAGTTGAAGATTTGGGTGAATCGCAACATCTAGTTTCGCCAACACCAAAAACTCCAATTTATTCGTATATTCTAATTGGTTGTATAATTTTGGTTTCAATTGCTCAACTTGCAACAAATCTCGACCAATCAATTGATATAGCTGGATTTGTAAAACCAGACTTTCTCGAGAAACATCAATATTGGAGAATTTTCACAGGTGCCGCATTACATGGTGGAATTATTCATCTGGCGTTTAATTCTTATGCACTATATTCGTTTGGAAATTTGATTGAATTTCTCTCAAATAAAGCACATTTAGCGATTGTTTTTATACTCGCGATTGTCGGTGGCGGATTGTTGAGCTTGGTCTTTTCACCTTTTAACGCATCAGTTGGAGCTTCTGGCGGAGTTATCGGATTCCTTGGCTATTTGGCTGTTTATGCTTATCGCCGCCGCAAATTACTTTCACCCAGTTTCTTGAAGAATTTGCTCATAAATATAGTAATTATTGCGGCTTATGGCTTATTACTTGCAGGAAATATTGATAATTTTGCACATCTTGGCGGACTAATTACCGGAGCAATTTATGGATTTATTCAAGTTCCAATCGACTTAGAGAAAGATCCGCGAAGTGTTTCTAGTTTCACAAATTTAATCGGAATTATTGCACTTGCGTTTTTCGCTTTGGTTTCTATTTTTAGTATTTTGTTGATTCTTAAAATCATTCATTTTTAAAACCTTCGATGGCACGAATCAGAGTTCATCAGCACGTAAATCCGCTTGCACCATATTTTCGTTTCACGCCAAAACCGTTTGATTTGGAAGCAGTTTTTATTAATTCTGCTTTGCCGATTCATCTCGATATTGGTTCGGCTCGCGGGAAGTTTTTGCTTGAAATGGCAGAAAATAATCCGAACGTAAATTTTCTTGGCATAGAAATTCGCGAGCCATTAGTTATCGAATCAAATAAAATAAAAAACGAAATTGGTTTGACGAACTTACAATACGAATTTATAAATGCGACGCTTTCACTCGATATTTTCCTTGCAAATATTCCGCCGATTCAGACAATTACGATTCAATTTCCCGATCCTTGGTATAAGAAAAAACACGCGAAGCGGCGAATGGTTGATTTGAGTTTAGCGAAAACCGTTGCCGAAAAATTAGCGATAAACGGAAGAGTTTTTGTCCAAACTGATGTTGAGTTTTTGGCTGAAGAAATGTTTGCTAATTTTCGTCAAGTTGAGTGTTTGCAAGAAATTGCAACGAGTGAAAATCCATTTAGCGTAAAAACAGAAAGAGAAAAGGCAGTTGAAGCGAGACAACTGCCAATCTATCGTAAAATGTTCGTAAAAACTTTTTAACGGTCGTTTATTTGAATCGAACGAATGATATTACTAAACGTTCGGTTATAATTTGATGCTTCGTCTTGCGGAGAAACGCTAATCAAATAAAACAATTCACCGTTTCGCAATTGAGCGGTGTAAACAGTAACAATTTCAGTTTTATTTGTCACAGTTGAACGTCCGGAAAGTGTGACAGACAAACCATTTTTCCCCGAAATTGAACCGCGAGAATAATTACCTTGCTGACGCAAATAAGTGTTTCCTTTCAAAACTCCATCGACATAAGTTGAAGTTTCGTTTTGCAACGTTCCGCCATTTCCGGCGATAACGCCCATCATTATTCCGTGTGTAATCCCTTGATCGCCATAAGCACCTTCGGGAGCAAGTTGAACGCTGTTTTGTTCAGGAAATTCTTTCCAATTATCAGGAACATTGGCGGTTAAAATATTACCTGCGTTGTATTGGCGTGTTCTGTTTGAAGGATTTGGAACATTATTTTCGTATTTTCCGTTAGCTGTCGGGTTCGTTCCGCCTTGTCCTTGTGCTTCTTTTTCAATTTGCTCCATGGTTTTTGCTTTTGGCAAAGATCGCATATATTTTTGAGCATTTTGAAAGCCTCGCGTAACTTTAATCGGATTATTTGAAACATTTAACAATGATGCTTCTTTATTAATATACTCAAACCGATTGCCCGGATCAGGATGGCTACTAACCCATTCTGGCGAACGCTGTCCGCCATTTTCACCAGCAATTGTTTTGAACATATTTGCCAAATCTCGCGGATCATAACCGGCACGAGCCATAATGTTTGATCCAACAATGTCCGCTTCTTTCTCAAATTTTCGACTGTAAGGTGTGATAATTCCGGCGGCAAGAACTTGTCCTAACTCGGGCGAACCAATAATTGCACCGCCAAGCATTGCACCTAATGCACCGAGTTGTCTGCCAAATCCGGGACCTTGTGCCGTGCCGTGCCGAAGCATTGCATGAGCAATTTCATGTGCCATAACTCCAGCCATTTCACCTTCATTTTTTGCGGCTTCAATCATTCCGCGATTGACATAAAGCCAACAACCTGGCAACGCAAAAGCATTAATATCGCTAGCATTTACAATTTTAAATTGGCAATTAAATTCACGTTGTTGAAACTCTGGCGGAACAGCATTTGCCAAGCGACGACCAACATCGTTGATGTATGCGTCAGAAGTGCGATCGTTTATCATCGGAAACATTTGATCAACTTGAGCTGCTGTTTTCTTTCCAACTTCAATGTCTTTGCTGATTTTATTTTTGTTTTTTGGCATTGTAATCTTTGTTTGTGCGGTTGCAGATATGGTTAAAGCTGCAATAAACAAAGTTAGGATAAGCGATGTTGAAATGCCACGAAATTTTGCAAAAGTGATGTGTTTCATTAGTTTTCTCCGATAGGTTGTCCTGTTGTTTTTATAATTTTAGTCTAATCTATCCTGTTTTTTCAATCAATATTAATTAACCAAAAGTTTAACTCAGATGACTACTTGAGCCTTTAAGTTCGCTAAATTATATACTTCAAACCTTTGCTATTTTTTGATTTTACTTAAAAAACTTCAAATCAATTTGACTGTTACATTTCTGTTACATTATTGTTTATTAAATTCGACATTACACCTATTGATGCGATATATTCTCGCATTATTAATTATTAACTAGTAGCTATTGGAGTATAAAAATGGGTTTTAGTCTGTTACCTAAAGAAGAAGAGTATTTTACTTTGTTCTCAGCAATTTCATCGAAAATTCAAGACGCATCAAATATCTTGGTCGAAATGACACAAGACGGTTCCGGCAAATTCGAGAGTTATGTCAAAAGAATCAAAGACGTTGAACACGAATGCGACGAGTTAACTCACAAACTTACCACAAAACTTAATAAATCATTTATTACACCTTTTGATCGCGAAGATATTTACACGCTTTCAGTTGCACTTGATGATGTTGTTGATTACATCGATGCTGGTTCGCGGGCTATTTTGATGTATGACATTCACGAAATAACAGAACACTGTAAGCATTTTGCAAAAGTTATTCAAAGCCTTTCAATTGAACTTAATTCGGCAGTTTCAATGCTCAACAAACCAAATAATATGAATCAACATATTATTGAAATTCATCGTTTAGAAAATGAAGCAGACGATGTCTATTTTCGGGCAATTGGCGAATTATTCCATAATGCTACCGATCCAATTGAGCTAATTAAGTGGAAAGAAGTTTACGAAATTCTCGAATCTGCAACAGATCGTTGTGAGAGCGTCGCAAATATTATCGAAGGAATATTGCTGAAACACGCATAGTGTATCTTTTTTATTAATCTTTATTATGGATGCTGCATACGCTCTCGGGATATTTATTATTTTCATCGCACTCGTTTTTGACTACACAAACGGGATGCACGATGCGGCAAACTCAATTGCTACGGTTGTTTCGACGCGAGTTTTATCACCTGGTGTTGCCGTTGCTTGGGCAGCTTTTTTTAATTTTATTGCGTTTGCGGTTTATGGAACTGCAGTTGCTAAAATGATTGGCGGCGGCTTAATTGATTTAAAACCTATTCCAAAAGATCTGCATTTATACGTTCTTTTAGCAGGTTTAGTTGGTGTTATAGCTTGGAATATCATCACTTGGTATTTAGGATTGCCGACATCTAGTTCGCACGCTTTAATTGGTGGTTATGCAGGTTCTGCAATCGCAGCTTACGGCGGATTCGCAGTTATTGTCCCAGAAGGTTGGTATTTAACGCTTTCTTTTATCATTCTCGCTCCTCTTATTGGATTAACGCTTGGTTATGTAATGATGCTTAGTGTTTTTTGGATTTTCAGAAATGCATCAGTTTCGAAATTAGACAAAGGATTTCGTGTAGCTCAATTGTTTTCAGCGGCAGCTTTTTCACTTGGACATGGTGGAAATGATGCTCAAAAAACAATGGGAATTATCACAGTAGTCTTAGTTTCAATTGGTTATTTTGGAAGCCAAGAAGTTAATCTCAAAACACTTGATATTCCGCTTTGGGTAGTGCTTTCAGCACATGGTGCAATCGGGCTTGGAACATTAACCGGCGGTTGGCGAATTGTCAAAACAATGGGTTCGAAGATTGCTAAACTTCAGCCTGTTGGCGGATTTTGTGCGGAAACTGCAGGAGCATTGACTCTAGCTTTCGCAACGCTTTCTGGTTATCCGGTTTCTACTACACACACTATAACCGGTGCTATTGTTGGAGTTGGGGTAACAAAAAGAATTTCAGCTGTAAAATGGGGAGTTGCCGGAAGAATTGTTTGGGCTTGGATTTTAACTATTCCAATGTCAGCACTTATTGGAGCTTTAACATTTTATATCCTTTTCTTTTTCACAAAGTTTTTATAATTAAATTTGTTGTTACTCAATTTTTTTGTTTTTTTTAATTGGCTCTTTTTTGTCGCCCCAATAAAAAAATTTTACAACAATTACATAAACAATAATTGATATAAAACAAAGAATCACAAAAAAAAGTAAAACCCAAATTATAGGTGAAATCATTCGTGGATTTTACCTCTTTAAGTTGCGATTATCAAAGAAAGTTTCAAGATTTGATTCTAACTTTTTCTTCGAGCCAGTTTGTTAAATCATCAACTTGCTCAATGTGCAATGGTTTTCCTTGCCAAACTCTAATTCCTCCGATCACCAAAAGAATTGTTGTAACTATTTGAAAAAAACCATTACTAATATCTGCGAGATCAAAAAAATTACCACCAAATCCGAGCAATGCCGTAACAATCATAATCGCAAGATGAATCGCCAAACCTTGTGCGGCATGGAAGCGAACTTTAGTTTCGTTGGTCGGCACAAACAAAAGTTCAAGAAGTCCGGCAACTAACCCAATTCCCCAAGGAACATAAGGCAAAACCATTAATACATTTTCCGGCAATCCTATTTTATCAATCTTTCGCGATGTTGGACGATCAATTTCAACCGATTTTGATGTCTTAAATAATGCTGGCGGCTGATAATTTGGTGTCTCAAAAAGCGTGGAATACTGCGAATTTTCAAAACGACGTGTCGCCTCTTCATTTTGAGCAAAGGTTTGTGTTTTATTGTTAAAATTTTGATGAGTTGCGGTTTGTTGCTCAGCAACTTTTTGCGGGAAATCAGAATCCAACGGATTTGTATCAAATTTATTTGCCATAATCGATTTGTTCTACGACTTGTATCTTACAATTGTTCATCATTTTTTAAAAGCAACCCATATTTCAACAACTTTCGCACAATCTCGGTTGCAACTCGTTTTCCAATAGTTCATCATAAAAAAGTTAATCCTTCTCTCTTGCATCAACGGTGATGCACCAGATTGTTACTTATTCGCGGTGTTTAGGATAGTTCGAGAGCAGGTAGTTTTTTAAAGGTTACAGAAGTCGCTTCTAGTTTTTAGAGCATCCGATCCCGACTCTTCGTTGTACAGACCGTTTCTCCGAAGCCAATTCGATTCGATACTTCTTTTTTACGCCCGAAATATAGGGCAAAGGTTATAATTATGTCAATGAAACTTTACGTTGGAAATCTATCTTTCCAAACATCAAGCTACGATTTAGAAGAATTGTTCGGATCAGTAGGAACTGTAGAATCAGCATCAGTTGTTGAAGACCGCGAAACAGGACGCTCACGCGGATTTGGTTTCGTAGAAATGTCGAGCAAAGAAGAAGGCGAAGCGGCAATCAGCGAATTTAACGGCAAAGAAGTAAACGGTCGTGAGTTAAACGTCAACGAAGCAAAACCACGTGAAGATCGTGGAAGCGGCGGCGGTGGTGGTCGTGGTGGATACGGCGGCGGTGGCGGCGGACGTGGTGGAAGCGGCGGCGGTGGTGGTGGTCGTGGTGGATACGGCGGCGGTGGCGGCGGACGTGGTGGAAGCGGCGGCGGCGGCGGTGGAAATCGCGGCGGCGGCGGCGGTGGCGGCGGACGTTGGTAGTTTGCTAACTAAATAAATTTGAAAAGCCTCTTTAGTGAAAACTATTGAGGCTTTTTGATTTCAATAAATTGACAGGCTACGCGTTAAGTTGTTCAATATAAAAACTAAAATATGTTTAAGGTCTCAATAACAATTCTGTTGGTGTTTTTCATTTTCAATATTGGATTTGCCCAAGAAACAATAACGCTAGTTCCTTATATTAAGTGGTTGACGAAAAAGACCGATGAAAAGAAAAGAGGCAAACTAATTAGTATTTTTGATCTTGGGTTTGATATTAAACCATCAAAACTTCCTGTAAAATTCTCTATCGAAACTAAAACTGTCAAAAACAGTGAAACCTCTGCATTTATTTTAGTCAGAACTACCGCTCGCGAACTTGTTTTTATTGATGTCAAACCGACTCCTGAAGCAAAACTTAATTACTTTATTAGAATATTTTCGAAAGATCGAAGTATTGATGGTGTAATCGATGAGCAGGTTTCAATTAATGCTGATTTAGACGTGCTTGTCACCGCAGCAAGCGATTTTCCTATAATCTACCAAAGAATTGTGTCTTTACCCAAAGGTAAGTATATTGCTGAGCTTTTAATTACAGATTTTGAGTCGGGAAACAAAGCTACCAAAAAATTAAAATTTGAAATCAAATAAAGGAATTGTTTGGAATTCTCAGTTTTACTTTGCAAATCCAGATTTATTTAAAGTTTTTTATTGAATCTTTTTCCGAGACAATTTTGGATGATTCGTTTAGGTTTTCACCATGTGCAAGCCATATAAATTTAAAAAAGCCTCATTGATGAAAACTATTGAGGCTTTTTATATTTCTAAATTATTCAACAATTTTTATCCCCAATTCCTTCAATTGCGAGGTATCAACTTCGCCCGGCGAATCCATCATTAAATCTTGAGCCGAAGCAGTTTTCGGAAATGCCACCACATCACGGATGTTTTCTGTTCCGCACAAAACCATACAGGTTCGTTCGATTCCGGCGGCGAAACCTCCGTGTGGCGGCGTGCCGAATTCTAACGCATCGAGGAAAAACCCGAATCTTTCTCGGGCAATTTCAGGCGTTAAACCCAACGCTTTGAAGTTCAACGCTTGGATAGATTTCTGGTGAATCCGAATGGAACCGCCGGCACATTCGTAACCGTTAATTACTGCATCATAAGCCTTTGCACGAACATTTCCGAGCAGATGTCGTTGCGATTCATCTTCGATCGCGGTTTTAAACATCTCCATATCTTCGTCCATCGGCGAAGTGAAAGGATGATGAGCTGCATCGAAATTTCCGGTGTCTTCGTTGTATTCAAACATTGGAAATTCTGTAACAAGTAGCGGTTTGTAAACGTTTTTCGGGATAAGATTTTCGCGTTTTGCAACTTCAATTCGCAAAGCTCCAAGACTCGCCGCTACGACGCTCTTTTTACCCGCAACAATCAAAACCAAATCGCCTTTTTCAGCGTTCGCGGCTTTTACCATATTTGAAATCGTCTCTTCGCCCAAAACTTTTAACAGCGAACTGGTAGTTTCATCTGCAATTTTTATCCAGGCTAAACCGCTCGCACCGTATCGTTTTACAAATTCCTGCAATTCATCGAGCTGCTTTCGCGGGCAATCAGACTTCCCTTTTGCAACGATGCATTTCACTTCTCCGCCATTTTTCAGCGTTTCGGCAAAAGGCACAAAATCCGTATCTTTCAAGGTTTCCGAAAGATCTTGGAGTTCCATTTCAAAACGCAAATCAGGTTTATCACTTCCGAATCTTCGCAAGGCTTCGGCATAAGTAATTCTAGGAAAAGGATTTGGCAATTCAACATCTATCAATCTCATCACCGAGCAAAACATTCCTTCGATGATTCGATAAACCGTTTCCTGATTCGCAAAAGACATTTCAACGTCCAACTGCGTAAATTCGGGCTGACGGTCGGCACGCAAATCTTCATCGCGGAAACATCGTGCAATTTGATAATATTTGTCCAAACCCGAAATCATACAAAGCTGTTTTAAGATTTGCGGCGATTGCGGAAGTGCAAAAAATTTGCTTGTGTGAATCCGCGAAGGAACGATAAAATCTCTCGCACCTTCCGGAGTTGATTTGAGCAAAATCGGTGTTTCGATTTCCGTGAAGTCGAGATTATCCATATAGTTACGGATTTCTTTGACAGCTTTGGCACGCATTCTGATATTGTTCGCAAGTTGCGGACGGCGTAAATCGAGGTAACGATATTTCAGCCGTAAATCTTCACTCGCTAGGTTTTGCGAACCTGCAACTTCCAGTTCAAACGGCAGAGTTTTCGCGTCGTTTAGAATCAAAAGTTCGTCTGCGACAACTTCGACTTCACCTGTAGAAAGTTTCGGGTTAATCGCATCACTTGAACGTGCGACAACTTTTCCGGTAATAGCAATGACAAATTCACCGCGAAGAAGTTTAGCTTTGGCGTGTGCGGCTTGAGTTTTTTCTTCACTCACCACAATTTGCGTAATTCCATCGCGGTCGCGAAGGTCGATAAACGTAAAAATGCCGAAATCGCGTTTTTTCGCTGTCCAGCCCATCAATACAACCGTTTCGCCAACATTCGCCGTTGTCAATTGTCCGCAAGAATGAGTTTTCTCTAAATTTCCTAAAGTATCTAACATAAAATAGTGATTAGTGAATAACTAAAAGTGAATAGTGAAATCGTTAGTTTTTCACTGTTCGTTATTAGTCTTTAGTTAAAAAAAAACGCCTTTCGAATTGTGACAAACGAAAGGCTTTGAACAAATTAGTTGCTCAAGCCTTATCAATTATTATCGTCATTATTTCGAACTGCGTTCATAAAATATCAATAAGATGATACTCGACTTTTGAGGAAATTGGCAAATTCCAGCGGATCTAACTATTTTTTGGCACCAAATTTCTTGAGCAGAGCCTTTATTTCCTCGGAACTTGTTTTCATCATCGCGGTTTCACCGTCATCGTCTTTCAAATTTGGATTTGCACCTGCGTCAAGCAGAAGTTTAGCGATTTCAAAATTATCATCATCGCAAGCCGACATCAAGAGAGTTTGATTATCTTCGTCTTTATTTTGGATATTAACATTTGCACCTTTTCGGATAAGCAGTTTGATAATTTCAGACGAATTTTCTTCGCTTAAATCAATCAGCATAATCGGCGTGCGACCGAGTTTATCTTTGGCATTGATATTTGCTTTTGCATCAATAAGCAGTTTCACAATTTCAAGATTATCGCTTTCAACCGCAACGTGAAGCATTGTTGTATTTTGATGAGATTTATCTTTTATATTGACGTTTTTTCGTTGAGTAACATAGTTTTTTATTACCTCAACCTCGTTTTGTATGATTGAATTAAAAATCGGAATTTCATACCAATTTATTGAAATTACGCCAGTCATTCCGTCAACATCTAAACTCAATTCTATATTTGGTTCGCTTTCTTCTTTAACGATCACCGACATTAGGGAACTTCTAAAACCATTTGCCGACGTTTTAACCTGATAACGACCGTGCGGAAGAAACGAAAAATATGCAATGCCATTTTCATTTGTGTTGACGATAAATTCTTTTTTAGTTTTATCGTTCGTCAGCTTAACTTCGGCGTTTGGAATAATTACACCGTTTGGGTCAAGTATAGTGAAGGAAATTCGGCTGGTTTTTTGACGAAGTTTTCGTTGTTCTTTAGATTCCTGCAAACTCAAGAGCAATCCGATATTTATCGGATTTTTGGGCAGTTCCATTGCCCTGCCCATAGTTATTGTTATTTCAAGAGTTGACTCGTTTGTTATTAATATTTCTTGGTTAATTGAAGTTAGTCCCAATTCAGTTCCCATTTTCCGATGAATTTGCAATTTCATCTTCAAATTTTCTTTCGTCAATTCAATCGTTTTTCTCAATTGCTTAAAACCTGAAATTCCGTCAACAACAATCTCGTAATTTCCGAGTTTTTCAATCACAAATTGAAGTTCGCCGTTTTCGTTCGAACGACCTATTTGCTCTTTTTTTGTTTCAAGATTGATAATTTTTACTTGTGCGTTTGGAATTACTGCATTGGTTGAATCAGCGATTGTTAATGTCAGCAAATTTTGCCCTGTTTTTGATTGATTTTCTATCGGATTTGTTGTGTTTACAGATTGGGCAAACGGAATTGTTGTAAGTGCCAATGTGATTGAAAGAACGCTTGCCGCAATTCTCGTATTACGTTTAATTTGATGAAATTTTCGGTCGTTTGTTTGAACTTTCCCGTCCGCATCTCGCGTCAAACGCACGCAAACGCTACTTTTATTCCCAAAAAGTAGTTTTTTAACATCTTTCGACGACATTTCCGAAAGATTGTGAATATTTGTTTCGCAATGAGAACAAAGCCGTGTTTGCAGATTTCCGGTCATTGAATCCCAGCTTTTATCACATGGATTTGGAACATCGACTCGATTTAAGAGAGATTTATTTGCCATAAAGATTTACCTGCAAATAGAGATGCGTTGAAATGAAAAGCAGTTGCTTTTTCAGGTGAATTAAGTCTTTGATAAATCAGGCTGTATCGAGTTTTTTTCGTTTTTCGCTGATTGAGGTAACGCTTGCTTTTCGGCGTTTTTTCTCGGAAACTTCGATGTCGTCAGTTTGTTTTTTTCCGCAGACAATGATCAATGCAACGAGAAACAAAAACAAAAGGCTGATCGCTGTTGTATGCAAAACGAAGTCGAAAAGGCTATGAACTAAGATTGAAAAACAACCCGCCAAAGCTCCGACCGCAACGCCTTTTCGGTATAAATTTTCAGTTTTTATATTTTCCAAACCAGTTTTAAATAAAAGTGCTAAAAATATTAAACCGATTATTAAACCAATAATCCCAGCGTCTGCAACAACTTGCAAATAATCGTTGTGGGCTTGCTCAACTCTTTCTGCTCCGTTTAAAGTGTCAAAAGGTGTGTAGGCAACACCAAATGCTCCCATTCCGCTCCCAAAAAATAATCTATTTTTGATGATTTGTGCGGTGATGCTCCAGATATGTCCTCGATTTGTCGTAATGTCTTTTGAAGCTGCGGTTTCAGCAAATCTCGTTAGCGAACTTTCGCCACCAACTAAACTTGCACCAAAAATAATCACACCGATAAGTGCAACTGCCAGAACACTTTTGAGAATTATTGAGCCAACACTTTTAGTTTTTGTAGTGAGAATTAAGAGAAAAACAATTGTCGAAATCAAGCTGACTAAACCGCCTCTTGAACCGCTCAAAAGTATTGAAACTCCCATCAAAACAATCGCAGTTAAATACAATAATCGCTTGTCATTTTTGATGCCGCCAACAAACAAAAGCCCGAGCGGAACAGCAATCGTCATTTCAATAAATGCCGCAAAATTATGTCGGTTGACGAACGAACCAAACGGTGTTGCACTTGCCGGTTCATATATTCCAAAAATTTTTGTTGGGCTTAAAACTGATTGAAGAATTGCAAAAAATGCGAAACAAAAGCCAAAAATTGTGATTGTCAGAACCAGAGTTTTAATTCGTTTTGTGCTATCGACAAATGCCAAAGCCGCCGAAAAATAGATAAGCAAAGCGATAAATTGGATTATTGCATTTTTCGTAGAAAAAACATCTTGCGAAATTGTGTTTGGAATGCCGGAAATTCCGTTTGTTTCTGCCAAATATCCAAATGGAATTATCTGAAACAAACCATAAAAAATAGTTAAAATTAATGGAATTTGCAAAAGACTTTTATTAAAACGAAAATTTCCGCTCATAAATCCGTCAATCGCCCAAAGTATCGCAACGAATCCGGCTGAGAGATAATACAGAGCAATAAAGGACTGATGAACTGTCCCGTAAGCCAAAGTTGTGAGACAAATTGCAGCACAAATTGTGAAAAAAATGAGTTTATTCGCCATATCTATTGCTTTGATAATGAAAAATCGTCATACCAAATTGAGCCAAAAATTGGACAATTCTCGCCACAAAATGCACGATTTGTTCTAATTTCAATCGCTTCAGTGTTTCCTGGAGTTGTGAAATCAAGACGTAATTGTTGCCAATCGTTTGTTCCTGTCGAAAATTGAGGTGTTGCAACAATAACTTTATCGTCATTTGCGTTCGCAACTTCGATAAGCGGTGTTCCGCCACTTTTTAAATTTTCAGTTCGAACCCAAAATGTTAAACGATATTTTTGTGAAGGCTGAACAGCAACAAATTCACGTAAATTTTTAATTTCAACGCCAACAAATCCGGTATAAGACATCCGTAAACTTCGAATTCCCTCTTTTTTTTGAGTTGAATCAAGTTTCACTTCAAATTTATCTAATGGCGAAACTCGCCAACCAAATAAAGACTCATTGGCATCTTTTATCTGCTGTTCAAAACCACCATTTTGCACAGTTTCAATTTTTGCTTCTGCATCTTTTCCGATGTCGCGAGCAAATTCGACAGCAACACGGAAAAACTTTTTCTCATAAAATGCTTGCAAAATAATTTCCGCAACTTGTTGATTTTCAATCTTTTGTGCCGGTGTCAGTGTATTCCAAACCCGCAAACTATCTTTTGTAAATTCGTGTCTCGCATAAAATTTTGCCAATCCGGCTTTTACCATCGCTGAATCAGCAGCAATTGGTTCAAGTTTTGACATATCTTTGTCAAAATAATCCCAGAGAGTGGCAAAAACTTGGTCGCGATATAAAACGTCTGATTCGGCTGTAATTTTCAGTTCAGCCAATGCTTTTGCTTCTTGTCCATCTCGCAAATAAAAATTTCCGAGCGACCAATGCGTAAAAGAGTAGTTTGGTGCGAGTTTTATTGTTTGCAAAAAAGCATTTTCACTACCTATTTTGTCGCCTGATTGCTCACGGATTCTACCTAATTCAAGCCACCAACGATAATCATTTGGTGCGAGCTTAACAGTTGTTTCGTATATCTTTAAAGCAATTTTGTTGTCTTTCTCAATCGCCGCGTGGAACCAGTTTGTGATTGGATCAGCCGGAGCCAAGTCGAGAGCAGCTTTTGAAATTTCTTTTGCCGCCGGATCGTTTGGCGAATTAGTTTCCGCCAACATATTTCCAATTTGCCAACGAACTCCAAACCAACAAAATGTCGCAGCAAATAAAACAAAGACAACTAACCCAACTTTAACTATCGGGTTTCTTGAATCAACAAGTTGTAACTGTTCAGTTTTCTCTTTTTGCACAGATTTATTCTAACCTTGAAACTCTAAATTTGCATTTTCAGACGTTATTTTTTAGTCTTATTTTTAATGATGACAAACAAAAAAAATCAAACTCTCAGAGTTACAAAACTTCTCAAAAAGTTATATCCGGATGCACATTGTGCTTTAATTCACGCCAATGCTTTTCAGCTTTTAGTTGCAACAATTCTTTCAGCACAATGCACCGACGACCGCGTAAACATTGTAACTGCAACGCTTTTCAGAAAATATCCAACACCACAAGACTTTATAAATGTTTCGCTTGAAGAACTAACTGATGATTTAAAATCAATAAATTTCTTCAACAATAAAGCAAAAAGTATAAAAGCAACGGCAATTAAAATCGTAGAAAATTTTGGCGGCGAAGTTCCGAAAAAAATGGATCAACTTTTGACATTAAATGGAGTTGCGAGAAAAACTGCAAATGTAGTGTTGGGAAATGCGTTTGGAATTTCATCAGGTGTAGTTGTTGACACACATGTTTCGCGTCTGTCGCAGAGACTTGGCTTAACGAGCGAAACAACACCGGAAAAAATTGAAAAAGATTTGATTGATTTAGTGCCAAAAAAAGATTGGGTGATTTTTCCGCATTGGATGATTTTTCACGGTAGACAAGTTTGCAAAGCCAGAAACCCTAACTGTGGGGAATGTAAATTTGAATTAATTTGCCCCAAAATTGGTCTTTGAAGACAAAAAGAAGGTTGAAGAAAATTCTCCAACCTTAATCCTAAAAACAAATAGATTACAAACTATTGACGAACATAATTGATGCTTTCGCCGTTATCAACTCTCGTTGTGCGAATTCCGTTATTGATTTTCTTCAACTTAGCTGTTGCACCGTTAATTGTCATCATTTCACCATTTACGGTTCCATAAGTAAGTGAACCTTGGAGATCAACCGTCACATTTCCCTCGCGAGTAATTGTCAAACGAATGAGTCCGCCATTTTGTGGATTTGTCGCCGCAAATGAACCGATTGCCCAATTTGGAACGTTACCGCCTGTATTATTACCATTATTATTACCGTTGTAATTTGTGAAATAATCGAGCGATTCGCCGTTATCTCTGCGAGTTGTGCGAATTCCATTATTGATTTTGCGTAATTTAGAAACCGCACCGTTGATATTTAATTCTTCACCATTAACAGTGCCGTTTGAAATTGCACCTTGAAAATCAGCGGTCGCGTAACCATTTGCATTAATTGTTAAAGTAATTGTTCCACCAGTTTGCGGATTTCGAGTTGTAAAGGTTCCAACTGCCCAATTCGGCACATTTCCGCCGTTATTCCAATTGTTTCCGCCCAATAAATAGTCAATCGACTCGCCGTTATCGGTTCTCGTTGTGCGAATTCCATTGTTGATTTTATAAATTCTAGCATTTGCACCATTTATATTTAACGTTTCGCCATTAATTGTTCCGTTTGAAATTGTACCTTGAATGTCAGCAGTGACACTTCCATTTCGGTTAATTGTTAAAAATATATTGCCACCATTTTGCGGATTTCTTCCGGTGAAAGTTCCAATCGCCCAGCTCGGCACATTTCCGCCGTTATTGCCGCTACCAAATCCGCTGGCGAAATATTCGATTGATTCACCATTGTCATTTCTGGTCGTGCGAATTCCATTGTTAATTTTGTAAATTCTTGCTGTTGCTCCGTTAATAGTTAACTGCTCACCGCTAATTGTTCCAGTTGAGAGACTTCCGTCAATATCAGCAGTAACATATCCGTTGCTTGTAACTGTCAAAACAATGCTTCCGCCTGTCTGCGGGTTTCTTCCGGCAAACGTCCCAATTGCCCAACTCGGCACGCTTCCGTTACCTGAAAAGCTGCCGTCAAGCGACGCAATATCAAATGTGTCAGCTAATTTGTTCAAATCGCGACGCATATTTCGCCACTGTTTTTCTAACTTTCGTGCAAATTGCAAATTATTCATCAAACTATTAACGTTTTGAGCTGAACTCATCACAGATTGCACTTCATTACGGCTTTGCCACCAAGTATTTTGCGAGTCAAAGTCGCGACGTAATCTATTTAATGAGTTTTCATAATCTTTAACAATTGTGTTGATTCGATCTTCTTCGGAAGTTCCGTTGATCGGACTTTTATCTAATTCGCGATCAAAATCTTTACGGAAAGAGTTGCTCGTTTTTTCCAAATTAGAGATAATTCCGCTCACATCCCGTTTCGAATAAACACTTGAATATTTGCCTTGAGCCAAAGTGTTTGCTGGCAAAGTTAATGAAACAGCCGCTCCAAACAAAAACGCTACTAGCAATAATTTTAAATTTTTCATTTTCATATTTTCCCTCTAAAGTTCGTTGAAATCAAAAACTTCATTTCTTTATCAACTCACACTTCTTTTGATTGAGAAGCGGTGTTTTGATGCCGAAATTAATAAAAAAAGTTCGTAAAAAATTTATATAAACTCTTTTTATAATACTAATAAATTTAACGACGATTTCCTATTAAAGCCGATAAAGTATCAAGTTTTTGTTGTAAATCATTTTGCGAAATTTGGGCATATTTTTCCGGCAAATGTTTGCGATTTGAACATTCAAATACTGCCAAAAGTTCCATAAAATTAAGCATTGTTGCGTTACGGCTCGGGAAATAATCAGTAAACGCATTATGTAAATCTTCAGCCGTGACAACAACCTCCGGCGTTTCGCGTTTTGCAGCATTTTCTTGTGAAAGCATCAAAACTGCTTCAATATCTGCTGCCGAATAACCAAGCATTTTATGCCAAATATCGGTATTTTCTAATACTTTTTCAGCAATATTGAGCTTATTTCGCCCAGCATTTGCTTTGCCGATTGCTGAAACTTCGCTCTCTGTTTGCGGGTAGAAAAACGGAATTTTACGATCAAGCCGTCCGGCACGTTTGAGATCAATGTCAATTAAATCAGGTCGATTAGACATTAAAATAAACAAAACTCGTCCGCGATTCGTGGTGTCAGACATAAATTCTTTCATTTTCGCTATTATCCGCGAAGAAGTTCCGTCATCGCCTTCGCTGTCGCCACCGTTTCCGAAAGATCTGTCAGCTTCGTCAATTATTACGATAACCTGTCCTATTGCTTTAATTACGCTTAAAACTTTTTCTAAATTCCCTTCTGTTGCACCAACCCATTTTGAACGAATATTTTTCAATTTTACGGTCGTCATTTTCACTTCGCCTGCAAACGCAGTCGCGAAAAAAGTTTTACCTGTGCCTTGAGCACCTGTAAAAAGCATTCCCATCGGCACTCGATTGAAATAACCATCTCGCATGTTTTTTGCAACAAAATTGAGATCGTCTTTGATAGCTTGATGTCCGCCAACGACTTCAAATCCAAATTTTGGCTCAATAAACTCTAACAAACCAAAACATTCGCGTTCAATAATTTCGCGTTTGCGTTTAAAAATAAGTTTATCAAGTTCAACTCGAACTTTTTGTTTTATTTCAATAGCATTTTCGGCTACATCTTTCTTCTCAGGAGCGAGCAATTTGATGATTTCTTCCCGAGATTTTTCCGCCGTCATTTGTGCCAGTTGCGTTGCTCTCGCCTTAACTTCTGCACCATCGCCGAGTAATTTTTCAATAAATTCACTTCGTTCATTGAGATCAACTTCGTTTGATTCGTGTGGTTTTAGAATTGAAGTTATTTGTAAGAGTTTTAAGCCTGCAGTAATTTCAGCATAACGTCTGCGGTCATTTTCAGGCATTTTTTCATCAATTAAAGCAATCGTATTTTCTCTAATTTCGCTCTCCGGCAATGGAACTTCAATAACCGCAATTCGTGGATTAGAAACGATTTTTGGTGATAATTCTGCTAAATTTTCAGCTAATAAAATTACAATATTATCGTGTGAAGTAATATTTGATAAAAACGACCAGCGATGAAGCGTTACAATCGCAGCTCGGTCAATATCCATTTGCATCGAGGGATCACCAGACGGTGCTATTGTTTCGGAATATTCTAAAATTAAACCGTTGCGTGAAGTAAGTGCAAACTGATTTGCCGAAAGCAATGTTTCGAGAGCTTCCAACCATTGATTTTTTGTATGCGAACTGGTTAAAGAGCTTAAAAGTTCGAGCGTATTTTTGCGTCCATCATCAGTTGTCTTTCGATATGCGACGCGAAAACCTGTCGAAATGTTATAAACTCCGACAAAATCTTTACTCGGCTGAAGAACATTTTGCACAAGAAAATCAGTCAAATGTAAAAGTTTTCCGTCGTGCAGAACTGTGTCATAAACATTTCCGTGTAAAACAAAAATCGATGCTTCGCCGCGTAAATATCGACGTTTTAGTTCATTTGTCCAATCTGGTAATTGATTCATTGGTTCATTTATTCATTTTTTAATCAACATTATTTCCAACACTTACAGGATTTGACTGTCCGTCTAAAAGCGGAACAATGATTTCGGCTAAACGACGTTCTTCAATTTGCCTTCTACCTGCAAAAGTTTCAGATTGGCGTTTAATTTCTTGAATTTCAGCTCGTAATTTATCCATTTCGGCATTTTTTTGTTCAAGATAAGTTTTCACTTCATCGTTTATTTGCTGAATTGCTTGCGAGTTTACTGCTTCAGTCGATTTTGCTCGGGTATTAAGCATTGTCTGAAAAGCATCTAATGACTTATCTCGTTGCACTGCATCAGTTACAGGGACAGTCGGCTCAACATTTTGAGCTTTCAATGCCATTTTTAAAACCAAAGTTTTGGTGCTTAACGGCTGATCTTTCAAACTTGGATCTTGCAAAAGTATAGCAAGTTTATCAACAGTAAAAGTCGAATCATCAATTCCCGCCTCATTATAAATTTCAGCAAAAGTTCGGCTTGAAAAATCATCTTTACCCGAATCAGAAAATTGCGGAGTTAGTAAAGAATTAGAAACATCTGCAATTGTGTTCGGAGTTGGTGGCGGAATGTCGGTGTGCTGTGTTTCTTCATCGTCAACTTTTGAGATAAAAAAACTTCCGACTGAATCTAGAAAAGATGAGCCTTTTTTCGATTCTGATGGTTGATTAACTTCTTCAACCTGTTGTGTTTCTTGAGTTTGCGGAACCGAACTCGTCAAAGAGTCAACTTCACGTAATAACTTATCTAATTCTGGATTTCTAGGCATATATTTATTTCGACTTTAGATTTAGGATGTTTTATTTTACTACAACAATTTTGCCATTTTATTTACTTTATTCTGCGTAAATTTCCTTGTCTTTGGCGTTGAAGATTCGGACTATTTGTTTGCGAATTTGGTACCGGGATTTCTATCTCATCATCGTTTAAAACGTCGTCGTAAGTCGCTTTTAACTCTTCATCAATGTTGAGTGTTAGCAATAAATTATCAACGGCTGATGACATATCTTCTGGGTTTACGGCTGTTGTAATTTCATCATGCAAAAGGTTTAGCGAATTTTTTACAACTGCTAAACGTGCTTCAAGAAGTCTTTGTAAATCAGACATTTGCAAAGCTCTCGTTAATCTTTGTTTCAAAATTCGTGCGTTTTGCTTTAATGCTTCTTGAATTTTTGAATTTTTTTCGGCTTGCAAAATATTAACGTTATTCTGCAATTCACTTTGCAAACGAGTCGTCAAACGATTCACATCTTTAGTCGAAGTTAAATAATGAGCATTCAACATCCTGGCATATTCAAAGCGAAACGAACCAAGTTTTGTAATTAAATCTTTTAGCAAAAAATTGTTGCTGGCATCTGAACCTTGAAATTTTTGTTCAATATCGAGGCAGATTTTATCAACACTATCAAAATCTTGTTTGTATTGTGCTGGAAGTTTGTTGGCAATTTCAAACGAATTTTCTGCCAAATTTTCTTGCCCCTCGATTTGCTGTTGGAGGCGATAATAGCGTTGAAGTGGTTCAATTTGAGCTAAAAGAACCGCAAAAATTTCTCCTGCCAGAAGCAAGGCACCGAATCCCATAAAATTTACAACCAACATCAAAAATATCATTACGCCAACAAATCCAAGATTCCATTGACTAGAAAGAACTTTTTTAACGTAATTTGGCTCTTGTTGCATAAATTAATTCTGCGTTGCAAGTTTTGGAAATTCTACGTATTTTATTTCCTTACGAATTTGTTGAAATCGCGGTAAATCTTCGATATTTGCTTGATAAGCCAAACCTTCTTCAATCATATCGTATTCTTTAACAATTTTTGAACCTTCGTTCGCTGAAGTTTTGCCGAGAATAATAACCGTGTCAGAAATTATCAAAGCTGATGTAATATCGTGTGTGACAATTATAAAAGTATTTTTCGAATGCTGATTAGCAATTCGTTGTAAAAGACTGATTACATTATGTATATTGTTTGGGTCGAGTCCTGAAAATGGTTCATCTAAAATTATATAATGTCGGTCTTGAATAAGTTGTTGAGCGATAGCAACACGCTGGCGTTGTCCTCCCGAAAGCTGAGCCGGAAATGAGCTTAGCTGATTATCTAATCCAAACTCTTGCAAAAATTTTGTTGCTTTAATCTCTGCCTCATTTCTGTTCATGCCACTATTCATCGCAGGTTCAACCAGATTTTGAAGAACAGTACGGTCGTCAAAGAGCGGATAGCGTTGAAAAACAACGCCAATATCTCCAACGTGGACATCTCGCATTCCATTCCCAACGTGAATCGAAACATTTCCGGAATCGGGCTTATCAAGTCCGGCAAGTATTCGCAACAGTGTTGTTTTTCCACCACCAGAAGGACCTAAAATGCTTAGTATCTGAGGTTTATGCTGAATGTTTTTGATACATAATGTAACCTCGGAAAGCACTTTTAGCTGCTTTCCATTGTTCAAATTAAAACTTTTTGAAACCTTGTCGATTGTCAATAAATCTTCAAGCAAAAAAGCTTGTGTAGGCAATGTTCCATCAATACAATCAGTGTCATTCATATAATTTAGGCACGCTCCGCAATTGTTGTATATGGAAATAGAATTCGTTTCAACCAATAGAAAAACTGGTCTTCTAAAATTGCAATTATTCCGATAATTACCAGATAAACATAGACTTCCGCTTTTTGATTGGTCGCCGAATATGAATAAATTGAGGCACCAATTCCGCCTTCGGTGCGATTAAAAGTTTCGATTGCAACAATCATAACCCAACCCATTGCCGCACTTTGTGCAACTACATCAATCATCGCCGGAAGTGTTGGACGAACGACCACAGTCCAAAAAGTTTTCCAATCTGAATACTTTAAAACTCTCGCTAGTTCAAATTTTAATTTAGGAATTTGCCCGATAACGGCTGTCATCGAAGTAATCAAGAAAAATGCCATTCCAGCGGTCAGCATTGCGACCTTCATCGACCAACCAATCGTAAAAAGTGAGAGAAATACTAAGTTAAAGGCAACAATTGGTAAATATCTAAACCATTGTAAGATTTGATTTAAAGGTTGCAAAAATGGCAAGCAGCTAAAATATGCAATGATAAGTGAAATAATTGAGGCAAGAAAAAGTCCGACAATGTTTAATTTTATTGTTACCCAAGTATTTAAAACAAGATTGTTTGATTCATTTGAGGCGAACATTCTTTGAAATGCTTCCCAAACTTCGCTCGGATATGGCATTCCTTGAACTGGCGTAAACAACCAAAATAAAAATAAAACCGCGATCCAAAATGCAAATAAATATGCACGGAAGATCCGGTTTGGTTCGCCTAATATTCGGAAAATTTCACTCAGGTTAGTCTGCATAAAATTTATTTATCGGTTTTCACTAACTAAACTTATCGTATTATACTCAAATAAGTTAATAAAAAGGAGCGAAACATGTCGCAAATTACAAATCAAACACACGGAAAATTCAAAGTCTTTGCGGGCAAATTGAATGAAAATAACGAGCTTGGCGAACTTGCCAAATCTATTTCTCAATTTGCTACAGATAATAAAATCGCCGCCAAAAGCATAGGCGTTGAATATCTTGAATCAACTGAAAGTCTAATAATTACATTAGGTTACAGAACTGACGAAGATCATTATGCAATTAAACTCGAAACCATTAATTTGGGCAAAATAACAAATGTAGAACAAGATTTCTCAAATTTAGAGAAAAAAATGTCAGAAGCTGCCCAAACTGTCGAAAACATTATTTGCCACGAACTTTTTGTGACAGAAGATAAAGATTTCTTGATGGTTTTTATGACTCATCAGTAAATGTTTAAATCTAAATGAGTTTTGACCGCAGAGAACTAATTCTTTTCTGCGGTCATTGTTTTCGGTTATTTTAAAATAATTGTAACGCGGCGATTTTTCGCTTTGTCGTCATTCGATTGAAGAACTTTCGTTCCCGAAATAGGATTTAGCGAACCATAACCATCGACCGTTATTATCCGTTGATCATTGATGTTAATACGAGATTCGTCAGATGCTTTGAGCCAAGTCCAAACAGATTGGGCTCTAGCTTTCGAAAGCTCAATATTCTTTGCAGAATCTCCCGCATTATCGGTATGACCTTCGACAATGACCTTCGTATTTGAAGCACGGATGAGCAAACTTCGAATTTCATCAAGTTTCGCTAATTCCGAAGGTTTAAGTTCAGCCGAACCGCTGTCAAAAGTGATGCTGAAGTTAGCTTTAACAACTGTGTCGGCTGAATTTGCCTGACTCGCATTCCCAGTTTCCGCCTTCACTTCTCCAACCTCGTCTGCCATCTTTTTGACGAAACTAAAATCAACAACTTGATCGACCGGCGTAATTGTCGGCAATCTTTCGGGCAAAAGTTGTTGCAAACGTTTGGCGTGCGAATTATAAGTTATACCAAACACGCTATTAGCTAAACCTTTATTAGAATTAAGTCCAAAAAGATGTCTGTTATCAGCAATGTCATTCACCCGCGAACCGCCGAGTCTGACTCCGTTTTCTTCAACCACATCAAAATACTTCGCCCAAAAGCTCGGACCTTTTCCTTCCATTGCAAAAACTTGTGCGTTAAGTGCAGCAACTCGCGTTTTGAAATAAGTTGGATCGAGTTTGATTTTCGCTCCAGCTCGGGCAAAACATCTGAGCAAGGTTTCGATATAATCAGGATGTTTTTTGATGAAATCTTCAGTTGTAAACAAAATGTGCGGCATCATCGCCGAATATTGTTCGGTTGAAATAATCTTTTGCAATTTTTCGGTTTTGCCCTTGTAATTAATTGAACTGCGACCTTGTGCAGCCATCACATCGCCCGGAGTCCAAGTCGCAACAGCGTCGATTTCACGACTTTCTTGCTGTCCGGTTTTGACATTTTTGAGCGAAACTTTGGCGTTTGCAATATATTTTTGAGAGGCTTCAATATGATCCATCGCGTTTACAAAGTTAATCGCATCTGGATTATAGAGCGTTTCATCAGCATTGACGGGAATTTTATTATCAGCAGCCCAGTTTACCGCAACATTCCAATCGCAATAAGGAACAGCGGTAACGATCAAAGCACCTTTGGCGTTTTGCGGATCTTTTTTCCAAGATTCCGGTCCCATCAAGCAATCTTCGCCGGAAGAATAACCCGCACTCCAAACAACTTTTGCCTTCGGTCCGCGTAATAATTTGTTCGCACCTGCAATATCAACCGCTGATTGGTCGCCGGTTGTCGTGACAAATTGCATATTGTTTGAAGCCAATGCTTCAACTTGCTTCGAAGTATCGTTTTCGATCACAATTCGCGTATTTTTGATTCCGGCTTGATAAAGTAAACTATCAGGATGATCGCCCGATTTCCCGACTCCGCCAACAGCATCAATAATCGGACTTTGTGCTTGCCAAGTCCACAAACCTATCGTTACTTCAGGGTCATCGGTTGTAGGTTTAGGCGGCTTAACGTCAGTCGCCGGAAGATTTTCACGTTTAATATCTTCAGTTCGCTCAACAGTTTGCTGTGTTTTGCTAATATCAGCCTTCGGTTTCAGTTTGTCCCAAATACCAAGTTGAGTAAACCCAACATAAACCAACCCCAAAATAACTGCCGCGGCGAGAATTAAAAATCCCGGTCCTAATTTATATTTGCCAATTGTAATCGCCATATTTCTCCTTGAAGTTTAGGAAATTGAGGAAGTTTTGAAGAGTTAGTGAAGTTCTTTCTGTTTGAACTTCCCAAATTTTCTAAACTTCCAAAACTCCTAGAGACTCTTATTACCTTGCTGTTGGTTGTTTAAATGTTGCTGACGCATTTGTTGAAATTTCGTATTTGCTTGAACGCTTCCGACTTGAGATTTAATTTTATCAAGTCTTGCATCTAAGCTGCTTTCGCTCAATTCTTTGCCCAAATTAGCTTCCGCGATTTTGTTTTTAATGTGAGTTCGCACATTATCAAGTGCTTTTACATCACCATCAAGTGACAAACCATCGAGTTGCGATTGAATTTTAACTCTGGCATCGGCACTTGCGAGTTTGCCAATCATTCTGTCTTTTTCAGCAATAAGTTTCTCGCGTTCGGATTGAATCTTAAGCAAAGCAGTTTTGACATCGTTTGCGTCAGCACGAGCTTGTTCCATTTCAACCGTTAAATCAGTTATTTCCGAATCAAGAACATCTTTCTTTTCAACTAAAAGCGTGCCGATTTCTTCGTCTCCATTTTGAATTGCGACCGAAAGTTGGGCTTCAACTTCTTTTGCTTCACGAGTTTTTTGATCAAATCGTTCTTCAATTTCATCACGCCTGCGGATAATAGCAGCCGCCGCTTGACGAAGTCTGACAGCGTTTTTCGTCAAAGAATCAATTGAATTTTGATAGACAATTTCGGGGTGTTCTGCCTCTACTTTTGAAACAAATAGCGAGAAGAAACCTTTGATTAAATTCCACACACGTCCCATTTTATAGCTCCTAAATGAAAGAATAATTGCGGTTAAACATTAAAACTTAGACAAATTGCGTCTTGATTACGGATAAGTATATGGAAATTGACAGTAAGCGTCAAAAGATTGAGAGATTTATTAGTTGTTTGACTCATAACTGAAATGAATTACGAGAAAAATTAGATTGAGTTTCAGGTTTTTAACCTAAAACTCAATTCCTTGTTGAGCAAAAATTCCGGCGTAAAATGGGTGTTTGACCTCGGTCATTTCTGTTACTAAATCAGCGGCTTCAATTAATTCGGAAGGTGCATTTCTGCCTGTTAAAATAATATGAAGATGCGGTTGTTTTTCTCTAACAGATTTTATTTCTTCTAAAACCTTAGTTAAATCAAGAAATTTATAATCAAGAACATAAATAAGTTCGTCAAAAACAAGCAAATCATATTCCTCACTTCGCATTTTCTCGACGCATAAAGCCCAAGTTTCTTCTGAAGTTTTTATATCTTGCTCAGGATTATTTGTGTCCCAAGTAAATCCATCGCCCATTGTGTGAACTTCAATTCCCAGTTTCTCACAGGCTTCGTGTTCACCATATCGGTCTGTTTTAGATTTCATAAATTGAACCATACAACAGTTCAATTCTCGTCCAGCAGCTCGAAACAAAACGCCAAGTGCGGCAGTTGTTTTGCCTTTACCGTTTCCGGTATTTACCATTAGCAAACCTTTTGTGTTTTCTCGATAATCATCGCGTCGCCACTTGTAACGCTTTTCTTTTGTTTCTTCTGACATTTAAAAAACTCCCTTGTTCCTTGTTCTTTTTTAGGCGAATGTTAATTCGATTTCCCTGTGAGATTTTTCGACAGCTTCAGTTATTGCCGCAACGAGTTCGTTTTCACGTTCGTCCCAATTTCCGACAACTTTGCAACCAGCCGCGTTTTTGTGTCCACCGCCGCCGAAACTTTCGGCAACTTTTGCGACATTAATATCGCCTTTGCTCCGGAAACTTACACGAAAGGCATTTGGCTGAACTTCACGCATATAAACTACGGCTTCAACTTCTCTTGCCATCAACGGAATATTAACAAATCCGGCATTGTCGCCTTCAACGGCTTTTGAAGTTTCGACCATTTCGATTGTTTGTCGCAACCATGAAACTTCGCCGGTTTCATTGCGTTTAACTGTTGCCAAAACTTGCCGCATTAGTTCAATTCGCGACCAGGGATAACTGTTATAAACTGCTTCGGAAATTTGTGCGGGTTTAACGCCGACTTTTACGAGTTCTGAGGCAACTTTGAGCGTTCTTTCAGTTGTGTTTGGATAATGAAACGAGCCTGTATCTGCGACTAAAGCCATGTAAACACAATCCGCAATTTCTTTTGTAACTCTTCCACCAATTGCTTTACAAAGATTGTAAATCATTTCGCCAACGGCTGAAGCAGTCGCGTCGATCCAATTTATTGAACCAAAATGCTCGCTCGTTGCGTGATGATCAATGTTTACTGTAAATTGATTTTCGAGATTTATTAAACCGGGACGCTTCACATCTGAGCATTCAATAACGAAAACTGCGTCAAATTTTGAGTCAATTTCGTTTGCTTGAACTATCTGAGCGGCTCCGGGAAGTTGTTGATAAGAAACGGGAATTGTGTCTCTGATAATGACTTCGGCATTTTTACCGAGTGATTTCAGAAGCCAACAAAGTCCGAGAGAAGACGCAACTCCATCGCCATCAGGTCTGACATGCGTGGTAATCGCAAAATTCTGCTTATTTTCAATTAATTCTACTACTTGGCTTAACATTGTAACTAAAAATAGTGAATGGTATTCGGTGAATATTTGAGGATTTTTTCACTTTTCATCATTAGTTATTCACTATTTTCAAACTCTCCATTATCTTTTAATTCATCTAAAATGTTGTCTATTCTCCGTGCTTTTTCTTCGAGTGTGTCTCGCACAAAATGAAGAACCGGAGCGTGACGCAAACCTAAACTCATTGCAACTTGGCTTCTCACAAATGGTGCAGCAACTTTCAGGGCTTTCAAGGCACTGCCAAT
This sequence comes from Acidobacteriota bacterium, assembly GCA_031415455.1. Taxonomy (GTDB): domain Bacteria; phylum Acidobacteriota; class Blastocatellia; order Pyrinomonadales; family Pyrinomonadaceae; genus JANNVK01. The sequence goes on along the minus strand of JANORS010000013.1, from coordinate 34,708 downwards.
TTGCTTTTCATCGCCTTCAATTAAAACAAAAACCTTTGCATCGCGAAGATTAGCAGCAACGATAACATCGGTCACGGTAATAGCTTCGAGCCTTGGATCTTTTAATTCAAAGCCAACGATTTCCGAAATTTCTTCCCTTAATGTAACTGCTATTCTTTCCGGTCGTCGCATAATAACTAACTATTGAGAAGTGAAATCAATAATTTTCACTTCTAACTACTTAAAGTTCAGTTGCCGCAATACTTTCAATTAAAAACGCTTCAATTTCGTCACCAACTTTAATATCGTTGAAATTAACTAAACTGATACCACATTCAAAGCCTTGTCTAACTTCATTTGTATCATCTTTAAACCTTTTGAGAGCGTCAATTTCGCCCTTCCAAACAACCACGCCATCACGAATAATTCTCGCTTTTGCTTGCCGTTTGATTAAACCATCAGTAACTCGACAACCGGCGATTGTTCCAACTTTAGTAACTTTGAAAGTTTCTTGGACGAGTGCTTTACCAAGAATTGTTTCTTTCTCAATTGCATCAAGCATTCCAATCATCGCAGCGGTAATTTCTTCTTCGATTTTGTAAATAACCGAATGCAAACGAATATCAACTTCTTCGTGTTTCGCCGTATCAGCAGCCCGAGCTTCAGGACGAACATTGAAACCTATGATGACAACTGCGGTGCTAGTGTTGTCCGTTTGTGTTGCTGAAGCAAGTAAAACATCAGATTCAGCAATTGCACCAACTCCGGCACGAATTACGCGAACCTTAACTTTCTCACTCGAAAGTTTTTCAAGCGTTGCTTTGAGAACTTCGACAGAACCCTGAACGTCAGCTTTAAGAATAACGAGAAGTTCTTTAAATTCGGCTTGTCCGAGAGATTCAAGTCCACGTTTTGTGGTTTTGAGCATCGCACGCTGACGAGCTTGAAGCTGTCTTTGGCTAGCAATCGAAACAGATTGTTCGATATCTGCAACAACTTGGAAAGTATCGCCGGCTTGCGGAACTCCTTGTAAACCAAGCACTTCAACCGGTGTTGACGGTGGTGCTTCAGTAATAATTTCTCCACGATCACTAAACATTGCACGAACTTTTCCGTTCACTTGTCCGACAATAAAAGGATCACCAACACGCAAAGTTCCTTGTTGGACTAAAACAGTAGCAACTGAACCACGACCTTTATCAAGTTTTGCTTCTAAAACAACTCCTGACGCACGTCGCGTTGGGCTTGCTTTGAGATTCATAATGTCGGCTTGAAGTAAGACCGTCTCGAGTAAAACATCAATATTTTGATTTTGTTTTGCAGAAACTTCAATCATTTCAACGTCGCCACCCCAATCTTGCGGTTGCAAACCTTGTCCGGCTAATCCTTGTTTTACACGTTCAACATTGGCGTTAGATTTATCAACTTTATTGATAGCAACAATCATCGGAACTTTCGCCGCTCTTGAATGTTCAATCGCCTCAATTGTCTGCGGCATCACACCATCGTCTGCCGCGACAACAAGAATAACAACGTCAGTTGCTTTCGCACCTCGGGCACGCATCATCGTAAACGCTTCGTGACCTGGCGTATCTAAGAAAACAACGCGACGTTTTTCGCCTGGATTATCAGGATTGTCAACAAATACACTGTATGCTCCGATATGTTGGGTAATTCCACCGGCTTCGCCTTCAGCAACATTTGCCTTGCGAATTCCATCAAGAAGCGATGTTTTTCCGTGATCTACGTGTCCCATAACAGTAACCACAGGCGGACGAGGAAGTTCTGTATCGTCAGAATCTGAAGCGATTAATTCTTCAAATTCTTCTTCGATCATCATTTCTTCGTAAGGCACAAACATTACGTCATAACCGAAATTTAAACCAAGTTCTTGTGCCATTTTTTCGCCAATTGGCTGATTTAGTGTGGCAAAAACTCCTTTTTTGACAAGAAGCTGAACAATATCTCGCGGTGTAACGCCAATTTTCTCAGAGAACTCACGAATAGTTGCACCTTCGATTAGACGTGCTGATTTAAGTTCGCTTGGATTTACTTTTCCAACTTGATCGAGAATCCGCTCCTCAATTGACCGATGACGAGGTGCATTAATATCCCTTTCCTGAAATCTTCCATCTTTTGGTGCATTTCTATCGACACCTTTTTTCCCTGCGTTTCGACCAAATTTCTTGCGTTGGTCGGCAGGCGGCGTATATGCCATTTGCGGTGTTGCTGTTTCTCCGGGCGTGCCGCGAAGTTCAGGTTTACCGCGACCGTCAGGACGTCTATTACGATGACCGGAATCAGCAGGTTTTGCTTGCTCTTCAAATTTTCCTGTTTTTACAGGTTTTTGTGCTTCAGTAACAACTCGTTCGCCTTCTTTAAATCCTTTGTTTAAAGCCGCAGAAGTGAGAGTCAACTTTCTAACTTGCGTTCCAACCTTTGGCGGCTCTTCTACTGTTTTAATTTTTAATTGTTTAATACGAACAGTGTCGGTGGCTTCAGGTTCAACTTCAGTGACAGCAATTTCTTCGACGATATGAACAACTTCTGGTTCAACCGGAGCAACTACAACTTCAACTTCAACAACAGGTTCAGCAATTGGCTCAATCACGACTGGTGCTTGAACAACTTGCGGTTCTTCAGATTTTTTTCGTTTAATTTCGCGAACTGTAGTTTTTGGTTTTTCTACGACTTCAGCTTTAGGCGTTTCCACGACTTGCTCAATTGCTTTGACAGGTTCAATTACTTCTTGAGGTTTTACTTCTATTGGTGCGACAACTTGTTCAACAACTTGAGTTTCAGCAGGCATTTCATCACCAACTGACACTGGTTTTTCTTTCTTGATAACTTTAATTGCACGCTTTGGAGCGGCATCAGTTTTCGGAAAATATTTGCTTCGAATTTTATCGGCAATTTCTGGCGGGACGGAGTTGGAAGGCACATCTACATCCGCACCTGCACGCCGCAATTCTTCAATGATGCGTTTTGTGTCTTGTTTTAGCTCCTTTGCTAAATCGTAAACTCGAACTTTGTTGCCAACAGACATAATTTTTATCTTGCACTTCATCGCCAATAGCGAGCAATTTGATTTTGCTTTCAACTATTGCCATTTTATTTATCTTCAGATACTTCGGTTTCTAATTCTTCCGATTCTTTCGATTCTTCAGATTCTTCTAGCACAACCTCAGCGGCTTTTTTCGATTTTCTAACAGGTTTCACTTTTGCAACCACTTCAACAGTTTCTTCCAAAACTTCTTCAGCAATTTCTTGTGAAACCTCTTCGACAGTTTCTTCTTCTTCAACTTTAACTTCAGCTTCAGCTTCAGAATTTTTTGCAGCTACAATGGCTTTTGCAGAATTTAAAATAGTTTCCGCTTCGTCCATACTAACATCGAGCGTGTCCACTAGTTCATCAAGTGTTGATGCAGCCAAGGCTTCAACATCAGTAATTCCTTTAGCTTTCAAGTCATCAGCTTGGGCAGACGTTACGCCCGCGATTGCAGTTATTGGAACAACTTCACCTTCTGCCATCATTTTACCCATTTGCTGAGCAATTTCTTTCTTCAGAATCGTTTCATTTTTGATGTCAATATCCCAACCAACTAAACGAGTTGCAAGGCGAACATTCTGACCTTTTTTTCCAATCGCCAGAGAAAGTTGGTCTTCACCAACAACAACTTCCATCTTACGTCGATCAATATTAACGATTCTAACTTGGCTAACCTTTGCCGGTGAAAGTGCATTTGCCGCAAAAACAGATGGCTCTTGTGACCATTCGATAATGTCAATTTTTTCACCACGAAGTTCTTTGATGATTGATTGCACACGCGAACCTTTCATTCCAACACAAGCACCAACCGGATCAACATCTTTTTCGTTTGAAGCAACTGCTATTTTTGCACGTTCGCCAGGTTCACGAACAGCTGATTTAATCATCACAATATTGTCGTAAATTTCAGGAACTTCTGTTTCAAATAATCTTCTGATTAATTCTGAAGAAGTTCGCGATGCAATAATTTGCTGACCTTTTGGGTCTCTCGTCACATCTTCAACAACAAATCTAATTCTTTCGCCTTGATTCCAATTTTCACTTCTAACTTGTTCTTTACGCGGAAGAATTGCTTCCAATGTCCCGCCCAAATCAACAATCATATCGCCGCGTTCGAAACGTTTAATCGTTCCGCTCATCAAATCACCTTTGCGATCAATGTATTCTTCGTAAACTTTTTCACGAATTGCTTCACGAACCTTTTGAACCAAAATCTGTTTCGCAGTTTGGGCTGCAATTCTGCCTAATTCTTCAGTCGGTAATGGAATTAAAAGCTCATCGCCAATTTCAATATCTTCGCCGGCAAGTTCAATTGCTTCAACAAGAGAAAGCTCGCTTGAAGGATTTTGAACTTCTTCCACAACTTCTTTAAGTGCAGAAATTTCGACCATTCCTTCTTCTTCATTCCAATCAACTTGAATGTTATCGCCACCTTTATCAAGCGATTTGAATTGTTTGCGTGCGGCGGCTTTTACTGCGTCCGTCATCGCTTCAATAATCATTTCGCGATCCAAGCTGTGTTCGGTGCATAAAGCGTCGATACTTTGTCCAATTGATGATGCCATAGCTATTTGTTGTTTTTCCCGAGTTTTAATTCTTCTTCAATATCAATTTCTAAGTTCGCCTTTGAAACTTGATTAAAACTAAATTTAATTAATCCGCTTAATTTGTCGTCAAACGAAATGTCTTCAGTTTCAACCGCAATTATTTTTCCATGAAAAGTTCGTTGCCCATTTATCGGATTTAGGAGCCTTACTTTTGCTAAATTTCCAATAAATCTTTGAAACTCTGTCAATTTATTTAATTCTCTCTCAAGTCCGGGTGATGAAACTTCTAAAATGTATTCATCCGAAATGAAATCTTCATTATCTAAAATGTCACCTATTTGATGACTAAATGTTTTGCAATTTTCGTGTGTCACACCATTTTCAGTATCAATAAAAACCTGCACTAATGGCGATTTTACTGAACCTGAAAGTTTCACCGAAGCCAATTCAAAACAATGTTCGCTTGCAATTCCTTCGGCAATAATCCGAATTTTTTCTGTTAATTGAGCCTTATTCATTGGCTAAAGTCCAAAATAAAAAGTGGGCATGAACCCACTTGAATCGTCTCGACGTTCTCAAACGTTTCGTAGCAAGCGTTGAGTTTATATGAAACACTTGCGTAAAGCAAGTCAAATAACTATCTCAGAGTTCTCACATAGTTAGAAACAGAAGCAATTTCTTTTGCGGATAATTTCTTTTTAAAAGCCGGCATTTGTCCTTCACCATATTTCACGATTGAAGAAGTTTTTGAAACACTCGGACGAGATTGCGTTAAATCCGGAGTTTCAAGCGATCTGCCAAGTTCGTTGTTGCCTTTTCCGTCCGATCCGTGACATCTCGCACAATTTTGCTGATAAATTCGTTTTGTTGCCAAAACCTTATTTTCACCACTAACAAAATTCGGAAAAAGTGAAATACCAAAAACCCAAGCTATTGCAAAACTTATTATTAAAGTGAATTTTATATTATTTTTCATATCAATTTAAAATGAACACGAAAAAGATAATATCAAATTCGTGTTCATTAACTAAATGCCTTTCAATTTAGATTTTAGGCGTTGGCGAAGGCATTGGCTCTTCGTCTTTTCGTTTCAATTGCGGACGGTCTTTGTCAGAATCCGGAGTTGAAGTTGAATCCGTTGGTGTTGTTCCGTCGTTTTCGGGTTGGCGACGTTTGAGCGTAGGTTTTCCCGAATCAGTATCGTCAATGTCAGATTGTGATGCAGTTCTAGCGTTTGTTAAACGAAGAAGGCGAGCCTTAACTTTCTGGAATTCTGATGAACTAATAACGTATTCTTCTTTTTCAGGAAATCTTGCGGCAAGTGCAATGCTTGAGTCTCTTCGTTCAATTGATTGCGGATGAGAAGAAAATAATTTTGTTAATTTCCCTGGTTTTTTCTTATTTTGAGCGGCGAGCTTTTCAAACATTGTCGCCATTCCGGTTGGGTCATAACCAGCGGCATACATATATTGAACACCAAGTCTGTCAGCTTCTTGTTCCGCACCACGACTAAATTTTGAACCCGCAATTGCTTGGATAATTCCACCGGCATTTTGTGCAATTCCGCCGGCAATTCCACCGGAAAAAATTATTGCACCGAGCAAACCAATATTAATTAATTGCCCTTTACCTGAATTTTCCATTGCGTGTCTTGCACAAACGTGTGCAATTTCGTGCGACATCACACCTGCGAGTTCAGATTCATTATCAGCTGCTAATATCAAACCTGTATTGACATAAAAATATCCACCCGGAAGAGCAAAAGCATTAATTTCATCGCTATTTATTACTTTAATTGTAAAAGGCACTTTCGCATCTGAATGCAAAACGAGATTTTGCCCAACTCTGTTTATATATTCGGTAATAATTGGGTCTTCATTAAGCTTAACTTGTTGCTCAACTTCAGCAGAAATTTGACGTCCAATTGCTGCTTCTTTATCTCGCGAGCCACCGAGCCAACCGAAAAAACTATCGGAACCTTTGTTAATGTTTCGTTTGCCGATTAAAGCCGGATCTTCATTTGGAGACAATGCTTTACCGTTACCAGAAGGTGTTGGAGCTGGTTCTGCGGTCTTACTTTTTTTCTCTTTCTTCTCTTTTTTTGCAACATCTTTAGAATCAGTTTGAGCAAACACATTTGAAGGCAAAATAACACTTGTCAACAAAATTGCTGACAATGAAATTGAAGCACCTATTTTTCGAAAAGCATTAATAACCATTTTCATACTCCTAATTTTCTCTACAAACACTCATTAAAATATAAAATTCCTTATAAATTAAGATGCAATGTAAACTGCAAAAGTTTACTGATAGAACTAAAATATAAAATTATTTTTAAAATTTCTACTTTTTTCTAAAAAAACTATTTTATCAGACTATAATATTTGGTAAAGTATTTATAGAGAAGTTTTTAAACTTTCTGTCTAATTCTCGCCTCATCTCAAAATCTTAAGATTTACCAAACACAATCTCCATATTTAATGCGACGAATTCAAGAAAAAATTAAAGATCTAGTTGACGTTCGACCATATCACAGTCTTCGCGATTATCTTTCGAGCCCAAACGAAACGCTACAAGCGTATCATTTTACATCTGCTACTTCTGAGCTGATGGCAAAATGGCTTGATAATGTTTCTGATGTGCAGACTGCAAACGGCACAGCAAAAGCACTTGCCGGTTATCGAGGTGTTGGGAAAAGTCATTTTTTGGCTGCATTAAATGCAATCGTTTCACAGCCCGATTTACGTTCGCGGATTGCCGATCAGCACGTTTCGTCTTCTGCCCAAAGACTCAAAAGACGTAAACATCCGGTCGCATTTGTTCTGCGTGGAACCGCCGAAACTCTTTTAGTAGAATTAAAAAACGCAGTAGCCAACGCACTTGAAGTTCCTGCCCAAAACCTTCCTGATTCACCTCTCGAACTTTTAACCATTGCCTCTCAATTTGCCAACGATTTACCGTTTGTTATTTTAATTGATACAGCCGAAGAACGAGAATCGAGAGTTACGCGAGATGACGGAACATTGCTCGGCGAACTTGCCGATATTGCCAAAACTCTCAACATTTTTATTGCAATTGCTCTCGATGATGATATTGCCGGAGCTGATGGCGTAAATGCCGCAATCTCGCGTTCTTACTCGATTGACTATCTCGACCAAGAACATTTATATCGCATTGTTGATGCTTTTTTGTTTCCAAAACAACGCCAGCGGCAAGCTGTCTTGCACGAAATTTATTCCGGTTTGCGTGAATCAATTCCGTCATTTCGCTGGAGCGAACAAAGATTTTCATCGCTTTATCCACTTCATCCAATCGTTCTCGAAATTGCACCTTTTATTAGACTTTACGCCTCAGATTTTGTTTTGCTCGGATTTGCATCAGAAACAGTTAGTAAAAATATCGGACGACCGGCAAATTCTCTGATAACTCTCGATGAAGTTTTTGATAAAGTCGAACTGAGCTTACGAAAAGCCGAGGTTTTAAAAGATGCTTTCGAAACTTTCGACAAGATAAGCTCAAATGTCATCAGCCAAATTCCTATTCTTCAACGCTTGCAAGCGAAGATGATTCTTAAAGCGTTGATGATTTTATCTTTGGACAGCGACGGCACAACCGCCAGTGAAATTAGTGCCGCGATGCTTATTTACGACGAAAATGAGCCACAAAAAGCTGTCGATTCGATTGAAAAAACACTGAGCGAATTTTCAATAAATTTTCCTGAAGATGTTCGCCTTCAAACAGAAGCTGGCAAAGAAAACAGATACAGTTTGCGTGTCAGCAGCAAAGATACTTTAAACGATTCTCTGACTGAAATCGCCAAAACGCTTGATAACTCAACGATTCATAAGATTTTACGAAGAACTGCTCGCGTTGTTTTTAACGATTGGACTTTTAACGATGAAGCCGAGCAATCAGGCTTTGACACCTCAGATTGTTCACTTGTTTGGCGTGGTGGAATGCGTCGCGGCAGGCTCGCTTGGGCGTGGGGAAAACTGCCTCAAGATTTAAGTCTTTCACTCGGAAACATAGATCGCATCGGCGAACATTGGGATTGGGAAGTAATTATAAAAGAGCCAAACTCTGATATTTCCGAAGAATTAATCGCAAATGAGGTTATTCCAACTGTCGTTTGGTCTCCGGCTGAACTTACTCAAGATGAGCAAGACACAATAAAACGTTATTCAGTTTTGCAAAACGATACAAGCCTGATTGAAACTTACGGTGATAAGATTCGTGCCGCCGGTCATGCACATGCGGCTTTAGTCAAGAAAATCTGGAAACGAATTTTCCTCGAAGATGGATTTTTGATTGTTGACGGCAGTAAACGCGGATTTAGACGAGATAATCACGAATTTGAGTCTTTAAGCGAAATGTTTTCGATGATGCTTTCGCCGCTTTTTGATTCTCGCTACCCAAATCATCCAAATTTTGAACAAACTATCGGAATGAATAACGTTTCGGTTTTGGTCAACGAGCTTTTTAGTGAGAAAAAATTATATTCAGACGAACTTAATCAGCTAGCACAAAATTTCGCCTTGCCACTCGGTTTAGTTACAGCTCAAAACGGAAATTTTGTTCTCGAAGAAAACGAAATTATCGCTCAATTGCCTTGGTCGAGAGAAGTAAGTTCTCTGCTTGAATCCGGAAATACGGTTCCGATGCGAAAGGTTTATCATGCACTTAAAAAATCTCCGCTCGGTTTGGTCCGAGAAGCTCAACACCTTGTTTTAGCTGCATTTGCGGCAAATCGTGAGCTCGAATTTGTCACTTCAAATGGAAATAGAATTGATAAACGCTCGCTTGATTTAAAAATTATTTGGGACGATATTGTTGGCATTGCAAAACCTGTTGTCGTCAAAAAAGATACGGTCGAGCTAACAAATTGGGCGAAACTTTTGACCGGAAACGACTCTTTAACTTCAATAGATGTTGATTCTGAAACGATAATTTCCGATCTTGGCGAGTGGCTCAAAAGTTGGAAAGAAACTCGCGTTTTAGAAAGATTTGAAGCCTTGCCTGACAATATTTTGAATGCCAAAGTTTGGAAATTATCTGCTCGAGTTGATTCAACTTTTCGCGTGATGGAAGACACAATTGACGCACTTTTCACAAAAGGAAACTCGCTCGAATTAACTTTGCAGCGTGTTGCTGATATTTTTGGACATTCGCAAAACGACTTTTTCAACGTCACAAAAGACCTTGTTGAACTTGAAGATTTTATTCTTGGAGCAAGTAAATACGACGAAGTTTGGAACTACTTAGCTTTAACAGAAATAACTCAAGATGAAAAAATTGAAGACTTAAGAACAAAACTTCTTGATGTAATCCAAAACTATAAGTTCAATTTCCATGATGATTTAGAAAACAATTGGAACGAATTTCGCGAGCTTTATGCCGAACAGTATTTGCGTAAACATGAAGTTGTGATGCGTTCACATAATCTGAAAGAAACAATTGACCAAATTTTTCAAAGCGACGAATGGTGGGAATTTTCAAATCTCGCAAAAATAACAATTTTTCATCCAAAAAGTTGGAAATCTGCCCAAGCAATATGCTTAGAAATTAAAAATCTGAGTTGCGGTTACGATGTTCGCGATATGCTTAAGAAAAAACCTTTTTGTGCTTGCGGTTTTAAATTTAATGATTCTGAAACTTGGGAGAATCTGGCTGAAACGCTCACCGAAACAATGGTTCAAGGACGCAAAACTTATCGCACAATTTTAAAGAGCTTAAATGTTGTTTTAATTCCAAATCTCAACGAAACAGCAAAAACTGAACAAAACACCGAATTTGCCAAAAGTGCAGAAAAATTATTAAACATTTTCTCGCAAAACAGTGAAATTCCTATGCTCAACAACACAGACTTGCGGGTTTTAGAAAATGCTTTGAAAGCGATTCCTTTTTCAACTTTATTAGAGGTAAAACCGCCACAAATCAATCAAATTATATCCCGCGAAGACCTTCGAGGTACATATACTCATTGGCTAAACACTTTACCAAGTGATCCGGTTTTATTGAAAATTTAATTTTTTTCTATTTCTACTTTTCACATTTCGCAACAGACGCTTTATTCTAAAAATATGTTTAGCGTTTCAATTATTGGTGTTGGGAAAATGGGTGGTGCTTTGGCAATTGCACTCGACCAAAAAGGTTTTAAAATCAAATACTTGGTCGGAAAAACAGTTGAAAATACTGAAAATATTTCTTTAAAATTACAATCAAAACCTCAACTTTCCGATGAAATTAAAAATCTTGATTCTGATATAATTTTGATTACAACTCAAGATTCGGAAATAGCACATGTTGCACAGCTTCTCGTAAATTCAGTCTCCAAAAATCAATTTATTTTTCATACCAGCGGCTCGCTTTCGTCAGAAATTCTCAATTGCCTCAAAGCTCAAGGTTGCGAAATCGGTTCGTTTCATCCGCTTGTTTCAATCAGCGACGCAATAATCGGAGCAACACGTTTTAAAGATTCTTATTTTTGTGTTGAAGGCAGCGAAAAAGCTGTAAACATTGCAAACACTCTTGTTACAGCCTTGCAAGGTAAAAGTTTTTCAATCGAAACTAAACACAAAACGTTGTATCACGCCTCTGCTGTTACTGCTTGCGGGCATTTTGTCGCACTTTTTTCTATCGCAATTGAGATGCTTTCAAAATGTGGCTTATCGGAAGGTGAGGCGAAACAAATTTTGCTTCCACTTGTAAAAAGCACGTTGGAAAATCTCACAGAACAAAGTCCTCAAGAAGCTCTGACCGGAACATTTGCTCGCGGCGATGTGGAAATATTGAACAATCAAATTGAGGTAATAAGCAAAAATATGCCACCGCAATTTCTCCAAATATACTTACAACTTGGCTTTCACTCATTAAATATCAACAATACGGCACCTCAATATAAAATCGAAAAAATGAAAGAACTGATAGAAACTTTTTTAATAGCAAAAAATTAAACAGAGTGTTAAAATTCAGTTATTAGGGACGATTATGGACGAAAAACTTTCAAATGAATTTGCTGAAGAAACCCAAATTTTCTATGAATATATAGAAAAATTTGGTTTGCGAAAAACCGCACAGCGTGACCTCATTATGGGAATTTTTCTCCGCACGCACGATCATTTGTCGAGCGAAGATTTGTATTGGCTGGTGCATAAAGAAGATAAAGATGTGGGGCAAACAACGGTTTATCGGACACTTAAGTTGTTGACAGAAGCTGGTTTAGCTCGCGAAGTTCGACTTGGAGACGGAAGAACATATTACGAACATCATCACAATCATGACCATCACGACCATTTAATTTGCACTGATTGTGGCAATGTTATTGAATTTTTCTCAGCCGAAATTGAAGCTCTTCAAGACGAAATGGCTGAGAAATTTAAGTTTAAACCAACACATCATAGTTTGCGGATTTTAGGAATCTGCGAAGCCTGTCAGCAAAACGAAGCAAAGCTTATAGCTCCTGGTAGTCAGCCGCGAGTTCGCGTTAAAACACACGTTGGTAGTTAGTTAGCATGTAATTGAAATTATGAATAATCAAGTTGAAATTAAATTTGAACCGGAAAACCGACAAGGAATGATTGCCGTTGGCAGTTATTTATTTGATGCTGCGAAACGTTTGGGCGTTTCAATCGAATGCGAACGGACAGGCATTTCAGACACTTGCTCGTGCCAGATAAAAAGTGGTGGAGAGCTGCTTTCCGAAATAACAAAATTGGAAATGGAACATCTTAGTGAATCTCGTCGTAAAAATGGTGAAAGACTTGCTTGCCAAGCTAAAATCGAAAAGCCAGGAGAAATTATTGCCATGACAACTCATAAAAAAGCAGAAGCCGAAAAAGACGCATTCGAGCAATTCTGTAAAGACTTTGCCGAACTACCATTAACCGAGAAAGCTGCAAAATTATTACAACTCGAGTCGATTGCTCTTTCTGATACTTTTTCAGCCGTTTTAAATTTGCCATACACAATCGGCGAAAAAATCCGCGATATGATGGCTGAAGTTGGGATGAAAATGGAAGAAGAAGCCAAAAAAGCTAAAACTCCAAATGAACATAAGCCCGAACCTGAGGCAAAACCAGTTGCAAAAAAGCCTGCTACTGCAAAAAAACGAACCGTTAAGCCAAAAACCGAAAAACCTGCTGAATAAATGTGTAAATTTCATTTATAAAAAATCTTTTTTTGCGAGTTTCGCAACCATTGTGATACATTTTAGTAAGTGAAAGATTCTAAAATTCAAAAATTTAAAGTTACTGAAAAAAAAGGCGAAAGTCTTTTTTTTGTTTTGGTTTTTACTGTAATTGCGATGATGCTTATCGCCGCTAAATTGCCTTTTTTTATGGTGATTTTCTTTGGCGGTTTTTCATATTTGCTATATAAATTTTTCAAAAAACCGGCAATTGGCGGAACAAAAGATATTTTCGAATTTTATCTATCTGCAAATGATGTGTTGCGAGACGACGACCGAAAATGGTTTGGATTTGAAATACAAGATATTTTGATTCGCGGCGAGAGAATTTTGCAGTCAATGCCAGACGCACCGCCTTTAATTTACTTTACGCTTGGTGCTTTGTATAACAAAATTGGCGGACATAAGGCTGCCATCGAGCATTTATCTTACATTGCTGAAAACGAACAATCTGACGAAAAAAATCGTTCAATCGCTTCGCCAGAGCTTCGCCGTTATGTAAATATATTAAGAAAAATTGAACAAAACCCTTCTGAAGCACCGCTTACAACAGCGGCTATTCGTTCACTTGAAAGAGCGAGAAAAAATCGGATTACAACACTTTTAGAAAATAGCAGACGCGAGATTTGGGCGTTAGAAGAAAAACGGCAATCTCAAATGGAAGGAAAACATCAAGAAAACCGTATTTTGCAAAGTATAAATGAAGAATCTTATGCGGAAAGCAATGAAAATGCGAGAATAAAGGATTCACGTAAAACGGACAAAACTTTTAAGGCTTCATTATCTGAAATGCTTGCTGAAACAAATCTCTCGGTCAAAAATACAGACGGCAGGCGGCAACCTATTTCTGAAGTTCTCCATGAAATTTACGATCAGAACAAAGGTTAAAAGTTGTCGCTTAAGTTGTTACAAAGCTGATGTTTATTAGGTATTTATAACCAAAAATGTTATAAATTACTCGCCCTATTTTATCTTCAGAAATCACTCGAATTGGATTTTAGTTTAATGAAAGAAATTGTCTTAGCCGCTGATTTGGGTGGAACGAATTTAAGAATGGCGGCTGTTGATCGGGACGGGAAAATTCTCTATCGCACAAAACGAGCAACGCCAAGAGTCGAAAAAGCCGAAGATATTCTTTTCGCTATTGTTGAATCTGCTGATGAATGTTGCAAAAATATCAAAGAAATTGGCGAAATAAAAGCAATTGGAGTCGCCGTTCCGAGCGGTGTAAATTATGAAAAAGGAATTATCATTAAAGCTCCAAATGTTCCGTGTCTTGATGGTTTTAGAATGTCAGCCGCACTTTCGAGCGAATTAAATCTGCCGGTAGCACTTGAAAATGATGCCAATGCTTATGCAATTGGCGAACAAACATTTGGTGCCGCGAAAGGATTTTGTTCAGCAATTGCGGTAACTTTAGGAACCGGAGTTGGCGGCGGAATAATTTTAGACGACAAAATCATTCGTGGAATTGACGGAATGGCTGGCGAAATTGGACATATTACGGTTGAGCCTTTTGGAGTTTCTTGTAATTGCGGCGGTCGCGGCTGTGTTGAGCAATATTCCTCAGCAACAGCAATTGTAAGGCTTACTCGTGAACTCGAAAATCAATATCCAAAATCGAGTTTGCAAAATAAAATCAGACTTTCTTCAGCAGATGTTTTTGAAGCCGGAATGAAAGGCGATGAGCTGGCGTTAGAAGTTTTTCGTCAAATGGGTTTTTATCTCGGCGTTGCACTCTCAAGTTTGATAAACTGTTTAAATCCTGAGGTAATTGTGATTGGCGGTGGTGCATCTGCTGGTTGGAATTTGTTTATCAATCACGTAAATGATCAAATAAAAACTCGCTCATATAGAGTTTCCGGAGAACGTGCAAAAATCGTAAAAGCTATTTGTGGCGATGATGCAGGAATTCTCGGAGTAGCAAAATTAGCTTTTGAATTGTAAAAAATCAACTGATATTAATTATTTAAGAGACAAATATGGACGCATATCATCAAGTTTTAGTAGAACTTTACAAAGAAACAAACGGCAGAGAAACTAAGCAAATCGACTTCATTGCGTTGCACAAAAAAATAGGATTTTATGCTAATTACCGCGATATTTGCACACGTTTAAATCGTGAAGGTTGGATTTCTGATGCACCAACCAAGGACTTTGTTTCAATCACGCATTGGGGCGTTGCCGAAGCAAAAAAATCTCTGAAAGCAATATCAAATCCTGAAGCGACAAATGATGGAATTAAAAAAGAAGCTAAAAGGGCGACAATTGCCGCGAAAGAATTTTCAGTTATGCTCGAATCTTTTGCAACTGATCCGACAAAAGAGACATTAGCCGATGCTAAGAAAAAGTTTGATGAAGTGAACGAAATTTTAACTCAAATAAAGTCAAATATTTAGTTAATCAAGAATTGTTCCGTAAATTCCGACCGGCAAATTATAAACTTCGTTGCTTGTAACAACAATTAATTCGCCTTTTTTAGTGAAACAAAGTCCAATAATATTGTTTCCGGCGACAAAAAGTGAAGATTCTCTGTCAGGCGTAATTTTCACAATTCCACGTCGTCCACGTAAGCAACCTGCGACATATAAATTTCCGTTTCTATCAAACGCTAACCCTTGCGGTCTGCCCAATCCACGAAAATACACATCTACTTCGCCGCGTTCATCAATCCGCCAAACATTGTCGTAACTCGCCAAACTTGGTGCTGTAACGTAGAGCTTTTCGTCCGGTCCAAAAGCGAGATGATATGCTGCGACTGAAGGCTCAATTGTTGCAAAAACCTCAAAATCGTCGATGTTTTTTCCACGCCAAATTGTTCCGCCACGATCGCCAACATAAAGATAACTATTTTTATCAAAAGCTATTCCGGTTGCAACACCTAATTCGAAACCAAAAGGAATAACAGTTCCATCGCGACTGATTCGCGAAACAGAACCTTCTGCCCGATTTGACACAAAAAGCTGTCCGCTGTTAGCAAAAGCTAGACCGGTCGGGTTCATCATCGTCACGGGAATTTCATCCAAATATCCGTTGGTTTCAAGACGAAAAAGTGTTGCCGGAAGTTGCTGTCCGCGTGAGCCTGAGCGTGTTAAAATCAATGAACCATCGCTCGGGTCAACTGCCGGATTTGCGACCATGTGCATATTGCTTGTTAGTAATTTACCAACAACAATATTTGTCGTATTGCTCGTTTCCCCATCGCTTTCGAGGTAAATTTCAACATCGGTATCGTCAACTTCTTCAGGCACAATTGCCCAAATCCGCTCAGACGAACTACTAACCAAACGGCTTTCGTTGCCATCAAAAAAACAACCGTAATCTGTAACTCCGGTATTTTGAAAATCTTCACAATTTATTAAAACTTCCCCGCCGGAAATCGCAAATTGCGGATCAACTGAAAGTATTTTTCCTGCTTTATTCATAATTCACTTTCAATTCTACGATTTAATCTGCAACATTCAAAGTCTCAATTGAAACAACTTTTTATTTAAAAATTGCATTCTTGACAACGCTTTGAAATAAATTGTCTGGCAAAAACCTTCTTGCAAGGAGCATTCCTTTAGTGTTAACCGGATAACGCATTTTCGTTTTCCCATCAGTTACTGCTTGATAAATCGCATCAGCAACGACCGTTCCATCTGGTGCATTTTCGCCGGCTTTGAGCATATTTGGCATTGCTTTGCTGATAAATTCGTCGTAAGCCGTCAAGCCTTCTTTGGTTGTTAAATCCATCGAGCGATTATAAAAATCTGTCTTAATCGGTCCGGGTTCAATTATTTTTACGCGAATTCCGAACTGCTCAACTTCATATTGCAAACTTTCAGAAAATCCTTCAACTGCCCATTTCGTTGCATGATAAAGACTGTAAAGGGGAAAAGTAACTCGTCCACCGACAGAAGCAACATTGACGATTACGCCACCTTTTTGCTCACGAAAAATTGGAAGAATTTCACGACAAACGTTCATTAAACCAAAAACATTTGTTTGAAATTGACGCTCGATTTGTTCGCCTGTTGAAGCCTCAAAAGCTCCAACCAATCCATAACCCGCATTATTGACAATCGCATCAATTTTCCCAAACTTCTCTATTGTTTGATTAATTGCCGTTTGAATTGTTGAAATATCAGTAACATCAAGATGTAAGCACTCAACGTTTTCGAGCTTTGCTAAATCTGACGCTTTTTCGGGCGAACGCATTGTTGCCGCAACATTCCAGTCTTTTGCTTGAAATAGTTTTACTGTTTCGAGACCAATTCCGCTCGATGAACCTGTAATTAAAATTGTTTTTTTCATATTTAAAATGCCCACCAACCTCTCGAAAACTGAATCGTAAAAAGTGCCAGAAATAAAACTGACCAAACCGTTAGAAAAATATTAAACCACCAATTTTTTGCGGCAACAAAACCCATTAAAATAAATAACGGAAACAACACAAGTGTATAACGCGGCACGCTCAAAACAAATGAAGTGCTGACAAAAAGTAACCAATTTCCAATCATCCAAACGCGATAAGAACTCCGAAGCTGTCGCCAACCAGCAATTATTGCGGCTAAACCAATAGAAACAAACAAGATTTCTTGAAATCCACGCATTTGAGCCGCAGAAGGTTTTTCGTAAATAATAGTTTTCAAAGTTTCCCACAAACCTTCCCAGAACAACCTGAAATATCGAAACCAATGCTCACGTTGATGAACAATAAACATTGTCGGGTTTCCAGAGACATAATAATTTATTGCGAGATAGATTAAGAAACCAGTCGGAATTAGTAATAAAGCCAACCATTTCCGATTGAGTTTTTTTGTTTCGCTGTATTCGTTCCAAATTTCAAAAGCGAGTGCCGGAATTAGAATTAGTCCGTTAATTCTTGTCAGACAGGCAAAATAACCAAGAATTCCGACCAAAATCCAGCTTCTTTTTCGTGCGGCGAGAAAGCAACTTATGCAAAGTGTTAAAAATAAACTTTCAGTATATGGAATGTGGAGAAAATAACTTGTCGGAAAAATAAATAAAAATAACACCGAAAACTGTGCGATTTTTTCTGAATAATCAAGACGCACGAGTTCTCTAAAAACTAATCCAAGGGCAACTGAAGCAATACCGGAAACAACAAAACCGCTAATTAATACATCGCGAAACACAATTTGAAATAATGCTACTAAAGCGGGATAAAGCGGAAAAAATACGATTAAAAAACGATCTTCACCGCTTCCGACATAACCATTTTGAGCAATATTCAAATAACTAACTGCGTCCCAACGATTCCAATTTGCAAAAACTTCATAAAAACTATTGAGCTGTTGGTCGTTTATTATTTGATAAGTTTGTGCTGCAAAAGAAATAATTAAAAACTTTGTCAGCAAAACTGTTCCAATAATTTTGCCGTTTAACCAATGAGATTTTTTTGTTTCGGTGTCGTTTTCGTTCATTTTCTAAGACTAATTTAATACAGATTGAATCTTTGGCAAACCTGCAATTGTTTTAAAACTAAAAAAGCCGGAAAATCTGAATATCAGACTTTGCGGCAGGTAATCACAATATTTAATTTCTTTCTGGAAGAAATATTTTGTAGAAAATTAATCTAATGGATCAGGTTCAAATGTCTCGAGAATCTTTTCTAAATTGCCTTTAACTCCAACATCGTCAATGCTTTTAACTTCATTTGAAAGCGACGAAGCGAGCATTGTTATTCGTAAACCTGACTTTATTCCGCGACGTTGTGCTGGCATAAATAAAGTCCGTCCCCAAATAGTGATCATTTCTTTAGATTTGGTTTCGCCCGCACTAACCCAACGAATTTCGTAAACTTTTCGGTCGTTGTTGATTGTAGTTTCACGCTCGTCAAGTTTTTGATAATTTGGCGAGGCTTTTAATTCTCTTTCAGCTTGAATTACTAACCTCGGAAACTCAGCTAAATCTTCTTTGTAAGTTCCCTTGCTTTGATAAGGTTCGACAATTATTTGCTCAATCGGCAAACCGCTCGGCGAAGTTTTCTTAACATCAATAAAATAACTTGAAGTATTTGTTGGCTGAACTTTGGTCCAATCTTTTGGATAATAAAGCGAAAATCCACGAAAATTCTTTAACAAAGTTGGCAACGAAATTCCTTGTTTTGAATTTTGAAAAATTGTATAACCTTCGGGTGGAGTTATTGTTCTTTGTGATGGCGGATAATCTAAATCAGCCACTTTTTCAACCGGTTGTGTGTTTGTTGAATCGCTATTTGTTGGTTCAATTTGCGTTTGAACTTGATTTTGGATAATTGGCTGAGTTTGGTTTCTGAAATAATATGCCCAGATTCCGACAGCCGCAGCAATAACAAATAAAAGTCCAAGTAAACCAGCTAAAAGCCATAAAACACTGAGAACTCTCGGCGGTTCTGGCGATCTTTTTTCCCAAAGATTTGAGTCATTTGTAAATTTTGAAAGCTGCTCTTTGCCCACTTCAACACTTTTCGACAGCTCGTTATCCGAAATATTTTTATTTGATGAAATATGCAAATAATCATTGTTTCCGCCATTTTCAACAGCATCAAGCAAATTTTCTTTATCAGGCAGCGAAACAGGCGTTTCAGACTCTTCCGAAACTTTTTCGGCAAAAGCCGCAGACTTTGCATTTAAAATATTAAACAAAGCCTCGCCAAAATCTCTCGCTCTCGGAAAACGTTCGGCGGCGTTATAAGCTAAGCCTTTTTGAATAATTCTATCAACACCTTCAGGCAGATCAAGTATCAATCCGCTCGGATTTAACATTAATTTATGTTTTTGCGAATCAGTTAAAGTTTTTGCTGAAGTGTATGTAAATGGATGTTTTCCGGTCAGCATTTCATAGCAGATAACTGCGAGCGAATAAACATCAGACGAAAAATTAAATTCTTTTCCATCAAGTTGTTCTGGCGACAAGTAAGCAAGTTGTTCAACAGAGAGGTTTTTAATATTTTGATAAGTGCTGCCGCAAAAATCTATAACTTTGACATTTTCAACTCCGGCTTGCGTAACGCCTAGCATCACGCTTTCAGGCTTAAGGTTTCTGTGCAAAACGCCATTATGATGAGCATCGCTTAACGCATAACCAATTTGACGAATAATTCTTGCCGTTCGCATCGGATTAACTTTTACTTCTTTGGTCATCATTGCTCGAAGAGTTTTTCCTTCAATAAATTCTGTGACCAAAAATTGTCTGCCTTCAAGCAGCTCGCCAGAATCGAAAAGACTAGCAATATGCGGATGATTAATATGAGAAAGCGAAACTCTTTCTTCAGTTAATTGAGAATTATTAGCGTCTGCATCTTCCATCAAAACACGGACGACAACTTTTTTGCCCATCAAAATTTTATCAGTTGCTAGAAAGCTAATACCTGTGCCGTCTTGACTAAGTTTTTCCTCAACGTAATATCTGCCTTTAACAGTTTGACCAAGCAAGACATCTGGATTGTTAAGACTAATTGCTAATCTGCCTGTCGGATGTTTTTCGCGATTTCCAAGTTCTGCTTGACTTACCGGAACTTCGTGTTGAAAAATAACTCGCGGTTGCGGATTTTGTCCTTCTGAAGTTCTGAAAACTGGTTGTGGAAATATTTTTTCAGCTGGCTTTTCTGGCACTAAATAAGATGGCTTATCTGTCGGCATTTCAATCGGCATTTCGATTGGCTTTGCGATTGGCTGCTCAATTGGTTGCTCAGTTTTTTGGGTGATTGGGTTTATTAATGCTTCAACTTCTGAAAGGTCAAGAATGTTTTCAATTTCTGGTTGTCTTTGCTTTGGTTGAGATATTGTTTGTGGCTGCAAAACTGGTTTTGGTTGCAGCGTTGTCGGCATTATTTCATCAAATTCATCAAGTCTTGTTCGAATTGAAAGTGGAGTTTTAGGTTTAAAAAACGGAGATTTATCAGACAATTTTTCGTCTGATTCATAGCGTGGAGCTGATCTTCCCAAAAGATTTGTAAAAACACCATCCGATGATTTTTCGGCAATTTTAACAGCATCAGGCGTTGCCATCAGCCTTACACCATCGCTGATGCAAAATCTTTGGGTTCCTTCTTGGTAACTACGTTGGCATTTAGGGCAATAAAGCATCGTTTTTCCACCTAGCAGGATTAAGCTGTTTGAGAATGTCATAATTACAGTTCAAACACTTAATCATTAACTATTTTCAATTTTTGGTTTTTTGAGCGTTAGATAATTTACTGAGAAGCTGAGTATTTCCGTTATCTATTCCGAGAGCTTGCCTGAAAACACGAACTGCATCTGTTGAGCGTCGATTTTTCATAAAATCATCGCCAAGTTTTGCAAAATCTTGAGCAAGTTGTTTCTTTTCGCTAAATGAGGAAACTTTGAGGGCTTGATTGAGAGTTTTTTCAGAATCATCGAATCGACCTCGACGCGAGTAAACCGAACTCAACTCACTATATGTTATAAAACTTTTGGGACTAATTTCAAGACTTTTTTTCAAAACATTTTCAGCTTCCTCAAAACTAGCTCGAATTTTTAGGGCTCTGCCAAGTAAATATAGTGCTGTTGGGTTTTTAGGATCATAAGCTAAAGCCTTGCGTAGAAGCTGTTCTGACTCAGTAAATTTTTGCTGTGTTTGAAAAACTTCCGCAACTAAAATCATTGTCGGAACATCAGTGGCAAGTTGAATTGCTTTGCGATAAGCAGCCGAAGATTCGTTTTGCTTATCGTTTCTTCTGTAAAGTCTGCCGAGATGTGCAAAAGCAAGTGCATTAGTCGAATCAAGTTCGATTGCTTTTAAATATGCTTCTTTAGTTTCATCGCCAATTCCGCCTCGCATTTCGAGCGAAACGCCAAGTTGGTCGTAAGCAACCGGATTATTCGCGTCTAATAAAATTGCTTTTCTCGCCATAACTTCGGCTTCATCAAATCTTTCTGACAAGTTAGCACCGGAAATTGGCTGTGTTAAAACAAAACTCAACGCGATGTGAGCTTCAGGACTTTTTGGTTCAAGATTTATCGCGGTTCGATAGGCTTTTTCGGCTTCTTCCCAACGCTGTTGATCACTAAAAATATTGCCAAGACCATAAATCCAGCGTTCATCTTTTGGTTTTAAAGTTTGAGATCTAAGATATGCTTGCTCTGCAGCTTGATAATTTCTTTCATCGCGAGCGATATTTCCTTCGTCAATAGCTTGTTCAAACATTTCATCAAAATCTCCGGTTGTCGGTTGCCCAACAACAATTGAAATATTATTTTGAGGTTGTCGGCTGCTATTTATCCGCGATGAACTGTTCGAAAAACTTTTAGTAGTTTTATTTGGCGATTTTTTTGTCGTGGTTTTTACTGCAACAGATTTTGCAGGCGTAGTTTTAGATTTGCTGGTAGATTGTTTGCTTGCTGTTGTCGGTTTAGCTTTTGCAACAGTAGTTTTTTTCTTAGTGGTTGAATTAACAGTTTTGGTCTTAGTAGTAAAAATGTTGCTGCTGCTGCCGAGAATTTGCCCAAATGAGACTTGAACCAACAGCAAAACACTTGCTTGAAGTAAACAAATTTTGATAAATCTAACCATATAACTCCTAGCCGCCTTCGCGAACTAACCTAAATCCTAAATATCCTTCTTGTCTTTCTGCCTCAACAGTAAAACGAGTTGTCGTTGTTACCGCTTTCTCTCCGGTTGAAGCACTTGTTGAACCGCCACCGCGAATTATAAAATGCTTTTTGATGTTCTCGTTAATTTGAAAATTACTTCCGGGATAGCTATTTGTGTTATCGCTAGTCCATTCCCAAACATTTCCAACTAAATCAAGAACGCCCCATTTATTTGCTCCGTTAGGCATTGAACCAACTGCTTTTGGTGCTGATTCGCCATTGAAAACCGCACGTCCTTCTTCCCATTTATCGCCCCATGGATATAAATTACCCGCAGAACCATTTCGTGCAACATATTCCCACTCACTTTCTGTCGGCAACCGATAACTAACGTTATCTCGTTTCGAACGCCACTTAATAAACTCTTTAACGTCATCAAGTGAAACTCTCACTACCGGAAACATCATTTCAGTAACGACTGGCTTTCTGGTTGTTGCGTCCCAATGTGCTGGTGCTTTGTGGTTTGTTTGTTCAACAAACTGGGCATATTCTGCATTTGTAACTTCGGTTTTATCAATTGAAAAATCTTTTAACGTTACTTCGTGTTCAGGTTTTTCCAAATCTTTGCCTTTGTTATTGCCCATTACAAACTTGCCACCGGGAATTTTAACCATTTCGGCTTTTGCCGCTAAAACTCCAATCGAATTTGAATTAGAACTATTCGAAATGGAATTAGAATTTGCAGTGTTGTTTGATTTACCAAATAAACCTCCAAAATATGCACCGGTAATTCCAATAACACTCAGTAGTAATAAGCCAAGTATTCCAGTAATTGCGATTACAAGTGGTGAAAATAAATTCTTTTTCGGGTTTGTGTCGGCAAAAACACTTTGCTGAAGATTAGGCGAAACAGTCTGATTTAAACCGTAATTTGTTTGCGGATTGTTAGCTGTTTGACCAAAAAGCAGTGTTTCTGAGGCTGGCAAAGGCGTTGTTGAAACGCTTCGCAACTCTATTGTAACTTGTTGAGGCTTCCCATCGCAAGATATATTTGCTTCCGCGTCTTGAAAACCTTCGTGCTTTACTTGCAACAAATGATATCCGCTTTGCAAACCTTCGAGCATTAGCGAACCATCTTGGGCAGTTTGCCCAACTGAAATATTATTTAGAAAAACGGACGATTGTGCGGGTTTTGTCCAAACTTTCAAAATAGAAACCGGAGAAATGCTACCTGTTTGATGCTGTGCAAGATTTAGCGGCTGCGTATGCATTCCAATCGCCCGCCGAAATTCATTAACAACATCATCGACAGTCTGCGTCCTTTGATCACGATCTTTTGCAATCGAATGTAAAACTGCATTTTCAACTGCTGGTGTTATATTTACGTCAAAAGATGCAAAAGTTGGCGGTGCATCGCTCAAATGTTTTTTCATAATCGCCGGAATTGACGAACCTTTGAACGGAACATCGCCAGCCAACATTTGAAATAACATCACGCCAAGCGAATAAATATCTGAGCGAACATCTAGCTCATCATCAGCCCATTGCTCTGGTGCCATATAATAAGGCGAACCCATTAAACCGGTTGTTTGAGCTTGGACAAAAGAACCGAGCAACTCGCCTGATTTTATCTTAGCCAACCCAAAATCAAGAATTTTTACGGCTTCAGAAATTGGACGATCTTTAATAATCATCACATTTAGCGGTTTCAAATCTCGATGCACAATTCCCTGTCGATGTGCGGCACCAACTCCCGCACAAATTGCCGACATTAATTCTAAAGCTCTTTCGGGCGACAATTTTTTCTCGCGAGCAAGCAAATCGTGCAAAGATTCGCCTTGAACAAATTCCATCACAAGAAACGGTGTAGTTTGCAGAACAACACCATAGTCAGTAACCGCAACAACATTTTGATGGCGAATTGCCGCCGCTGCCAGTGCTTCTTGGCGAAATCTGGTTACAAGCTGCGGATCGTTTCCGACCAAATCTGGCAAAATTACTTTAATTGCGTGAGATGTTTTGAGATATTTGTGCGTTGCTTTGTAAACAACGCCCATTCCGCCTTGCCCGACACGTTTTTCAAGTAAGTATTTTTCTTCAAGAATTGGCTCGCCGCCAATCGAATGAAAAGTTGGCATTCCATCTTGCGGACAATGCGTAACGGTATCAGAAAAACAGGTTTTGCAGTTGGGACACTCTTTCATTTAGTTTTTTTAAACTCGCTGTTTCGATGCTTTTTGGCATCTTAATTTTTGATTAAAAACTGGAGCATTAGTTTGCCTGATATTTATAGACACACTCTTTCGCCACATTATTTTAATGATTTTATAGCAATTTAAAAAATTGTGGAAGAAATCTTGATTGTTAATTGATATTTATTTTGGATATTTTTAATTTAACAAACTTGCTTTAGTAAAAATTTAAGTTCAAAATCTGTTTTTTACAAATAATGAGAAAAAGACTTTCGGAAATACACCCCATTTTTTATCGAACGCGAATTTTGCAAAAACGACTTTTTCGGCAAATTGCAGATCTGCCAAAATTTGGTAAGTTTGCTAACGAACAAACCAGCGAAAACTTGCCGTTTACAATAAAAAAACATCAATCCTTGCTCCGCCGCAAACTCGGAAATTCTGCTCCCGAATTACAAGAAAATAAGATTGAAAACCTAAAAATTGCCTGCCCAACAATTGACGGAATTCTGATCAAACCTAAACAAACATTTAGTTTCTGGCGACAACTTGGCGAAGCAACCGCCAAAAAAGGTTATGTCGAAGGAATGCAACTTTCACAAGGCGAAGTTGTTCGCGGCGTTGGCGGCGGACTGTGTCAGCTGGCGAATCTTTTATATTGGATGGCGTTGCACACACCGCTCGAAATAACCGAACGACATCATCACAGTTTCGACCCGTTTCCCGACGAAAACCGCACTTTACCTTTTGGCAGTGGTGCCGGAGTTTTCTTCAATTATATCGACTTACGATTCTATAATCCGACTGATTCGATTTTTCAAATCAGACTTAACGTTGCCGAAAACCACTTGAAAGGAACAATATACTCCGAAAAAGAACCTGAATTTTCGTATCACGTAATAGAAAAAAACCATCGCTTCATCAAAACAGGCGAAAAAATTTACCGCGAAAACGAAATCTGGCGTGAAGTAATAAACCGAAAAACCGGCAACCGCGTCAATGAAGAACGTCTCGTAAGTAACTTTGCCGAAATAAAATATGATTTAAGCCCCGACATCGAATGCTTCTGCGACTAATTTTTGAGTTTACAATCAATAAGTATTTGCAAATACTTATCCTCACAGCGTTACTTAATTTTCTTGATACTGCGAACTTCGCCGTTGTAAACAGAATTTTGCAGATTGAGCTTGAACACACTTAAAATTAAGTTGTCCCGCGTCATTCGGTTCATCAACTCTCGTTAATTATCCTAACGCGTTTGTAACACTTCGGCGTTGTTTCAATGCTTGGTCAGTAACCGTTGTTGTGTTTCCGTCAATATCGGTCTGAACTTTACCTGTCGAATTCACGTTTGTTCCCCACGGTGCGGGCAGATTTGCTCCCGCGAAGGTCTCAGTTTCGGCGTGTTTTCCGGTGTTTATTGACTTGCTTCGTGTCCAGCCCATCGATTCTTCGTTGGTTGCTTGAGTTGCGGTTGCGGCTCGATACGGATTTGATGACAAGCTGTAAGAGTCTGGATTTCCTGTCTCATATCGCGTTTGAACCTTTATTCCGTGGGCTTCATTAAATGGATCTTCGGTCGCAGAATTCTCGATACTTCTCGTCAAACGCACTCTTCCCAATTGGTCAAAATGCTGAACCGAAATCTTTTTGCCATCGCCTTTTATCGCAATATCCGACCGCGAAATTACTCTCCGCAAAACATCGTCATATTCCATCGTTGACCAAATCTCGCTCGCCGTCCCAACCGCCGCTTTTGTCTTTATCGGACGACCAATTGCATCATATTCCGTCTCGCTGACAACATTTTCCGCCGTTGTATTGCCAAACGCCATAACTTTTTTAATTGCTCAAGTTTTTTGTTTTCCATATATATATTCCATTTTTCTTAATATAACCGTAAGTGGTTTCACTAAATACTTTCGACAACCCTTTTCGAAAGTTCGTGACACTTCGATACCTGTAAGGGATTTGTAGTTTTCCCTTAGGGTCTATGAAACCCCATTTTTTTCCTCTATTAACTGCTGCCAATCCTTCAGAGAAATCGTTAGCGTTGTCAAATCTCATAGAAATTATTAATTTACCACTTTTATCAATATAGCCACTTTTATTCCCAATAGTAATTACAGCCAGTCCGTTCGAAAATATACCTGCTGAGTCATAAATTGGCTTGACCACAGTTTCGCCATTTTTATTGATATATCCGTAATGGCGACCTTCGCGAAACACTGCCAATCCTTCCTTAAAATCTGCTAGCCAACCTGAATTAATTAAAGAATCAATCGGTTCAAAAATCGCAGGAATTGACCAATCGCCATTTGAAGAAATATACCCCGCCTTTTTACCTTGAACTACATAAGCAACACCCTCAGAAAACGAATTTGCTTGTTCGAATCTTGGACTTATAGTAAACTCGCCTTGATGATTAATGAAACCTACTTTTTCTTCATATTTTACTGATGCTAAACCCTCTGAAAAATTTGCTACCTTCTTAAAGTTTGCAGGAATTACTAGCAATCCGGTTTTGTCAATATATCCCCATTTTCTTTCATTTTGGTCAACAACTGCAGCGAGTCCCTCAAAAAATAAGGACGTGTATTTAAATCTTGGTTCGATAACAATCTCACCGCATTCATTAATAAAGCCACTACTACCGTCACGTTTCTGAATTATTATCGCCAAATTCTCGCGAAATTCCGACGCATAGTAGAATTTAGTGTCAATTTTTTTTTTACCATCAGCATCGATAAATCCATAAGCAGAATTGTATTTGACCGAATTTTTCTTAATTAAAATTGGAAAAAGTGAAATATCAGAATTACATTGTGCTAGTAATTCGAAGGACGTTATAGCTATAACAAAAAATAGTCGGATTAAAGTTAACTTCATTTAATTTCTCCTCAAGTGCCTCAATTAACAATTATAGGTTAGGTCTTTGCGGCAAAGGTTCTAGTTTTTTTTGCGGTATTGTTGTTTCAATAATGGTTGGAATCACTGGAATTGGGTCTTTGCCCATTGTGGTAGTAGGGTTATCGTTTGGCTGTACTGCATCGCTTGGCAGGCTCTCGTGGTCTGTGCCAGTTCTAGGCGTAACACCAGCTTCTATTCTAATTCTATTTTCAGCATCAACCGCACATTGACCAGGACCGCAAATACCATGATTAACTTCATGAAACGAAATAATATCTCTTGTAAAAGGAACTGCCCCATTTTCTCCTCTAACTTGAGCTACGCTTCCAGAATCAGGAACTAGAATAAAAATTTTATTAGCAGCAGTTAAACTTGAAGCGTCAATAGGCACAGCGGCACCATTACGTACTACCGTATCCCAATCCAAAGTGCCTTGATTAGGTCCCGTTTTAATAATAAAGTCTGACCCCTTTGCAACTGAGAAATAAATCAGCTTTTTTTGTGAAGTAATTGCAGACACTAAATCATTATAAGCAGATGAACTTCCTACAAAACCAGTGTTAACAATTCTTATATTCTTTCCCGCAACAAATTTCAAATTTGCAAACTCTGCTTTCGAAAGGTGTTTTTTCGCATCGGCTCGAAGCTGACGAACAGACTTATTGTTCGCAGGAATCAAATCTGTTCCGCTAACGTCAACAAACTTGAATGGATTGTTTCTGACATAAGCGTAAAGATTAATTTGTTGCGGATCAATCATTCTGCTTTTCTTCATCATTATCGGATCAACTGAAGTAAATCGTCCAAGATTCTTATTGTAATATCTCGCCTGAGCGAAATCGAGGTCGGTTTCTGTGTCTCTCTCGTAGCCGGTAAATCTTTGTCGAATCGAATCTGTTCCGTAATTTGCTCTCGCAATCTCCTCGCCAAAAGGCATAAAATCACGCCTTGAAACTACTTTACCTGTTGCATCCGTTGTGATTCTTGGGCTTCCGAGATGGTCGTTTGTGAGATAGCTGATTTTTGCATCAGTTTGATTCGCGACGATTGTTGAATACTCCGCGACCATTTTACCGCTTGCATCATAGACGAAAATTGTTGTTTCGTTTGTTGTTGGGACGTGTTTTTTGATTCTTTTTCCATCGCCATCGTAGGCGTAGATTCCGACAATCCCAGTTGCGTTCGAGACTTGAACTTGTTTGTTTTCAGCATCATAGACGAATGTTTGCCCGTTTGCGTCTTGGCTGGTGTTGCCAACATTGTCGTAATTTGTGCCGACTAATTTGTTGTCTTGTGGATTCGCCGTTGGGTTGCAAATGTTTATCGGACAGCCGTTTGCTAGAGTTGTCGTGTTGTTATTTTCCGTGTCGAACGTCCGATTTCCGTAGCGGTCAAATTTGAACGTTTGCTTCCAACCAGTCTGATTCGGAATCGTTTCAACTGCTGATTTTAGACGGTTTAGCGAATCGTAAGAATAATTTTGAACTGCCGTAAAACCTTCAACATTTCCGACTGTTGGAGTCGTGATTGTTTGCGATTTCACATTTCCATTGTTGTCGTTTCCGCCGTAATCAAAGTTCAATTTCAACAAATTCTGATTCGTTGCCGAACTCCCCAAACCAATCTGAATCGGCTGTAATCTCGAATTAAACATTGTGTTCTCAAACTTTCCATTGCCCAATCTCAACGAACTCACCGCACCTGCACTTGTGTATGTAAAGGCGTTCGCATACATTTTAAAACTTGAAAATTAGACTTTGAACTCTGCACCAACGCCAAATCTCCGTCAATATCCAAAGTATTTTTCACAACTCCTCAGCTCGGATAAGTTTCCTCAATCAACGCACCGCTCAGATTAAAACGTAGCTCGAATTGTAAGTATTTCCGTCCGTGATTTGGCTGCTGATTTCTCACCTTATTGCTTATGATTACAATCCATTTCAGACAAGCTACTTAATGTCTTCACTAATTTGATAAATATCAAAGCCAATAGAAGCGTTCAATTTGCTTACGTCATTTATCGTTTCTTTTGAAAGAATAGGACCTGTTCCTGCATACAAATAGCTAGATTCCCATAGAACATCAAAACCAGACTCTCCGTTCATTTCATTGATTTTAACAATCAATTCTTGACTACATGGTAGGAGAATATCAAGAATATATCTAAAATGTTCATTGACATCTTTCGAATCAATATTTCTACGCGAAGATATTCTCCAAAATCCTTGCTTATGTGTCGATGGAAGGGCATTGCCTTTGTAATCCTTTAAGTGTTCCCCAGTAGTTACAGCTAACTCTGGTTCAACTCCCACTAAATCTGTTATACCGTTCGGGTTCAACCTTTTTGCCGAAATTACAAAAGCTACAAATACTCTTCCAATATGTGATTCGTAAAATTCATTAAGTTTTTCCATAAATAGAGTCCACCCAGAAGTTACTTTTCACGAAATATCACGCTTAAAATTCATTTATTTTTAACTTAGTATTTTACTATTGGAAAGCACAGTCCCAACACACCAAAGAAATGCTTGCAAAATATCCACTCGTTTGGCTTCCGTAGTATCGAAAAATGCAACAATATTTTTTTCGAATGTCAAATAATCCGCGAAAGCATACAAATTCTTCCGATAAGTTTCAG
The DNA here is from genome assembly GCA_031415455.1 of Acidobacteriota bacterium. GTDB lineage: Bacteria > Acidobacteriota > Blastocatellia > Pyrinomonadales > Pyrinomonadaceae > JANNVK01. The sequence continues at coordinate 4,666 of JANORS010000013.1, read as the reverse complement.
GAATATCCAGGTTACTGACTTTAAATATATCAAAAAACATATTCAGACAATTTAGAATTGATGCCTTTTGATCAACCTTACCCGATTTAATCTTTTTTACTGCAAGTGGCACATTACAAGTAAGTGCCACTTCAACGGGTATTGATTGACCTTTCACCAATTCTTCGGGAAATAGTGAAAAAGCTAGTTTGGTTAAATTTGTTGAGTGAAATAAAATTAAACTTCCATCAACTGTTAAAGGCAAATCAACTTCGCCGTAAGTGGAGAGCATATATAAATCCACCTCGTTTTCATGAAAAAAATTAAAGCAAACTAAATCTATGCCTTCCACCAATTTGTTTTCCGCAGTCATCACGCTCATCTCCTTATTTTTTGAAATTCATATATTTGTTATCTATTCCGTCGCTCTGCGAATTTCTTAAGCTGGTTAAATTCTGAACCAGCCCCTTTATTTACTGGTATTCTATTCGCTTGCTTAAACACACGTTCGGCGTAAACAATTGGATTCTCACCTAGTGCGGGCGGAGAGAAATCTTTTGCCCAACTTGGGATATCATTGCCCTTTTCTTTTGCACTTTTTTTAGATTTTTTCTTTGCTTTTTTCTTATCTTTCTTAGCGTTTCCACTCGGTTCATTGTCCGCTTGGTCAGGATTCGCATCCTTATCTACATCTTCCTCGGATGAACCTCTTGGAGTCGAACTTCGAACACATTCGCCATCAACAACGCTAGTATATAAATCAGACCCGCAACCAATAGTGCTTGGACTTGTTAAAATTACAACAGCTGCTCCACCTAACTTAATCACTCCTTTTCCAAATGTTTGTATTCCTCTGCCAACCTTAACATACCAAGGCACACGTTCGATCACAGACGGAGGAAAAGCAGGTGGTTTAACCAGTGGTGGAGCCTCGGTTGGGATATTAACCGTTACTTCTACCCCAACTGCTCCAATAACCGTATTATCTTTTATTTCTACTACTTTGCCATTTTCATCACAGGTTTTCCCTTCGGGACAATCTGCTAACATCCCAGTAGGATCAGTCAGATTCAGCGGATTGTTCATCACATACGTGTAACGATTCAGAGTTTGCGGACTGTTTATATCAGCGGATGCCATTAACGGATCAACAGAATTGAACCTTCCAACTTTGTAATTATAATACCTCGCTTCGGCAAAATCTTGATCACTTTCGTCATCTCTTTCATATCCCGTAAATTTATTTCTGACTGAATCGCTGCCATAATTCGCTCGAGTAATTTCTTCGCCAAAAGGCATAAAGTCTCGTCTTGAAATTACTTTACCAATTGAATCGGTCGTAATTCGCGGACTTCCTAAATGATCATTTGTTAGATAGCTGACTTTGGCTTCGGCTTGATTTGCAACGATTGTTGAATATTCTGCGACCAAATCTCCGCCAGCATCATAAACGAAAATTGTTGTTTCGCCAGTTGATGGGACGTGTTTTTTGATTCTTTTCCCATCGAAGTCGTAGGCGTAAATTCCGACGATTCCAGTTGCGTTCGAGACCTGAACTTGTTTGTTTTCAGCATCATAGACGAATGTTTGTCCGTTTGCATCTTGGCTGGTGTTGCCGACTGAATCGTAAGTTGTGCCGACTAATTTGTTGTCTTGTGGATTCGCCGTTGGGTTGCAAATGTTTATCGGACAGCCGTTTGCTAGAGTTGTCGTGTTGTTATTTTCCGTGTCGAACGTCCGATTTCCGTAGCGGTCAAATGTAAATGTTTGCTTCCATTGTTGAGCCGTGCCGATCATTTCTTTCGCATCTTTTAATCGGTTCAAACTATCATAGTTGTAGGTTTGAATCGCCGTAAATCCAGTCGCAGTTCCAATTGTCGGCGTTGTAATTGTTTGCGATTTCACGTTTCCGTTGTTGTCTGCTAAACCATAATCAAAGTTTAATTTCAACAAATTCTGGCTCGTTGCAGAGCTACCAAGTCCAATCTGAATCGGTTGTAATCTTGAATTAAATGTCGTGTTCTCAAACTTTCCATTTCCAAGTCTCATACTCGAAACTGCACCTGCACTCGTGTATGTGAAGGCGTTTGCATACATCTTCAAACCTTGAACATTAGACTTTGAACTCTGAACTAACTCCAAATCGCCGTCAATATCAAGTGTATTTTTCACAACTCGTCCACTCGGATAAGTTTCTTCAATCAACGCACCACTCAAGTTATAAACGTAGCTCGAATTATAAGCATTTCCATCAGTTGTTTGGCTGTGATTTTTCACTCGTCCGAGTATATCAAAATTCGTGTATTCGGTGGTCGAAATTCCGTTTGTTACTTTTGTGAGTTTACCTTTCGCATTCGTTCCGTTGTCGTAAGTGTATGCGACATTTGGCGTTGTGTTGTCCGAATAATTTCGATTCTTAACCCGGTTCAAAACATCGTAAACGTATGTCGTTGTTATACTTCTCGCGTCGGTCTTGCTCGTCAAATTTCCGTTTTCGTCATATTTGTAGCTTATCAAACCGCTCTCTGGATTATTCGCAGACTTCAATCTTGACAATGAATTGTAGGCAAAACTTCTAGTTTGAACACCTTGATTGACCGTGACTAAATTATTCAAAGTATCGTATTGATAGCTCGTTTTCAATCCATTTAGCGACAGATTTCCGAACGCAATCGCTTCCGTATCAGCATCAGATTCCTTCACTTCCCAAACATTCAAAAGTTGCCCTAGAGCGTTTGTTTTGCTGATTCGTTGTTTGCCCGTCTGGTCTGTGACAAGCGTCCGTTCGCCGTCAATATCGGTCTGAACTTTGCCAGTCGAATTCGTGTTTGTTCCCCACGGTGCGGGCAGATTTACTCCCGAGAATGTCTCAGTTTCTGAGTGTTTTCCGGTGTTTATTGACTTGCTAAGTGTCCAGCCCATTTCAGCTTTTGATTTTATTTTTCTACAACTTTCATTCCTGTAGAACTCAAATCAAACATTATTGGTTCCGAGACTAACTCTTCAAGAACTAAATTGCCGAACAAAATCCATCGTTTTTGAAGGCTTTTCCCGAAGACTAAATCTGTGGCTCGATATTTTGCCTTTGGCTCAATATTATGCGACCAACTACAATAATGGAATTTTACCCAAACTTTCTGCAACTCGCCTAGATTCTTTTTCCTTACAACTACACCAATATTTGTTGAAAAAGTCCAAGTTTGATTTGGTTTTAAGGTAAATGTTTTTTCATCTGGCGGACTTGATTTATCAAGTGAGATTCTTAGTTCATCCCATGATTTTCCGTAAAAGTCAGATGCCCCTCCAAAATGTGTATCAATAATATCTTGTTCAGTAAAAGTCTCACTTTTTGAAACTACATCACGAACAATTTTGTTCTCTCCTATTGTCTCAGATGAGTCACGATTCCAAAAAATTAAATTCTTGTTGCTGATATTTGTTATTTGAATTTCTATTTTCGTCTTTATCAAAACTGACGAACCAGAAGTATCAAATTCCATCTCAAGGATTTTGCCAGTAAACTTATAAAGTTTTTTTTCAGGACAATCAGTTTGGGTAAAAGCCACAATTGGAACTAACGCAAAAATACAAATGACTAAAATAATTATTTTTCTCATAATTTTTAATGCACTTTTCGGTAATATCCGGTTCCTGCAGCCCGATTATTCTGATTCGGTGATACAGAGCCATAACCTGCTAAATCTTTCGTTGTTACAAATTCATTTGGACCCGATATTCCACTTTTACTAAAAACAACTGGTTCGCCGCTACTGTTAAGCATTAGGAAAGTAGCCCAATGTGTTGCAGTTTTGCCATCAGGTGCGAAACGAACCATATCACCTGACTGTAAATCTTTCTCCTTAACATTCATAGTCGAACCCATCGGTCCCTGTCCAACGTAAGTTTCATCCAATCCATTTGCTCCACTATCTTGACCATCCCAATCAAAACCAGCTAGCGTAGCCGTAGTCTTAGAACAGTCAAACCCTTGGTCATCCTTCTTGCTTGGATTTTTAAGTTTATCAGTTTCGTGCTCTTTAATTCGATTTTCAATTGAACTGAAAAGAGAGCCAACTCTGCCTCCAGCTTTAGAAAGTTGGATGTTCCCATCTTTATCGGCTTTAGCCAGAATTTTTCCCGCCTCTTTTTCGCTAACTTTAAGTTGTTTTGCCAAACTTTTAACATCGTCTCCTTTTTGGACTCTGAGAAGCACGGTAACAGTTACTTTCTGTTTAGTTTTTCCGTCTTTTGTTACACTATCAACTTGCACGTTTGCGGTTTGGTCTAATTCCCACAAGCCAAGCGGGTCAGAATATTTTAGCGGATTATTTAGGACATATACATACCTATTCCAAGTTTGAGGATTCTGAAGACTAGCACTAACCATTGCTGGATCAGGCGAAGTGAACCGTCCTAAACCACTTCCGAACATTCTCGCTTGTGCATAATCTAAACCCGTTTCACCATCGCGTTCATATGTTGCAAACTTTTCCCTAATACTATCACTTCCATAACTTGCTCTCGAAATCTCTTCACCAAATGGGAGTTTGAAGACGTAGTTTGATTTATTCCGGTGGCGGTAACTTCTTTTCAAAGAACTTTTTGCGACTAAAGAAAAAAGCCTTTTCGGTGTAAGTTTCAGTATAACTCCGAACTGCTTTTTTTGCCCAATCTTTGGGATTACTTT
>JANORS010000012.1:0-55805 GCA_031415455.1 Acidobacteriota bacterium | reverse complement strand
CTCGCCGATCAATTTAATCGAACCATTTTGGAATTGAAACTTTTCTTCCAGTTCTGTCATAATTTCAGACAGTGTTAATTTAATCGAACCATTTTGGAATTGAAACAATTAAAGTCTTCAATTGCTTGCTTTGCATTGTCTTAATTTAATCGAACCATTTTGGAATTGAAACATTGTTAAGCCGAATAATTCACGCATCGCATCGGGCGAATTTAATCGAACCATTTTGGAATTGAAACCCGTCTCAGCGTCTTTTGTCACGCTCTCTATCGGATTAATTTAATCGAACCATTTTGGAATTGAAACACTGTAAAGAGCATTCAAAAAGATTTGGAAGACTTTTAATTTAATCGAACCATTTTGGAATTGAAACTCCGCAAATATCGCGACAATTCGAACCGAATGACATAATTTAATCGAACCATTTTGGAATTGAAACACTAATAGCTTTTGTTTGAGAATTGCACTTTGCAATAATTTAATCGAACCATTTTGGAATTGAAACGCTTGCGACTTTTGAAATCACATCTGTAATTGCAAAATTTAATCGAACCATTTTGGAATTGAAACTCATTATACCGAATGTGAAACCGATTTCTGTTAGAATTTAATCGAACCATTTTGGAATTGAAACTTGATAAACCTTACTATCTAGTTGTGCAAACGTTCTTAATTTAATCGAACCATTTTGGAATTGAAACTCGCACGTATCAGCGAGGAATCTGCGATATTCGCTAATTTAATCGAACCATTTTGGAATTGAAACAACATCGGGACCGGTGTAGTAAAATGGAATTATGAATTTAATCGAACCATTTTGGAATTGAAACGTAGCATTTGCGTTTTAGAGGCGAACCCCAACGATAATTTAATCGAACCATTTTGGAATTGAAACCGAAGATCGGTTCATACGCGAAGATCGGTTCATACGCAATTTAATCGAACCATTTTGGAATTGAAACCTTACAGTATGTGAATGGATAAATGCGGCATTTTCCAAATTTAATCGAACCATTTTGGAATTGAAACGCAATTGAATTAATAGCTAAACTTGACGGCAGTTTAAAATTTAATCGAACCATTTTGGAATTGAAACTATTCACCGAAGCGATATTCGGGGGAGTGGCGAAATTTAATCGAACCATTTTGGAATTGAAACATATTCGTAATTTCGCCATTGCCGTAGCGTGTCGTGAATTTAATCGAACCATTTTGGAATTGAAACATCTCTAATGAAAATGTAGCATTTAATAAATGCTTGTAATTTAATCGAACCATTTTGGAATTGAAACTCGAGAAACACTTGAATCCATATTACGGATTGTTGAAAATTTAATCGAACCATTTTGGAATTGAAACGATGCTTATCCGTTCAAATATACGACACAAGGCGGAAAATTTAATCGAACCATTTTGGAATTGAAACATTTTCGAGGAACGATAGCAGTCCACGCGAGTAAAAAGAATTTAATCGAACCATTTTGGAATTGAAACCGGCGAAACATTCGGATTAAAGGTGCAGTCAACGATAATTTAATCGAACCATTTTGGAATTGAAACACGCGTATTCTTCTCCGCCTTCATCAATTATTAAATCAATTTAATCGAACCATTTTGGAATTGAAACCGTTTATATATTGAGCTTGCAATAAGTCAAGGTAAAATTTAATCGAACCATTTTGGAATTGAAACCCGAAATTGCGATAAAAAAACACTTAATTAGGAACGAATTTAATCGAACCATTTTGGAATTGAAACTTTTTTTGAGATTATCAATCTCGCTAGTCAATCGAAAATTTAATCGAACCATTTTGGAATTGAAACGAAAGATGCCGTTTCATCATTTTGAGTTTTTGTCTCAATTTAATCGAACCATTTTGGAATTGAAACCTCACTGTCGGCGTTGGAGTTGCGAAGTGATTTGTGGAATTTAATCGAACCATTTTGGAATTGAAACCTGAATAGTATTTCACGAACTTTGGCATTATTTCTTAAATTTATGCCAGATTCTGAAATGGAGATTTTTAAGATTTAAAAGCTATCTTTACTGCCAAGTATCCAAAAATGCTAAAAAAGAGTTACAGTATGAGGAAATTTCTTTGGAGTTCGAGGTGTTTTGGCGGTCAAATTTCCTAATGCGTAATTTGGGTTCAATAGGGAATGCATAAATGCGAAAAGCTACTAAAAGAAAAACGGGGCTAAGAGTCTTTTCGCTTGTAAGGGTTGTTGGTGAATTTCGTTTCGATCCAACCGATTTTGAGTCCAGGAACAGCGATCCGGCACATAGGTTTGCCCGAAAAAGGCTTATTTCGCCGACAATTGCCGAAAAGAAGTTTGAAGAGATGCTGAATCAATTTGAAGGAGGCTTTTTAGCTGGGAAATTTGAAAGAGAGTGGGCGATTTGTGGCAAATGGATCTTGGATTTTTACTTTCCGAAATTGAGACTCGCAATTGAGATTGATGGCGAATACCATGAATCTTCGACGCAAATTGACAAGGATAAACGGAAAGCTGAAGACTGCGAGAAACTTGGGATTGAGCTGATTCGGCTGCAAAATCAAGCTGTTTTTAATAAACCTATTGCTTTAATTGAAAGGATTCAGCAAAGATTTCAAGAGATTTACAATACGGCAGATTCTAAATCAGCACCAACCGAGATTGAACAAACGCTCATCTTACGGCACTTTGAATTTTATAAATCGCTAGCGAATGGCAAACGCAATCCATTAACTGCCGAGCAATTGCATTTTGTGCAGATGTGTCAAGGTTTAGTAGCACCTAAGAGTGAACATGAAATAGCTTTCGCGAAATTTATAAAACTGAAACTTAAAGAACTAAAAAACGAACATGAATAAACCAAGACAAATGTTTTTTTAGAATCAAGAATACGAATGAATTTCGAGTTTCCTGTAACTTCTAACTAGGTTTAACATCATCCCAGCGTGTGGACATCAAGCCGACAACGTAATAATCTTCGCCCTTAACTTCAGCTTCGATCTTTGTTGATGATGTTTTTTTCATTTTTACTTTTCCTCCGACCGAATTGTCCTTATTGAAAAGGTCGATTTGGGCGTCAACGCCGACATCAAACGTTTTCGTCGATTCGAATGTCACTTTCCAGTTTTTCGCGAGCTGCAAAAGGCTGATGAAGGCATTTTTCTGCAAGAATTTGCCGGTCATATCATCATCTGGTTTGCCTCCGAGCTTTTTGTAGAGTTTCATCAAATCTCCCTTTCGGAGATACTTATACATTGTTCCCGCACCATAAGAGATGTCAATAGTTGAAATACGCGAATAATCGAGTTGGAACTTTGCATTGAGCGGAACACTTGGGAATGGTCCGAGCCCTAATTGAAAAGAATTTTGTTTTTCAACTTTGACGTTCTTGTGTCCAGCCGCGATATTTTGTTTTTCGACAATGTCGCTCGTAATATTTAGCTCGGTTTTCCACTGTGTCAATTTTTTGATGATGATGTTTGGTTCGGATACAAGCATCGGCACTGGATAATCGGTGTGGAAAATACTTTTATTTTCTTGGACAACAGCACCCAACAATGATTCGCCGCCTGCATTGGCTTCAATCATTTCATTCAACAAAAAAAGACTCCCGATTCCTGATACTTGCCGCTTTGACAAATAATATGTTTCAATTCCCATTGTTTTTACTCCTTTTTAAATTACATAAACCTCATCATTGCAAGACTTACCTCAATTCGTAATCATACCAAAACGCACCTTTTGAAAAACCAACCGGATCGTTTGCGGGCATATTTGGTGCTGAATTCACGAGCGGACCTGGAGCGTTTGCAACTTTTATCCAATCGCTGCGGACGGTTTGTTGTTTCGTTTGCTCATCTAATCTTTCCATCAAAGGAACTCTCGGGATTGATTCCCACGGAGTGCTCTGAGTGGAAACCATCGCGGCGAATTTTCCGGTTGTCATTTTCTCCAATGCGTCTTTTGGCATCGCATTATGACTGCCGTGATGAGCGACTTTTAGAAAACCGATGTTTGGGAGAATGTCGTCGCCTTCTCGGTCAAGCCAAGATTTCCAGTTACCATATTGTGCATCGCCGGTAAACAATAAATAATGTCCGCGATAGATAAACAAAGTCACTAAACTCGTGTTGTTTTTTGCAGAATCGAGGGCGAAAGCTAAACCGTCAAGCGATTCATCAGTAAGAAGTTTTTGTAATTCGATTTCGTTTTTTTCAGTTAGTGGTCGATTTTCTGTCGATTTGTAGTTAATAATCCATTTCTCAGCAAATGGATTGAGTTTATTGGCTTCTTTTAAGTCGCCATTTGAATTCAATCTCAGATAACGCTGATCTTTTGGCGGATCCATCTTTGATAAGAACTTTTCATCTCGCGGCGGACTCAAAACACGAACTTGCAAACCCGGAATTGCGACCGCATCTTTCAAATCATCACCTGCTTCAAGATACTTAACTTTCGCTCCGACATTAAATCCATTTTTGAGAAGCTGGAGTGCTTTTTTGTTTGAAGTAAGGCTTGCAAATGACGTGAGCATTGTTTTATCGCCACCTTTAAAACTGTTCACCAACAGCGACATAGTTTCTTCGCTCGAATTTAGGTTGACCAATGCGGCAAGTGCTTTTTTGCGACTATCTGACTGAGATTCAGCAGCTTCCATCTTTGCTTGAGCAATAAAATGCTGTTCTAGCTGATTGGCCAATGCTGTCTGCTTTTTTCCCCATTTTATAGCTAATTCATCTTTTGGGTCTTCGCTCCAAGGAAGCCAGACTTCACCAATTTCAAATTCACTGAATTTCTCGTTAAAGCCTGAAATATGATCTTGATGTGAATGAGTGGCAATAATTCCCGCGATTTTTCCTTTTGTTACTTCCTTGATATTTTCGACCGCTTTCTCAATTGTGCCGATGTTTCCTTGCCCATGGACTCCGCAATCAATCACGAAATATTGATATTCATCGGAGTTGATTTTTCCGACCGGAAGCGAGAGCAGAAAACAATCACCAAATCCGACTCGATACATACGAACTCTAATTGCTCTTTTGTCTTTATTGTTTGTATTGTCTGGCATACTTAATATCCTCGATGAACCATGCTAAAGCTCAATCCTTTCTTGTTATCTTTCGATTTCGTCGGTAAATTCAAGTCGATTTCTTTGGAATAGACATTAAGGCTAAAACGTGTGGCTGAATCTTTAAAAAACGCCCGTTGTAATTTCAATCTTCCATCCTCTGAATCGCCCAAGTTTAGACTCTTTCGGATCGCATAACGAATTTCGCCTTCCTTCCCTGGCGAGAGATCAATCACGAGAGTTACTCCGCCGTAAAAATTCATTTTACCCATACTTTCGTCCGATGGATCGATTAAGACTTCTTTTGATTGAATGAATTCGGTTACAGCTTCCATTCTTATTTGACCGCTTGGACCGACTCTTTGTACTCGATTAAACGCCTGAAACGAATGAATGCTAATTTTCACGCTTGGATCTAACTCAAGTCCTAGTTCCTTTCGATATTTGTCAGCAAATGCGTGAAGTTTTCTGACATTTGACGTGTTTTGTGCCGGTGTCGATGGTTTGAAAAGGTCAAACTCCAAACCTTCGCATTTTAGAGTTTGTGCGTTAATATCTTCCGGTGAACACCAACGAAGAGATTCCTCCGCGTATGAAAACACATCCGCCGGACGAATGCCACGTAAACGAAAAGCATCGATCAAAGCCGCACGATAACCCATGAGATCATTGCTTACCAAATCAAAATCCGCCGTAATCATTGCCCGCAAGAATTCGCCGAAACGAATATCGACCGGAGGACAATAATCCAATGCACGGATGCAGATATTTAGAAAATGATCGGCGGTTTTGCTTGCTTCGCCCGCAAGGCGTTCGGCTAAATCAGGATGCAATTGATTATTGGCTGAGATTTGTCCTCCAATTCCGCCAATCCTCAATAGATCGCGAATTCGGCTGATGTAAATTGTGAAGAAAGCATCGAAGACGGCTGCAACAAGTATCGCACCGCGTTCGTGTGGTTCGGTCAGATTTTCCAGATCATTTGAATTTGGTTTTGTGCCGAGTGCAGCCCGCAAAGCAGCTCTTTGCCCCATTGCCTCGCCGAATTGTTGTGCCAGTTGAACTAACGGATTTGTCGTCGAGAGTTCTGAGGTTATCTCTTCCGAACCATTCGCAACATCGATATCTGAATTAATTTTAGAGCGGTAAATCAAGCCACCGGTTTTTTTGATTACATCAAGCAAAACTTCCTTGAAGCTGAAATGTTGAAATAGTGCAACGATATCGGCAAAAGCTTCGTGAAAGGCGAGAGTGTCCGGACTCGTCGCCTCCATAAAGTGCATTCGTAGTCCATCAACCAAAGCGTGAGTCGTTTCGTGAGCAATTATATCGTGAGATAAACAAGTGAAAATCGTTTGTCCTGGCAAATTCGTTCCTGGATCAGCATCAGATGCGGGGAAGTAGCCGAAAACCAAAGCTTCGAGATCGCGACTATAAAATGCATTTGCTTCCTGCATTCCGTGTGGGTAAATCCTCAAAGGCAGCTTCTTATTTGCTGGTCGATTTCGATTAAAACCCCATTTTATCTTTCTTCCAAGTGCAAATTCGAAAATGCTGATCGTTCTTGCTGCAACCGCGTAAACCATTTGCTGATGAAATCGCGGATCTGATTCGCTCGGCTCAAGACCATCTTGCATGAGGACATAAGGATGATTCAAATCAACTGGCTGATAATAACATTTATTGCTTGCGTCGTAGTCAATTACTTCTAAATATTTTCCCGTAAGTCCGTTACCCAAAGGCTCATAGGGAACACTGATTGTCATATGATTGCCGAGTGTTCTTCCACGTGAAGGGTCGAACGCATATACTTTCAACTGTCTACTGGTGGGCTCATCGTATAAATTTGAACGTGTCATTTTCGTTACCTCATATCTGAAATACTAAATAGCAGATGCTGGAAATGGAAATCCAATTGCTGGAATTATGGCTGAATCGACATATTGCCGCAAACCTAAATCACTTACCGCGTAACCCCAATTGATTAGTCTTTCTTGTGTGATTTGATCGAGTTTTTTTAATCTCGTATCAACTTCCGCAAGTTTTTTTGTTCTTTTGTAAGGACAACTAAGTGGTTTCGAAACCTTATAATCCTTGTTAGCGTCCGCACTAATAGTCCAATAAGTTCCTTTTCTAATCTGTCTTAGAAATGATTCAATTAGTTGCCGTTTTCTGAGGCTTCTAACTTGATTGTCGATCGTCAAAAGAACACGCACAGAATGTCGAACCCAATCGCGAGGCGGATCAGCGTCAGGCGTAAAACCGCCACCTGCATCACTAACTAAAATCGTTTTGTATTTTTTCCAAGCTGTTTCAAGACCGAGATTGTCGTAAACACCGCCATCAGTAAGAACAACCTGAGTTCGATATGCGTTGTCTTGCAAATCAGTTCCGCTTCCCGGAGTAAAATCTGCGGGATCAAGATCGAGTTCGACAGGTGAAAGAACCGGTGGAAAAGCAGATGAAGCTGCAACCGCGACCGCCAAGTCTATTTTGGGGTTTTTGACCATTCCAACTCGATAATCCGCCATGTAAGGCTTCATAAACCGCCACAAAACTCCAGATTGCACATTCGTTGCATTGAATACAAATCTTGGAGATTCGCCCGGAACTTCGTCCACTATATCTTGTAATGTTTTGTCACCAAATAGATGCTTACGATAAGAATCTGCGACTTTATCTCCGATACTTCCAAACCACATCGCTCCCGTCAGAACAGAAGAAACATCGATTGTTCGAGACGCCAAATTCATTATCGGTTTGGCAATCAATTCCACGAAATTTGTGGCAGTTCCGTTTTTAAAATTTAGTTTTGTCCAATTCATCGCCAAAATACCGGCAGTAATTGAACCACCGGAAACGCTCGAAATCCTGTTTAATTTCGGCAACCAACCAATTTCATTCAAACGCCAAAGAACGCCGACGTGAAAAAGCATCGCTCGATAACCACCACCTGAAAGACACAAAGCCGTGCCTTCGACAAGTTTTTTGTCAGCGTCAGTTGGAAGATACTGAACTGGTTCGCACACCTGATTTGTTGGCTCAGAAGCTAAATTTGGAATGGGATTCGTATTAGTTGGAACATTAGGCATTGGGATTCTCCTTTGTATGTTTCAGTAAGTCAGACAATTTCCGTGATTGAAAGATTTTATGCGAAAAAACGACTTAATTACAACAAAATTCCAAGACTATTTGTATGTATATGCTAAAAACTAGAAAACATTACAAAAAAAATTTGAATTTCTTATTTTAAGACGCTTTAAAATACATTCGCTATTCGCGAATAGCGAATGTATAATCTTTTTATGACATTGAAGCCACAAGACATTGTTGTTTTGCTAAAACTTTGCGGATATATTCCAGATATTCGACCTTCCTACGCTATTATCGCAACAGAACTCGGAATGAGTCCTTCTGAGATTCATTCTGCGGTTAAGCGTTTGAGAGATTCCCGGCTTCTTCACAATTCAGAGATGGGAGAACAGCCAAATTTAAGTGCATTGGAGGAATTTTTGATTCATGGAGTTAAATATGTATTTCCGGTGAAACGTGGCGGATTGACTCGTGGAATGCCAACCTCTTATGCGGCTGAACCTTTAAGTCAACTGATAAAGGCTGGAGATGAACCTGTTCCGGTTTGGGCAGACTCAAACGGAACAATACGTGGAGTTAGTATTGTTCCGTTGTATAAATCAGTTCCAGATGCGGCGAAACGGGATGCTCTTTTATATCAACGATTAGCATTGGTTGATGCAATCAGAGACGGACGATTACGCGAACGAGTATTAGCAGAAAAAGAGTTGAAAAAGAGTTTTAGGCAAATTTATGACCAATCCTAATATTGAGATGTTACGAAAAGCCGTCATAAATCTCGATAATCTTGTTAGTGAATTGATATTTGTCGGCGGTTGTACAACTGGTTTATTTATCACTGACGAAGGAGCAGCAGAGATTCGTACAACAGATGATGTTGACACAATCGTGGAAGCAACTTCTTACGCCGAGTATGTCGAATTTTCGGAAAAACTTCAAAATATTGGCTTCCGAGTTGATACAAGACAAGATGCACCACTTTGTCGTTGGGTAAAAGAAGACACAATTCTTGATGTGATGCCTTTGGACGAGAAAATCTTAGGATTTACGAACAAATGGTATAAGCCCGCGGTGCTTACTGCTGAAGATTACGAAATATTTCTTGGCACAAAGATTAGAGTTGTGACACCACCATATTTTATTGCAACAAAATTAGAAGCATTTCGAGGACGCGGAAAAGGGGATTATCTTGCGAGTCATGATTTGGAAGATATTATGACTGTCATTGACGGTCGAATTGAAATTGTCGATGAAATACTTATTTCTCCCGAAGATGTCCGATTAAATATTGCTTTCCAATTAGAAACGATGCTAAAAAATCAACGCTTCATGGATGCGTTACCGGGATATTTGTCTCCTGACAATGCCAGTCAAGGGAGATTAGGTATGTTGATCGATCGCTTAAAAAAGATTTCGAGTTTTACATAAGTTGATTTGAAAACTAGTTCGAAATCTTCAATCCCAAATGATCGCAAGGTGCATCGCTCAAGTTTTGTTCGACACCGAGGTATTTTTCGGTTGTTTGGATTGAATCGTGTCCCAAAGATAATTGGATTTGGTCGATTGGTGAGCCACCTTTGTGTGCGAGTTTCGCGAATGTCCGACGCAGATCGTGTGGTGCAATTCCTTCGTTTTTTAGCTTTTCGGCGTAGCCAACAACAATGTTATAGATCGCTTGCTCGGTCATCCCGTTTCCCATCAAATTGTCGCCTTTGTTCACTCTGCGGAAGATAAATCCGACTTCGATGTGAGTTGCATAAAGCCACGAATCAATAGCGGATTTTGCCCAACTCGGCATCGGAATCGTCCGTATTTTGTCGCGTTTTCCAACCAAATCGACAATCGTCCAGCGACCTTCGCGTTGTTGAATATGAGAAATGGAAAGAATCGCGAGTTCAGCTCTACGCAATCCACAACCAATCAAAATCGACAAAATTGCACGATCGCGAACACCTTTCAGCGTTTTTACATCAGGTGCATCGAGCCAGATTTGTGCTTCTTCGCGGGTCAGCCAATTGCCGGTGCGAATTCCGTTTTGTGGCATTCCTTTAACTGCCCGAATGCCATTTGCAACGCTCGAATCGACGATATTATTGTCCTCAGCTTCAGATGCGAGTTTTCTAATCGCAGAAAGTTTTTGATTTATATTTGCAGACGAAAGTTTCTGCGAGCGTAGGAATTTTACATAGCGGTTGATCAAAGCCTTGTTCAATTCGGGACGATTTTCATCCTGATACCAAATAAAAAACTCCTCCAAATGTCGCTGATAAGCCCGTCGCGAATTTTCACTCGCCAAAGAATCGACCACCATTTCGATGATTCTTCGCTCAGTCGGATTTATTGTCGGTTTTGTTAAAGTCTCTGAATCCCTCATTTTTTTCACAATTCTATACTACTGTGTACTAGAAACTAATCTTAAACAAGAAGTTGTTGAATAAGTTGCTGGATAATAAACATAATTGATGTTACTATATATAAGGTTTTATATCCTAAATGAAAACAAACGCATTCAAAAAAACTATAAAAGCAGTTTTCCAAGAATCAGGTGGGATTTTGCGAACTTCGGAATTTTTGAAACTCGGCTATCATCCGCGAACACTTTATCAAATGAGAGAAAGCGGGGAAGTAATCGAACTAAGTCGTGGAGTTTTCAGACTTGCGAGTTTACCTCAACTGGAAAATAGCGATTTGATTGCAGTTAGTAGAAGAGTTCCGACAGGTGTAATTTGTTTGATTTCGGCTTTGTCTTTTTACAACTTAACCACAGAAATTCCGCACGAAGTTTATGTAGCAATTATAAAAGGAAAAGAGAAACCTAATCTTGATTATCCGCCGACACGTTTTTTTAATTTTTCAGAGCAAACATTTTCGTGTGGAGTGGAAGAGCATAATCTTGATGGAACTTTAGTAAAAGTATATTCACCTGAAAAAACGATTGCAGATTGTTTTAAGTTTCGCAATAAAATTGGGTTAGCTGTAGTAATTGAAGGGTTAAAAATGTGTTTGGCGAAAAAAGGCTCGCGAACAAAAATTTTAGAATTTTCGCGTATTTGCCGAGCTGAAAACATTATTCGTCCATATCTGGAAGCTATTTAATGGGTATATTAGAAATAGTTATAAAGATGAGAGCCAAACTAAAACTTGTTAACTAGATAGCTTTCCTGGTTCAATCAGATAGTGAGCAAATCTATTTCAAACTTTTGAGCAGCACTGTATCGTGTTTCCAGCTTCCGCGAATAAAGCCGAATTTTGAGTTGTTTGCACTGAGTCGGCAATCCATTACTGATTCCTTACCGAGGTTCGATAATTCGGTCGAGCTTTCTTTTGTGATGTCTTGAGTCCAAAATATTTCTTCTTGATTGTCGCTTGTGGTCAAATAATTGAGAAACTTTCCGTCAGCCGTCCAAGTCAAAAAATACGGCGTTTTATCGTTAGGTAATTGATAGGATTTGATGATTTGTTTGTTTTCCAGCAAGATTACCGAGAGCATAAATTTGTTTGTTTCTTTGTCTTTTTTGAGAAAAGCCATCTGCGTTCCATCGGGCGAAAAAGCGTGGTAATATCCAACTTTTTCGGGAAACAATGGTTGTTCTTCCGAACCGTCAGAAGCTGTTTTCCACACAATTTGAGTCAGCGAATTTTCAAAATAAACCCATTTTCCATCGGGAGTAACGAACCGAGGTTTGCCGCTTTCATTTTTGCTGATTTTGGCTTGATTTGAACCGTCAATATTCATCCGCCAAATTTCGTATTTACCGTCTCGATTCGATGAAAAATAGATATAACGATTATCGGGCGAAACAATCGGATAGGCATCAACACTCGTTTCGCCTGTCAACTGCTTTTGATTCGTGCCGTCCGCATCCATAATCCATATATCTTCGTTGCCCGACGCATCGCTGGCATAGACGATTTTTTCATCAGATGCAAAAGCAAAACCATCTCTGGCTTGAGTTAAATAATTGATGTTATTAGGGTTAAGCGTATCGCCCGTGAACAGACGAAAATCTGCCGTGATAGTTCCGGCAACAATCGTTTCGGCATTTTTCGGAACGGAAATTTTAGAATACGAAGTCGAATCGTGCGAAACTAATTTGATTTTTCGAGTTCGTGCGTCAATTTCCCAAATTCTCGACACGTCGCCGAGATTTTCCGAAGCCGTTATCATCAAACTTTTTTGATTTGGCAGCCAAACAAGATAACGGATGCTAAAAAACTTCTCTTTGATAAAGTCAATTTGTTCGCCCGATTCGACATCAATTTCTGTCAATGACATTTCTTTTGAAGCATTATCGGAATGTCCGTAAGCAATCGTGAGTCGTTTTCCGTCAGGCGTAAATGTATGATTGTGAAAGACTTGTCCGTTTTTACTTTCTTTTATAACTCGTTCATTTTTGCCGTCTGCGTCCGCAATCATCAATTTATTTTGTCTGCCATTGCCCTCGTCATAACGCACAAAACAAATCTTTTTGCCATCGGGCGAAATGCTGATTCCGCCTTCGGATCGCTCGATTATTTTGGTTGGAACGCCGCCGAGCATTGCAATTCGATAAATCGAAACAATTCCGGCGGGTGGTTTGCCGGCAAAATAAAGATTTTCGCCATCGGGTGAAAAAGCTAAACCGTAATAAATATCGTTATTTGCCGATAAAATTTGCGTGTTTTGTCCGTTTGATAATTGCCTCAGCCAAAGGCTTTGTTTTTTATTTGATTCCGAAATATAAGCCACAAATTTTCCATCGGGCGAAATTGTCGGATGGAAAGTTTTTCCTGTGTCGGTGAGTTTGACCGAACTGAACTCTTTCGGTAAAACTGTTGAATTTGAATCCGAATTCCGCCGAAAAATTGCATAAGCAGTAACTAAACTGATTAAAATCAACGCGATTGCACCAAAAGCGAAATATCTATTTTTAGGATTTTTCGGCGTTTCGAGAATATCGGCAGGTGGTTCAGTAATCGATTTAGTTTCAGATGAATCTTTAATTTTGGCAATAAAACGGTAGCCTTTTCGCGTTACGGTTTCGATGAAAATCGGATTGGCGGCATCGTCTTGGAGAGCTTTGCGGAGCATTTTGATATTAAAAGTGAGATTGCTTTCTTCGACAAATCTATCGTTCCAGATTTTCGCCATCATCTCGTCTTTTTCGACCAAATTTCCAGCATTTTCGAGCAACAAAACGAGCGTTTCAAAAACTTTTGGTGTCATTGGAACAGCGATTCCGTGATGTTCCAAAAGATTATTTTTGACATCAACACGAAAATCCGAAAACTCGTAAATTGTTTGTTTTTCAGACATTTAGAACGCTCTCACAAAACTCTCATAGAAATCTCGCCTATTTTACAGGATTATTTACAGCGAAACAAATATATTGAAAAAGGTCAAAATTATGAAAATATTCAGTTTAGCGATTTTAATTTATTTTGTCTTAAACAGCGAATTGTTAAAGCATTCAACAGCGATCACATTTTTTCTGCAAGCCGTTGGATTTGTTGCACTTTGTAGTTTGGTAATCTATGAATTTTTCGCCGTATTTAGCGAAAATAAAGAAGAAAAAATTTACAAAGATAATCGAAAAAAAGGAAAATCGCCGCTGATTGTCGCCGATAATTTGGCAAAATTGAAGCCGATAAACTGTCAAAGTTGCGGTGCTGGCGTTCCTTTGCGGGAAAATGAATTGATTTGCCCGAATTGCGGAACGAAATCGCACGCACCCGAAAATTATTTTGACGTTGCACACGCCCGCGAAGCGATTAACGGCAAACTTCGTGATGCCACCGTTTATCTGAAACGTGCTGATTGGCTGGCTTCAAATTGGACTCGTGCGGCGATGGGTTTGTTGGTTTTATGGCTAAGTTTTTCGTTAATTATGTTTTTTGTGCTGAGTTATAACGGAAATTTTGAACCATATCAGAGTTGGTTTAAGGCAAATGCAATCGACAAAATGATTTCGAGAATTGCTGTTTTTACATGGCTGTTTTGGATTATTTCTGTGACTTTAGGCTTTTTGAGTTGGAGTCCGCGATTGCGAAAAACGTTGCCGACCATCGAATTTAACGATAAACTCGGCACGAGCGAAACCGCAAATTGCTCGCCATGTGGCGGAGCTATCTCGTATCAATCCAACGATTTAGCAACAGTTTGCGGATATTGTGGCGTAGAAACTTATCGGGCAAAACTCGCTTGGAAATTAAAAAATCTAACAAATTCGGCACACGAAAAAGCGAATTTTTCTTTAATCGAAGCGAAAAAATATGCCGAAGATGCGATTGAAGAAATTTGGGGAACTCCGAAACTTTTGATGTTTTTGCTGATATTGGTCGCGGTCATTTTTGGCGGCTTGGGTGCGATTGGCGGATGATTTGTAAAACTATGAAAATAATATTGATAACAATTTTAATTTTAACATTTGGAACTATGATTTTTGCACAAGACAATAAAATTTTGTTGGCTGACGGAACGGCTGACGAACCGAAAAAATACGATTTACAGCCGAAAGTTTCCGAACTTTCGGCAACGGAACTCGACACGGTAAAAAGTGTAGCTTTGGAAAAGGAAATTGAATTTCAAACCGACCGCAAACAGATGTCAGCAAAAGAAAGCAATTTTCGCAAAGATTTTGAATTATTGGACGTGGCGGAAGGTTATTTCATTTATCGTGAAATTCAATTTCGAGCGTATCTTTACACAGCTTTCAGCCAAAAAATAAAGCGTAACTATCAGGGAATATTGGTGTTTAGAATTACAGACAACCACACGAAATTTACGCCGACAGCCCATTATGTTTATGAATATCGCGGCGATAAATATCTGCGGAGTGATTGGAATTTGAACGGAAATAGTTTGAGCAACCTTATCGTTTTCAGCCAACCGCCGACCAAAAAAGGTTTGCGGAAAACAGTGCGAATCATCGAATTTTCGCCAAACGGCATCGAAAAAATCGGCTCATGCGAGATTTATTCGTCAATTCCGCAAAAGCAACGAACGCCGTATAGTTCGGACAAAAGCAAACCTGTGAAACGGGTTTATACGCCGCCGATTGTCAATGCAATTAAACTTTATGCCGTCAAAAATTTAGGCAAACCGTCCGAATTTTATGAAGAAAGATGGAC
This sequence comes from Acidobacteriota bacterium, assembly GCA_031415455.1. Lineage (GTDB taxonomy): Bacteria > Acidobacteriota > Blastocatellia > Pyrinomonadales > Pyrinomonadaceae > JANNVK01. The sequence continues at coordinate 40,537 of JANORS010000012.1, read as the reverse complement.
GCGAAACGGTGATTTTTGGGGAATTATGGACAAGTTGCAATCTCGTCCGAGCGAATTAGAAGCGGATAATGTGAATTACATTGAAATCATTAAACCTGTGTTTCCAAAAAGGTTAGGAAAAAAATAAATCTATGAATACGAAAAAAATATTGACTAATTTAATGATTATTTTAGCTTTGCTGACAATCAGTTTTGGTTGTAAATACCTGAATTTGGAAGGCGGCGGAATTAGTCAGACAACCGATCCGAAAGAAGCAGTTACTTCGGCTTACAAAAAATTTCAGGCTCTCAATTTTTATCATTCGTTGACCGCGACAAAAACCGGACAAGCAACCGTTCAAACCGAACTTGATTTTAACGCTCCTGACAAATATTGGATAAAAAATAATATTTCCGGCTCGAAAAGTGAAGTTATTGTCATCGGCAACGAATCTTTTAGCCGTTTGAATGAAGGAAAATGGACGAAAATGCCTGATGGTCAAATGTCTTCGATGGAAATGCGAAAAACGATGAGCGATGCGGCGGTCGCCCAAATGAAGGATTTTGAGTTTGTCGGCAAGGAAAGTTTGAATGGCAAAGATACGTTTGTTTATAAATTCAAAAGCACTTATGGTGGCGATTCAACGTCAAAAGTTTGGATTGCGGCAGATTCGGGTTTGCCGATGAAAGTTGAGACCGAAGGCAATTTCAGCGGCACAAATTTGAATATTTCAATTATTTACGATTACGACAAAGACGCGAAAATTGAAACACCGAAAGTTAATTAAAAATTAAAAATTAAAAAAGCCTGATTTCTTAAAAGATTTCGGGCTTTTTTATGTTTAAACTTAAAATATTCAACTTTCTAATTCATTGTAAAATATAGGTTTAGCAACTCTCACAGAACTCTCACAGTAAATACAGGATTCTTTCGGCAAATATCATTTAAAGTTTCATTCATACACTTGCTCGTGAGAGTAATAAAAATTTTGAGAAGTGTTTTATGGCAGAAATAATGAATTTTGTTTTTAACTCGGAGGTCAACCAAGACTATCTGAATGTAAGTTCAAGTGTCGGTAAAAATGGAGTCAACGATAAAGGCGATGTGTTGTTAGTGCAGGCTTTGTTGTGGGAAGTTCTCCCGAAAAAATACAACGTCCAATATCACGATTTGCCGCTTCCAACGGGAGCTTTTGACGCTAAAACGGCAAGTTTAATCAAAAAATATCAGACCTTAAACAGACAAGGAAAAGTGTCACGCGATGGTTTGATCAATAAAGCAACAGGTCGGACTGTTCACGGTTCAAAGCGACTTTGGACAATCGTTAAACTTAATGATGATTTGGTTGAACTATGGCTACATAAAATTGATGGCGGAGAAAGCCCAATTCAACATTTGATGAACAAATTCAAGGAACTCAATTTGTTCGTAATGGCTTAATTTATTAAGGAAAAAGGAGAATATAAATGAAGAAAATAATTTTAGGAATTTTGGCAATTTTTATGTTCAGCGTTTTTGCCAATGCTGCAACTTTGGATCAAATGTCTTTGCAATTTAATTTGCGGACAAATCGTGGGCAAGCCGAATGGCGTTGGACTCCATTAGTCAATTTTGAAGTTTGGGGAAAATATAAAAGATTCGACAAGTTTACGGTTACGATTACTGCCCCAAACGGTAAAGAACTGTTCAAAATGGATTGCAAACACGAGGGCGACAGTTTGGACGAATTCGCCACGATTGACGGCTGCAAAAACGAAGCCGATACCGACACCAATTTAACCGGCGTTTTCGGGTTCAAAATTATCCAAAACGACAATAACGCCACGCTTTACACGGGGAAGTTTACGGTTGATAAGTATCTTTTCAATCCGGCAAAAAATCCCGCATTTAACAAAAATTTTTATTATTACATTGATTACGATTGGCGTTTGCCGATGATGTATGTCGGCAAATGGGATGAAGAATATACTCCAACCCGTTTGTTTTGTTGGATTTGGATTAAGGGCGATTTTAACGGACAAGATCCGAAAGCCTTTCTATTTTATCAAGGTAAAAAAGTTTCCGAAGCAAGTTATGGCAATGACCAATCATATTCCACCGAAGAAAATCCGGCTCGCCGTTTCTCGAAAATGAGTTTCAGATTTGAAGCGATGATTAAACCAACCGAACAAAGCGGACGCAATATGTGGTGGAAACTCTACGAAAATCCGGGCGAATACGAAATCAAATTGATGCGAAACGGCGAAATAACCCGAACCGCGAAATTTACCATCGGAAAGGACGGTTATCCGGTGCAAAATGCTGTCGGCAAAGAAGTTAAAAATATCTACGGCGGAATTATTGTGCCAACCCAAATCAGCGGAACGGCTGACGGCACAATCAACCAAACAATTTTGAAAAGCGGTTGGTGGGGCAATCCGATTAGTGGTTTTGCACAATAATTGGAAGGTAAAAATGGATAACGAAATTGAATCGAGGATTAGCCAAGTTGAACGGAGATTGGCACGAACCCAATTATTGGCAGGAGTTTTATTGGTAGTTGCTGTTATTGATTATTTTCCAACACTAAGAAAATTGTTTGGAGATTTTATAATGATGATGCTTTTAATGTTGGGAATTGTTTCTTTGGTGATTTTTTTCATCTTTGAAATTGGGCAATTTTCAACAAAGAAAAAGTAGCTTTGAAAGTTTAAGAAAAATTAAGGATGAAAATTATGAACAAGGTATTTATTTTATTGATGTTGACAGGTTTGTTGATGTGTCAATCAGTATTAGCACAACAAATTCTGCCGCTCGGATTGCGGTTTGAAACCGTAACAAATTACGACAATGCGGAATGGCGTTGGACTCCGACGGTAACTTTTCGGTTGGCGGGACCAGTTGATTCGTCGGCAAATATCACGGTTGAATACACAAATCCGAATGGAGTTGCGTGGGTAACAGCCAAATGCAAACTTAGCGGTTCGATTGAAGCAGGTAAAAATTATAGGTTTGATTTTTGCGGAAAAGATATTGATGCCTCCAAAGCAATCAATCAAACAGGTATTTTCAAATTTCAAATCAAATTGAACGACCCGTTAAGCGGAGCAAACAAAACACTTTATTCGGGAAAATTTACCATCGGAAAAAATCTTTACAATATTGATGGAACACCCGACAAAAACAAACAGTTTCATTATTTTGTGAACAACGATTTTCGGCTCGGATATGCGTTTCTGAGCAAATCCGTTGACGAAATTTACGCCGAAGTTTGGCTCAAAAATAAAATTATGAGCTTGCCGGAAGTGAATGGTTATTTGTTCTACAACGGCAAACAAATTGAGGAAAAATCGCCTGGTTTTCCGTTGAATTTACACCCGAAAGAAAATGCTAAAGAAAGTTTTGGACTCGTTGAATTACGGTTTTGGGATTCGATGAATAAACCCGGCGAATACGAAATAAAGGTCAAGCGTGCCGGCGAATTCGTCCGTTCTGCCAAATTTACGATTGGTGCAGACGGAAACTTAGTCAACAACAATATCGGCAGAGAGATAGTCAGCGGAACAGACATTCTCGTTCCCGCCCAAATTCTCGGCACATCAGACGGAATTTACAACAAACTGGCTTTGAAAGAAGGAATTTTCGGCAATCCGATTAGCAATTTAATTGCTCCGTAAATCTTGACATAACTAGGTTTAGCCATATCACCAAAGCCCAGAGTTAAAGTTATATGAATGAAATTTTTGATGAGAATTTACCAAAATCAGACTATCTGCTTTTCCCGAAATTAAAAAATGTCGTTCATCGGAACGAGGAATTACTTTGGATAAATAGACCGAAACAGATTCCGTTCATTTTAAGTGGAAAAGGTCTTGAACTCATTGTTTTTGGACTTATTTGGATAACACTTTTTTGGTGGGGCGGCTTAGGATTGTTTAGTTTGCTTGGTCTTCTTTTTTTATGTGCAGGGATAAATGGCTATTTAACTAGAGTTGTCGGATTTCCCGAAACAGTTTTCGGACTAACCAAAAGCAAAATTCTAATCCGCACTAGAACTTGGTTTGGTGTTGCGTTGCAAGCAATCGAACTCGAAAGTGTTTTGGATGTAGTGATAACGGTTAGTCCGTTGGAGAAGCTGTTCAAGGTTGGATCAGTCAAGTTTTTCATTGGGAAAACTGAATATCACGAGGATACCGATTACAAGGTTTATCATTGCTGGCTCGCCATCGAAAATCCGCATCAGGTTTATGAAGCAGTCACTAAAATGATTTATGAAAGAAAAAATCGGAGCAATACTAAACCGAAAAAGGAAACACATAATGATAAAACTAGTGGCTATCTATTAGATTATCCACAAAACGTAAAACAAAGAAAAAGAAGGCGATGACAGCAAAATGTAACTGCAAGTTCTATCCAATAATCAAAAAATTTATTGAGGATAGTTTGTTTATCATTTCCATAATTGTAAGTTGGCTGATTTCACCGTTTTTATGGCGTTACGGTTGGAAAAGGCTAATTCGATGGATAAAGAACCCAAAAAACTTTGGAGAATAGTAAAAGGAAAATATAGTTATGAAATCAAATATAACATTCAAAATTGGAGAAAATACGTTGAAAGTTGTCCAATACTTTTTTGAAAACAGCGGAATGTGTCGCTCAGATTATCAATCAAAGTTAGCGGAATGCACTCATTTGCATGTCAATACTAAAGCAAAGACGCTGGAATTATTGGTTAAAAGAGACTTGTCCTTTACGAGATTTTCTCATCACCACTTCCAAACCAGAGTTTTGAGAGGTCAATTTAATGAACCCGCTACATTGAGTGTAGATAACCGATTCAATCGCGGGGGACAATCAGGGACATACGATATGGAAGTTTCATATATTGAGCCTTTTGACTATTACAAAAATGACGATATTCACCTTCTATTAAACATCAACAAATTGTCAGTTTTTGAGGTTTCTGCTTACCTTGAGTCGGATATTACAAGTGGAGTTGTAAGTTCTGCAACTAAAACAAAATACAAGTAAAAATATGAAAAAAGTAATCAACATAATTTTAATTTTAGCAATTTCAGCCGTCGGAATTTGGGCGGCGAAGTTGAAAAATACGGATTCGGGTAAATACGAGATTTTAATTATCGAAAGTTCGACAACCACGAATTCTTCGATTGAAAGCGGCACGACAATCGAAAATATTTGCACCGAATGTGAAATAAAAATCGTCGGCGATGATTCGGAAACGGGCAAAATCAAGGTCGGCAAAGATGATGTCATCATGATTAAAGACGGTAAATTATCGAGGGAATAATGCAAATAAAACCACCTACTGATGTAGGAGAAATACAAAAAGCTTGTTCTTGTCTAAAACGACCTTCATTACTCGGCGTTGCCTCGTGTTTGTTGGCGTTAATTGTTTTTGCGATTTTCGTGATCGGGTTCGCGTTTGCATATTTTGAGCAGAGTTTTGATGAATCTTGGCGAATAGGCGAAACAGTTGGAACTTTGCGGCTGTTGGATTATACGTTTTTGATGTTTGTGCCGATTCCGGCTCATCTTTTGGGATTGGTTTTAGCTGCAATTTCGTTGTTTTTTCCGAATTGCAGTAAATTCTATTCGATTTTGGGTGTGATCTTGAATTTGATTTTTGGATTGTGCGGATTATTGCCGTATTTTGTGCTGGCAGTTTATTCGATGGGCAGAGTGCAGTAAAACTTCTAATTGATGAGGAGAAACGACTTATTCAGCAACGGTTGATTACAATTTGGTTAATTTTGATGATGCTCCAAGCCTGCGAAACGATGCAGATGGTGTCGGAAGCGTCGTTGAAAATTTTGGAAAAAAATCCGATCTCGCAAGTTGAAATTGGCTTGATTATTAACCGCAAAGTTTGGTCAAAAGGTAACAAAATGCCCGTTACGATTGAGATAAAAAATGTTTCGCCCGACAAGATTGATTTGAAATTGCAATCGGTCAAATTTTATCTTTCGCCAACTGATTCGGTGGTTTCAAAGTTTGAAATTGAGGCAAAACCGGAAAATTCAAACCGCCAAAGTTCTTCAAAATTTGTTTTGCCTTTGCGAAAATGTGAAGCCCAAAATTTGCGATTCGTTTTGACCGAAAAGACGAAAAATAAAGAGCAAAAAAATATTTTCGACGCACTAACGCGGGGAAATTATCGGCTTTGGGCAGTCGTTGAAACCAAAGAGCCGCGAACTGTTGAAGGCAAAACGAAATTGGAAACTGCAGTTTATGAAAAAAGCGTCGAAATTGAACTCGGCGAAGGGAAAAAGTTGGCGGAATTTACCAAAAATATCAGCAATAAAATTCGTATAAATCTGGATTTGAAGAACGTGATTTGGAGAAAAAACGAACTTATTCCGCTCAATCTGAAAATTGAAAATCTGACTGATGAAGATGTTTTCTTGAAAATCTATTCGGCGAAATTAACCGTAATCGGCAATCAAAACGGCAAGCAAATGTTTGGCAAATTCGATGTTCAAATCGGCGAACAAGTTACGCTGGATTCAATCGCTACCGAACTTAAAATCAGCCAACACAATAGTTATGAAGAGCAATATAGTTTGGCACATCAAAAATGGTCGTGTTTAACTTGTTCACAAAATTCGGAATTTTGGTTTGAAAATTTGCCAACCGGAAAATACATCGTCAGTTTTCAAATAGAAATCGAAGACGGCGGCGATCAACCGAATTATATCAGTTCAGACGGTTTTGAAATTCGGGTTGAAAATTAAAGAGGATTAGTTGATATGAAGAAAATAATGAGTTTAGCGTTAATTTTAGTTGGTTTTAGTTTTGTCGTAAGTGGTCAAGAATTGATGTTTGATGGAACGGTTAAAGACCACAAAACGGCGGTTATCAAACCTGAAGTTAAAGCCGTTTTTGAAAGTCAGGTTTTCCCGATTGCTCGAAAATATTTTAAAGCAGAAGCACAAGAGGAAACAGGTTGCGAAGAAAAGTTTGAAATAAACGATGGTGCGGCGATGCAAATTTCAACGGAAAAAGTTTATCTCTACACCTATTGCGGTTTTCCCGAATCCAGTCGTAGCTATCAAGGCGTTGTTGTTATCACCAGCGGAAAAGTCAGCAAACACTTGGTTTTTAAGACTTTAACTCAGCAGTATTTCAACATTTTTTATAAAAATGGACTGATTGTTCTTTCCGGTAGCGGCACGAAGATGCAGAGCGATTGGGGAACGGTTACAACTATTGATTTGGGAGACACGACAACGCAAAGAAGTTTTTGGTCTTATAGCAACAGTTGTAATTTGGAAGGCGAAAAATGCGTTGAAACGGCACGGAAAATCTACCTTGGATTTATTGACGGTTATTGGTTTTCAGCCGAAGAGTTCAAGAAACGAGCAGGAAAATGGGTAAAAACCAAAGCCAAAAAAGACGTAACCGTTGACAATGATGAGGAACAATTACGGTTGGAAGATTTGAAGGAATTGAAATAGGAGCAATCAAAATGAAAATAATAATAAGTTTAGCTTTAATTTTAACATTTACAACAATTACATTTGGACAAACATCTGCGGAAAATTTGTGGATTGGGAAATATCATCACGAAAACGACATCGGCAAAGAATATTTTATGCTCGAAATTTTTCGTGACGGTGACAAAATTAAAGGCAGATACAAAGAAACTGTAACTGCTCAAACTTCTAATAAATTTACGCTAAATATTACAGTTAAAGGAAATATCGCTTCATTTTTTGTCGATGAATGTCTGCCATTTACGAAAGCCGAAGAAGATGAAGGCGGCAGAAATGGTTGCGGAAGTAAGCCGGACGGAACACAACTAGGTGCGTTATTCCTGAAAGCTAAACGAATTACAAAAGGTAAATCAATTTCAATCAAAGCCCTCGGCGGCACTATAGCCGATGCTGGCTATGCCGGAGAAATTGAATTCGTCAAAACCAAGAAGTTTTACTATTCATTCTAAAAGAGAAAACAATGAAAAAAATAATAAGTTTAGCTTTAATTCTAACATTCGCAACAATTACATTCGGACAAACTGCAACCGCCGAAGCAACTGCAAAGGCTTTTTATAGTGCTTGGGAGTTAAAAGACAAAGCAAAAATTGCCAAACTTTCAACTCTGAAAGTTCAAAAACTCCGCTCCATAAAATATCCACCAAAAGATGGCGATGGATTTGACTACTATTTTGATGGTTGTAGTGACGAATTCAAAAAAGGTGTTTTTTATTGCACTTGGAGGGATAAAGAATTTGAATGGGTTGGAGTTTCGCTTACTGTGCAGAAAGTCGGCAAGAGTTTCAAAGTTACCAATTTGCAACAAGGTGAATTTGAATTGATGAAATAGGATGGGAAAAATATATGAAAAAAATAGTGTCAATAATTTTAACTTTAACTATTTTCAGCGTGGTAATTTTTGCCAATACAGATGTTATCCAATTTACCAAAGGAAAATTTTCGGCAACTGTTGTCGGCAGAATCGGCGGCAAGGCGGAAAGAAATTTCACTTTTAACGCCAAAGAAGGACAGCGGGTAATTATCAAAATCACTTCGCCAAATCGCAAAGTTGGGGTTGAAGGTTTTGGTTCAACCAATGAAGACGGCTATGTAAATACCGAAATTGACGGAACTGCTGAGGCTGGCGAAAACAGTTTTACCGTAGTCAACACAGGTAGTCGAGCCACAAATTTCAATGTAACCGTAACTGTTAAATAAACAGAGTTTAGAGGAGAAAATTATGCCACCTTTTATCAGAAAAATGGTTGTAAATGAAGGAACGGATAACGAAACGGCTTTTGGATATTTCAGTATCGGTTTGCGAGTCGGTCCAAAAGCCATCAACGATAATTGGGACGTGATGTTGGTGCAAGCGATGTTGCGTTATTTGTATCCGCACGAGCGAGGCACGCCAACTCATTTATGCCCAAGAATTACAGGTATTTACGATAAGTTGACAGCACGAGCAATCTTTAACTTTCAGCAAAAACACAGGTTAGAAGCTGATTGGTTTATTGATCCGATTCCGCCATATTTTAATTCAATCGTGGTCGGTGGACGGCAAAATGTGATGTTCACAATGGCAAAACTCTATATTTTGGTGATGGAAAAAGCCGTTTTTGAACCGCTGGCGATGAATCCGGTGATGGATGTTTTGGGTAAATTGACTGCCGAATTTCCGCAAATCGGCATTTCAGCAATGATAATGCGAGAAAATGCGGCGGATGCGAATGTCTTTTAACTTTTGAGGGAAAATGATGAACAAAAATAAGATTGCAAAATTTATCGAACAGCTTTTAATTATTGGATTTATTAGCGTTTGTCTGATTGGTTGTTCGTCTTTGACAGTCAGTTCAAAAAACGAAAACCAACCGCTTCAAACTGAATCGAAAAACGAAAATGTTGAAATAGTCAAAAGCGAAACAACTGTTCAAAAGAAGGAAGTTTTGTGGGATTTTCGTAAAAATGAAGATGCTCCGCCAACTCTTTCCAAAGCCGAAACAAACGCAGTTTTGAAATACTTATTCGGCACAAATGCCAATCCCGAGATGATAATCACCAACCGCGTTTCGGGATCATTTACGAAACCAAATGCGAATGAAACTCTTTATTTTATAACGGGTTGCATAGTAATATCCGGTTCCCCAAAAGATGGAGAAGAAAATCCCAAATTCACCACGGATTGTCCGCACGTTGCTTGGAATTCGGACGGTTGGATTGCGATTTATGATGGTCAAACGCCCGTGATGAAAATCAATGAATCACTCGGCTACGGCGTTTCCAAAGTTACCGATGTCAACGGCGACGGCATCAGCGAACTTTTTACAACAGTCGGATATTCAAACGGCGGAGCAACCGAATCAAGCGGAAGTTTAGGACAATTCAAAAACGGTAAATACATAGATATAAAGAGCTTTGACGGCTACAAAGATAATTGTGCATACGGCTCAGGCGAAATGTCAGCCAATGCCGCTGTCATCAATTACGTTCCAACAACCAGCGGAAAAATGCCGATTTTTACTGTCGAATATTTTCAAAATAAATGTGCAGAACCGCCTGTTTGGAAAAGATTACGAAAAAGCAGTTTGATGGTAAATGATTGAAAAATTGAAAGAAATAGCTAAAGACATTTCCAATTCGGCAAATAAAACAGTATGCGAATAACTATCCGAAAAAATAAAGATAAAATTTCTATGACAGCATTAATTTCAATATTTGCAACCATTTGCAGTTTTGCCCAAACTCCAAATAGAAAAGCAATGCAATATTACAACACAGGTTTAAGCTGCATAAAACAGTCTCAAAAAGTTTCTGAGAAATATCGTATTTACAATTTACTTGAGCTTGCTTACACGAATTTCAATAAGGCAATTCGTGCAAATCCTAATTTTGCCGAAGCCTATTTTCAGCGTTCAAGAGTTCAAATTGGTAATTTTGGAAGACTAGACGACCTTAACAAAGCTATCGAACTAAAACCTGACTTTGCCGAAGCCTATATTTATCGAGCCGAAATTGTTAAAAATGAGGAGTATCAGTCGGCAATCGAAGATATAAACAAGGCTATTGAATTGAAACCTAAAAATATTGATTTTGTTTTGAAACGTGCCGAAACGCATCTGGTTGAATATGAATTTGTCGAAGCTGTTGCCGATTGCCAACTAGCTCTGGAATTCTTTCCATCTGCAAAACCAATCAATCCAACAGTTGCAAAGATTTACAGCTTGCTTGGTGATATTTATCAAGAAGGACAAAATCCGCGAGCGGCTCTTATGTATTACACAAATGCGATCAGATATAACCCCGCAGACGGAAAACTTTATGAGCGACGCGGTAAATTGTTGGAGAAATTAGGCGATGCAAAAAGTAGCAAAAATGATTTGTTAAAGGGAAAAAGTTTAGCAATGAAAGCGACTAGGAAAAATTACGATGAAAATGAGCCGTTTTTTTTTGATAGGGAGCTAATTTTCATAATTGAATCAAGGAAGTCCGCATTGAATAAACCTGAAAATCTTGAATCGAATTACTATGCAATCTTTAACTCTGAATCTTGTCAAAGCGGTGGCTATTCCGTCAAGCAATTTGGTGAAGATAAATTCGCGGCGGACACAGTAAATATTTTATTCAATAGCTCAAGTCTATTTCATAAATATAGCCGATTGATAGAATTTAGTCCGCAAAGGGATAAGGGATATGCAGGAAGAGGTGAGCAATTCTTTTACCTTTTACGATCCGACATAAAATACTTAGACAACATAATTTCAGATTATTCATTAGCCATTATTACCACAGATCGTTTCGATTACTTTAATAATCGCGGAATCGGTTACGCAATGAAAAACGAATACGCAAAAGCCATCGAAGATTTTAATCAAGCCATTAAGTTAAATGAACAATGCGGATATAGTTTATACAATCGCGGACTCGTTTTGCTGAACTCGAATGAATATGAAAAAGCCATTTTGGATTTTACCAAAGTTATAAAATTAGGATTTGCACCTTATAAATCAAGGGCAAAAGCCTATCGTGCATCAGGAAAAGTGAAAGAAGCCGAAGCTGATGAAGCACTGATTGAAAAGTAAAAAGTAAATGACTGAAAACGAAATTATCAAAAATTTATCAACCGCTTACGGCATTCAAATTCCGCGAGATTTTGCCAATGTGATTTTGCACGTTCACGAACAGGCGAGTTTGCAAGGTGAAAGGTTTGGCGAATATCTTGATTTTATGTTTGAGTTTTGGTTTAGCGATAAGATTTTGACCGATAAAATTGTCGAAGATGCCAATGATTACGGGTATTTCGGCTATAACACCGTGCCGATTGAATTCTTCCCTTTTGCGGGAACGGGCGTGGCGGGAATTGCGTTGGGTTTTGTCATTCACGCTCCTGAAATTGAGGTTGAAGATTATCCAATTGGCGAATTTTATCCGGCGGGAAGCGGTGTTTATTGTTTGGGAGATACGACTCGAAATGCGTTTGAATTTCTGTTGGCGAGAGGTTTGAAATGCAACTCGGTTGAATATAAAACCGAACATTACGGCGAAGAAGTTTCGGATAAAATGCTGAATTACTTCAAGTTAGCGGAACAAGAAGCACGCCAAAAAATCTTTGCATTATCAATGTTATTGAATGTCAATCAAGACAAATTAATGATCCCCAAAAACTACGGAATACACCAAATCGTGCCAAAAACTCCAACAGATTGGCGTTTTGAACCAACGGCTGACGGAATCGGCGTGTTGGCTCATCAGTCAAAATTTTCACCGATTTTCAACTATTCGCAAGTTCCGAAATTTAATGATTTGGACGAGGAATTGAAATTTATCAAACAGATTTTGCAACAAGGCTTTCCAGCCACAGCACTTTGGATAATTCGGGAAAAATATTGGGCAGGTCATTTTGAACGACCTTTTGCAGAAATTACGGAACTTTGGGCGAAAATTTACGAAGTGTTAAATCGTCCGATGTTGGCGAAAAGAGTTTTTGAGGCTGTGAAATTTAGGAAATAATTTATGGGAGTTTTAACGACAGCATATTCGATTCCGCCGGACACGATGCGGAAAATTCAGAGTTATAAAAAACATCTGGAAAAGATTTTCAACGGCGAAGCAGGTTGGAGGGTTGAAGATTATGGTTTTGGTAAAAGTTGGGAAGATAAAATCGCTATTATCGGCAAATGTTATCCGCGAACACGAAATCGGCTAAATCATCAAAACTGTTGGAAATATCCTTATTATGATGTTTGGGTTGTGAAGCCAAAAGAAGTCCAATTTGTCGCCAACGACATCGCCCGTGCGACCGTCGAAAGTTTGAAAAAATGGGGTTTGAAAGGTGGCGTGCGAGATTATTGGGGCGAAATGATTCCCGAAGCACTTTATGATTATCATCTCCGCGACCTCGAAAATATCAAATCGTTTCTGCGAAAAGCGGCGGATGATGGCAATTATTTAATATTTGCAACAGGTTAAGGAGATTGAAAAATTATGGGTGTTATGACAACAGTATATTCGGTTGAGCCGAAAATGATGAAAAAGGTGCGAGCCGATAACGAGAATTTTGCGTTTATTTTCGGTGATTGCGACGGGGAAATCGAGCGTTGGAAAATCGAAAGCTACGATTTTGACAAAGGAATTGATACTTATATTACTATTTTCCTTGAAGGAGGTTTTACCAAAACGTCGAGAAATATTGACAGCGAATACGCCGATTTAGACGCTTTTGATTTTGGCGGTTATGACATTTGGGCGATTCCGCCATCGGGCGTAAAGGCGATGTGCAAAGAACTTGAAAATGCAACTTTTGAAGTTTTGAAGGCTAAAAACTTAAGCGAAGTTACGGATCGTCGCGGGAATTCTTTGCTCGATAGCGAACTTGAAAGCTATCTCAGCGACATCGAAGGCATCAAAAAGTTTTTCGATAAAACCTTTGAACAAGGAAATTATTTAGTATTTTCAGAGGCGTAAATTATGAAATATCTGATTCTATTGAGTTTATTATTGCTGAATTGGAACTTTAGCCTTCCAATCGAACCAAATAAATATATGGAGGGCATCAACTTAAAACTTTCGCTGGCAATCGAGCAATCGCCTTGGCAAAACGGCGGAAAAATGCCCGTAAATGTTGCAATCACAAATGATTCGCCTATGGATGTGTGCGTCAAGGTTCATTCAATCCGTTTTCATTTATCACCTGAAAAAGTAAATTATGTCCGAACTTTTATCGTTACGACAAATAACACCCCAAAGGAAATTGCTCTAAAAAAAGGCGAAACGGTCAACCAAAAATATGAACTTTCCGACATAAATTATTTGGATTATGTGAGCAATTCTTCGGAAGCAGAAGAATATAGAAATAATCTTCCGGCAGGAAAGTATAAACTTACGGTTTTACTCCAAACTATATCTAGCGATATTCACCACGGTAAATCGTTGGATTTACTCAAGCCTTTTGAATCAAGTGTCGAGGTAAATTTTGCCGATAAAAACAGCGTTTCCGCAACCGAACTGACTTCCGCAGACGAGAAGTTATTGAACACAATGCTCTTCGTCCTCGGTCAAACAAACAAAGGCTATGTTTCGGTCGAAGAAGTTGCGTTGCGGGAGATTTTGTCCCGCGAAAACGCCGTTGATTCATTGATTTTGCTTATCAATCAAGGCTCGCCCGAAGGTAAATTATACGGGCTTTTGGGCTTAAAACTTCTGAAATGCGAGTGTTTTAATGAACAATTTGAAATTGTCAAAAAAACAATCAATCTCCAGAAAAGAATTAACACCGAAGAAAACATCCCGCTTGGAAGAGTTCGCATTCAAAATGGCTGCAAAATAAGTCACGCAGATTCATTAGAAATGGTTGAGAGAATTGTTAATGGCGATTACGACAAAATTTTAGAAACAAAAGTTGATAAACAAGGAAAGATAATTCGATGAAAATACTAGCTTTAACAATTTTGATAACGATTTTCGCATCTACAATTTTCGCCGACCAGACCAACAAATGGGAAGGCATTTACACTTTTGACGAAGAAAGTTGGGACGAAAATCGAGTGCGAAGTTCACGCTGGTTTCGGCTTGAGGTTAAGAAAAAAGACGGCAAATTTATTGCGAATTATTCCGACGGCGAAAACGATAAAACGTGGCAACAGTTTTCGTTAAATGTGGTTACTAAACAAGATAAAGCGTTTTTCTACGTTGACCAAGAACTTTCCGCCATCGGCGTTCCGTGTAGCGAAGGCAGATTTTTGAAAGGCGATTTGCTGTTTGAATTACGCGAAACAAAAAAAGACGGAAAATCAATCATTCAAACGATTTGGGGCAACGTAGATTTGGGTTCGCAATCGGAATCGGGCGGATTAAACAAGGACAATATTTTTTTCAAAAAAGTATAGAGGTTAATATGAGATATTTTTATCAAGAATAATATCTCAAAGGCAAATTTAATCAAGTATTTGCAAGCAATTTAGGTTGATATGAAAACAGCAATGACACAAGAGGAAATCAGCGAAAAATTATTTAACCTTTACGGCTTTCGCGTGCCGCCCGATTTTGCCGAGATTCTTTTGTTGGCTTATGAAGATTCTTGGCATCCCGACGGCTATTATTCTTCGGAAGGCTTTCAGGCTTATCTTCAATCATTTCTGGCATTTGAAGGCGATTTGAGCCGTAGTTTTATGACGGATTCTTATGTGTGGCGAAATGAATTTTACGAACAAACAATCAACCGAAATCTCTGCTATTCCAATCTCCCGTTTGAATTTTTCCCGTTTGGCGAAGATGAAGAACTCGGAAAATTGTTTGGTTTTATCGTTCACACGCCGCAGTTGACGGCAGAAAATTTGCCGATTGGCGAATGCTCAGTTGCCGCCGAAATGCTTGAATATAGCCGATATAAACCAATTTTTCCACGCGAATTGCCGGTTAAAGTTTCTTCGCCAATCAATGAAATCGGAAACGATACGCAATCTGCTTTTGAGTATATTTTTCAACGCAAATTGCAAAAAATGTCTGATGATTTTTCCGAGTCCGCCAACCGGGAATTAATTTACGAGCGAAAAATGGCACTCGATAAAGCCAATCAGACGATGGCTTTACGCGGCAAAAAACTTTCGGAAAATTATGTTCCGCCAAATCTGCAACCGCCGCCAATCTCGGCTGACTGGCATTTTGATCCGTTCGACTGGGATTCTGATTTGGAATGGCATTTTGAACCAACCAAAGACGGAATCGGCGTTATTGCTCCGCGTCAACTATTTTGGGAGATAGGACTTTTTGATGCTCCTCGTTTGAAAACCGTTGAAGAAGACATAGATTTTATCCGAGGTTATCTCGGAGTTCGTTTTCCTGCGACGGCATTGCGGATGATTCGGGATATTTACTGGGAAAAATCGCACATTGAAGGTTATTTCGCCCGAATTGCCCCGCTTTGGGCAGAAATTTACGAAGCATTAAATCGTCCAATTTTGGCAAAGAGAGTGAAAACAGCCTTGGAATATAGAAAATAGAAAGCTAAATATGCAATAACATCGGCACCGCGTTCTAATTTTTGGAGGTTTTTATGAAATTCATTTTATCAATTATATTCATCGCAATTTTTTCGAGCGTATTTATGGCACAAGACGACAAAATCGGAACTCCGTTTATCATCAAAAAAGGTGAAACGCAAAAGTCCGGCAGACTGCAAATTAAGTATTTAGGCAGTTTAGAAGATAATCACCAACATTTTGAGGTGACGGACGAAGGCAAAAAATATGAATTTAAGGAAACCAACAGTTTCAAAATAAACGGATTAGTTGTCGAAATTATCGAAAAAATAGCAGATGAAGATGCCGTTAAAATCGTTGTGCTGACCGAAGAAATGTTTAATCGAAAAGTTTTGCAAAAATTTGAAAAATGGCAGGCTGATTACGAGGCTTCAAAAGATGAAAGAGAAAAAATGATTGATGAACTTCGCAGATTTTCTGAAAGTTATCCAATTTATGCCAACATTTCCATCAAAAAATCTGTCGCCGAATTTTCGTTTTTTGTGATGCACTGGGAAAAAAGTGTCGGAGACGAATTTGCCGAAGTGTTTTTCAAACGAATTGCTGTTACGAATCCGAAATTGAACAAAATCGAGATGAAAATGATTCCGAAAAAAATCGGCATCATTTATCAAGTGAAAGTTTCTAAACAAAAATACACCGTTTCTTTTACACATCTCGGCGACCGATACGAAGGCGTAATTAAGTTGAATCCAACAGTTACACGCGAATTGAGGGAAATTAAATTTTATCGAAAAGAGGATTAAAAAACTATGAATATGTTGAAAATAATGGGTTTGTTTTTATTGATTGCGAGTTTACTTAATTGCTCGACACCGAAAAAAGGCGAGTCGTATCCATTTGCGGCAGAGGTTTTGATTAAAAAAGACGGCGAAAAATTAACGGCACAATTTATGTTTTATATGCCAATCAGCGAGATTGTGAACGGTAAAAAGAATAGAGGTTTTGGCAAAAGTCCGATTGTTGTTGAATTCCCCAAATTGAACGGGTTTGAGATGAAAGAAGTCCAAACTTCTGAAACTAAAAAGTCGTATTTGGCGGAAATTGAAAATGTTGAAAAAGATAATACGGTAACTTTTATGCGAAAAGATGGCGAATATCACGGAAATTTCCGCGTTAATGAAAGCGATTTCGGTAAAACAATAACCGTTCAATTCAGGAAAGAAAAATTATGAGTATGTATTTCAGATGCTATGGCTATTTTTCGTTTGAAACTGAAGCCGTTGCAAAACAAAATTACGAGATTTTAACGACTCGTGAAGATAATCGTTATTTCTATTTTCCGGATGAATTGGAACTTGTTCACGAAACGATTTTGTTCAAAACAGACGGCAATTTTTCGGCGTATCGAACTTGCGAAGAAACGATTGATGTTGTTAGCGAAATTGCCGAAAATGCTTTGTTTGGAAACGTAAAAATCGACGAAGGCGACGGCGAAGATGCGATGTGGAGTTGGCGAACTTACGCGGTTTCCGACAAAACTGTTTATCGGGAGCATACCGACACCCAGAAATCTTACAAGTTTAAAGGCGAACTCGAATTTGCGGACGAAGCGAGTGCGAAAGACGCTTGTAAAACTCTTTTGACTAATTCATTACACTCAATTTTTACAAAGTTTCCGCCAAGTCAAAAAGTTTTTGCGGATGACAAAAGACTGATTAGTTTTGAGGGAAATGTCTTGAAAATTGACGTTCATTGTCCGGGGAATAACAGATTGTTTTGGAGAACAAGAAGGCTTTTTAATAGATCTGAATATAAAGGAAAGCTCGAATGTGATGAAACTTTTGCATTACGATTTATTCCCGACAAAAGCGAAAATTCGTCCGCTTGGGTGAGCAATATGAACCGCGATATTTTTTATCGCTACACAGGGAGTTTGACGTTTCAAACTGCCGAAGAAGCTGAAAATGCTCTGCAAAAGTTGCTGAATGATGAAAAAAGTTTGTTCAAAATCAACGCTAAAAACTCGTTTCCACTTTATGTTATCGGCACAAAACTTATTTTTGACGACATCGGCAGTTGCCATCGAAAATTGCTTAACGAAACTTATGATTTATTAAGAGAGGTCGCCGCGATTGCCAAACGTGGAAAAGTCGAAGGAGCATTCAGCAACAAGGAAACGATGGACAGTTTTGTGGTTGACCGCAGCATTCCGTCAAAAGCTCGAAAGTCTATCCAAAATTCGCTTTCCATCGCAAAAAAGAAAGAAAAATGAAAATTATGAATCTTAAAGAAAACGAATATACACCTCAGTTACAAGATATTTTTACATCCTACAAAAGTATCGGCGTGGTCTTGAATATTTGCGTCTTAAATTTTGATGAAATCGTAAATACTGAGAAAGATTTACAAAAATCTGCAATTTTCGGGATGCAAATTTTTGCCAAAAGATATTTAGAGCGATTAATTGCAATGAATCCCGATAGCGATGTGAGTCAATATTTTCAAATCAAAATTGACGAAAATATTGAACCAAAAGGCACAAAAATTGGTTACAGAGAATTTTTAGGCACAGGCTTTGATTTTGAAAATAGACGGGTAAATCTTTTCGATTATTCCGAAAATTCCAAAAGTTCCGGCGTTTTTGAAGGGTTAGCACACGCTCTGCTCGACCCGCCGTATAAAATAAATTTAGGAATGCGTGACCAAAAATTATCAGTCGAATATGGCATTGAAGAACAAAAACGAATGACCGAGTTTTTATTACAATTCCTTGAACAAATACTTCTAATTAAAGAGTTTAGCGGATTTGAGAAACTTGAGATTTACAGTTGGTCAGACGATTGGTCAAACTATTTTAACGCCGGAAAGGAATGGTGGGGAACATTTTTTTGGACGATTTTGAATCGTAAGCAAAAGACAATTACGGTAATTGGCGGTTCTTCAACCGATTAAAAAAAATTGCCAAGAGAAAATAAAAATGAGTGTTTTATACAAATTTAAAGGCAGATTGCGTTTTGAAACCGAAGCCGAAGCCGAAGCCGAAAAATATTGTCTGGAATTGCTGACGAATATCTATTCAGTTTTTTGGAAAAAAGATCCAAATTACGGTCTCCGCCGAGTTTATGCTGAAGGTAAAAAACTTTGTTTCGATGTTGAAATTTATGGAACAAATTTCGCATTCAGCGACACGTTAAAAATGATAAAAGATATGGCGATTGCTGCCAAAAGTGGACGAATTAAAATTTACGAAGATGAAGAATTTCAAGAAATTATCTCTTCGGTTGTGCGTTTAGAAAAGATAAAACTGCTTGATTATTCCGAGTATTTGCAGAGTTTGGGGAAAGATGTTTTGGATAGCAGAAAAAGTAGTTATGAGCGATTTCTTGAACTGAAAAACGAAGCAAAGTTTGCTAATAGATAGCAAATCGAAATTTATGCGAATTTTATTCATTACAATTTTAGCTTTTTGGTTATTTGAAAGTCCGTATTGTTCGATTGGACCTTTTATTCCAACTGATGCTTACCCTGAAAATGTCGGCAATTTCAAACGCGAAACTGTTGCAAACGAACGAGTAAAAACGATTTCAACCCGATATGTAAATCAGACTCGTCCAAAACAACACTCGATTGGTTTGGAATTAGATTTACTTAAATATCTTGATTCAAGTTTGGCAAAATGTTCGCCAAATTATTTTGCTAAATCGAACACTAAGCTGTTGAAAGATAGCGAGTTAAAGGATAAATCCGGCAAACAAGTTGGTGTGATCAGAATTTGTAAAGACAACGAACAGGAAGCCGAAAATTTTTATATCGAAATGACCAATGGCGATGTTTCGTTTTTTATCAGAACAAATAATCTGAAAGGTGAAGTTGAAAAAAATGAGCCGTTGAGTTTGAACGAAATCGTCGAATTTGCAAAAGAAATTCCGTTTAATTCAAATCTTGATTTTGAGAATTTACCGTAAATAAAATGGGAGATATTTCCTAATGCAGAGACACGCACGAGGTAAGTGTGCCAGACTTTACGCCCTTACTGCGTGCGGGCTTCTGCAAAAGTTATCAAATGGAAAATGTTTTATGAAATATCTGTTAATTATTGCAATATCAATAGTTTCGCTCTTTGTGCAAGCGTGTGAAGCTCAACCGAAATTGCCAACGTCAATGCCCGATGATTTTCATCTTAGGTTGACCGAAAATAAGGCTGGAACAAGAACTATTTACATCACCCAAAATGAATTAGTCGTCATCAGCGGAAGCGGTTTTCATAACCATAAATCTGAGCGATTTACAGTTTCCCGCGATGAGGTTGAAAAAATTTACGCAAGTTTGATTGAGAATAAAATTGACCAAATCAAACAAGCACCCAAAACTAACTGGGGCGACGAGCCGAGTTCGGAATATAAACTCGAAATTCGTTATAAGACAAATTATCTTTGGCTGAAAAAAAATCCGCCGGCGATGACATCCGAAGAACAAATACGTTTTGATAATATTTCGCTTGCGGTTTCGGACTTTGCCGAAAAACGTAAACTAGACAAATAAAGGAGATAACTTACAAATGGGATTAACAACAATCGCATATTCAATAACGGAAGATATGCTAAAAAAAATCAAATCTGATAACGAAAATTTAGCTTTTGTTTTTGGTGAATGTGAAAAAGACGAGATTTGGGATGTTGAACAATACGATTTTGGCTCAGATAGTGAGGTTTACAGTAAGATTTTTCGCCGTGCGGGTTTTGAGAAAGCAAGTAAAAATATTGATAGTGAGTATTTTTATGACGACCTTTTAGAGTCTTCTTATACCGCTTGGATTATCACATCTTCGGAGGTAAAGGCGATGGTGGAAGAACTCAATAATGTAACTGTCGCGGATTTGAAAGCCAAATCGAAGGACTTCGAGAGTCCGGCAACGGATCGCCGTGGCAATGTTTTGCCGGAAGATATTTTAGAAGGCTATTTCAGCAGCATCGAAGTCATATCTGCGTTCTTCAAAAAGACCGCCGAGCAAGGCAATGCACTTGTCTTTGGCGAATCGTAAGTAGTTGAAACAAAAGCAGAAACAGGCACACAATAATTTTTTAGCGGCAAATTAAAAGACAAAAAGAAAAATGGCAAGCAGTTTTATCAACTTTAAGGACAATGGATTTTGGGCTGGAGATGGTTTCGTAGAATCGTTTCAGATACTTTTGTTTGAAGAAATCGAATCTCAATATCAAGACAAAATAGAATGGCTGAATGAATATAAAAAGAACTTGGCTTTAGAATCATTGCCCCTAAGTTATGGCGGAATGTCAATGTGTTTAGACGAAACATTAACCGATAACGGCAGGATTCAGACAATTCTTTCGCTTATTGACACAATAAAAACCAAAATTTCGAGTGACAAAAATTACCTGACGGGTGAACACTTAAACGACATCAGAAAAATTGTTCGACAATATTTGGTTCAAATTAAACAGGTCGAATGGAATGACATAGAAATTGAAAAACAAGTTAAAAATGGTGCTTTTGGCGACGATTTACCGGTAGAAAATTATGAACACGGCTTTGAGCTGTTGAGAAAATTAGTGCTTGGACAGATAACTTTTAAAGCGGACTCGCCAACTGACTATTGGAACTACTAAAAATGGGAAAATTAACAACAGTTTACGCTGATTCGATGGAACGACTTTTTGTTATCGTCAGAGGTCTTATAAGTTCAAATGACGCAATTAGTTATCACGAAAACGGTTCAACATTTTGGAAGAAAAATCCTTGGTTTGATGAACTTGAACTTAAATCCTTCAATTTCGACAAAGGTTTCGATGATTTGATGAAAACCTTTGAATACTGCGGTTTGCGTTCCGTTTCGACCAAACTGCAAACGGGTAAAATTATTACGTCAAGAAATGACGAAACGAATTTTAGCGAAGGCTGGTTGATTACGCCTTCTGTCGTGAAAGCCATTGCTAAATCGTTGCAGAAATGCACTTTAGACATTTTGGTAAGCAAATGGAAAGCAGCTCGAACTAAAGAATTGGAGAGTTCGGGATTAGATATTGGAAGTTTTGACGATTTGATGTTGCCGAATATTGAAAGTTTGAAAGATTTTTTCAATCAATCGGCAACCGAAAACGATTATCTTTTATTTTTACAATGAAATATTTTTTAGCCATAATTTTGTTGATTTTTTCGCTGACAGCGTGCAAAAGCATCGGGCGAAAATACGTTACGATTGAGCATAATCATGACTGCTGCACGATGAAAATTCCAATCGGAAAAAGCGAAGAGAAAGTTGAGTTAAGTATTGCAGATAATCAATTTCCAGTGCTAAAACTTTCGTATAGTTCGGCATACGCAGAGGCGAAAAACCTAAAATTTCTTGATGTGAAATTGTTCATTGACGGCAAGGAAATTTTGCCCGACAAGGAAAATTATCAAGCCAAT
This sequence comes from Acidobacteriota bacterium, assembly GCA_031415455.1. Lineage (GTDB taxonomy): Bacteria > Acidobacteriota > Blastocatellia > Pyrinomonadales > Pyrinomonadaceae > JANNVK01. The sequence continues at coordinate 18,176 of JANORS010000012.1, read as the reverse complement.
TTTTTCGACGCTTTTCGACCTGAACAATATAAACCGATTGCCAAAGAAGATTGTTGCGAAAATTTGGAAAAGAAACTCGGATTCGATAAAAGCAAAACTGCCGAAGCTAATATGTTCGGCGTTCAAATTGTCAAAAGTTATGAATCGTTAGAAAATCTGCCGCCGGAAATTGAAGTTTTGTTGACGGCAATAACCGATAAAGGCAAGTTTGAAAAACGTCGAAAATTGAAGCTGACAAGTTATGAAAGAATCAGTGATCCGATTCGATTTCATTAAAATTCAACCACGAAAAATTATGAGAATTATTTTACTAACATTATTATTTTTAACGGTTCACGGATGTTCTATGGCACAAACCCAAGTTTTGGAAAAAGACGTAAATTGCTACGTTATCAGAAAAATCGTTCCGCAAGCGAGAGTTGATATTAGTGATGTTAAACTCGAAAAATTTGTCCTTTACGACATTTGTTTGGGCGAAAAAACGGACGAAAAAGTAGAAGTTTTTATCGTCAATAACGGCATTACCAAATCAGTTAAAGCCAAGCTCATCAAGACTTTCGAGAACGGAATTGCTGCTCAAAAGTTTGCCGAAAAATATAAAATCATTGACACGGATTTCACCGAAATTGCTGATTGCCAAATCATTCGCTTGATAAATTTGCCGATGTCTTTGAGGGGCGACAAAGTTCCCAATGCCAAACCCGAAATTGCCTTGCTCAACACCTGCATTATGCGTGAAAAAGAATGGGAAGTTTTGCCGAAAATAAAATTGACGCGAAACGGCAAACAAGTTGAACTAGAATTTTGGGATATGCGAGCATTCAAAAACCAAACCGAAGCCGAAGAATACGCCAAACAAAACGGCTTAACCGATGTAAATTTTACCGAAAATATTTCCGCTATGACACCAAATAATCAATCTGATTGCCACATTATCCGCGTTGTCGAAATTCCGATGACCAAAAAACCGAATGTGCCAAGTGAGCCGAAAATCGCTCTGCTAAATACTTGTCTAAATGACACAATTCCTCAACAACGCCCTGTGATCGAAGTTATCCGCAATGGCAAAAAAGCGTTTCGAGAATTTGAAATTATCAGAATTTTCAAAGACAACGCAGAAGCCGAAAAATATGCAGAAGACAACGGCTTAACTGACGTAGAGTTTACCAACAATATTTTTGATATGAAACAAAATAATCAATCCGATTGCCACATAATTCGCGTTGTCGGAATACCTCTGATCAAAAGACCGGAAGTGCCGAGAGAACTAAAAATCGCTCTTTTGAACATTTGCCTAAACGACAAAATCCAGCAACAACGCCCCATTATCCAAGTTATCAGAAACGGTGTGAAAGCTTTTAGAAAATTTGAAATTATTAAAATTTTTGCCGATAAAACCGAAGCCGAAAAATATGCTAAAGTTAACGAGATTACGGATCTCGAATTTTTCTGACCAACCAATAAATTTGGCTAAAAGCAAATTCGTTTGTTTCTGCTTCGGCAACTTTCCAATCATAAAATTCAACCGAAAAATAAAGATAACCTCAACTATATTGCCTCTTAATTTATCAAATATCTATTCTAAACTAAAGCAAATGTGCGGGTTAAGTAGTTCGCTAGATAGTTTTTTATAAATTGTATTACTTATCTTTAAGGCAGGACTTCTCACTCAAATATTTACTTTTTTCAATCATATCAATATACTTGTATGAGAAGTAATTCGTTAATATCGAATTATAATTATTATGACTGATATATCATACATAAACTGGTCTTCAATGACAGATAAGGCTTTAGCGGCACACATCGGGGCTTTTGTGAAGCATAAACGCTTGGAGCATAATAAAACGCAGGATTTACTGGCAAAGGAAGCGGGAATCAGCCGTTCTACGCTGAGTTTGCTTGAGCGAGGCGAGACCGTAACTTTAGCCACTCTAATTCAAGTTTTAAGAGTTTTAGACCAATTGGACGTGATGAATATTTTTACGATACAAAAAACCATGAGTCCAATATTGCTGGCTAAGATTGAGCAAAAAACTCGAATACGAGCCAGAAACTCGAGGAATATTGAGTTAGCTAATAGTGTTCAAGAAGAAAGTGATTGGTAAAATATGAATACAGCATTTGTCAGTATTTGGGGAGAATTAGTTGGTGCGGTTGCTTGGGATGAACGAAATGGCTTAGCAACTTTCGAATATGATCCGGCTTTTACGAGATCAGGTTACGATCTTTCTCCGTTGAAAATGCCAATCAGTTCACCGCAGCGAATTTTCGCTTTTCCTGAATTCAGAAAGAAAAGCGGTCGCGAATCTGACACATTCAAAGGACTTCCGGGTTTGCTTGCAGATATTTTGCCAGATCGTTATGGTAACGAACTAATCAATATGTGGCTTGCGAGACAAGGACGTGGAGCAGACAGCCTCAATCCGGTAGAAATGCTCTGTTTTATCGGAAGCCGCGGAATGGGAGCATTGGAATTCAAGCCAACCACGCTCAAAGAAAACAAAACTTCATCTCCGATTGAAGTTGAAAGCCTTGTAGCAACTGCTCAAAAGTTACTTTTTCAAAAAGACATTTTTGCCGCCAATTTAAGGCGTGATGAAGAAGAATCGATTACGAGCATTCTCAAAATCGGAACCTCTGCTGGTGGTGCGAGACCAAAAGCTCTTATCGCCTACAATGAAAAAACAGGCGAAGTTAAATCCGGACAGACAGTTGCTCCCAAAGGTTTCGAACAATGGTTGATTAAGTTAGATGGTGTCAGCGATATTCAGATAGGAAACTCGCACGGCTATGGTCGCGTAGAAATGGCTTATTACCTGATGGCGAAAGCCTGCGGAATTGAAATGATGCCTTCGCGTCTTCTTGAAGAAAACGGTAGAGCACATTTTATGACAAAGCGATTCGACCGCGATGGTGGAACCGTAAAGCACCATATTCAAACGTTTTGTGCTATCAATCATTTTGATTTCAACGCCGTCACGAGCTTCAGTTATGAGCAGCTTTTTCAGACGATGCGTGAATTGCGTCTTCCATATCCGGCGGCTGAACAGATGTTTCGCCGGATGGTCTTTAATGTTCTTGCACGAAATTGCGATGACCACACAAAGAATTTTTCGTTTCGGATGAAGAAAGACAAAGTCTGGGAACTCGCTCCGGCTTATGACATTTGTCACGCTTTTCGTCCCGGAAGTGATTGGGTGAGCCAGCATGCTTTGAGTGTCAATGGCAAGCGAATCGATATTTCGAAAGAAGATTTGATTGCGGTCGGAGATTCTATCGGAAATAAAAAGTCGAAAGAAATTATTGAAGAAATTATCGAAACCTTAAATCAATGGAACAAAATCGCTGATTCAGTCAATGTCCCGCAAAAACTTCGCGATGCAATTGCGAAGACGTTTATTAGTTTTGTTTAACTAAGATTCTTTTTTGTATATAGCTTTTTATAAATTGCATTATCATAAGTTATATTATACACAACAAAAACCTAGAGTACATGAAAAGCTCGCGTTTCTAAATCAAAGCAAATTACTATGGTTTAATAACACTGGAATTTTGGCGAATAGTAATTTGAGTGTTTATTGCAGCAACTGAAAAAGCCTCGATTTGTCCATTTGTCCAAAGGACTTCTACTTGATCAATCCTTTGATTCAATCCCAAACCAACGTGAATTGTTTGATCATTTTGTGAAGAATAGCTGCCACCGCTAAAGACATCAAACCGTTGTTTGATTTTTCCTGTAGTTACAAATACGACAGAACCAAGAGCGTCTTTTGGTGTTTTCTTAGAAGTGTCGCCGATAAGTTTAATATCTAACCAATTGTTTTTGATTTCAGCCACATTACGCAAAACCGTAGGACTGGAATCCATATTAGAACTGACAACATCAAGCTTTCCATCGCCATCCAAATCGGCGACAGCTATGCCTCTAGCACAATTTGATTCAGCAAGCCCGCTTTTTGGTGCGGCTCCAACTCGTTCAAAGCGAATCTGTCCATTTGCTAAAGGCTTTGAGTTTTTGAAAAGAAGAAGCTGTTGGGCAAAGCTAGTTCCCCATTGATAGTTGTCGACAACCGGATAAACGTGTCCATTGGCGACGATTATATCTTTCCAACCATCATTGTCGTAGTCTAAAAAATTGGTTCCCCAACCAAGAAATGGAATTGAAACTTCTCCAATACCAGCTTGAAATGACACATCAGTAAAATTTGCATCACCATCGTTCCGATAAAGTGTATTCGAATCGTCCGAAAAATTTGTGATGTGAAAATCAACTTTACGGTCGTTATCATAATCGCCGACTGCCAATCCCATTCCGGCTTGCTCACGCCCGTTTTCGTTTAAAGCAATTCCTGATTGATAACCAAACTCTTCAAATGTTCCGTTTCCGTTATTCAAGTAAAGCTGTTTTGGCGTTGAATCATTTACGACCAATAAATCAAGGTCTTTATCATCGTCAACATCAATAAATACGGATGTAAAACCGTAATAATTGCCATCATCTACAATACCTACTTTATCGCCAACTTCTTCAAACGAACCGTTAGCTTTTTGATGAAAAAGCTTATCTTTCGCACCTTTCAAGCCGCGAGGACCACACATTACGGGTTGTCCGCGAAACTGACAAAAATTTCTACCAGACGCGTTTCCTTTATCAATATCTAGCGGACTTGGCGGTAAGTTTTTCAAATCAAAGTCGAGGTATGCCGGAATAAAAATATCGAGTCTGCCATCTTTGTCGTAATCGCCAAAAGTTGCTCCGGTATGCCAACCTTTAACATCCAAACCTAGTTTTTCGGCAACATCAGTAAAGGTTCCATCACCATTATTTCGGTACAAACGCGAAACCCCGAAGTTTGCGACGAATAAATCAGGATCACCATCGTTGTCGTAGTCGCCAACAGCAACGCCCATTCCCCAACGTTCGTTTGCGACACCAGCCTTATCAGTGACATCTTCAAATTTGAAATTTCCCAGATTACGAAAAAGTGCTGATTTAGGAGCTTTTTCCTTCCCAAGTTCTGCGGCTATTGTCGAACCATTTGCAAAATAAATGTCAGGTTTTCCATCGTTGTCGAAGTCGAGAATTGCAACTACGCAACCTGTTGTTTCCACAATGTATTCCTTCGTTTTGCCGCCAGTAATGCATTTAAACTTACTAATTCCGCTTACTTCGCTAACGTTTTCAAAAACTTGCGGAGCTTTTACATCAAGAACTCCGGTCGTGCGTTTTGACGTGTAAACTTTGGCTTCGCCGGTTGAAACTCCGCCTTGTCCTAACACAAAAATTGGTAACGATAAAATTACTAGGAAAAAAAACTTGTTCATAAATTGCTAATGCATTTCTACTTACTGATTCCAAAAACCGCCAAGTAATTCGACTTTTCAAATTTGTTTTGAAAAGGTTGTAAACTATGGGCGTGAAACGGCAAACTTTCGTTTCCGATACTCGGATTTGCTTGCAGAAAATTGCTCGCAAGGGGAGTTTGCTGCGGATCTTCTTTCAAATCCTGAAAGATTTTCGCTTCTCGCTTTGCATCTTCTCGCAAACCAAGTTTTTGGAAAATAATCATCAAATTATAATGCGAACCAACATCTTCCGGATCAATTGCAAGAATTTGTTCGTAAAAACCTTTGGCAATCTTAAGTTGCTCTATACGCTGAGATTTTGGGACGGTATCTGATTTAATTTTGGCAAGTTCACCAAGTTGTTGCAGAGTTAAACGATCTTTCGGATAACTCTCGAATACCTTTTTGAAATCCGCTTCAGCCTTATCCAAACGACTTTTTACACGATTGATACGACCACGTTGAAATAAAGCACGAAGATTTTTTTCGTCTAATTCTAACGATTTTGCAATGAGTTTATCAGCTTCTTCGTAGCCACCGAGTTCCATTAGTGCAAGTGCTTTATTGGTAAACGCAAAGGCTTTGTAATCTCCATTTGCATCAATTACTTTGTCGAAAGCATCAGCTGATTGTGGAAATTGTCTTTGGTCTAACAAAGCAATTCCATAATTGTTCCAACGCCGCCAATCGGGCATCGCTTTCGGATCAATTGGCTGTGGTTTATTTTCTTCGGTTAAAGACAAAATTCGCTCAGATTTTGCCATCGTTTCGATTGGTAAATCGAGTGATTTTTTCAACGAATAATCACTAAAAACTCTGGTAAATCGGCGATATTGCAGCTTAGCAGTGAGTTTAATTTGGTTGCCAACGTTCGTTGGAATCACAAATTTATAACGAGCAACGTCAGAGCGTCCGGAAGGAATAGCGTTGTTTTGAGCAACAACTTTGGTTTTCCAAATATGATGCAATTCGTTAATTTTGCCATCTTGAAAAACTAAATATGTTTTGTAATTATGAGCTCTTTCGTCCAAATCGCCATTAGGTTTTATAAAGCCTGATTTGTACAGAATTTTGTCGTTTGCATCTGCAACTGTAAATTCGATATATGCTTCATAAAAATCGCGTAATTCCGGCGGAAAACTGTGTCCAATATTTTTGTTTGTAACAACTACATCGGCAATATAAGTTTCGCGTTCTTTAATTCTGAATATTTGTCGGTTTATTGGTGCAATTAAATTTTCTGTTTTACCATCATTCAGCCGATGAAGAGCAAAAATATCAACACCCATTTTGTCATCGTTTAAGAATTTCTTAACAGCTTCAAGTTGTTCCGTGTAACCATAAAACGCTGGAATTGCAGTATTTGCAGCAGCCCAACGATGCGAGGCGATTAATCCATTCTTCACTGAAGCATCAAAATACTTGGTAGGTTCTTTAACCATGTGACAGGTGTTACAGGTTTCTTTGTTACGAACATAAAACGGATGCGGCGATTCTTTCGAAAATGAGGACATTTGTAATTCGTCGCCGACTGAAAAGGCTCGTAGAAATTTATAATCATTTAATTCACGAGGAACCTGCGATTTATGGCATGATGCACAAAATTCGGGTTGTTTTAAAATAGGACGCATCACGGCACGCTTGTGCGACGGAATGTCATCTAGAATTTCTTGATCGGTCGCTTCAACAAGCTTTGTTCCATCTTCTTTCTGCAACAATGCCGGTTGCCCCATTGTGTAACCGCCGATTCCTTTGCCGTTCGTTGATTCTACAGCGTGGCAAACTGCACAAGAAACACCATCTTCATCAAATGGACGTTTTTTGAATTGTGGTTTATCTGTTAGAACGCCCGAAAAAAGAGCAACAGGATTATGACAAGATTCGCAATGTCTGGTAAATGCAATGCCTTTTTGACTTTGTAAATCTTTGACGTTTTTTTGATAAAAAGGCTCGCGGAATGAGTTTGCGTGTGCTGATTGTCGCCATTGCGGGTGCATATCAGTATGGCAAGTCGCACACCGTGCGGCTGAAGTAAAATCTTCGGCTTGGATAAATTTGCCATCAAACGTTGTTGCGTTTGATGGAGAAAACGGCTTGTCCTCACCAAAACGAAATTCGTAAGTTTCAGAAATCCATTTGTTATAATCTTCGTTCGACATTTTGTCGCTGCTTCTTACCAAGTTAATTCCAAAAAACGAAACGGCAACTATAGCAAACGTAACAATTACTGCAAACTTAATATTCTTCATACTTAAAATTACTACCTTTTACAAAATATTAACATTTCGCCAATAACGAAAACATGCCTAGCGGCTGACTGCAGAATAATCTAATTTTACTCTTTCGGTCCTATTTCTCGCAATTAAGAAAAACCAATTCCTTATTTTTTCCAATCGGTTTTATAAGTGTCGTTGCCGTACGTCTCTTGATAGGTTTTCACAGCTTCGTCTTCCGAAGGTAAACGCAAACCATCGGTAAATCGGTTCATAAACGCGAAATTTCCGGTTTGCATAATCACTTCGGTCGCACCTTGCTCACCAAATTCGGCTCGGAGTTTGGCGAAATCGGCTTCAGTTGTTGACGTAGGCGATTTGGTTAATTTTCTGGCAAATTCAACCGCAGCAAACTCTCTCGGAGTTAGAGCTGAATCATCTTTCTTCATCGATAATAATTTTTTGATATCAACGCCAAGTCGACGCAAACCTTGAACTTGGTGCAAAGTGCAATATCTGCAGTCATTTGCCATCGAAACGGCAAATGAAATTTGCAGCTGGACATTTCGATCAATCGTCCAGCCGGCTCGATTTATAGTGCCGAAATCTCGCCAAGCAAGCTGTATGTCAGGCACACGCATCATCGCTCGTTGCGAATTCGCAATTCCCAACCCCAAACTATTTGCCGCCGTTTGCTGCGTTTTTAGATTTGCCAAGGCTAAAGTTCCGGCGTCCAATTCTCCATCCGAAACAAGTGCGATACGAGCCATCGGAGTTGAAAATTTCGGCAGATTTTCAGGAGTTTTTGGTGATTTATCATTCAAAACCCAATCTTCAACGGGTAAATTTATGCCTTCAACAAATCGTGTAAAATAATTGAAAAAACAAACTGTCATGGTTAATTCTACAATCTGAGCATCATTATAAAAACCCCGAGTTTTTGCAAAATCTACGTCTGTTACTCCACTCACATTATTATTCAAAAGCTCCGCGTATTGAACAGCAATCTGCTCTGCTCCATTAAAATTACCTTTCAACAAATTACTGCCTTTTTCGCTTGCCCGAAGCCAGCGATCGACGTGTGCTTGAACATATCTGCTTCGGTAAATATTGGCAATTTTCAACGCCATCGCCATTTTTGTTTCGGGCGAAACCGTTCCACCATAAATAACGGTTTGTGTTAAATTCGCAAATTGTGGGGCAGCTTTGGTTTGCATTGCCAAGGCTTTGATGTAATTTGGAACATTTTCGGTCATTAAGACATCGGCATTCTTAATGGTTTTTACCTCTGCTAGTGCAACACGAGCCTTTTTAGTTTGTGCAAACGCAGAAAATGTAAAAGCGAAAACAATAAACAATATTACTGACTTTTTCATAAAATTCTTAATTTAAATTGTATTCAAACGAAAATCTACCGATGTATATTCTGCCTCTTTTTGCTATCGGCGGCTCTATCAACAACGAATAAATTGCACCTTTTTTACGTTCAACCTGTGCAACAGTTGTGCCGATTAGTTTTCCATCTTTTGCTGTATAAAACGAAACACGCAAACTGTCAGCGTTAAGACGTTTGTAACCAAAAACATAATCACTTTTTTTTAATGTCACTTTTCCAATCTTTACGTCCGAACCGAGACGCAGAAAATGTGTGAACTTGCCGTCGGCTTCGTAGCCTGCAGTGATGATTACAACGCCGAGAATTTGAGTTTTTCCGTCGGAAATTCCTGATGCTGTCCGTAATTCCGTTTCGATATTTTCTTTGATCACAGGTGCTTTTTCGGGCACTACTTTTTTTAACTCATCTTCCGACATTTTTCGCCAATCTTGGGCAAATGTCGAAAAACTAAATATCAAACAAATCAATAAGATATACAACGATTTCATAACTTCTAAAATAAAAATTTAATGCTCGCCTGCAGTGCTCTGGCATCAAAGGCTTGCGTTGATTTACCGAAGGTTGCCAGAGACAAATCGGCGGTCGGCAAAAACAAATTTACCTGATTAAATGCGTTAAAAGCCTCAAGTTTGAACAAAAGTTTTTTACTTTCGCGGAATGAAAACTGTCGTCCGAACGAAATATCGAGGGTTGAATAACTTAAACCACGAAATGTATTTCGTCCTAACGTTCCGTCTTGTCCTGCCGCCGGAGCCGGAAATGCAGTTGCCGGAAACAATCCGTTGAGAAAATCGTTGCGATTAAAATTCGTGTTTATTCCAACCGCTGTATTCGGTCGGTCATAAAATCCACCGCCCACTGCACCACCGCCGCCATCGCGGTTATAATCTCCTCTGAAAATATTGTTTACTAATGACGAAGAACCGTTCCAAACAGAAAAAGGTCTGCCCGATTGTGCGGTAAAAATCGCCGACAATTGCCAATCTTTTGATAAAAATCTAATTATCTTATTATCATTTTTGTTGAGAAATTGCGGTGTCCAAATTCCTGCAAACGAAAATCTGTGGGGAATATCGAACAAACTCCTGGCACGTTCGCATCGCAAACAATCTATATTTTGGGCACCTTTTCCAGGTTCGGAATTATCTGCAAATTGCCCGCTTGAGGTGTCGCTAGAAGTATCTAACCATTTTGAAAGCCGATAGTTGGTTTGCACAGAGAATCCACTTGAAAACCCTTTTTTAAGTTCGATTGTGCCGCCGTGATAACTTGAAGTTACGCCGTTTGTGACAAAAAGCAAAGTTTGAAAATTACGATTTATTCTATTTTCAACGCCGTCTAAAAGGTCGCCTTTAAAGCGGTTGATGTCATCGATTCTTTCAAGATTTACTCCGATTGTTCCGTTATACCCAATTTCGGCAATCCAACCCTTTCCGAGTTGACGTTGTAGATTCGCAAAAAAACTTTCGCTGTATTGCGTTTTAATTGTCGGATTAACGACAAAACCGGTCGGACGCGGAGCAGATTGACCGGGCAACGGATTTAATCCACCTTGTGCATTCAAACCTCGGGCGAATTCGGCATTGAATGGAACCGGGATTCCATAAAGAATCACCGTCCCGAAACCTTGGCTCGGGTTTGTTACATTCGGCTGGGCAACAACTTGAACAGCATCGGGCGACAAAGCTCTGGCACCTGCGATGGATTGCTGATGATGCGGTTGAAACGCCAATGAAAACCCTACCCGAATCGAAGTTTTACCGTCGCCGAACGGATCAAATGCCATACCTAAACGCGGTGAAAAATTCGTCAATTCAGGTGTGTAGAGACGCTTCACACGACCGACTGAGGCGTTTGCAAGTTTTTCTTGAAAACTGTTTCCCAAACCAAAAATTACGGATGAAAGTATCCCGTCTTTTTCTTTCGCATCGCCAAAATAATCCCAACGAACGCCCAAATTCAAGTTCAAACGCGAATTAACTTTCCAATCGTCTTGAGCAAAAAGTCCGCCTTCTAAAATACGGAAACTACGTGGAAAATTTGTCGGACGACCCGTCGTTGGATTTACCGTCAGCGTTTGTCTGAAAGGCTGATCGTTAATAAAATTCAGTAAACTTGTAAATGTATAACTTCCTGCAGACGCAGGTCCGATCGCCAGATTTTTGATAATTCGGCGACCTTCACCGCCGAAACGAATTGTATGATTTCCGCGTACGAGAGAGAAAGTATCACGAATTTCGTAAGTTTTAAGTTTTGTGCGATTGTTAAAAATATCGCCGAAAGGTGCGGTAATTCCGGTTATTGTAATATCGGGAACAACTGCGTCATCGTTTCCGCGATTTGTGTTCAAAAGCGACATTGAAAACCGTAAATCGTTGACAGAAGTATTGTTAGTGCGTGTGTAGCCGACATTCAAATTACCGAAAGTGCCTGTAAAAAATCCGCGTTCACCGCGAATCGCTTTTCCGTTTGTCGCGGCGGCAGAATTAGTTCCGCCTTGATCGCGTTGATTTTCGGCAATCCAACGACCGGAAATTTTGTCGTTGTCGTTATTAAACGAATGATCAATTCTGCCCATATATTGATCGAAACGAATGTAATCACGCAGATTTACGGATGTTGTTCCGGTCGCCGCAAACGTGTTTCCGCCGATTGTTATGTTTGTTTGATTAACGTAACCGCTTCCGTTTCTGAGCGGAGTCGGTGCGGCAAAATCTTTAAATAAACGGTTTGCAATGCTGTTCGGTCGCGTGTTTGCAACATAAGCCCGAAGTTCGGGAGTTTCAACCAAAAACGAAAGTGTTTTTGCGACGGCGTTTCGCGTTCCTTCATAACTTGCAAAAAAGAACGTTTTTTTCTTGCGAATCGCTCCGCCGAGGCTTCCGCCGAATTGATTATAAACTTGCGGCGAACCTTGAGCGGAAAAAAAGTTTCGAGCGTTCAAAGCGGCGTTTCGATGATAATTCCACGCTTGTCCGTGTAAATTATTCGAGCCGGATTTTGTACGCATATTGATAACAGCACCGTTTCCGCGTCCGAATTCCGCCGAAAAATTGTTTGTTTGCACTTGAACTTCTTCGATAACTTCAATACTCGGAACAATTAACGGTTCACCTGAATTATTCGCATTTGAATTGGTCGCACCGTCAAGCACGTAATTATTTCCGCGATACCGATTTCCATTAACTGTAATCACTGGCGAATTTGTCAGTTTTGTAGAACTTGCCGCACCAGCAATCGCGGTCGCACCTGCGGAAAGTTTCGGCAAAGCAAAAACATCGCGTTGCGGCAGAGGCAATTCGGCTACATCTTTTCGTGTAAAGGCATCAGAAATCCTGCCTTCGCTTGAAATCTGTGAGATCGCCTCTTCGGCACCAATTGTTACATTCGCAGTTAAATCGCTGATTTCTAATTTAATATTTAGTTCTGAGGCTTGCCCGACATTCAACTTTAAGTTCTTTTGCTCGTATGTCTTGAAGCCCGGAACGCGAACAAAAATCGTATAACTTCCTGATGGTAAACTTGCAAAAGTAAACAACCCATTATCGTCCGTCGATGTTGTTTTAACTTGTCCGGTTGCATCATTCTGAGCGACTATTGCAGACGAGACGATAATATTACCCGCTGAATCTTCTACTCGCCCACGCAAAGTAGACTCTGTAATTTGTGCGAACCCACAAACCATAAAAACACTTATAATTGCGAAAATTTTTATAATTCGGTTGACTAACATTTACTAACTGCTCCTAGATCTCAATATACAGCAATATTTTAATTTCAATTTGCGTATCTTTTTTCCAAAGATAAAGCAACATTTTCGCGAAGTTTAAACACTTTCCTAAAAATCTGATTTTTCTATATTTCTAATTGTAACGTTTCGATTTCCTTTCCGCTATTGTTTTCCACTAATTTCTTGATTTGTTCGCGTTTTAGATTCTGAGGCGAACCCAATTTCAGATAATCTGCGTAAACATTATTTATCTGATATCCAACTTTATGAATTTTCAGATAATACCCTCCTTCTGGAATCTCAGAAACATTGAAAATATCATTGCCGAAATTTTATAGCGGTAAATCTCTTTGATAGAAAACTTGATTACTTTCTGGCGTAATCGGCGGCGTAAAATTCCACACCAAAACTTGCACCCCGTTTTTCGTGCGAGTCGTCCAACTATCTGCGTCTAATGTATTTAAAACCACTTCCTTATGTACAATCGCTAACCTTCAGATCCGATCCGTCCTCACGCCTTCAGCGGCACGCCGTGCTCCAATAACTTCGCTGTAAAGCCTGTTATTCGTGCCTGTTACTTGGCTATAGCTTGCGGAAGTGATCCGCTTCGAATGATCTTGTCCAAAAACCGAATACAGATCGATAACGAAAATTGAAACTAGGATTAAATTTATTTTACACATTTTATTACTACATTGCTGGTGTTGGGGGCAATTTTTTCGGGTCAATTATCCCCCAAAATGCGTGTTTGCTTTTCAGATTGCGGTCGAAAAGCAAAGGCGAATCAATTTTATTCGGTTTAGAAAGCCAGCTGTGATCGTCTGAATGACTCCAAAAAGTTACGCTGCTGATTTTTCCTTTAAGCGACTTGAACGCGTCGAACAAATCGCGGTAACGATAGCCTTGTTTGATTAAAAGTTTCTCGTCAATTGACCGAAAATCCGTAAAACCTGTCTTGCTTTCGTAATCCGTATAAATGCTGATGTCCAGTTCGGTAATTTGATTATCAATCTTCAAACTGCTGAACATATTGATTGTTTCGATAACCGATTGTTTTGATGAAACCTCAACATTTTCGTGCATTTGGTGTCCGATTCCGTCAATCGGCACACCTTGTTTAAGCAAATCGGCGATTAAATCGTAGAGAAATTTACGTTTTTTCGGGTCGGTTGTTGAATAGTCGTTGATAAAAAGTTTAGCGTTCGGAGCAACCTCACGAGATACCCGAAACGCGGTTTTGATGTACTCCAACCCTGTTATGTTAAACCACTCATTTTTGCGAAGACCATCGCTTTGTGTGGGATCAATCGCTTCGTTTACAACGTCCCAGGCGTAAATATTATTGCCGAAATGTTTGACGACTGTGCGAATATGATTTTCTAGTCTTTTTAACAATAGTGCTTTATTTTCAGCCGTTGGAGTCATCGGATTTCCTTGCAAATCCCTAAATAACCATTTCGGATTTTGTTCGTGCCAAACTAAGGCGTGTCCGCGAATTTTCATTCCATTAGCCTTTGCAAATTTGACTTGAGCATCGGCGGCTTCAAACGTGAATTTTCCTTCCATTGGTTCGACCGATTCGAATTTCATATCGTTTTCGGACGTGATGCTGTTAAAATGCTTTTTTACCAAAACTGCGTGTTCGCCTTCTAAATCGCCCTTCCAAATCGCTACGCCAACCGGAAAATAATCCGCTAAACTTTTGTAAAGCGACGGAATACCGAGTTCGGCTGACTTTGGCAGATTCAATTGCGATTGGTTAATTGTCGCGGTTGTTCCGAGAACTGAAATGCTGAAATTGTCAATAAAATACGATGTGGTTGCACCCTCGGCTCCAACGTATAGCAAAAGATTATTGTCGCTTGTGGTTACGGTATATTGACCTGAAAGGGTTGTCCATTCTGCGTCCGTAACTGTTTTCGGCAAAGTAACTTCAATATATTTCGCTTCACCTTTCGGCGGAGTTTGCTGCATCGTAACTTTCAGAGAATCACTTTTTTGTCCTTTCAACAATCGTGCGGAAATCGAAATTTGATAAGTTCGCCCTTTGAACATCAATGGCGAAACATCTAACGCCAGTCCGTTCCAATTTTGTGTTCGTCCGGTAATCTTGAGGCTTTGCGATCCGCCGGCGTTTGAGCTGAACATTTCCGCCGCATCGCCGCGAACAACCCAATTTTGAGCGGTCATATCTTCAAAATCGTTTTGCAGAATTACGCCCGTTTGTTTCGGAATATCATCGCCTGCATTTTCAATTTTGAAATCGTCGATAAAATAAGAAGTATTTGCCCGAATTGCCTCAATGTAAACGAGCATATACGGGTCGCTACCCGAACACTTAAATCTGCCAGAAATAGTTGTCCAATCATCGGAATTTACTCTTGCAACCCCAATCGTGTCATAGTTTGTGTCGCCCCGCTGTATCGACATTTTAATATCGTCGGGCTTTTCGCCTTTCGCTAATTTGACCGAAACCGTGAAGTTATAAGCCTTTCCGCCCGAAAGTATCTTTGTTATATTTAATTGACTGCCTTGCCAATTAGCCGAACGACTGGAAATCTTAAGACTTTTTGTGCCGCTTAAGGCTTGGTCTTTCGAACTGCCGATCGAAACTCTTTCGCCACGAGCTTCCCATTTTTCAACCCCTTTTTCAAAATTATTTTCGACTATTGGTGAGTTTTGAGCCGAAATTATCAAAGTAGTGCTGATAAATATTAACAATGAACAAATGAAAGTGCCGATTTTTTTTAAGGCAAAACTGAACATTTCTTTTCTCCAAATTTATTTAGATTTGCAACAATGATAAAATCCCATCTGCAGCTGATTTCTAGAACTCTTTGTAAGTAATTTTTGACTAAAATTTAAAGTCAAAACCTCTTAATTGTGCATTGATTATTTATATGTGTTTTTGATACTTTTGTAAAGTCATACAACAAAGCCAAAAGAGACAATAAATACGGAATAATGAATAAACATTCTAGAGACCTTGAAACCTCAAAAAAAGACATCGCCGAAATCTTCACTTTAACCAATAACAAAGGTGCAGAAATCCGAATTACAAACTACGGTGCAACTGTTATGTCCTTAAAAATGCCTGATAAAAACGGCAGATTTGATGACATTGTCTTGGGTTTTGATTCGGTCGAAGAATATCAAACCGAAGAATACCTCAAATCAAATCCTTACTTCGGAGCAATCATTGGACGCTACGCAAATCGAATTGCCAACGCGAAGTTTTCTTTAGGCAATTTCGAACACAAACTAGTCGCAAATGATTTCGGAAATACCTTACATGGCGGAAAACAAGGTTTTGATAAAGTTTTTTGGCAATCAAAGACTGTATTTAAAGAGAATGGTTCGGCAATTGAATTTGATTATCTCAGCAAAGATGGCGAGCAGGGATTTCCGGGGAATTTAGCTATAAGTGTAATTTATACCTTAAATAACGAGAATGAATTCCGAATTGATTACACAGCGACAACCGACAAAGAAACAGTTGTTTGCTTGACTCATCATTCGTATTTTAATTTGAAAGGGCAAGGAAATGGCGATATATCAACCCATCGAATTCAAATAAACGCGGATAACATTATGCCTATTGATGAGAATCTACTTTCTAATGGCAAAGTTATATCAGTCATGGAAACATTGTTCGATTATCGCGAATTTAAAGAAATTGGCAAAAACAGCTTTGACCATAATTTTGTTTTAAACAAAGATTCGGAAGATATGAAGTTAGCCGCAACAGTTTTCGAACGAAAAACTGGGCGTAAATTAGAAGTTTTCACAACTGAGCCTGCCTTACATTTTTTCAGTGGAAATTCTTTAGATGGAGGCTTAACTGGAAAATCAGGAAGCACATACGGTTCACAAGCAGGTTTCTGTTTAGAACCACAGCATTTTCCAGATTCTCCTAATCATCTCGAATTTCCTTCCACTTTATTAAAGCCCAACGAACTTTATAAGAGCCAAACGATTTATCGATTTTCTGCGATTAGTTGATATGAAATGAGGCAAATTTATTGGCAAGAACCAAGCTGAAAGCTCCCATTAATGTTGGAAAAGCCCCAAGTGTTGATGGCATAACTTTAACCGCAGGAAAACCTTGACACATCGCTTGTTCCGTTGATTTTTCAATCTCACCAGCGACTAAAGACCATGCTTTAACAAAGTTTCCAACAATAATTGTAACTTCCGGCGATAAACCTTGAACAAGATTTGAAATTCCTACCCCAATATAATATGCGGTTTCTTTTAAGGCTTTTTTAGCGTTTTCGTCACCTTCAAGTGCAATCTCTACCAATCGATTGAATTGAATTTTACTCTTTTCATTTGAATGATTAATAAGTTTAGAGTATCTGGCAACCGCCGAACGCTCAGATGCGAAGGCTTCCCAACAATCGGTTTTTCCTGCTGCACAAGCAATCGGAGCATTACTACCAATCGTCATATGCCCAAACTCACCTGCTACCCCACCCTTTCCACGATAGAGTTGTCCGTCAAAAACTATTCCGGTTCCGATTCCATCATGAATCAGGACGACAACAAAATCCCTGACATTTCTGATTTCAGGGCGACCTAACCAGAGTTCTGCTAAAGCCGCAGCGTTAGTATCGTTTTCGACCAACACGGGAAGTCCTGTGGCTTTCTCAACTTCTTTTATGATTTCTGGAAACCGCCAATCGAGATGCGGAATGCTTACTACCCTTCCCGTCCACGATTCAACCAACCCAGGTAATGATATTCCGATACCTTCAATCGAGTCTTTGTTCTTTTGAATAAGTTTTTGGCACGTTTTTATGATTCTATCAATTGTTACTTTAAATTCACGATCTGTGGGAAACGTTTCCTTTTCAATAAGCCTGCCGCTCAAATCACATGTGCCAACGGTGGTCACTTTTTTTCCGAGATCAATTCCGATCGCAACCGCACTTGTTGATTTTAGGGTTAACAACTGCGGAGGTCTTCCACCGGTTGATTCGCCGTATATTTCTTCAACCAAACTCGCCTTCAACAATTCATCTACGATTAATGAGACGGTAGATCTTTGTAATTCAGTTATTTGAGAAATAGTTGCTCTCGAAATTGGACCATCTTCGCGGATATAGTTGAGTATTATTTGGCGATTAATGTCGCGTATGGTGTTCGATCGGGCAACATTAATACTTTCTAAATTTATCCGACGAGCCATAACATTGAGGCGTGCTTTTTAATAAATTAAATCAACTTGGTACTGTTAGTGGTTAACATTACATAGTCTCAATTCAAATTTGTCAAACTAACAAGTAGCTTTTGTTATGGTAAATATTAAAGCAATAATAATCACTAATAAATTACTTTGCCGTAATTCAAAAAAACTTAGCTTTTTCTGCCATACATATCAGCACCGACAGCAAGCACCAGAATCGAACCTTTTACGATGTCTTGCATATAATCTGCTACGTTTAAGAGCGACATTCCATTGTCCAAACTTGTCATAATCAATGCT
>JANORS010000011.1:0-248828 GCA_031415455.1 Acidobacteriota bacterium | reverse complement strand
TTTTCCGCAAATAGAGCGGCGAAGCCGCTGATAGCTGCAGTTGTTGCTGTTGTTCTTTTGGTTAGTGGATTCTTTGGCTATCGATATTTCTCAGCGTCTGGTTCCAAACAAATCAATTCCATCGCGGTGATGCCGTTTGAGAATAGGAATTCCGATGCCGACACGGATTATTTGTCTGACGGTTTGGCGGAATCGGTGATTTTTCGGCTGACGCAGATCCCCGATCTGAAAGTTAGCCCGACGAGTTCAGTGATGCGTTACAAGGGGAAGGAGACTGATGTTGCAAAGATCGCCAACGAACTTGGCGTGGATGCAGTGATGACCGGACGCCTTACCAAGCGGGGCGACAATCTCAACATCACGGTCGAGTTAGTAGATGCCCGCACCAACAAGTCGCTGTGGGGTGAGCAGTATGAACGGAAACTTTCGGAACTGTTGACCACCCAACGCGAGATCGTCGCCGAGATCGTGGGCAAACTGCAGCTGAAACTGTCGGGCGAAAGCGAGCAAAAGCTGACGAAGAAATACACCGACAACAACGAAGCCTATCAGCTTTATCTGCAAGGTCGTTACCATTGGAACAAACTGCAAATACCTGAATTTGAAAAAGCGATCGTGTTTTTCAAACAAGCCATCGAAAAAGACCCGAACTTTGCCCTTGCTTACACCGGACTAGCCGATACTTATCAATTGTTTCCCGTTTTTGGCGATTTCAGAACAAAAGATTATAGTCCCCAAGCGAAGCAAGCGGCACTCAAGGCTCTCGAACTTGATCCGAACTTGGCGGAAGCTCATACATCACTAGCAAAGGTAATTTATGAATATGAATACGACTTTGCAGGTGCGGAAAAATCATTCAAACGAGCGATCGATCTCGATCCGAATTACGCCACGACACGTCAATGGTATGCCGAGCTTTTGTATGCCAGTAGCAGGCATGACGAAGCAATCAGAGAAATAACGAAAGCCGTGGAACTCGACGCGTTTTCAATTCCTATCAATCTTTGGGTGGCGTTTGTTCTGGAACGTGCCGGGCGATCTGACGAAGCACTTCTACAAATCAAAAAGTCGAATGAGCTATTTCCCAATGAACCACGTCTTCATGACCAATACAGTTTTATTTATGCCAATCTAGGCAAATATGATCAGGCTGTCGAAGAGCAACTACTCGCTGCGAAGGCAAATAAGGATTTCAAACCCGAAAATATTGCAAAATTGAAAGAAGCCTACGAAAAAGGCGGCTGGGACGGCTTTCAGCGAATACGTCAGGAAATACGTCTCGAAGAGCTGAATGCTAAACAGGCAAAAGACCCCAATGGATATGTTAAAGCTATGGATTATGCCTACGCATATGCCTGGGGCAAAGACAAAGAAAAGACGATCGAATTCCTGAACAAAGCGTATGACGAGCGTGAAAAGCGGTTGCTCTTTCTAAAGGTCAATAAAACTTGGGACTTCGTGCGAGACGACCCGCGATTTAAGGAATTGGTCAAGAAAGTTGGGATTCCTGAGTAGGAAAAATGAATTGCCGTCTGCTTTAGCTGACGGATGCTGATTGGAAAAAATTCGGCTTTAGCCAAACAAGAAGGGCAATTCCTTATTGCTTCAGCACAAATTACGCTAAAGCGAAAAGGAAGATTATTTTACTAAGATTCGGCTAAAGCCAAGTGCAAGATTGCTATTGTCCGTCAGCTAAAGCAGACGGCAATTTATAAAAGACAAAAATGGAAACTGGAACAATCATAAATCAATACAAAATCATTTCCGCCATCGGTAAAGGCGGAATGGGCGAAGTCTTTTTGGCTCAAGATACCAAACTGAATCGGAAAGTGGCGATTAAATTTTTGAACGAAGAGTTTAGCCGCGATTCTGAAAAGCTGAATCGGTTTGTGCAGGAAGCACAGGCGACCTCGGCACTTAATCATCCGAATATTCTGACGGTTTACGGAATTGATAGTTATGAAGGTTCGCACTACATCGCCACAGAATTTATTGAGGGCGAAACGTTGCGGGAAAATCTCTTGGCAAAAGAAACTTCGTCGCTTAATTCTATTTTGAACATTGGCGTGCAGGTTGCCGAAGCACTTTCCGCCGCACACATCGCAGGAATCGCACATCGCGACATCAAGCCCGAAAACATAATGGTTAGACAAGACGGTTATGTCAAAGTGCTTGATTTCGGTCTCGCAAAATTAACGGAAAAGAGCAAAGACGACATCTCGCTCGAAGGTGAAACAAAAGCCCACGTCAAAACCAATCCCGGTGTTGTGATGGGAACGGTTTCGTATATGTCGCCCGAACAAGCACAGGGAAAGTCAACCGATGAACGCACCGATGTTTGGAGTTTGGGAGTCGTCCTCTATGAAATGCTGTCGGGAAAAGTGCCGTTCGTTGGGAAAACAATCAATCACACGATTGTTTCGATCATCGAAACCGAACCGAAATTACTGGAAAATGTTCCTGACGAATTGCAACGAATTGTCCGCAAAACATTGACCAAAGACAAATCGATGCGTTATCAAAGTTCGGGCGATTTGGTGGTTGATTTGAAGAATCTGCGTCGAACCTTGGACATTCAAGGCGAACTTGAACGTTCAATCATGCCGAACGCAGAGAAAACATCCAGCCGCGAACCCGAAAATGCGACGCAGATTTACGCTGAAAAATCAATCGAAGAAACGAAAGCTGAAGATGGGAAACAAACGCAAAATGTAACGACTTCATCGAGCCTTGAATATGCGGTTACCCAGGCAAAGAGTCATAAACTTGCAACGGCAATTATTGGAATCGTTCTGCTTTCAATCATTTCCGCGATCGCATATTTTGGATTCTTTGCCAAAAGCAATAATCAAATCGAATCAATCGCTGTGATGCCGTTTATCAATGAAAGCAAAAATGAAGATGTCGAATATCTCTCAGACGGAATGACGGAAACACTCATCAACAGTCTTTCACAGATTCCTAATTTGTCGGTCAAAGCGAGAAGCACAGTTTTCTATTACAAGGGCAAGGGAATTTCGCCGCAGAAAATTGGTGAAGAATTGAAAGTGCAGGCGATTTTGAACGGGCGAGTCGTTCAGCGGGGTAGCGATTTGGTTTTGTATCTGTCGTTGGTTGATGTGAAAACAGGCGATCAAATTTGGGGCGAGACCTACAATCGCAAACAATCCGACCTCGTTTCATTGCAGAGCGAGATCGCTAAAACGGTTTCGGATAAACTTCGTTTGAAATTAACCGCGACCGAACAGGAGCGAGTCAGCAAAACCAACACGACCAGTTCCGAGGCACAGCAGCTTTACTTAAAAGGTCGGTTTCATTGGAACAAACGAAATACCGCAGACTTTCAAAAAGCCAGAGAGTATTTCCAGCAAGCGATTGCCGCTGACCCGAACTACGCACTCGCCCACACAGGACTTGCCGATACATTGGCTTTGATGCCTTATTACGGCAATTTCAGACCGAGTGAATATATGCCGTTGGCAAAACAGGCGGCACAGAAAGCCCTCGAAAATGACCCGAATCTGGCGGAAGCACACGCATCGCTCGGTCAGATTTTACTCAATTATGATTATGATTTTAAGGGAGCCGAGAGAGAACTCAAGAGAGCAATCGAACTCGACCCAAAGTATCCGTCTGCATATCAATGGCTGTCAGAAGTCTATTACAATCAGGGAAATAGCGATCAAGCACTATCAGAGATAAATAAAGCGTTGGAACTCGACCCATTAGCGTTGGTCATAAATAACCAAAAGGGTAGAGTGCTTAATCTTAACGGCAAGCTAGACGAAGCGGTTGCTCAATTTAAGAAAACCATTGACTTATTTCCTGATTCTGAAATGGCTCGCAATAATCTTGTCTTTCTTTATGAAGCCAATGAGATGTATTCGGAAGTAATTGAGCAACGCCTTATCCAATTCAAGCTCAACGGTGTCAGCCTCGAAAATATTAAAAGCCTCCAACTTGCTTTTGAAAAAGACGGCTATAAGGGTTTTGTGCAAAAACAATTAGATCAGCAACTAGATCGTAAGAGAACAGACTTGGAGAAAGATAAAAATGCTTATCTGAAGAGTTATGAATTTTCGATCAAATATATCCGACTTCAAGACAAAGATAAAGCGTTTGAATACCTAAACAAAGCGTATGAGCAACGCGAACCCCAAATGGTGGAAATCAAAGTTTTGCCACCATTTAAGTTTCTGCGAGACGACCCGCGATTTAAGGAATTGGTCAAGAAAGTCGGGATTCCGGAATAGTAGAAATGAATTGCCGTCTGCTTTAGCGGACGGATTCTGATTGGTAAAAGATTCGGCTTTAGCCAAACAAAAAAATGGCAATTCCTTATTGCTTCAGCATAAATTAGGCTAAAGCGAAAAGGAAATTTATTTTACTGTGATTCGGCTAAAGCCAATTGCAAGATTGCTATTGTCCGTCAGCTAAAGCAGACGGCAATTCATAAAGCAAGCGGCATAAAATAAAGACAAAGATGGAAACAGGAACAATAATCAATCAATACAAAATCATCTCCGCCATCGGCAAAGGCGGGATGGGTGAAGTGTTTAAAAAATGTCTTTGCCCGAATAGAATTGAATAAAAATCAAAAATTAGCGAAAATCAGACTATGCCAAATCAAATCAAATATCATCGAATTATTCTCCTAATCATTTTTTGTGTTTTATCTACACAAATCGCGTTTTCGCAAGGCAAAGATGTCATCACACATGAATCAATGTGGCTGATGAAAAGAGTTGGAGCACCGATTCCGAGTCCTGATGGAAAATTTGTCGTCTTTTCGATGATCGAACCTGCTTATGACGAAAAAGATCAAGTATCCGATTTGTGGATTGTTTCTGCCGATGGAAGTGCGAAACCGCGTCGTTTAACTTCTTCAAAAGCGGGTGAAAACGGAACGGCTTGGTCGCCGGATAGCAAACGAATTGCCTTTTCAGCCAAACGCGAAGGTGACGAAGTAGCACAAATTTACGTTTTGAATGTTGTCGATGGCGGTGAAGCTATTCACACAACGAACCTTTCGACAGGTGCGAGAAATCCGAATTGGCGACCTGACGGAAACGCTATCTTGTTTGCTTCCAGCGTTTATCCGAATACTGCAAATGATGAAGACAACAAAAAAATTGCCGCCGAACGCAAAAATCGTAAATACAAAGCCCGCGTTTATGACACTTTTCCGATTCGCAATTGGGATAAATGGATTGACGAAATGCAGACACATCTTTTTGTCCAAGAATTAAAGGAAGGTGCGAAGGCGAAGGACTTACTGGCGGGAACAAAACTCGTGGCGGAAAAAGGTTTTGGCGGAGCAATCGGCGAAGGAAATGATGAGATTGCGGCGAGTTGGTCGCCCGATGGCGAATCGGTTATTTTTGCCGCGACAACCGATAGAACCAACGGTGCATTTACCGAAACCACGATGCAACTTTTTCAAGCTGCAACGACAGGCGGAGAGCCGAAACAAGTTACCAAAGCTGACGGCAGATATGGTCGCCCGACTTTTAGCCCTGATGGACAAACGCTTTACGCCACATTTAGCCCAAATACTGAAAAAGTTTTTAATTTTACTCGGTTGGTTACGATTGACGCTGGCTCAGGAAATCACAAGGTTTTGACGGCAAATTTTGATATCAATGTCGGGAGTTTTGCCCTTTCGCCTGATAGCAAAACAATTTATCTAACCTCGGAAGATGCAGGCTTAGAAAAGATTTATTCGATGTCGGCAAGCGGCGGCGAAGTGAAACAAGCAATTGAGCAAACAAAAGGCGTTTATACGAATTTGACGATTCCCGCAAAAGCGTCGGCAACTATGATTTTTGCGAGTTGGGATAGTGCCATTAATCCGCCCGAAATTTTCCGTATCAATCCGAGCGATAAATCAATCAAACCCTTGACCGAATTCAATAAAGAGGCTTTGGCAAAATGGGATGTTGCCTCGCCCGAACATTTTTGGTTTACGAGCAAAGGCGGCAACAAAATCCACAATATGATTGTCAAACCGCCGAAGTTTGATGCAAGCAAAAAATATCCGCTGATTGTTTTGATGCACGGTGGACCGCATCTGCAATGGCGTGATAATTGGGGTATTCGTTGGAATTATCACATGATCGCTTCGCCGGGTTATGTGGTGGTTTTGACCAATTATGTTGGCTCAACCGGATCAGGCGAAAAATTTGCCCAAGGTATTCAAGGCGATCCGCTGAAAACTCCCGCCGATGAAATAAATCAAGCTGCCGATGAAGCCATCAAAAACTATTCGTTTATTGACAGCAGTCGACAATGTGCGGCTGGTGCAAGCTACGGTGGACACCTGGCAAATTGGATGCAGGCAACTACAACTCGTTATAAATGTTTGGTTTCACACGCTGGGTTGGTCAGCCTAGAATCGCAATGGGGAACGAGTGATTCAATTTTTGGACGCGAGAAAAATCTTGGCGGACCGCATTGGGAGGTAGGCAAGATCTGGAAGGAACAAAGCCCGTCATCGTATGCTAAAAACTTCAAAACGCCGGTTTTAGTAACGGTCGGCGAACAAGATTTCCGCGTTCCGCTCAATAATTCGCTTGAATACTGGTCAATCTTGCAGAGGCAAAAAGTTCAGAGCCGTTTGATAGTTTTTCCGGAAGAAAATCATTGGATTTTGAAGGGTGAAAATAGCCGCTTCTTTTACTCGGAGGTGTTCGGTTGGTTTAAGAAATATTTGAATTAGAAAATAATATGAAAACGATTAGAAATGAAGCAGACAAAGCAAGACTTATCGCCAGAATAAACAAGCTAAATGGTGACGAGAAAGCACTTTGGGGCAAAATGAGCGTAAACCAAATGGTTTCGCATCTGGTGCAAGCGGGCGAAATGCCGTTTGGTCACGAGTTGAAAAGTCAAAGCAATTTCGTCTCAAGAAATATAGTTAAAACGTTGATTTTATATGTGTTAGCTATGCCGAAAGAAGTAAAAACTTCGGCAGAAATGAATCAACAAGAGTATGGCAGAAAGCCTTTAGAATTTGCTGAAGATAAAAATACAATTATTAATTTGACCAATAAAATTGGCTCTCTCTCGGAAGAGTTTAAATGTTTTGAACATCCATTTTTCGGAAAAATGAACGCCAAAGAATGGGCAATAATTGCATATAAACACACCGATCATCATTTGAAACAATTTGGTGTTTAAATTTGAAACAGAAAATCAATTTACAACATATCTGCGTAGGCAGTTATTTAGATTTAGACTGTGATTTTTTGTCGGTTTTTGCGAAATAGCCTTGTCGATGGGTGAGTTTAACTTTTTGTTTTGCTAGCTCAGGATTTGCAGTTTGAATTTCAATTTTGCGATAAGTGCCGTCTTTCTTGTCGTTTGTCGGCGAATATGCGACTAAAAATTGTGAACGCATTTCAAGTTGGATTTGTGCAAATGCTTTGCGTAAATCAGATTCTTCCCGAGGAAAATAAGCGTGTCCACCGGTTCTTTCTGAAATTTTTCTGAGCGAACCTTCATCAACTCCACCGTAAAAATTATCACCAATCCCAACGCAATAAATTACCGCTTCGGCTTTGATTGCCGCTTGAACTGCATCATCTAACTTCTTACGTCCAAAGGTGTTAATGCCGTCAGTGACTAAAATAATTGCCCTTCTAGTTCTATCCGGCGAAACGCTCAAAACTTCGTCAGATGTCACCCAAATTGCGTCCCAAATTGCAGTCGAACCTTGTGCAGTTTGGTTTCTGCCGGAAATTGGCGGCGTACCGGTTCTTCCACCGACAATAACTCCACCGCCCAAATAACCAGATGGCGGAACGAACTCAACTCGATCAATTGCTCTTCTCAGGCGTGGGATATTGCTTGTCATTCCTTGCTCGAGCGTTGTTTCGCCAGTAAACGAAACTATCGCAACCTCGTCCTTGTCCGGTCTAATTACATCTTCGACAAAGGCTTTGGCGGCATCTTTTTCTTGCGGCAAAGTTCTTTCTTGAGAAGCACTTACGTCAATTAAAATTGCCAAACTTAGAGGCAAATCTACTTGTCTGTAAAATGCAAAAATCTCTTGCTCTTTTCCGTCTTCTAAGATTTTAATATCTGTCTGTTTGAGATCGGTGAGAAATTTTCGATTATTGTCAGTCGCGGTAAAAAGAACGTTTACAACTTCAGTTTCAATCTGCAAAACTTCATCATCGTCGATTATAACTTCTGGTGTTGGCGAAACTGTTGGGCTTGGCGAAGCAATAGTAACTTGTGTGTTTGGAGTAGTTTGCTGTGCGTTTGAAGCATTAAAACCAATCAGCGAAACTCCAAAAACAGTTGCTGATATTGCTAAAATTACAGATGTTCTATTCCAATTCATATTCGTAACCTCTTATTTAAGACTGTCGTTCACAGCTCGATATTCTGTTTTTGCCGAAATTTTAAATTTGTCTGCTTTGTCTTTATCAGCAAAACGAACTTCAACTTTGCGTTTTTTTCCGTCGTAATTTTGATTTGCCGGACGATAAGTAACAATATATTGCGAACGAAGTTCTTGCGAAATTTTTGTAAAAGCCTTTTCAAGCTGAAGCATATCTCCGGTAAAGAAAACGCTTCCGCCAGTTTCTAAACATAATCTCGACAAATCACTATCGCCTGAATCTTTAACTGTTCCGGCTTCAACACCCGGAACACTTCCAAGAAATCCGGCTTTCGTTGAAATGGCAAAAACTGTTGCTTCAGTTCGCTGTGCAATGTCGATTGCATCGCTCAACTCGGCTCGCGAAAAAGTATCGTCACCATCAGTAATCAAAACAATAACTCGTCTGCCAGGCGTATTGCGAAGTTTTTCGTCAGAAAACTGATAAACTGCGTCATAAAGCGAAGTTTGTGTCCCGACCTTTTTTACGCCATCAACGGCTTTATCGAGTAAGTCCATTTTATCCGTAAAGTCTTGAATCAACGTAACTTCGTGGTCAAAAGTCATAAACGCACCTTTGTCTTTTCGAAGTCTAATTACTGTGTAAAGAAAGTTTTTTGCGGCTTCTTTTGAAAATTTTGTTTTTCCTGCAGTTGATGGCGATGTGTCCATCAAAACACCAACGTAAACCGGCGGATTCGTTTTTTCATCACTCATAAAAGTGACTTCTTGCTGAACTCCATCTTCAAAAACAACAAAATCATTTTTGCTTAAACCAGTCACAAGATTTTTCTTTTTGTCTTTAACTGTGATCGGCAAACGAACTTCGATTGTCTTAACACGAGTTCCATCATCGCCGGAAACTTTCGGAGTTGGAGTTTGTGTCGGATTAACAGTTGGTGTTTGTGCAAATGCAAAAACGCTCAAAATTAAAATCGCTAAAATTAATTGAGAAATGTAAATTCTTTTCATAACCATTTGTTTTGATGCTTGTTTCCTAAAAATTTGTTGCCTTAACGTTTTTTGAGTATATCAAGAAAGTTTTGTAATTCTGATGGCAATTCAGATTCGAATTTCATAAATTCGTCAGTTCGCGGATGTTTAAAAGCCAATTTTTCAGCGTGCAAAAAGAAGCGTCCGAGTCCGGCAATCGATTTCATTATACTAGCATTTTGCAGATTTTTATCACGACCGCCATTGTAAATTTCATCACCAACAACCGGATGTTTGATGCTCGCAAGATGAACGCGAATCTGGTGCGTGCGTCCTGTCTTAATCTGAATTTCAAACAGAGTGAAGTTTTCATAATGTTGCCGAACTTTCCACAAACTCAAGGCATTTCTACCTTTTTGGTCAATCGCCATCCGCACTCTGTTTCGTCTGTCACGAGCAATTGGCTGGTCGATTGTGCCTTTATCGGTTTTTATTTCGCCGTGTCCGAGTGCAACATAGCTTTTAAAAACTTCGCGTTTTTGAAACTGATCGCTCAATTTTTCGTGTGTAATTTCGTTTTTTGCAACTACAATCAAGCCCGATGTGTCTTTATCAAGCCGATGAACAATTCCCGCACGATTTTCGAGTTCGAGCTTCGAATTTTGAATTTGAAAATGAAAAGCAATCGCATTTGCTAACGTTCCTTTGGCAGTTCCGGCTCCCGGATGCACAACCAAACCAGCTTGCTTATTGATTACGGCGAGATCTTCGTCTTCAAAAATAATATCAAGCGGAATATTTTCCGGCTTAAATGTTTGAACTAAAGAGGTTGTAAATTCAATATCAACTTCGTCATTTTCACAAATTTTGTAAGAAGCCTTAGCTTTCTTTTGGTTAACTAAAACGTCGCCTTGATCGATTAGTTTTTGAAGCCTCGAACGCGACCAATCAGCGATTTTTTCAGCCAAAAAGGCATCCAATCGCATATTAACGTCTTCGTCAGTAGCAATTATAGTTTGCGGTGTTTCGTTTGTATCTGTTTGCATTGTTTAATCTTTAAAAAAATCTTCAGGCAAATGTTCGCCATAAGTGCGGAAATATAGTTGTTTCTTAAATTCTTTTTCGGTGAGGTTTTTTTGGAAGTGAATTAATTATCAATTCGCAAACTGCCATAAACATTTCACACGCATACCCAATTCTTTGATTTGACGATAGTTTCATCATCATCTCAAATTGCAGTTTTTCGATTTTTGGTGATGTATCAATCATTAACTAAATCTCCTCTAAGCATTTCTCAAAAAGGTGGAAAGCCTTGAGTTCCTTTGTCCATTGGCTGATATATTTAGAATCAAAGTCATTTCGCATCAAGTTCTTTACATCAGTGAGTTGTTTTTCAGAGTTACTATCTTTCGCCACCAAAGCTAAGAAATTATCAAATCATCCTGCGTAATTATCCAAATGTCTTTACCAAAAAAATCGGTTTTTTGTCTCCAATTGAAAGCGTTTAACTGAAATTCACTCGTTTTCTTTACCACACAGTCAATCTTAAAAGCAGTTTATATATGGATAACATTAAACATATGCTTGGTCGAAATCGCACTACTCATTGAATTGTGCGGAATGAAATAATCCGGCTCAAGCGTTTCGATGATTCTCTCTTTATCAGCCGAAGTGAATTCTACAATAACATCAACATACTCAGTCATTCTATACGCCGAATAATTCATCATCGCCATCGAACCAGTCAGCATATAACCAATTTCAAGTTTTTCCATCCTATTTACAAAATCGTGTAAGATTCGTGTTGGAAGAAGATTTGTATTCATTTCTAAACAGCGTCCTTTCTGGTCAAACGAATATACAAAAACACTAGAGAAGAAACCGCAACTACTAAACTAATTATTTGCGATGTTGAAAGACTAACAATATCACCAAGTCCGAACAAATTCCCGCGAGGATCATCTCGGAAGAACTCAATCGTAAACCGGATTATCGGATAAAATAACCCATACATTATTAAAATTTGCCCGTCGAATTTTTTATGTCTAAAAAAGTAAACGAGAATTCCAAAAACAGCGAGCATCGCGAAAGATTCATAAAGTTGAACCGGATGAAGATGTAACGCACCGCCGTGTTCGTCAAATATCGGAACGCCTGTATATTCGTTTCCCTTTTCGCTAAAATGCACACCCCAAGGCAAACTCGTTGGCTTTCCCCAACAACAACCAGCTGCGTTACAACCTTGTCTGCCGAAAAATTGTCCAAGTGCAAGTGCCGGAGCGAAACAATCGGCAACCTTCCAAAAATTGAGTTTGTAATAAGGAATTAAAATCGCCAATGCGATAAAACCGCCGATAAAGCCGCCATAATATACGCCGCCAGAGCGTAAAAAATCGAAGGTAAAAACATTGACACTTGGTTCCACAATTACCATTAAAAGTTTTGAACCAATCAAGCCACCGATTATTGTCCAAAGTCCAAGATCAAAAATCCTTTGGTAAGGCAAACCATCAATTTTCGCAAGTTTTTGTGCGGTAAAAAGTGCGAGCATTATTCCGAGTGCTAAAAGCAATCCATAAGTTGTGATTGGAAAGTCACCGATTTTAAAAATTTCTGGAAACATATTATTTTTTTGTATCAGCGTTTGAACTTGGAACTTCTTCCTTTTTCGAATAAAACATATCAATCAGCAACAAAACTGCTCCGGTGCAGATTGCCGCATCTGCAATATTAAATGTCGGATAATGCCAGCTTCCAAATTGGACATCAATAAAATCAATCACAAAACCAAGTCTAATTCGGTCAGTAACATTTCCGACTATTCCGGCAAGCAACAAAGCCAAAGCTCCAAGCAATCTGTCTTGCGATTTTGGGACTTTCCAAAAAAAGTAAGTCACGAAAATCGCAGCAATAATTGCTATTCCCGAAAGTCCCCAACGTCCATATTCTCCATGATCGCTCAACTGACTAAAAGCAACTCCCGGATTTTCGGCGTAAGCAAAATTTAGAAACCCTTGAATAACCGGATAATCTCCGCCAAATCTCAGTTTTCTAATCGCCCACGCTTTGCTTGATTGATCAAACAAAAAAACTGCCGCCGCCGCGGCTAAATATGCGGCTTTCCAGATATATATTGATTTATTCATTTCTACTCACTCATGGGAAATATTGATTTCGGTGCTTTAAACTCACTATTCCAATCAAGCCAGCAAACATCAGTGCAGCCGATTGCGTATTTCACGACCTTCCACTTTCCTTTTGTTTTCTTCAACAAAGCCTGAAAGTTATTGTCAAACATTTGATTATCAATGGCTTCTTGATAAATCGTTTTCGAATAATTCGGAGTTTCACCCATCAAATTTTGCGGCATTCCGTTCAAAAAAGCCCATGTTCCATTGCTCATAAAATGAGTTGCCGAAAACTGTATTTTTTGCTTCAATTCCTTTTCAACCGGAACTCTGAGCGAATTCAATATCGCAGTTCGTTCCGCGGATGGTTTAGCAGGCATGTAAGCTTTTTGCGAAACGGCAGTCGCACATAGAGCGACCATTAAAAACAAACTAACAATTATTTTTTTTAACATTTTTTCCTTATTTTAAGTATTTATTTGCTACGTATGGGTGTTTTGGGCTTACAACCAATTTTCCATCTCTCGGATGAATCAAAACGTCCATATCTTCCATCGGAATTACACCAAGCAAAACCTCACTTACGTTTGGTAAAACAACAGCTCTGCAAGTAGTCGAGCAATTTTCAAAACGAATATCTACCGGTCCAACAATTTCAACCTCTGCTTGAGTTTCATCTGCCAAGGTCGCGTATTACTTTTCAATTAAAGGTAAACCCAATTGATTTTTTACGTCGTCATTGATTGTTAGCATATAAGCTCAGCTAGCAATCAAAGCATTTAACGTAATTTGCTTAATTTCATTTTCTTCGATCATTCCCTGAAGAAACATATAAGAATCTCCGCCATTTGTCAGTTCAATTTCCGCGTAAGCTAATCCCATTTCATTTCTCCCCGTTTTGTAAGTTTTAACTTTTGTTATATTCTTTGATGAAATTTTGATCATATCTTCCTCTCAATCTCAATCAAGGCTTCCGAACAACGCTCACAAACCGTTGGGTATCTTTCGTTTACTGGAATCTGCATCGAATAATTCCAACATCTTTCACATTTCAAGCCATCTGCTTTCGTAATCTCAACTTTCAGCGAATCGCCCTTGAATAATTCTACCTGCGAAACAATAAATATGTATCGCAAATCGAATCTATATTCCGACAAAAACTCGAAATCTTTTTCAGAAAGCGTTAATTTAACTTTTGCTTCCAAACTTGAACCAATTAACTTTTCATTTCTTGCCGTTTCGAGCGACTTCAAAACCTCATCACGAATAGTGAAAATACGTTCCCAACTGTTGAGAAGTTCCGAATCTAAAACTTCATTAGCAACCGGAAATTCAGCCAAATGAATAGATTTCACATTTTGATTTGGTAAACTTTCCCATGCTTCATCGGAAGTAAACGCAAGAATCGGAGCTATCAAAAGCGATAAATCTTTCGTAATTTTATACAACGCAGTTTGTGCCGAGCGTCTTTCGACAGATTTCGGTGCGTAGATGTAAAGCCGATCCTTGATAATATCGAAATATCTTGCCGAAAGCGTAACTGTGCAAAAATTATAAATCGACTGATAAACGACTTGAAAATCGTAAGTTTCGTAGGCTTCAGTAACTTTCGCAGTTAGTTCGTCAAGACTTGCTAAAGCCCAACGGTCAATCTCAAGCAAATCAGAAACGGAATCAGTTTCCGGATTAAATTGATCGAGGTTCCCAAGTGCATAACGTAAAGTGTTGCGAATCTTACGATAAGCGTCCGTCACGCGGTCGAGAATTTCTTTCGAACACCGAACATCTTCAGTGTAATCAACCGCCGCCGCCCAAAGTCTTAAAATTTCTGCACCGGATTGTTTGACGATTTCATTAGGCGAAGTTACGTTTCCAATTGATTTGCTTTGCTTTTTACCTTCGCCATCTACAACCCAACCGTGCGTAATTACTTGCTTATATGGAGCGATATCGTGAGCGGCAATTCCACACATCAATGAAGAATTAAACCAACCACGATATTGGTCGCCACCTTCAAAATAAACATCAGCCGGAAACTGAAGTGTTTCACCACGAGTTTCTAAAACCGCAACACAGCTTGAACCAGAATCAAACCAAACATCCAAGATGTCAGTTTCTTTCGTAAAATTGTTATTTTCACACTTCGGACACTTGAAACCAGCTGGAAGAAGCTCGTTTGCTTCTCTATTATACCAAGCATCCGCTGTTTCTTTTGCAAATATATCCGCAACAGCATATATGACTTCAGCGTCTGCTACAACATGCTCGCAATCTACACAATGAAACGCAATAATCGGCACGCCCCAAACTCTCTGCCGTGAAACGCACCAATCCGGACGACTTTTGAGCATATTCGCCATGCGACCTTCGCCCCAATTCGGATGCCATTTTGTAGTTGCAACTTCGCGTAAAGATTGTTTTCTTAATGATTTATCACCGCCATTATCCATCGAAATAAACCATTGCGGCGTTGCACGAAAAATCACAGGCTTATGCGAACGCCAACCGTGCGGATAACGATGCGAATAATCTTCGGCATAAAGTAAAACTCCACTTTCTCGCATAAATTCAACGATTTTCGGATTCGCTTTGAACACAAATTCACCAGCAAAATGTTCAACTTCTGAGGTAAATTTTCCGCCATTATCAACCGGACAATACGTCTGCAAACCGTAGCGTTGCGAAATATAAAAATCGTCCGTTCCGTGTCCGGGAGCTGTGTGAACCAAACCAGTTCCGGCAAATTTATCGCTCTTTTGCTCGTCGTCACCAACTGAATTGTCGCCCAAAGTAACGTGTTCGCCACACATTACAAGCGAAGTGCGGTCAATCCATGGATGCGAGCATTCTAGTCTGTCAAGAACACTTCCTTTGAATTTCGCTAGTTCTTTGCTGCCGTCAAAACCACATTTTTCTGCAACTTCTTTGACCAAATCTGTTGCAATTACATAAACTTCATCGCCAACTTCAACCGCCGAATAGTTGAAATTCGGATTAACCGATATTCCTAAATTTGCAGGCAAAGTCCAAGGCGTTGTAGTCCAAATAACAAACTTGACATTTTTGCCATCCAATGCCGAATCAATCAATTTTACATCAGATTTAAGCGGAAATTTTACATAAACCGACGGCGAAACAACGTCCGCGTATTCCACTTCCGCTTCTGCGAGTGCTGTTTGATCGTAAACGTCCCAATAAACAGGTCTCGCACCGCGATAGACATAACCACGTTCGACAAATTTGCCGAACAGTCTTGCGGTTTCAGCTTCATATTCATGCGACATGGTGAGATATGGATTTTCCCAGTCGCCCAAAATACCTAGTCGCTTAAAATCTCGCGTCTGATTTACCATTGCGGTCGAAGCATGTTCACGACATATACGGCGAAACGCATTCGTAGGGATTTCTTCTTTGTTTTTACCTTTTTCCTTGAGCTTTCGTTCTACATAATTCTCAATTGGAAGCCCGTGGCAGTCGTAACCCGGAACATATGGAGCGTCAAAACCCATCATTGTGCGAGATTTTACGATAAAATCCTTGAGCATTTTATTGATTGCCGTTCCGATATGAATATCAGCATTCGCGTAAGGTGGTCCATCGTGCAAAATAAACTTTGGTGAATTTTTTCGCGATTCACGAATCGTTTCGTAAAGTTTTGCTTCGTTCCATTTGTGCAGACGTGCAGGCTCGGATTGTCCGAGATTCGCTTTTTGCGAAAAACTTGTGTTTGGTAAGTTTACTGTTTTTTTAAGTTCTAAAGGTTCGCTCATAAATCAATGGTAAATTGTTAATGGTTAATGGTTAATTGATGATTTCAAAAATTAGATTTTAACATTCATTCATAAAAAAATCTGAAAACAAAACAAAAAATCCTAAATCGAAAGGATTTAGGACACACGGCAGAGCAAGATTTTTAGTTCCAACTTTTAGCCGTTGTCCTCCAAAATAATAATGCTAATTAAAAAGTTAAAATTTCTCATCGCTTAATTTATCGCAAGTTTTACATTTTTAGTCAATATTCATTTGGCAAAAACACAATCAGAACGATTTCTAACACTAGCATTTGGCTGATTAACTGTAACTTTTATCTGCCGTCGTTCACCTTTTTTGGGTTCGTCTTTTGGGTAATAACCAATGCTGTATTGAAAGCGTAATTCATCGGCGATTTGACCGAAAACTTTATTGAAATCCTTTAATTTATCGGCTCTGAAAAACATTTTACCGGTTTTTGCGGGAATATCTTTAATAAATTTATCGCCTTGTTTGGTACGAAAATTAGAATCAAATTGAATTGAATAAATTTGCGTTCCGGTTTCTTCAGCGGCTTTGATATTCGTTTCGGCGGTAAATTGCGGAATTGCTCCTTTGGGCTGACCCCAGCTCCGAGCTTCTTATCCATCAGTAAAAACGATCAAGGCTTTGCGACCTTTTAAGCCGCGGAAAATCCGATTGATCACGCCTTCAATCGTTGAATGTAAATGAGTTCCCGCTCATGTCGTCATATTT
The DNA here is from genome assembly GCA_031415455.1 of Acidobacteriota bacterium. Taxonomy (GTDB): domain Bacteria; phylum Acidobacteriota; class Blastocatellia; order Pyrinomonadales; family Pyrinomonadaceae; genus JANNVK01. Next base: position 231,875 of record JANORS010000011.1, on the reverse strand, counting down.
TGAATTGAATTTTTAAGCGTTTCGCGGTCGCGAACTTTGTTATTCAAAATATAGATCTTGCGGTCAAAGGCGATTCCGACAGCACGATCATTCGGACGAGGTTGGTCAACAAAAGCAATCGCGGCTTTTTTCAAATCGTTAATAATCGGAGCAACCGAATCACTTCTGTCAATCAATAAAACAACTGTGAAAGCCTCGTCAACCGATGTATAATATTCAATCTGTTGCTCAATTCCATTTTCAAAAATCTTAAAATCTTTTTTTTTCAAATTTTGAATAAAACGCCATCTTTACCCAAAACACTGACCGGAAAACTCAATAAGTTAGTCTCAACGCTAATAACTTCATCGTCTTCAGTTGATTTTTCTACTGAAACTGTTGGTGCTGGTATTGTGTTTCGACCAAATAATATTGTTGATTCGAATAACAATAAAATCGCAAGGATCATCAGGACTAGAACCTTTTAAAAGTTATCCAAACTGTTTCTAATTTTCATAAATTTGATTATTTGTTTAAGTTTAGAATTATTTTAAGTGAAAAGATTGATAGTTAAAAAAAATAGTAGAAAGTTTGCAATTTTCACGAATAAAACTGCTTGTGTTATTAGAATTTAGTAATGTAAGATTCATCTGTTTATTTACATAATTCTGCTTTTCCTAATTTCTTTGCGGATTTTTGTGTGAAAGACTTCGAACATAACTAAATTTAGGCGGAAACTCAATGCTAATTTCTTTTTCACGACGATTTCTCTATCTGTTTTTTGTTATTTTTTTACATTAATTATTTCATTTTCGGCTTTTACACAAACTGTTTGGAGACCTATTTCGCCAGCAGAACTGGCTTTGAAAACACCTACTGTTGAGCCAGATGCTGATGCAGAAGCAATTTTTTGGGAAATTCGAATTGATGACAAAAAAGAATCGAAACTTTTTTTCAATCATTATGTTCGTGTAAAAATATTTACAGAGCGTGGACGAGAGAAATTTAGTAAGTTTGATATTCCGTTTTTTAAAGGACGAAAAGTTTCAGATGTTGCAGCTCGCGTTATAAAATCTGATGGTTCGATAATAGAAATAGCTCAATCAGACATTTTTGAGCGTGAAATTTTAAAAGCTAACAAAGTTAAAATATTGGCGAAATCTTTTGCGGTTACTGGTATCGAACCCGGAGTTATTCTGGAATATAGGTATCGCGAAGAGATAAAAGATGGCAGTTTGAGCGGTCAAAGATTAGTTTTCCAGCGAGACATTCCTGTTCAAAGGCTGACATATTATGTTCGTCCTTACGAGGGCAACTTCTTGAAAACAAATGTGTTTAATCTTCCGCAAGATGTTTCATTTGACAAATCTGATGATAAATTTCAAGTAGCAACACGCTTAAATGTTCCGGCTTTCAAAGAAGAACCTCGAATGCCGCCGGAAGATACGGTTCGCTCGTGGGTTTTACTTCAATATTCCAGCTTTTTTGGTGGTTCTGATTGGACTCGAATGGCAAGTAACTTTCAGATTGCAATGAAAGATTTGCTCAAAGCCAATAATGATGTCAAAAAAATCGCACTCGAACTGACAGCTTCAGCTTCAAGCGATGAAGACAAAATAAAAAAACTCTATGAATTTTCCCAATCGCAAATCAAAAACTTAACTTACGACACGACTTTATCTGACGAGCAGCGTGAAAAAGCATATGCTAAAAATCCGGGTGAAACTCTCAAACGACGAGCCGGAACAGCACAAAATGTTGATTTACTTTTTGCTTCAATGGTGAGTTCTTTAGGTTTTGAAGCTCGCATTGCACTTGGTGGCGACCGAAGCGAATTTTTCTTCGATCCGCAAGTTCACACTCATGCTTCATTTGTTCATGTGGTAAGTGTTGCGGTCAAAATTGGTGGCAAGTTTCGTTACTTTAATCCCGGTTCACCTTTTTTAGGATTTGAGCAGATAATTTGGTATGAAGAATTAGTAAACACAATTTTAATTGGCGAAAACAACTGGATTTTCGGAACAACGCCTTTATCTGACCAAACTTCTTCAGTTGCAAAACGCAAAGGAAAGTTTAAATTGCTCGAAGATGGAACACTTGAAGGCACAGTATCTATTGAATATTCTGGGCAACAAGCTATTGGTCGCAGACGCGAAGGTTATCTCCAAAGTGAAACAAAACGTGTAGAGGAATTTCGTGACGAGATAAAAAGTCAAATAAGTTCTGCAGAAATTTCAAACTTGGCTGTTATAAATTTTCAGAGCAATTCGATGCCTTTAATTTATTCGTTCAGCGTAAAAATACCAAATTATGCACAGAAAACCGGTAAACGATTATTTTTAAAACCCGGATTTTTTGAATATGGCGAAAAACCTGTTTTCAGTGATGCAAAACGAATTCATCCAATATATTTCAGGTATCCTTGGTCTGAAGAAGATTCGGTTGAAATCGAAACGCCAGCAAATTATCAAATCGATACGCTTGATTCGCCCGCAGAGGTTTTTGATCCAAGCAAAATTGGAATTTTATCTATAAAAATCCAGCCAAATGAAACTAAAACTGCTGTAACTTACGACCGAAAATTTTATTTTGGAGCCAGTCAAAAAATACTATTTCCGGCAAATGTTTACACACCTTTAAAAAATTTATTTGATAAATTTCATACGGCAAATTCGCATGCGATTACTTTAAAGCAAAAATAAAAGGACTCCAAAAATGTTTAATAAAAAAATCAATAATTTCTATTTTCTATTTACTTTTCTCATCATTCTTTCTGTCAATATTTTTGCCGGCGATAACGATTGGAGACCGGTAACGCCCGAAGAACTTAGTATGAAAACACCAAAAGTTGAGGCAGATGCTGATGCAGAAGCGATTTTTTGGGAAGTAAAAGTTGACGATAGCGGCGAGGGATTATCGCTCCGACATTATATACGAGTGAAAATTTTTACTGAACGTGGACGTGAAAAATTTAGCAAAATTGATATTCCATTTCGAAAGGAATATAAGGTAAAAGATATAGCCGCTAGAGTTTTAAAGACTAACGGTTCGATAATTGAGTTGAAAAAAGAAGACATTTTTGACCGCGATATTATTAAAGGCGAAGGTATAAAAATCAAAGCAAAATCTTTTGCTGTTGCAGGAATCGAAACTGGTGTTATTTTTGAATATCGGTATCGTGAAGTTTTGGATCAAGGTAGTGCAAATAATATGCGGATGATTTTTCAGCGTGATTTGCCAATTCAAGATATGACCTATTATTTGAAGCCGACCGATCAATACAATTCTTTTACTCTTTCTTTTAATATGAAAGATGTTGGTCTTATTAAAGATAAAGGTGGCTACTATAAAGCTACGATGACAAATGTTCCGGCGACTAAAGAAGAGCCTAATATGCCGCCGGAAGATGAAGTAAGAGCTTGGACATTTATTTTTTATTCATTAGAAAAGAAAGTTGATTCTCAAAAATATTGGTCAAATGCGGGTTATCAGTTAGTTGAAGCATTTGAAGTAAAAGACGCATTAAAACCAAGCGGTGACATTAAAAAAGCATTACCCGAGATAATCGGAAACGCAACAGAAGATAATGAAAAACTCAAAAGAATTTATGAGTTTTGCCGAACAAAACTAAGAAATATTACTTACGATACAACTATTACTGACGAAGAACGCTCAAAAATAAAATCGAACAGCTCGCCTACAGATACTTTAAAAAAACAGCAAGGACGTAGTTTAGAAATAAATGATGTTTTTGCATCTTTAGCAGTTGCAGCAGGTTTTGATGTCAGGTTAGTTTTTGCAGGAGATCGGAGTGAAATATTTTTTACTGCAAAACACGCACACTATTCCTTTGTTCATCCAGCAGGTGTTGCTGTTCGCACAAAAAATCCTTTAGGCGATTTAAAGCTAGGAAAAGATTTTGAAATACTCTTAAATGGTAAAAATATTAGCATCGGCTCTGAATGGCAATTTTTTAAGCCGGGCAATCCATTTGTCGAACCTGGAAACTTAGCTTGGTATGAAGAAAACCAAACCGCTTTTTTGCTCGGTGCAAAAGATTACGTTACTACTAAATTACCGCTGATGAATTATGATAAATCAAAAGCAAAGCGAACTGGAAAATTCAAACTTCTTGAAGATGGAACACTTGAAGGTGATGTAAAAATCGAATATTCGGGGCATTTTGGGAATCAATATAAAACGAATAATTATGAAGATTCGCAAACTAAACAAGAAGAAACACTTAAAACTGCCGTAAAAGAAAGAATCAGTGCAGCCGAAATATCAAATATATCTATTGAAAATATCAAAGATTCGACCAAACCTTTTGTTTACAATTACAAGGTAAAAATTCCAAATTACGCCCAGAAAACTGGCAAACGCTTATTTCTGCAGCCTGGATATTTTGAATATGGTGAAAGTAACGAATTTAGCTCGGCAAAACGAACTTATGATATTTATTTCAATTTCCCATGGTCAGAAGAAGACGAAATTTCAATTGCTTTGCCAAAAGGTTATACTCTCGACAATGCCGATTCTCCGGCGACAATTGCTGATCCTGATAAAATTACATCTTTAGAATTTAATATTGGTGTGACAAAAGAGCAAAATTTATTAGTTTACAAACGTAAATTTCACTTCGGCGGTGGCGGAAATATTTTTTTCCGAAAAGAACTTTATCCACAAATAAAATCAATGTTTGACTCATTTAACAAAGCTGATTCTCACATTATTACTTTAAAACAGAACTAGAAACGAGGTTTTATGATTTCACGAATAATTTGTTTAACATTCACATTTTTTTTCACTTTTTCGATTTGTCAGGCTGATGATATTCCGGCTTGGCTTTTTCAAGATGCCGGGTTAAAACCGCCAACTTATGACAAAGATGTTCCCGCTGTTGCTTTGCGTGATGAACAAACCGTAAATTTTGGAACGGATGGAAAGATTGTTGTGACAACTAATTATTCGGTTAGAATTTTGCTCCGTGAAGGCAAAGGATATGCAGCGGCTTACGCACCATATTTAGCAACCACAGGAAAAGTCAGCGAGATTCGTGCATGGCTGATAAAATCTAATGGAACAACAAAAAAATATGAAAAAGATTCAATTATTGACCGTGTTTCTGATACCGACGATGTTTACAACGAATCTCGTGTGAAAATTATTGACGGTTCGAGTGAGGCAGATGAAGGTTCAGTTTTTGGTTATCAAATTGTAAGCGAAGAACGTCCATTGTTCTATCAAGATATGTGGGCATTTCAAGAAAGACTTCCAACGCTATATTCGCGATATACATTAAATTTACCTACTGGCTGGAAAGCATCAAATGTAACTTTTAACCACGAAAATCTTTCCCCACAAGTCAATGGAACAAGTTACACTTGGGAACTTCGCAATCTCGCACCAATTCCGCCGGAAGCCGCAAGTCCTTCAGTTAGAAATCTTGCTCCGCGAATTGCAATCAATTATTTTCCTGAAAACTCTGCAAAAGCTGGTTCAAATCAGGTATTTGCAAATTGGCAAGATGTTTCGCGTTGGGCAACTCAACTTTATGATCCGCAGGTGATTATTGACGATGCAGTTGCGTTAAAAACCCGCGAATTAACGGCAAATGCCGAAACTGAACTAGATAAAATTCGTGCAATTTCTCGATATGTTCAAAATTTACAATATATTTCAATTGACATCGGTGTTGGCTACGGAAATGGCTACAAGCCACGTTCTTCGAGCTTAGTTTTAAGTCGCGGTTATGGTGACTGCAAAGATAAAGCTAATTTGATGCGAGCAATGCTTAAAGTGTTGAAAATAGAGGCGTATCCGATTATAATTTTCTCCGGTGATCCAACTTATACACGTGAAAATTGGGCTTCGCCACGTCAGTTTAATCATTGCATTATCGCAATAAAAATATCTGATTCAACAAAAGCTAACAGCATTATTACCGATGCAAAACTCGGGCGTTTGCTGATTTTTGACGCAACGGATGCTTATACTCAACTTGGCGATTTTCCCGATCACGAGCAAGGAAGTATGGCTTTGATTATTGCCGGAGACAACGGCGGACTTGTAAAAATGCCAATCACATCGCCTGAATCTAATCTTTTGGACCGGAAAATTGATGTAACTTTAACTGCAGATGGTGGAATTAGCGGTCTTATTAAAGAAACAGCATTTGGTCAAACTTCAGCTTCTTTTCGACGCGAGGTTCGAGTAATGTCTGCTGATGATTACAACAAAATGATAGAAGGTTGGCTAACTAATGGTGCGACAGGTGCAAAAGCCGGAAAAATAAACACTAAAGACAACAATATTGAAAGCAAATTTAATCTTGATATTGAGTTTTCTGCTCCGCGTTACGGACAGTTAATGCAAGGTCGTCTGTTAGTTTTCAAGCCCGCAATCGTCGGGCGGCGAGATTCGCTTCGGTTCACTGAACCAACTCGCAAACATCCAATTTTATTTGATTCAACGTCTTTTTCTGAAACGGTTTCTTTTAACCTTCCTGTTGGATTTATTGTCGATGAAATGCCTGATGCTTTAAATATGTCCACTGATTTTGGTAAGTATTCGTCAAGCTATGCAGTTAAAGACAATAAACTCGTTTTCACGCGTTCATTTACGCTCAACCAAGTTTCAGTTATGCCCGATAAATATGAATCAGTAAGAGATTTCTATAAAAAAATTCTCAATGCTGAACAATCACCGGTTGTTTTGTTGAAAAAATAAATAACAATCTTTTTACATCTCTAAAGCTCTTTCGACTGCCTTTCTTGGGTCAATAACGCCCCAACCTTGGCGGTCAACTTCATAATGCGGCAATCTTTCGGCGGTTGAAATCAAGATTCTTCTGATTTGTTGCGGTGTTAGTCTTGGGTTTGCTTCGAGCATACAGGCAACGACGCTTGAAACAATTGGAGCGGCAAAGGAAGTTCCGTCAACATACTTATAATGCCGCGTAATCATCGCTTCGTTTCGCATTTTAAGAGCAATAATCTGCCGGATTGAGTGAACTGGTCTATCCAAAGCGGCTTCTAATTCGGAAATTACATTAAGATTTGCGGCAATTATTGAATGAAGATCTTCATCGCGAGCTTTGTCTAAAAGCTCGAGAAACGCCGCTTCTTGAGCTGTTGGCGTTCCAGGCAAAATCGGTGCCGGAACCCAAATTGATGAAGCAATTACTTCGGGTTTTTGCAAACCATCGAGCGTTGGTCCATAACTCGACCGATACATACCGCGTTTTGCACGATTTAGCGAATTATTATCATCAAGTCCGCCGACCGCGATTGCAGATGGCGATGAAGCTGGAGGATAAACCGGATGATTCGGTAAATGTCCCGCATTACCAACCGCACAAACTATCGTAATTCCCTCTTTTGCACAAAACTCAACAGTTTCCGATAGTGAATCGTGCAAATAACTTTGCTCAAAATCGCCACCCGCGGAAATGTTGACAACACGAATATTATGTTTCGTCCGATTTGCCAAAACCCATTCCAAGCCATCTTGAATATTCTGTTCGGTAATGCGTCCGGTTTTTGCTAATTTGACCAAAACAACATCTGATTCCGGTGCAATTCCGCGATAAAATCCGTTCGACAAAGCACCATTTCCTGCCGCTACAACTGACGTCATCATTCCATGCCAACTTGCAACATCGCCAGCACTCAAAGAAGAATGATCGCCTTCTTTGTCGATTAAACTGCGATAAGCTACAATCCGATTTTTAGGCGTGGTCAAATCAGGATGCGGATAAAAACCTGAATCGAGAAACGCAATCGTGATTCCCTTTCCGGTAAAACGTTCGTCAGCATCAAGCCGAAGCGGAGTTGAAAGCACACTCGAACCATCTTTTTGCATTGCTGCATCTTTTAAAATTTGGTCTTTTGCACGTTCAAAAATTCTGACGCATCTAACGCAAACTGAATCAAACGATTCGGCAACCGAAGCATTTGCACAAATTAACGCCCGTAAATCAGCCTTCATCGAATCAAGACTTATATATTCTTCAAGAGTTTCACGCGAGCAAACCGGACACGCTTTTTCGCCCGCCGCAATATCTGCAGAAGTTTTAATTCGTTCAAATTGAATTGTTTGTTGTGAAGTCATATTTAAAAAATGCTTTCTGTTAAAATGGTGATAAGTTTTCCATAAACGCGACTTAAAATCAATTTTGAATATATGACAATTTTAAATATATGATGCGAAAGAAAATAGGTTTAGCACTTTCAGGCGGAGCAGCACGCGGATTCGCTCACATTGGAGTCTTAAAAGCACTAACAGAAAATAATATTCCGATTGATATGATTGCCGGAAGTTCGGCAGGTTCTATTGTCGGCGGTGCATTTGCCTCGGGAATGTCCGTTGCAGAAATCATGGAAATGTCGCGAAAAGTTTCGTGGTATGGAATGTCGAGCCTTGGATATTCGATCGAAGGTCTGCTTTCAAATGCACCAATGGGCAAATTTATTGAGAAGAATTTTCCAGCCACAAAATTCGAAGATTTGAAAATACCATTCGCAGCAGTCGCCGGAGATTTGGAAAACGGCGAAGAAGTTGTGCTCAAAGAAACGGGCGATCTCGCACTAGCAATTCGTGCGAGTTGTGCAATTCCCGGGATTTTCACACCGGTTGAAATCACTCCGGGACACAAATTAGTTGATGGCGGAATCGTTACGGCGTTGCCAATCAGAGAAACTCGCAGACTTGGAGCTGATGTCGTAATCGCAGTTGACGTAATTGCCGATGGCATTAAATATTGGGGAACGAGGAAAACAATGCTCGGAGTTTTGCTCCAATCCGGAATGATGTTGCTCAAAAATAGTTCGCAATTTTATCATTCGGAAGCTGATGTTGTGATAATCCCAAAAATTGGACATCTTCGCCCAGATGAAATGGGCAAACTCGATGAATTTATTCGCCTTGGTGAAGAAGCCGCACTTGAGAAGATTGATGAGATTAGACTAATTACGAAATAATTCTGGATTTTGACTCTCAGCTTAGTTCTGCCGCTCCTCCAGAGCGGAAATCTGTTTTTCCAACTGACCAGACGTTTCGTGCGGCACTCCACGTCTGGCTACTTTATTACGCAACTCCGTTGATATTACAATCTCAACTTCATAATTTTCTAATTTATTCAAAAGGTTCCAATTCCAGCTGTTTTTTCTCTTTACGTCTTTGCTTTAAAAATCTAACTTCCCATTGTGACAGTTAACAAAGTGTCACAATCGCTCACACAAGCCTAAAAAAATAGCGTTTAATATTAAAAAGGATGAAAGAACTTATGTTGAGACAATATTTCAGATTAACGCTTTTTGATGTTATATCTATTTTAGCTGGACGCGAGAGTCTTTTCCGGATTCTTTTTCGTTCCGAAACTAAGTATCAAATTTAAAGCCCAAACATATTAGAGGAAGATTTTTATGAAACGTAGATTTTTAATGTTAGTTTTTGCGGTTTGTGCCTTGAGCCAAATCGCGTTGTCTCAAGGGTTATCTGCACAATCCACGCTTGATTCAGTTGTGACAGTTTACACAGTTGCCGATGGCAAGGAGCAAATCGCCGGCTCGGGAATTATTCTTAATACAAATGGCTTTATCCTCACTCCTCTCCATATTATAAAAAACGCGGCTAGCATAAGTATCAAAATTCACAACGGTGAGATTTTTGACAATGCCAAGCTCGTGAATAAAGATGAACGCCGCAATGTCGCTATCTTACAAGTTATCGCGAGTGGCTTGAAATCGTTACCAAATCGAATCGCAGATGAAAGTTCGATTGGTATGAGCGTTTCAATTGTCTCTAATTCGTCAGGTGCTAATTCGAGAACCAGCGACGGAACTCTCAGCGGAATCCAACTAGCTGATGGAATAGTCGGTGCCGGAACCGGCTATCGAGTATTTTCGTTTGAAAGTAGTTCGACGGAAAATCTCGTCGGCGGACTTCTTCTTGATGATCGCGGACGTTCGATTGGGATTGTCACCACAAACCCAAATGTGAAATTACAGAATATCGCCGTTCCACTTTCGAGCATTTCTGCACTTCTCGCTTCGGCAAATATCGATAGCAAAGTTGCAACCAATGGAGCAAACTCCGTTTCTGAAGTAAAACCGCTAACATCCAAAATAATCGAAACTAAAGCACTAAACGAGGATGGAACACCTGCAAGAAAAACCGCTCGAGACGTTTTGCGAACTGCGAAAACAATCTATGTAAAAAGCAAAACGAGCTACATCAAAGATCCGGCATTCATCGCAGAACTGATGAAGAATCCCGATTTTAACGAATGGGGCTGGACTTTTGTAAACAATCGCGAAAACGCAGATTTGATTCTCGAAGTAGATCGCCTTGGCTGGGTAATCAAATTTACTTTCAAAGTTTATAGCATCAAACACGGCGTAATCATCGCTTCAGGCAACAAACACACCAACGATTTCGACTTTGGTTCGCCCGATTTAGTGCGGGAAATTATCCGCCGAATCAAAACCGAATTCGCAATGAATAAGTAACTTTTAATTAAAATTTGAAGTCTGAAGGCAATTCCAAATCCGTCAACAGGAAATTGATTTTCCGCCTTCAGACTCCAATAGAAACGGCATAAAATTTCACTTATGCCGTTTCGCTTTACACGTTGTTATCGTTAAAAAAGAGCAATTAATCCGTATCAAAATTAGTTATTAAATGTTAATATTGATTAAATTTTTATGCTCTTAAAATGCTTTAAATGTGTTTTCAACGTTCGAATATCTGATGAATTTTGCTTAAACTGCGGTTTGAAAAAACCATCTGAAAAAGTGATTCATCTTAATCTTTTTTCTCAAAAACCACTTCTATTATTGCAAATTAGTATTTTCTGTTTAGTTTTTGCCTTAATAATTAATGCTTTGACTCCAGTTTTTAACGATGACAATAGCAGAAATTTATTTATTTTGTTTTGGACTTTAGTTTTTGGATTTGTTTTTGGAATTAGTTTTCATTACTTAATCATTTCTAAGCTAAACAAAATTAATATCGGAAATAGATTTCTCTTCAATAAAGAAAATTTAATTGACCGAAACAAAATCATTTCTAAGCGAATGACCGAATTAAGTTTGCGTATAAATAAAATCACAACTGTTTCAGATAGAATTGGTATTTCCACAAGCCAAAACCTTCAAGGTGTTCAACAAAAATTGGTTTATGCAAAAGCAACTTTAGGCAATCAATTTCTCCGATACAAACTCCAACAAAGTAAGATTGAATTTATTCGAATGCAGAATAATATTTTTCCTTATCTTGAAAGAATTCAGATTTTAGATGAATTCCAGACTGAAAATGGATTAGTTACAACACAGGAAACAATAAAGAAATTAAACTCAATTCAGCAGGAATTAAACAGAGAGTTTCCGCCGGAAATGAAATCTGAAAAAGAATATTTCCTTCAGCAATTAATGGAGACAACTAAAAGCTGTCAAATATTATGTGAAGTTTTGTTGAGCAAACAAGCCTTTCGAGCCTTACAAGAAGTTCGACCAACTGAAAATACTAACCTCATTTCTAACAGCGAAGAGATTTCGCATGCCGCCGAAACTTTCAATATCCAAACAATACTAACCGATTTCAGCGAATCTTTTGAAAAACTAGAATCCGAATATCAACGCATTTTGGACGAAAGTGAAGTGAGTCAAAATCTTTTGAGTTTTTAAAATTAAAAATTTTTCTTATAAACTGTACATTTGCAAAAAGCCAATATATAATCGTATTTACCAAATAAAGAAATAATAACTTTTATGCAAAATTCTGATTTAGACTTTTCTAATCAATCAAAAATTATTCTAGGCGATTGTCAACAAATTCTCGAAAAACTCGAACCAAAGAGTTTTCAGGCAATCATCGCTGATCCGCCATATTTTCAAGTTTTACTTGATGAAGATTGGGACAATCAATGGCAAACTGAGGAAGATTATTTGGATTGGACAGAATCTTGGATAAAAAAATCGGGCGAATTATTAAAAGATGACGGTTTATTTTTTATTTTCGGTCAATTAGGAAAACGTGAGCATTTGTGGCTTCATTTATGTTCAATGGCAAGTCGAATATTCCAGTTTCACGATATGCTAATTTGGGACAGAGCCGTTGGATATAACGAACGTTACGATAGTTTTACACCTTGTTATGAAATGGTGCTTGTGCTTCGTAAAAACAAAGAAGCTAAACCATATTTTAACAAAGATGCCGTTCGGCTTGAATATGACGATGAAACAATCAAACAATATCTCAAAGATAAACGATATAAAGACTTAGACGCAAGAAAAACACATCTTGAAAAAGGAAAATACGCGACAAACATTATGCGTGTGCCGAGTTTAAAAGGTTCGTCAAAAGAAAAAGTTGGTCATCCTTCACAAAAACCAATTAAACTTATAGAAATGCTTGTGCTTTCTTCAACTCGTGAAGGCGACAAGATACTAGACCCATTTTCGGGTTCGGGAACAACTGCTCTTGTTTCTCAAAATTTAAACAGACAGTTTATTGGCATAGAAATTGAACAAAAATATGTTGAAATGGCTGAAAATAGATTGAAAATTGAACCCATAAATCTTTTCAACTTAGTTTCGGTTTAAATGTTCTGCTACTTGATAGAAATGGGTTTGGCACTTTCTGCCCTAACAATTCGCAGTCAACATTTCTGTAAACTTCTTTTTTAGCCAAATCTTGCCAAAATATCTTAAAAGGCAAACTGCACTGCAATCGCCTCTGATTTTTGGAATCAATTTTTGGATTTAGAACTATTTTTGCTGCTTTACATTTGTCAGACTTTTTTTGTTCTCGAGCTTTTATGCGTGCCTCCGAATAATGAGTTTCTGTATTTTTTATTAAAATATTTAGTTGATTCAACTCAGCAAAATCAATTGGTGAAAACAGGTTTTGCCAATCTGAAACAATAATTTTAACGCATTCAACCGCAACGAAATTTTTAAATTCGCCGTTTTGTTGCCAAAATCCGACTATCAGTAAAAAATCCTCATTGTTTTTAAATTGCCGAACTGCATCACCAAATCCAATTGGTGAACCAAATTTTGAAGTTTTTACTGAAACAGGTAAATTTCTATATTCCTGTGGAATAATTGTAAGAATATTTGCTTCCTGCGGCACATCCCACTTTTGCGTATATTTCGAATCAAACTTTGTGAAAAATGTTTCTTTTATCCAATTTTCAAAGTCAAATCCGTGTCTTTGAACTTCTGCCATTTATTTTATCTCCATCAAATATTTTTAAGCTAAACCATTCGATGGTAGTACTAAAATTTATTGAAATCCACTCCAATTAGTTTTTCAAAGCTGTTTATCTGTCTCTTATCAAAAAACTTTGACCTATTTTCTCACTAAATCTTGCGATTCAATGTAGAAGCATATTTCTTCTAAAAAAAGGAGCAAGTTTATGAAAATGGCTACCCCAAAAATATTTTTAATTTTAATCGTAATATTTCTCTCGCAAAGCATTTTTGCTGAAACACCGATTTGGACTTTCAAAGGTGCAAAATGGTATTCGATGATGGAAACCGGCAACACGATGATCGGCACGGAAACCGGTTTAGCGATGCTCGACGGTGCAACTGGCAAACCGCTTTGGCAACGCAATGATTTGAAAGACATCAAAGAAGACGAATTTACCGAATTATCCGGCACGCCGCTTTTGTTAATCGCCGATAATTCCGGCACTTTTTCACGGAAAACTAAAACTTATGCACTCGACACCTTAAGCGGAAAAACAATCTGGGAAACCGAGAAAATGCTTGGTTTTACGGCTCAAGTTTTGCCAAATTTCAGCAAGGATATGATTGTTTTTTTGACAATTAGAGACAATCGGATGACAAAAGATAAACCAGACATTTTCGCCCTAAAACTCTCAACCGGCGAATTGCTTTGGCAAAACGAATATACCGAAAAGGTTGATCTTTACGGCAAAGTAAAAAAAGGTCGTGGAGCGGTGGCAAGTGCATTATTCGGCGGTGGAAGCACACGCAGCGACAGATTTGATTTAAACGGCGAAAATGAACCAATTTTTGATGGCGATTCGATGTATTTGACTTACGCCGGATTGCATCGATTTAGCCTGACAGACGGAAAATTAATTTGGAAAACGCTTTACGATGTGACCGATGGTTCGCTGACGAAAACCAATGGGCAAGCAATAATCGACGGCGACACAATTTATACTTCGGCAAATTCGATAATTCGTGCGATTAGCAAAAATGACGGCTCAATTAAATGGCAAACCAAAGATTATGGCAAAGGCGGAATCGCCGAAATGCAACTTTGGGGCGAAACAATTTATGGCAGAATGGGCGGACAATTTTTTTCAGCAAAAAAAGGCGAATATCAGAAAAAAACACCAATTGGCGTTGTTGCAGTCAATAAAACCAATGGTTCTGAAAATTGGATTTACAAAGATGCAAAAGAATCAGTCACGAATATGGCAATAATTCAAGACCAAAACATCTTGCTGATCGGCGACGAAAAAAACCTTATTGGCTTAGATTTATCAAGCCAAGGTAAAGTTAAAGAAGCATATAAAATTCCGCTCAAATTCAAATTAAAGGTCGGTGCAGGTGCAACTGCCGCGAAAATTGCAAAAATCGGCTTCGGCGGATTAAAAGGTTTAACTTCAAAAGGTCCTGATTCGACAGACGAACCAATTGCGTTAATCAAACAAGAAAACGGCACAATTGTCGCACGCGGAAAACAACATTTATTAGGCTTTAATCCGGCAACACGCGAAATTGTTTGGTCAACAAAGTTTGATCCACCGAGCGTGAGCGGCTGGCAAACTGCTGTAATGACTGCAATCACGGTCGCGACAGTCGCACTTTCGCAAGCTAATAAAGAAATGGCTGCGTCGCGAAATGATTGGAACTCGGTTGATCGCGGCAACGATAATCTTGTCGGAAGCCTCAATGCGTTTCAAAATTTTATGATTAATCGCAAAACTGCCACCAAAGTTGTCGGAAATTCTGTCTATATTTTGACCGATATAAAAAGTAAAAATGAGAATGGCAAAGACGACAAAGGTGCCGGATTAGTCGGTGTAAATTTGCTTGGCGGAAGCCCGACAAATCAAATTATGTTTAAAGATAAGGATCCGGATTATGAGGTTGATGAAACCGCCGGACGCTTGTTTAATCTCAACAAAGACGTGCTTTCTGCATACAACATCACGGAAAACGTTGAAACCGCAAAGGCGGATGAGGACAAAAAAGATAAATAATTCGTAAATACTTCGACTTCCCCCAACCAGAAAAGAGTCTCGTTTCGGCGAGGCTCTTTTTCTTTTAAAATGTTTTTGTCACCTTCTCGTAAAAATTCGGGCGATTAGTTGTAGAGATAGTTTTTGCGTGGAGAAAATTATGAAAATGTTATCAAAATTAACAGTTGCGGGTTTTTTGGCATGTGCTTTGAGCATCAGTGTTTTCGCACAAAAGGAACTCTGTGAAAATGCGGCGAATAGCGAAATAAAACTCGCCTACGAGAAGAAAGGAACTTTGGCAATGCAATATATTATCGACAGCAAATTCGACGAATTGAAAGCATATATGCAGTGCAAACCCGATCTCAATAAGCAATGGGGAAAAGGTTTTACCGCACTTCGGTTTGCCGCTGAATTAACCGCCGAAGCACGATACGCCGCCGAATTGCTCAAAAATGGTGCCGACCCAAATATTGTTGACAACGACGGCGTTTCGCCGTTAATGAAAGCGACTGAGGAAAAACAAAAGACCGAAATAATCAAGGTTTTGCTTGAAAATGGAGCGTCGCCTTTTCTCAAAGACAGCGACGGTTATGACGCTTACGCTCGTTCGGATGGTTTGGGGTTTGCCGAAAATGCGAAGTTGATACTAAGTGCGGTTGATGCTCGAAAGCCTGAATCGGTCGTTGATTTGAAAGAACGCGGCTTGTTTTATTTGAACGTCTTTCAATCGGAAAAAGCGATTGTTGACCTTACAGCGGCGATCAAATTGGACAAAACACAAGTCGGATTGTTTCTCGGACGCGGTTTGAGTTATCGCGATGCAAAGAAAAATGATTTGGCAATCGCCGATTTCAACGAGGCGATAAAGATAATGCCGACAAACGCAATGTTGTATTTCCATCGCGGCGTAACTTATCTCATCAGCAAAAACAATACCGACGCCGAAACAGATTTTGCGAAAGCGATTCAACTCGACCCCAAATTAGCCGCAGCTATTGAAAAGCAACGGGCAAAATTCAACGCGGGTAAGTAAGAATCATTAGGAGAAAATTATGTCGAAATTATTAATTGCGAGTTTTGTATGTTTTTTGATGAGTGTAAATATTTTCGCTCAGCCAATTGTAGTCCGAAATACAGGTTCTAACTCTGACGGAATTGAGGAACGATTTTTGGTTTCCACCGAGGGAAAAGTGATTCGACCTTTGAAGGAAGATGAATATGTCAGTTTTTCCGAAAGCATTGGCGTTTTTACCTACCGCAAAGACGCGAAAGTTTATCCCGCCGACTATTTCGGCAGACACGAGCAAAACATCTTTTCGATGCTTCTGACCGAAATCGGAACGAAAATTCTTCCCACGGATATTAAAGCGGAAATCGGACGCTTTTCGGATGGTTGGGCAGTAATCAATTACGATCCGATGATGGTTTACTCTCCCGATTATGAAGCGAAACAAATCGGATATATCGACAAAACGGGCAAGGTTGTATTGAAGCCAACCGCCGGAATATCGGGCGATTTCGTAAATGGTGTGACATTTAAGAAAGATGTGGCGAGTAAAAAATATGGCTTGATAAACAAAACCGGAAGCTGGGTTTTGAAGCCAACTTACGACGAAATCCTTGAATTTAGCGACGGCGTGGCTCGGGTTAAACGAAAAAATGCCAACATCGAGGCGTATTACGGCTACATCGATACGGCGGGGAAAATCGTAATCCCGACCGAAATTGTTCAGAGTGAAGAAGAATGCGGAAATTTCGTAGGCGGCTTTGCCATCTGTTCAGATTACCAACACACGAAAAGCTACTTTATCGACAAGAAACGCAAAGTTATCTCGAAAAAATACGATGCCGTCGGGCAGTTTAGCGAAGGAATCGCAATGGTTGCCAATCACAATGCCGGCGGCGTATTAGAATGGTCGGCAATCGACGGAACGGGTAAAGAAGTATTTGCGAAAAAGGTATTTACAACACTCAAAGATGATGAAATTTATCCTAATTCGATGGTTTTCAAAAATGGATTATGTCCGACCTCCGATGGCTATATCAACACAAAGGGCGAGCTTGACTTAAAATTCCCCGAATTCAACATAATGGCTGCCTACACGTTCGATCACGGATTTGCCACCGTCCTGCTGTCGCCAAAAACGGGTCCGAAGCAAAACACATATCGCTTCACACTAATCAATACCGCCGGAAAGATAATCTGGCAATCAATCGAAAACGAAAAGCCCGAATAGGAATTGGAGAAACTTATGAAAATGTTATCAAAGTTATTAGTTGCGTGTTTTTTAGGTTGTGTTTTGAGTCTGAGCGTAATTGCTCAGAGTCAAGAAGAGCTTTTAAAAATATACGGCGAATGTGAAAAGAAATCTGATTGGAAGTGCTCGCTTGAAACTGCTGATAAATTAATCAAACTCAAACCGGCTGAGGCAGGTTATGTGGCGGTTCGTGGGCGGGCGAAGTTTGAACTAAACAGATTTGACGAGGCTGATGCTGATTTACTCCGGGCTTTTGTCCTCGCCGGAAAGCCAAATCCGTTTAGTCAATATTTCTACGGCAAGATTTCGATTGCCCGAGGTGACAGAAAACAGGCGACCTCTTTCTTCAACGAGGCAGCTTCAAATCCTAGTGATCCGAATCATAATCTTTACAAAACTGCGAGCGATATGGCTAAGGATCTAACAAAAACCGATCAGGATTTGCGGGAAAAATACAGTAGTGTTTCGTGCCGAAGTGCCTACATTGTTGATAAAGAATCTTTTGCCAAAGAAGAAATGACGATTCTAATGAGCCTCGTCAGAGAAAACAATCTTGCGGGTTTGAGGAAAGTCTTGCCATGCAAATTTGACCTCAACAAACGAACCAAAGCTGGTGCAACCGTCCTAATTTTTGCGGCAGTTTTGCCAACTGATTCGAGCTTCGTTACTGAATTAATTAAGTTTGGAGCAGACCCGAATTTTGCCGACCCTGCGAGCGGTGCGACGGCACTAATGCTGTCGGTCGCACAGAAACCCGATAAACCGGAGATTGTCCGTGTCTTGCTCAATGCCGGTGCCTCCCCTGCCGCAAAAGATAAAGAAGGACACGACCCGATGTTTTATGCCAAAACCAACGGACTTATCGAAAGTGCAAAGTTGATTCAGGCGGCATTGGATAAATTGCCGAAAAGTAAGTAATAACTGAATTGCCAAGCAAGCTGCCTGAAACTAGAGTTTTATTCTAATTTGCTAAATCAAACACTGAGCATCGTCCATTTGGAATGCCCGATTTACAAAAAGCTTGAAGCTCGGACAGAGCTGTTTTCGCTTCACCGATGCGATTCGCTTTTTCCAATAGAATGGTTGTTTGATGCAGTCGGTTGACTAAAGAATCCGCAACTTCCGCATTCTTATTATCCAATGAAATTGATTTTCGCAATATTTCAATTGCCTTTTCGTTTGCCGTGATCGCTTTTGGAAAATCGCCAAATTGTTCATAAGCCGTAGAAAAACTTATATAGGAATTGGCAACATCAATCGGTGCTTCGGTATTTTTCGGGTCTGATTTTGCTAAGTCGAGCGTAATATCGAGACTCTTTTGCAGCATTTCAAGCCCCTTTTCTTTTTCGCCAAGCTTAAAATAATTTTCACCCAAATTCTGATTACATCCTGCCAAAACCCGCTGCAAATTTTGGGTTGTTCCGCCTATAGCAATTTCGAGTTTGGTAGATTCAAACATTTTTTGCGTAAACGGCAGAGCAAGACGATAGCTTTCAAGCGACTTTTCTTTGTCGCCGTCTTTCGCAAATTGATCGCCGAGCCAAACGTAATTTGTGCCGATGCGTTGATTGGCTCTGGTCAAAGTATGCTGAATTTCAAGATTTTTATCAGGAATATTTTCAAGCAAATCCGCAACTTTTTTGTATGTTTCAATCCTTCCGGGAACTTCATTTCCATAGTAATCGCCTTGGTTTATATAAACTTCGGCAAGCTGTAAAGCATTTTCAATCGGCTTGGTGTCGTCAATTTCATTAATTTCGAGTTGTAGCTTCAACGCCCTGTCAATTGGCTCATTGTCGGCTACGGCGAGGCGTTTGTTTAGTGAAATAAACCGCAAATACGACTTCACCAGTTCGCGTTGCAATTCGATTTCTTTCGGCGATTTTGCCACCGCATTTTCTAAAATATCAATAGCTTTTTGATAGCTCGCGGCTGCATCTTCCGATTTTCCCAAATTCGCCGTGTAGGGTCTGCCCTGAACATCACCGATCTTTTGATAAGCTCTTGCCAATTCTAGTTTTAACGGCACATCATTAATTTCGTCAGCCGCTAAAACGTCTAAATATTTAACGGCATCGTTGACCAATTCTTCACGCAAAGAGGTTGAACCATTTAGTTTTTGAATTTCGTCGTGATAACGAAAAACCACTTTATTAGCTAATTCTCGCACGTCCCCAAAACGCTTTTCTGCCAAAGCACGCTGACGATTGGCAACCGAATATTGATAATAGATTCCAATAATTCCGCCGATAAGTGACAGAAATACAAGACTTGCCGCCGTAACAGCTATCATATTTCGCTGAACAAATTTTGTTGCCCGATAACGAAAAGTATCGGGGCGAGCCGTAATCGGCAAACCGACTAAATAACGGCGAATGTCTTCCGAAAAATCTTTGACCGATTGATAACGCCGTTCGGGTTCTTTTTGGAGAGCCTTGAGAACAATATTATCGAGATCGCCTTTCAATTTTGGATTTTGGATTTTGGTTTTTGGATTTTCGCTCGGTTTCGTTGTTGTGATCTGCGAAATAATTTCGAGTACTTTGTCGAGAGCTTTGTCTTGCAAATCGTAAGGCAAAACTCCAGTCAAAAGTTCGTAGAGAATAATCCCCAAACTGTAAATGTCGGTGGCGGTTGTCACTTGTTCACCGCGAATTTGTTCGGGCGAAGCGTAGTTTGGAGTCATCATTCCAAGCGAGGTTGCTGTGCCTTTTGGTGCTAAAGTGTCAGTTGAAACGAGTTTTGCGATTCCAAAATCGAGTAGTTTTACCGTTCCTTCTTTATCAACGAAGATGTTTTGCGGTTTCAAATCGCGGTGAACGATCAGTCTCGCGTGTGCAAAAGCGACCGCTTTGCATATCTGCCGAAAGAGCTGCAATTTTTCATCGAGGTTCGCGTTTTTGCAAAATTCATCAATTGAAACGCCTTCCACATACTCCATCACGATAAACGACAAGCCATCTTCGGTCGTTCCGCCATCGATCAAGCGTGCGATATTCGGATGCTCGAGTGTGGCAAGAATCTCACGTTCGTGGTGAAAACGGCGGAGAATATCCGGTGAATCGAGTCCGCGTTTGATGATTTTTATTGCGACCTTTTGACGCAAATCTTCGCGGGTCGCCAGATAAACATTGCCCATCCCGCCACGTCCGATTTCGTTGATGATTTTATATTTACCAATTTTTTGAGGATTTATGATTTGAGCAAAATCGAGTGCGGAAGTCTCGAGGAAATTGTCGGCTGAATCTTCGGCTTGCAGGAGTTTTTCTACTTCCTTGCGGATTTCGTCCGTTTCGCAATTTTGATCAAGAAACACGGACCGTTCGGCGAGCGATAGATCAGCCGCATCATTGAAAATCTCGTTGATTTTTTGCCAAAGTTCGGAATTCATTTATCCACAGATGAACACAGATAAACACGGATAATAGAAAATGACTACAGTCTTTTGGAACTACCCGAAATCATCCAAAAATATCTGTGTTCATCTGTGTTTATCTGTGGTTAACTATTCTTTAATTTCTCAAAAAGCCAAGCCTTCGCCGTTCGCCAATCGCGTTTGATAGTTCGGTCGTCCAAATTCATCGCCGAAGCGACTTCTTCCACCGTCAAACCGCCAAAAAATCTCATTTCTACAACCTTTGCCTGCCTTGGTGCAAATTTTTCGAGTTCATTCAATGCTGAATCTAATTCAACAAAATCAATTTCGTTTTCACCCGCAAAACTCAAAGCTTCATCCAATTCTAAATGGACAAATTCCCCGCCGCGTTTGTTCGTTTTTTTCGCAACAGCGTGTGTAACCAAAATCCGACGCATCATTTCCGATGCCAAACCAAAAAAATGTGCACGATTTTGCCAATCCACAGAATGCTGATCGATCAGCCGCATATATACCTCATGGACGAGTGCGGTCGGCTGCAAGGTGTGATTTCCACGTTCGCTATTCATCCGAATTCCCGCAAGTTTGCGAAGTTCATCGTAAATCAAGGGGAAAAGCTCATTCAGAGCCGATTCATCACCGCCCTGTGCGTCTTTCAAAAGCCTCGTTACATTTGAGTTTACAGTCATTTTTCTTGAATTCAGAAAATATTATCACAAGTCGCCACCTTTTGAGCGTTTTTATTGTCTAATTTCGGTGTCCGCTTTTTGATTTCCGAATGTCCGAAATCATACAATCAATTCATGACAAATTCTTACGATGTTGCCGTTATCGGCGGCGGACATAATGGCTTAACTTGTGCGTGTTATCTGGCAAAATCGGGCTTGAAAGTGATTGTTTTGGAACGCCGACACATTGTTGGCGGTGCGGTTTGCACGCAAGATGATTTGATTGACGGCTATAAAATTGACGTTGGTTCGTCCGCACATATTATGATTCACCTGACACCCGTGATTCAGGATTTGGAACTCGAAAAATTCGGACTTCATTACATTGATTGCGATCCGTTTGCGTTTGCTCCGTTGCCGAATGGCGAAGGTGCGATTTATTTTTGGAAAGACGTTGATAAAACCTGCGAATCAATCGCCAAAATCTCGCCCGAAGATGCCGTTCGATACAAAAAATTCGTGACAGAATGGGAAGATTTGAACGAAGGCGTTTTCAAAGCGTTTCTCAAACCGCCGACAATGATGAACCTCGGACGGCACATGGTTTTCGGCACAAAATCGAAAAATCCCGCCGATATGGTTCGCAAATTGATGACGAGTTACGGCTCGCTCGTCAAAGAAACTTTCAAACACGAAGGTTTGCGGGCAGCAATGGCGTGGCTCGCGGCACAATCAGGTCCGCCGCCATCGGCAATGGCAACGGGCGATTTTCTCGGTTGGCATTCGATGATTCATAAGAGCGGTGTCAAGCGTCCGCGTGGTGGTTCGGGCGAACTTACGCAAGCGATGGCGAGATGCCTTGAACATCACGGCGGAACGGTTATGCTCAACGCCGAAGTGGAAAAAATTGAAGTAAACAACGGCGAAACGGGCGGAATCTTGCTCACGAACGGCGAGCGGATTGAGACAAAACGCATCGTATCAAACGCACATGTTCATACAACGTTTTTAAAGTTAATCGGAAAAGAAAATTTGCCTGAAGGTTTGGCGGACAGAATCGAAAATGTAAGAATCGGCAACGGTTTCGGGATGATTGTGCGTTGTGCGGTCAGCGAATTGCCCGATTATTTGTCCGCACCGAACGACGGAAAATCGTCGGATTGTCATCACGGTTTGCAGTTAATGTGTCCAACTTTGGATTATCTCGACAAATCTTACGGCGATTACCTGAACGGCATTCCGTCCAAAAATCCGGGAGCATTAGCGATGACATTTTCGTCCGTTGATCCGACTTTGGCACCCGAAGGCAAGCACACTTTGTTCATTTGGGGGCAATATTATCCATACGAATTATCGAACGGAGAAAACTGGCAAGACATCGAAAACCGCGAAGCAGACAAGCTGATTGAAGTCGTAAATTCTTACGCACCAAACGTCAAAAGTTCGATAATCGACCGCTTTATCCAATCACCGCTCGACATCGAACAACGCATCGGATTGCTCCGCGGAAACGTGATGCACGTCGAAATGGACTTTGACCAAATGTTTATGTTCCGCCCTTTGCCCGAAATGTCCGCGTATAAAACGCCGATCAAAAACCTATACTTAACCGGAGCCTCAACCCATCCCGGCGGCGGAGTCTTCGGAGCAAGTGGACATAATACGGCACAGGTTGTTTTGAAAGA
This sequence comes from Acidobacteriota bacterium, assembly GCA_031415455.1. Classification (GTDB taxonomy): domain Bacteria; phylum Acidobacteriota; class Blastocatellia; order Pyrinomonadales; family Pyrinomonadaceae; genus JANNVK01. The sequence continues at coordinate 208,677 of JANORS010000011.1, read as the reverse complement.
TGTGAAGGGGAAATGGTTTTAGAAATCAACAATTTAGATTTACAACAAAAATGAGATAAGAATTTTAATTTTTTTACATTCACAATACCTTTTTCGCTGAAAAAGTGATGAGGTGCTTTCATTCTCATACTAAATTCCGACGCTCGGATTTGTAAAAAGTTTCGAGCGAGCTTTTGCCCAAAACGGCACTATGAATCTGTGGAAGATCTTTATTTAAGTTGATAGAAATTGTGTTAAGATTGTTTTGTTATGAGAAAGAATAGCGGTAATTTTGTTGATTTATTCAGTTTGATGCTCCACACGAGTGTCGCGGAAAAAATGCGTTTGAATTCAACAGAAGTTTTACAAATTGCTCGACAAAATCTCAATCGTTGGTTAAAGAACGAAAATTTAGCTTTGCATGAGTGGCAAAAAATCCTCGACACAAAAGCTCCTGAAGAAATTATAAAAATTATTACTCAAGACACAAACGAAGGGCAACGACTTCGTTCATCTTCACCGTTTGTTGGCGTATTGAGCGAACTAGAACGCGAAAAAATTTGGAGCGAATGTGCGGAAATCAGACCTGTTTGAATTAGTTAGACAAATCAAAACAATTACATCCAGTGAAATCCCGATTATTGTCGGCTCGCAAGCGGTGCATTTGGTGACAAACTTTCCGCCCGAAATTATTCAACAATCAATTGAATGCGATTTTATTTTCATCAGCGGCAAAAGCGAAACGAGAACGGAAATCAACAAAAAGCTCGGAGTTTTCAGCAATTTCCAACTTGAAAACGGTTTTTATGCTGATGCTTTAGGTTTAGCAACGGTCATTTTACCGACCAATTGGCAAGAAAGATTACAACCTTTCAAGGACGAAAAGGGCGAAACAATTGCTTTGGTAGCTGAAATTCACGACATTGCCGTAAGCAAATTGATTGCCGGACGTGAAAAGGATTTCTTGTTTTTGAAAGAACTTTTCATTCGGGAATTTATCGAAATTGATGTCTTTGTCGAGAGAGTTTTACTGGTCAAAGAAATGCCGCAAAATTCGATTTTAGTTGCAAGATTAGAAACGTTGGCGAAAATTATTTCAAAAGATTTATCTGCGAAAATTCGTGAATTATTGAAAGACTTAAAGTAAACTGACGCTTGAAGTTATGAAAGGAATCAAGGAAGTTTTTGACGCGAAGGGCATTTTGAATCCTGGGAAGATGTTTGTTTAGCATTCAAGGCAGAACCGCAATTCCAAGTTCCGTAGGAATGCAATGTTTGTAGCCAATTCGATTCACAAATCTTCCGAGTTGTAGAGCAACGACATAAAGCTCTAACCGATAGATGCCGTTCCGATGGAACTAAAACCCATTATTAAATCCAAAGCTACAAACATTTCGCTCCAATGGAGCTTAGAAAAAAGATAATTTCACTCGCCTTCAAGGCAGAAACGCGACCGTGAGGAAGCGTGTCACACCATTGACATCGAACAACGCATCGGATTGCTCCGCGGAAACGTGATGCACGTTGAAATGGACTTTGACCAAATGTTTATGTTCCGCCCGCTGCCCGAAATGTCCGCGTATAAAACACCGATCAAAAATCTTTATTTAACAGGTGCCTCAACTCATCCCGGCGGCGGAGTCTTCGGGGCAAGCGGACATAATACGGCATAGGTTGTTTTGAAGGATCTAAAAGGGAAATGGTTTTAGGAATTTAATTTTCCGCAAAAACTGGTATTGGCTCAACTTTGTTCTTCTTTTATTTTTACCCAATCTTTGACAATTTCTGGCAGTCTTTCAACTACTTCGAATCCGAATAATGCTTCATCTACATATCCCATATGTAACATATCTATAATTCGACATAAATAAGAACGTCCCATATTCCACCAAGTGTTGTAGTCGTCAATCATCAAATAATGCTTTACGTCGATATTTTCATGCTCTCTAATTTCTTCCAATTCCAGCCCATCAAGTAAGGTTTCATAAACTCCATCAGCTACACGGCTGCCAAAAGTTGTTGTGTAGTAGTATTCCTTAATTTCCCAAATCGCTATTGGATTGGTCGTGCTTGGAAATGCCCCATCAACGCGGCGAGCCAGAGTGCGTAAAGGCGATCCGTCGATTGTGATCGATGTTAATTCTCGCGGGTCGTAATTACAAGGAAAGCCGTTTTTATTAGCCTCAATCAAAATATTTATTATTCCTGTGAAATAGGCAGGAGCTTTCTTTTCTCCTTTTTGTTTATTCATTGGAATTGGGCAATTGGGTTTATTACTGTTAACTAGACTTTCAAAAGTTTCCCTAGCTGCATTAACATCCATCAACTTCTTGCTGACAAAATTATTCAAAACATCTGCACGATGTTCAAAGTATGCCAATAATAGAATGCCTGTTTCTGTTGGTTTTTCATCAATAAGAATGTGATTTGAACTCAAACCAAGTGCCGACATGGATGAAATCATCTCTTCTATTGTTGGAATTTTAATTTGGTTTTTTCCACGCAAAGTATAACCAAGATGTTGGCTTATGCTTCGCACATTTGCCCAAAAAGATTTTGGCTGGTTTAGAAATAGTTTATTTGCTTTCATTTAATAGCTGCTCAAACTCCGAAACAAATTCAGACAAAGGAACTTTCAATGCTTGGCATATTTTCCATAGCTCAATAAGATCTAAACGCCTTTCACCACTCTCGTATTTGCTTACGAATGATTGAGATTGTCCAAGTAGATCGGCTAATTCTGTTTGTTTTAATTCCGCCGATGCCCTGTAACGTTTTAATAGATTTTGCAGTATATATTGTTCTGATGAACCGAAAAATTTGGGCATTTCTAAATATAGAACTGTTTGACTCATATTCTAAATTAGAATATACTTCTTGCTTAAGGAATATTTATGTATAGCCAACCATCACTTCTATTTGAACGAGATATACGCGATATAAGACCCTTCAAAACTCAGCTACTGAAATGGGTTGGAAACAAACAAAGATTTGCCCATGAAATTGTTTCATACTTTCCGAAACACTTCGATACATATTATGAGCCTTTCTTGGGTAGCGGTGCGGTTCTCGCCACACTTTCACCCCCAAAAGCCGTTGCCTCGGATGTTTTTAGACCTTTAGTCGAGATTTGGCGGACACTCAAAAACAATCCTGAGCTTTTGGTTCATTGGTATGCAGAAAGACGAAAAACAATTGAAGAAACCGACAAAATTGAGGCATACGAGCGAATAAAACTAAGTTATAACAATCATCCAAACGGAGCAGATTTATTATTTCTAAGTAGGTCTTGTTATGGAGGAGTTGTTAGATTTCGCCAATCTGATGGATTTATGTCAACTCCTTGCGGAGTGCATACACCGATTTCTAAAGAGTCATTTGCCACTCGTGTTTACGAATGGCACAAACGCACGTTAAATACTACATTCCTTCACAAGGACTATCGAATATCCATGCAAATGGCAAAAAAAGGAGATTTAATTTATTGCGATCCTCCTTACACATTCAGTCAGTCAATACTTTATGGAGCTCAATCATTTAATTTGGAAAATCTCTTTGAAGCAATAATTGATTGCAAAAAACGCGGAGTGTTTGTTGCTTTGAGCATTGATGGAACAAAAAAATCGGGAGACTTTGTCTGCGACTTACCAATTCCAAAAGGACTTTTCGAGCGTGAAGTATTAGTTAACTGCGGGTTATCAATGTTAAAAAGATTTCAAATGGGTGGAACGTCGTTAGAAAAAGAAGTGGTCTCTGATCGCCTACTTCTAACCTATTAAATATTCTTTTCGAAAGTTTTGACGTTCTTCGAATTTTGGTGGTTTGTTTACTACAAGATAATTCTACCGAACGCAAAAGGATATTTGTATCCACTAAATAGTTCACAATCGTCGCAAAATTTGTTCTTCATAAATATTTTCACTGCTGATTTGTTCATCAGTTAAAATCGGCGTGTCAGGGTTGAGATTTGCCATCCAATCACGGGAATCTGCCAGCCATTTCTCTTTGTCAGAATCTTCGGTTGAAATATCCCGAACGTCAATATCGACAACCTTGTTTTCAGGTAAATCGAGCGGTTGCAATGGTCGGAGCAAACCGTTTTCGTATATTGCTTGAAAGTGTCGCGTCATAATTGCTGATTTTAGCAGCCTTTTAAACTTTTACAAAAATTTAGTTTAAGGATCTCAGACAAACGTTCGAGCGTCTGCAACTTTGTTATAATGAAACCAACTTCGAAAGGCGGTTTGAAAGCTATGTATAAAATTTCTTTGGCAAAGATGATTGCGGTTGCGTTTTTGTGTTTGGCGTTGAGCGGATGTTCGGAGGCGGCGGAAAATGAAGCGGACGGCGAGATTGATTTTCCGGTCGTGCCAGAATCGAAAAGCGTGCCGAAGTTTCGGGTTGAAACGGTCGCGACGAATGTTGAGGTTGTCTGGTCAATAGTTTTCGCACCTGACGGACGGATATTTTTTACCGAACGTCCCGGCAGAGTTCGTCTGATTGAAAACGGCAAACTCCGCGAGAAGCCTTTTTTTACCGTTCCCGATGTTGAACCGACCGGCGAAAGCGGTTTGATGGGAATGACACTGCACCCGAAATTTGCCGATAACCGCTTTGTTTATATAGCTTATGCGTATCAGGATGCGAATAAAAAACAGAATGTAAAGGTTGTCCGATATCGTGAAACAGGCGAAACTTTTGTTGAACCAAAGACGATAATTGACGTGATCTCAGCGGCAAAATATCACGCCGGAACTCGTCTGAAATTCGGTCCTGATTCTAAACTTTATATCACCACAGGCGACGCAACCGAGCAAAAACTCGCTCAAAAACTTGATTCGATCAACGGCAAGACCTTGCGTTTGAACGACGACGGTACAATTCCCGAAGATAATCCTTTCGTCAAACAGGCAAGTGCGAGACCCGAAATTTGGACTTACGGACACCGCAACGCACAAGGCATGGATTTTCATCCCGAATCCGGCATTATGTTTCAATCGGAACACGGACCTTCACTGATCGACGGCGTTTCGCTTTTTGGTAAACGAAGCGGCGGCGATGAAGTAAATATCGTAGAACGCGGCAAGAATTACGGTTGGGACAAAATCAGCCATAATTCCACCAAAGCCGGAATGGAAACGCCGATCATCGAATTTTCGCCCGCAATTGCTCCCGGAAGCGGGACATTTTATCGTGGCGATCTGTTTCCCGATTTCAATAACAATTTCTTTATCGGTTGTTTGAAAGGAGAAATGATCATTCGCCTTGTAATGGATGGCAGAAAAATTGTTTCACGCGATAAATTGCTTGAAAAACAATACGGACGAATCCGTGAAGTCGCCGTAGCACCTGATGGTTCGATCTATTTTTCAACCTCAAACCGCGACGGTCGCGGCGATGCGGAAAAAATTGATGATAGAATTTTGCGGATTTTACCTTTTGTTGAAGAACCTGCAAAGGTTGAGAAAAAGTAACGTCAAAAATATATTTTGTTTTAAAATAATGATTGTATATTTTGAGTTATGCTGTTATTTTCTAATTGTTTGTATTCAAACATCAAAGGCAAATTATGCAATGTAATATTCGCTATCTTTTTTTCACAATTTTAACGTTTTCAATTGGAATCTCAATTGTAGGGCTTTGTGTCAAGACTACCACCTCGCAAAGTTCATCGTTCGAATTCGTTAAGCCTTCCGAAAAACAGATTACAATTGTAGCCGATAATCTTCCTGCAAAATCACCGCGTTCTTTTGTAAATTTTGAGAGCTTAAAAATAAACGGAATAGGGCTTAGTTCAACTAAAGAAAATCTTATTCGTGAATTTGGAAAACCAAAAAAAATAATTAACCACGGCGACTTTTATAACTGTGGAGATGAGGATACGAAAACCTTTTTCTTTGATGGACTCGAAGTCGAGTTAACACATAATTCAGAACGCAAGTCCTACGAAATTAGTGGAATTGATTTGTCGTCACGAAATTTAGAAACCAAATCTGGCATAAAACTTGGCGATTCGTTCGAAAAAATTAGAGAAGAATTTGGAAATCCTGACCATCACACAACTGAGAGAAACATTGATAGTTATCATTTTGGTGTTTTAAAGTCTATGGATATTTCAGATGACGGAGGCAACGTAACCTTCGCTTTTCAACACAATAAATTGATAAAAATTAGTTGGAGTTATAATTTCTGTTAGTCTTAAAACAAGCTCACAATTGACTCAACAAATCTCAAATCAGTAAAATAATCAAAGCCTTCGCTCTAAGCATTTTACTGACATTGAATTCAGCAAAACCTCATTCATATTAGAAATTTACCTAAACGTTATTTCAAGCTATTTCTTCAAAATCCCGTCAATCGCCGCTTGAGTAATCGGATGATAGCCGCTTCTCGCTTTGGCGTAAATCGCATTCGCACGAATCGTGCCTTCGGGTGTTTTGGCGAGTTCGCCATAGAGCGGACGGACAAATTTGCGTCTTCCGATTGCAAGTAAAAACTCTTCAAGGCGAGCATCTGCAGGCTTATAGCTATTTTTGATCGCCATCATCAGCCATTGAAATGAAATCTCCGAATTTCCGCTTTTTGTAAAACTAAACATTTTGTCGAGCTGCGACATTTTTGTCGAACCAAGATCGGCGGGCATTGTTTTTAAGAAATGAAGCCATTCTTGAGTCGTCCAAAATTTCTGCATTTTCATGATCGAAAGTGGCTTTGCGGCGAGGAAGTTTTTTGTTTCTTTTTCAACTTTTTCAAATGCATCGGACTTTGGCGAAGGAGCAGTTTGTGGCAAACCAGCTTGTTCGATCCATTCATTAACTTCGTCTTGAGTAACAAATATCTGGATTTCGCTATTCGTATCTTCTAGCAAATTATTTTTTAAATATTCTTTGAAAGTTTCGGTCGTAATACTTTGAAATGCATGAGAATCGAAATATCCGCGGACGAATTTGTCGAATTTAAACCTGCCAAATTTTTCTTCGAGAAACCTCAAAAAGAGAGCACCTTTTTCGTAAGGAATTCCCGTAAAACCTTCGTCCGGATCGCGACCATCAAGATTTACGTGCATGATCTGATCGCGTTCGGCGGTTTCCTTCATTTCTTCGATTAGCGAACGTTTTCCGAGCGTAGCTTCCATTTCGCGTCGGTTTACACCGTAAACTTCTTCGATAATTCTGCGTTCCAAATAGGTTGTAAAACCTTCATTGAGCCAAAAATCTCGCCATGTAGCATTCGTTACCAAGTTGCCCGACCAAGAATGTGCGAGTTCGTGTGCGACCAATGAAACCAACGACTTATCACCTGCAAGAATGGTCGGAGTCGCGAATGTAAGACACGGATTCTCCATTCCACCAAAAGGAAAACTCGGCGGTAAAACGAGCAAATCGTATCTTCCCCAGCGATACGGACCGTAAAGCTTCTCGGTAGCGAGTATCATTTTTTCTGTATCAGCCAATTCCCACGCGGCTTTTTTTAGCACAGAAGGTTCGGTGTAAACTCCTGTTCGTTTCCCGAGAGATTGAAATGAAATATCGCCAACTGCAATTGCGATCAAATATGATGGAACGGCTTTCGTCATCTTGAAGCGATAATCGCCGGTTCGCGGCGAATTTTGCGAATTTGTTTCGCTACTCATTACAGCACGCAGATTTTTCGGTGTTCGAACTCTTGCCGAATATGTAACGCGAATCTGCGGTGAATCTTGGAGTGGAATAAAGGTTCTCGCCAAGACAGATTGTGCTTGCGAAAACATAAACGGCGATTTTTTGCCTGCCGTTTGTTCAGGCGAAAGCCATTGCAGACCGCCGGCAGTTGGGTTGGTTGAATAATAAACACGGACAAATTTTGCCTCAGGCGAAAGCTGAATTGTTAATGAAGAACCAAGATATTTATCTGCCGTTCCGAGCCCGAAAGTTGTTTGTTTGAAAGACTTTCCATCATCTGACATCTCAGCTTTTTCGATGTTTAGGTCACGCGAATCGAGAATTAAAGGCGACAATTTATCGCTTCTTTCAATCGTTAAAGTTGCACTTCCTTGAATCGACTTTTTCTCGAATGAGACATTCCAATCGAGATCAACGTGTTTTACGCGAACGAGACTCGGATTCGCATAGGAATGCACATCTTTGGTTTGTGCAAAAACGGACTCAAAAAGAAAAGCTGAGGCAAAAATAACACTTAAAACAATCGAAAACTTCATCGCAAATTTCTCCAAAACTAACTTAATTTTGGCAAGTATAAAGTTTGTTAGTCGAAAATGCTAATGTTTTGCTAGTTTTTTCGTGGTTTACGAAGTGGTTTAGGCTTTATTGGAGTTTTGGGCAAAAAAGTTGTTATCGCCGCAGAATTTTTGATTGGTTCAGTGATTTCAAATTCGAGGCTTTTGGATAATTTATCATCAAGAAAAATATCTACGCGATACATTCCAACAAACCAAAGTTTCTCAGGTTTGCCCGAAAAATTTACTCGATTTTGCATTTTGGTTGTCTTGTAAGTTGTTGTGATAACTTTACTTTCAGCCTTTAAACCTTTGACATTTATTGCAACGAGATTCATTTTTACCATCGTCGCGGCGTTTTCATTGAGTTTTACAATCACGTAAATTGGATTGTCTGTCGTCTGAAATTTTTCAACCGAATCGCCAATCTCGCCTTTTCCGTCATCTTTAGCGAAATAAATTTCTTCGACAGAAATCGGTGTTTGGGCAAAATTACAAACACTAAAAACCAAAAAACAAATTGTGAGCAATAAAAACTTCATTAAATTAGTCTCCAAATAATTCTCTATCTACTTTGTGAGGTTTTCGGCTAAAAACGTTGCTTTGAGTCTAAATATTTATTTTAGCTTGAGTTTAGAAATTGCCGTTTCAATTGCGGCTTTCGTAAATGGAATTATCTGCACGCTTTGCATGATCTGAAAATCTTCAAGTAATGTTGTGTCTTCATCAAGAAATTTTAAAACTTTATTTGGCTGATTATTTTTAAAAAGTGCTGTGAAAACGTCATTTGCCGAATGTTTTTTAGTTAGTAATACATTTAACAAAGTTGAGTCTAGATAGTTTTTCCACGAAGTTTTTAGTTTTGAATTTTGAGTTTTAATCTTACCTTTTTGAAGCGAATCAACCAGTTTTTTTAATCTTCGCTGTGTTCTTTGAAAACTATAACCCGTCGAAGATTTCACATAACCAGCGGAAGTTCCGATTCGAATCGTTTTTGAATCTGGAAATTCGACGTGCGGCTCGTCAGACATTGGAATTACACCAGATTCAGTTTCAATTATTTTATACTTTTCAATTTTTAAAACGTCTTCAATGTATTTTTTTAACTCAATTTCGTATTCATTTTTTGCAAGTAAATTATCTGAAAAAATCGTGAATTCGATCAATGCTTTGTTTTCTGAAATTGGTAAAACATAAGCAAATCTGCACTCATTTTTTTGTTCGAAGCGAAAATCAAAAAGTGTTGCTTCATCGAGTTTGAAAAAACTATCTTCAGTTTCAATCACGAAACCAAGAAAATGTTGCACCATATTTTGGTATTTCGGATTGTCGTAAGTTTTTTTATGCGAGCTATCGAATACAAATTCGTGAGCTTTTAAATTGCCTTTATTCGTTTTTACAATTCCATTTTCAACACTTAAAATGTCTGCCTGGATAAATTCGAATTTATTATTTCGTAATAGTTTAGCGTGAATATATTTATAAAAATCAACGGCACGGATCATCTTATATTCGTAATTTTGAAGATTCAAGAGTTCATTAAATTCTTGAGTTCCATGAAACCAAACGTCATTCCATTTGCGAAAAACAACCTCTTCAAAGTTCCCTTTTTCGCTTTCCCAAAAACACCAAGTATGATCGTTTTGATTCTTAACTTCACGGTCAATAATTAGAATTTTTTTATTTCTCAACTTCGATTTATCTAACAAAAACGCGAGCGAAAGTCCCGCCATTCCGCCGCCAGCGATTATGTAATCGAATGTTTTTACGTTGGAGATTTCCGTCACTCAATTAGTAGAACAAAAACATTCATTTATTTCAAAGAATCTGTGTTATCTTATCTGCATTATGAAACTATTTGTGCTGACTTTCTTGACCATTTTCGCTGCTATGTCCGTAATTTCCGCTCAATCAAACCGTGACGAAAAAGCGAAACTCGCAGTTCGTGCAGTAATGGATGAGCAATCTATCGCTTGGAATAAAGGCGACATCGATGGCTTTATGAAAGGTTACTGGAATTCGCCGGAAATGACTTTTGTTTCTGGGACAAATGTCAAAAAAGGTTGGCAACCGACGCTTGATCGTTACAAAAAAGGCTACGACACAAAAGCAAAAATGGGCGTTTTAACGTTTTCGGATTTGGAAATTACAATCTTAGGAAAAGAAGCTGCGGTTGTTCTCGGCAAATGGTCGCTCGAGCGTGAGAAAGATAATCCAAATGGTTTGTTTACGCTGACATTTCGAAAATTTAAGAAAGACTGGCGAATTATTTTGGATCATACGTCATAATCCAGATCGCCGGATGCTCGACTGGAACGCGGGCAGCCAGCCTGCACGAACGCGATAGCGTTCGAACAACGTTTGAGTCCGAAACATTCAGATTTACACTCGCAGGCTGGCAGCCCGCGTTCCGTGGTTTCGTTTGGAGAAAAATATGAAAAAACTTACACTACTTTTTACTTTTACCTTTTTACTTTTTACTCACGATGTCTTTAGTCAAACTATCCCTGACGGTGCCAAACGAAACTTCAACAACAGGAATCCAATTAAAATAGATTTAGATGGAGATAAAATAAAAGACACAATCCAACCTCGCATTTACACCGTAATTTCAAAACCTGCGAAAAAACGAAGCTTGACCCCCTTTGATTCCAAGAATTGGATTGCATTCGACTTAACTACCTCTAAAGGTCTCAAAATAAAATCATTTTTTAAATATCGCTATGGAACCGGTGAGGCTGATTATTGGGTATATGTTTTGAAATCAGCTGGCGATTTAAACATAGATGGAAAGACTGATTTGGTTTTTTACGTTGGTGATGACACAAGCGACGAAACAATTTGGTTAACAAATAAATCGAAGCGTTTTGATGTTTTTAAGAGAAAAATTAGGAATTACTAGACACTTAGGATTTATTTCCTACATCTTTCAACACTTTGATATGAATTTGGCGGTATATATGAACAAAAAAACTATTTGCTTTTTACTTTCTACTTTTACATTTTTACTTTTCGCTTTCACTGCTTCGGCTCAAAACGCTTCAATCGAACGTTACTTAAACATTCGTTCAGCTAGTTCTCCGAGTCTTTCGCCTGATGGCAACAAACTTGCGTTTCTGACAAATATTACAGGCACATCGCAGGTTTGGTTCGTAGATTCACGTGGCGGGTTTCCTGAGCAAATAACTTCTTATCAAGACAATATTTCGTTTGTCCGCTGGTTGCCGGATGGCAAAAGTTTAATTTTCGGTAAGGCTCTCGGCGGAAACGAAAACACGCAATTTTTCTCGCTTTCGGCTGATGGTTCTGAGATAAAAGAGCTCACAAATTCGCCAAAAATCCGGCATAATTTTGGCGAAATTTCGGACGACGGCACGAAAATTTATTACGCCTCGAATAAAAGAAACGCTAACTTTTTTGACATTTATGCAATGACTTTGGCAGATGGAAATGAAACTTTGCTTTTTCAACAAGATGGTAATAACGATTTTGTTGCGGCTTCACCGGATGGTTCGAAGTTGATAATGTCGCGTTCCGGCACGGAATTTGGGTTGGACAACAATCTGTATTTGTTTGACACAAAAAGTAAAGAAACGTCGCTTTTGACCGAGCATAAAGACGCTTCACAGTTTGGAGATGTTAATTTCATCGACAACGATACGATTCTATTTGCAAACAATAAAGACCGTGAATTCATCAACTTAGGCAAGATGGATTTGAAAACGAAAGCGGTGAAAATGTTTAACAAATTGAATTGGGACATTGACGCAACCACAATTTCTGACGACAAAACTTCATTTGCATACACGCTCAACCGCGAAGGCTTTAGCGAACTTTTTGTTGGCGATACAAAAACTATTCAACAAAAAGCGACGCCGATAAAACTTCCGGCACAAGGGGTAATTGGCGGTCTGCAATTCTCAAACGATAAATCGCGGCTTATTTTTACATTCAATTCGGCAAAGTCACCAACCGATATTTGGAGCTACAATCTTTTATCAAAACAACTGATGCAAATCACGAAAAGTTCGCGTTCGGGTTTGAAGCAGGAAAGTTTTGTTGAACCGGAACTAATCAAATATAAATCGTTTGATGGCAAGGAAGCTTCGGCTTGGTATTACAAACCTCGGACAACACTAAGAAAAGGCGAATATACGTTTTCGGCTGCCTATAAAACGTTTGATAACGATACAGAGAAAGCTGAAGATTCAGCAGCTAGAACTGTCAAACGTTTAGAAACCGCAAAAGATTCAAAAGCTAAAAAGGCTTTACCAAACGTCGATTCTAGTCCAATTTCGTTGATTTCAGAATACAAAGACTCTAGTTTTCCGGTCATCGTTTCCGTCCACGGCGGACCCGAAGGACAAGAACGTCCGAGTTTTAATCCGCTTTATCAATATTATCTTTCACGCGGTTACGCCATTTTGGCGACCAATGTTCGCGGCTCTACAGGTTATGGAAAAACTTTTACACATCTTGACGATGTAAAAAAACGCGAAGATTCCGTGAAAGATTTGGCTTATGCAGTAGAATGGCTCAAAACGAACGGCGGTGCAGACGGCAAGCGAATCGCGGTTACAGGCGGAAGCTACGGCGGATATATGACGATGGCAGCAATCACGCTTTATCCCGATTTGTTTGCAGCAGCGGTTAATACGGTCGGCATCGTGAATTGGGAAACTTTTTTGAAAAACACGAGCGGTTATCGCCGGCGGCAACGCGAAGTGGAATATGGAATGCTGGACAAAGACATAGACTTTCTACGTTCGATTTCGCCAATCGCAAAGGTCGATAAAATCAAAACTCCGCTCTTTGTAATTCACGGAAAAAACGATCCGCGTGTGCCATACACTGAAGCCGAACAAGTTGTGGAAGCCTTGAAAAAACGCGGAGCAATCGTTCAATACAAACTTTATGACGATGAAGGACACGGAATCTCGAAACTAAAAAACCGTCTGGATTTGTTCCCGCAAGTTGCTGATTTTTTGGATAAGTATATGAAGTAATGTTTATCGGCAAGTATATGATAACGATTAGCAAATAGTCGTTGGTGATTTGTTTTCCGGTTCATGAATTGCCGTCTGCTTTAGCTGACGGCGGAGTGCAAAATGATCGCGGCTTCAGCCAAATATTTATAAATCCAATTCCTTTTCGCTTCAGCCGAATTTGTGCTGAAGCAATAGGGAAGATTATTTTTCAATTCGGCTGAAGCCGAAGATTCTTGTTTTGGCTTCCGTCCGCTCAAGCAGACGGCAATTCATAGAAATCGAAATCAGAATCCAACTTCCCAAAATGCAACCGAATTCGGAATCATCGGCATCTTAAATTTAATAATTAAATCATTGCAACCTTCGCGAAAACATTTGCGTTCTTTACGTTAAAAATTTTCTAAAGCTGATTATGAAAACAAAATCCCTCACGTCGTACTTTCTTATTCTCTCGATTTGGTGCAGCCTTTTCGATCCTTTTGTTTCTGCTCAGAATCCAAAACCAACGCCAACTCCAGAACCCAAAGGTCTGCAATTTAGCATCACCGAAGGCTCGAAAACACCAGAAAAACGCATCGAGGTAAAACCAACAAAAGCCGAGAATCTTGATGAATCTTCGACAAATGATATCTTTCGCAGATTACCGGAAATGCGAGCCGAGACCATCGAAAAAGCGAGTTTCAATATCCGACCGGACAGCATAAAACCACCAAAGACCGGAAATATTATCGAACAAAAATTCCCTGCTGATGAAACACTTTCCGCACCAGACGTTTCAAATTCCGCACCGCAAAGTCTTGAAATAGAAAGGTTTTCACCAAGCGGAAATGTCCCAATCGTTGCGGATTTCAGCGTCACTTTTTCGCAGCCGATGATCGCCGTTTCCACACAAGAATCCGCAAGCGAAACTTTTCCGGTCACACTTTCGCCAGCAGTAAAAGGAAAATGGCGTTGGCTTGGAACTACGACCTTAATTTTCGACGCCGAAACTCGTTTCCTGATGGCGACGGTTTTTACCGCAACGATCCCGAAAGGCACGACATCAGCAATTGGCGGAATTTTGGAGAAAGAAGTTTCGTGGACTTTTACGACTCCGACTCCGAGGGTTGAATTGTTTTTACCAAAAAGCGGTTCTTTAAGTGTAAGACGTGATGCAATTATGTTTGCAAAATTCGATCAGGAAATTGACCGAAACGCCGTTTTGCAAAAGGTAAACAAAACATCAAACGCCGAAAAAACGCTCTTTCGACTCGCAAATGAAACGGAAATTTCTGGTAATAAAGAGATTGAGGAAATCATCAAGGAAACGCAACCAAACCGCTGGATTGCGTTTCGCAGCGTAAATAATTTCCCTTCCGGTTCAAAAATAGAAATTTCGTTTGACAAAGGATTACCATCATCTGAAGGAAATTTGGTTACAGAGAAACCGCAAACTTTTTCTTTCCAAACCTTTGCTGCGTTGAAAATAAGCAAGAATTATTGTGGTTGGGAAAAAGCAACACCAAACTGCGAAAGTTCTGATCAATTAAAAATTGATTTTAACAATTCGCTAAATGAAGAAAGTCTCGATAAAAAGCAGATTAAGATTCGACCGAAGATTGACGAACCGGAAATTACCGTTGATGGCAATACGATTGAAATAAGCGGCTACAAAAAGACACGAACTCGATACACTGTTACGCTTCCGAAAACTCTCAAAGATGAATTTGGACAGATGCTTGGAAAAGATCAAAGTGTTGAATTCGATATTCAAGCTAATGAGCCGAGCCTCTCTTCTGAACGCGATGACTTTATTACACTCGACCCAAATGCTAAGCCAAGTTTTTCTGTGTGGTCGGAAAATTATCTATCTTTAAACATCAAGCTATTCTCAGTAAAACCCGAGGAATTTAAAGCATTTTCTGAATATTTAGCTAGTGAAGATAAGTCTAAACCGCCAACCATCGGAACACTTTTTTCAAATCGTCAAATAAAAATTAAATCAAAACCAGATGAAACAACGGAAACCGAGATCGACCTAAATCCTGTTTTGATGAATGGTTTTGGACACGTGTTATTAGTAGTCACAACTCCGAATCCGGAAGAAGAACCGATTGTAAAATGGCTTCAAAAAACGAATATTGGAATTGATGCTGTTTCCGACTATGAGCAAATTTCAGTTTTTACGAGCGACATACGCGATGGGAAACCACTTAAAAATGTGGAAATTTCGTTTCCAAATGGCGATGTTTCAAAAACGAATGATTATGGAATTAGCGAACTCAAATTACCAACAAAAGCCGCTTTTACCGAAAATTGGATTGTTGGCAGATTGTTTAATGATTCGATAATTTTTCGAAATAACGATGATCGAGCTTATAATTCGTGGATTCTTGACCCTCAGAACGACTCTTTACGTTGGTTCGTTTTCGACGATCGAAAAATGTATCGTCCGGGCGAAACCGTTTCAATCAAAGGTTATATTCGCAAAATTATCGGCGGAAAATTCGCTGACGTAGCCGAACTCGGCGATTCTCTCAAATCAGTTTTTTACAGCTTGAAAGATTCAAAAGGAAACGAGATCGCGAAAAGAAGTCCCGAAATAAATACATTTGGTGCATTTGATTTCAAACTCGAATTGCCAAAAAGCGTTAACCTTGGTTATCAGAAATTAGTTTTTGCGACCGATAGCAAACTTCAAAACGATTGGTTTTCTCATGAAATTCAAGTGCAGGAATTCCGCCGACCCGAATTCGAAGTTTCGGCAAAAGTTGAATCTGCAGCACCATTTTTTGTTGGTGAATCAGCCAAAATTTCTACCGAAGCCAAATATTATTCGGGCGGATTTCTTGTAGATGCTGATACGAAATGGAATGTGACGGCGACAACAACTAGCTATACGCCGCCAAATCGCGATGATTTTACCTTTGGGAAATTTGTTCCTTGGTGGAGAGAATCATCAGATAGAGAATACGAGAGAACCACACGGAAAATCACGGGAAAAACGGACAAAAACGGAAATCATTTCATTGATCTTTCCTTTGATTCCGTAAATCCTGCTCGCCCATATTCGATTAAAGCAGAGGCTGAGGTTCAAGATGTGAATCGACAGGCTTTTTCAGCTTCAACGACTTTGCTCGTTCATCCATCGAGTCTTTATGTCGGAATTCGCACGCCAAAAACTTTCGTTAACCCCAATGAATCGTTGAAAATCGAAACGATTACGACCGATATTGATGGCAAAGCAATCGCCAATACACCTATTTCAATAGTGGCGGAATTGAAAGATTGGGAAAAGGTGAAAGGCGAATGGGAAGAGATAACTGTTGACACCCAACGATGCAATTTGATTTCAAAGGAAGATATATCAAGCTGCGAAATCATCGCAAAAGGCGGCGGTTTATATACGATAACTGCTACTGTAGACGACAATCGTGACCGAAAAAACGAAAGCGAATTAACGGTTTGGGTTTCGGGTGCGAATAAAAAACCAGAGCGAGAAGTTGAAGAAGAAGATGCCGAACTTATTCCTGATAAAAAGGAATATTCGCCGAATGAAACCGCCGAAATTCTCGTAAATTCTCCATTCTTCCCTGCCGAAGGCGTGATGACTTTAGATCGAAACGGCATTGTCAAAACCGAACGTTTTACGATGAATTCGGCGTCAACCGTTTTGAAAATACCAATTGAAGAAGCATATTTGCCAAATATTCGAGTGCGAGTTGATCTAGTTGGAGCAACTCCGCGAATTTACTTTGACGATGAAGATGACGAAAAACTTCCGAAGCGTCCTGCATTCGCGACAGGCGAATTGAATCTCAACATTTCTACTGCTTCGCGAAAGTTGACAGTTTCTGCCGAAGCAATCGACAAAACTCTTGAACCTGGTGGCGAAACGAAGATAAATATCGACGTAAAAGATTATCAAGGAATCGCCTCGGCGAACACGGAAGTTGCCGTAGTTGCTGTAGATGAAAGCCTGTTGGCTTTAACGGATTACCGAATCGAAAATCCTCTCGAGTCTTTTTATCCCGAAATCGAATCTGGTGTTACCGGCTATCATTCAAGGGAAGATATTTTGCTTGCGGATCCGGAAATCGAAGGGCGAGGAGTTGGGAGAGCTTATGGATATGGGAACGGGTCTAGCGATAGAATGAGCGGTGGCGGTGGCGGTGGCGGTGGTCTTCGAATGCCGGATTCTCCATTTCGCCGTCTTGAAATTATTTCTTCTCTCCAACGCCCACCTTCAGTTAAATTTGGTGAGCCCGATCAAATTAGAATGCGAGAGAATTTCGATGCTCTAGCGATTTTCTCCCCGTCAGTTGTCACCGATGCAAATGGCAAAGCGACGGTTAACCTCAAGCTTCCTGACAATCTCACTCGCTATCGAATCACCGCGGTTGCCGTTACAAAATCGAAGCAGTTTGGGCTTGGGGAATCGAATATTACGGCGAAGCAGGCTTTGCAGGTGCGTTCGTCTCCGCCGAGATTTATGAATTTTGGCGACCGCGTTGAACTTCCTGTTGTACTGCAAAATCAGACCGATTCGCCGTTGAGCGTAAATGTCGCGATGCGTGCGAGCAATGCGATCTTAACTAATGGAAATGGCAGAAAAGTTATAATTGCGGCGAATGATCGGGTTGAAGTGCGGTTTCATGTAATGACGAATAATGCAGGAATTGCACGTTTTCAAATCGGTGCGGTGAGCGGGAAACTTGCTGACGCTGCCGAATTTGAATTTCCGGTTTACACGCCAGCGACGACCGAGGCTTTTGCAACTTACGGCACGACCGAAGCGAATGGAGCGATTGTCCAGACGATTTTTGCACCGGAAAATGTCTATTCAGAATTTGGCGGTTTGGAAATTTCCACAAGTAGCACGCAACTTCAAGAGCTTACTGATGCCTTTATTTATTTGCAAAATTACCCGTTTGAATGCAGCGAACAAATTTC
Organism: Acidobacteriota bacterium; assembly: GCA_031415455.1. GTDB lineage: Bacteria > Acidobacteriota > Blastocatellia > Pyrinomonadales > Pyrinomonadaceae > JANNVK01. The sequence continues at coordinate 190,563 of JANORS010000011.1, read as the reverse complement.
CTCGCGAGTGCTTTCTGTCGCGGCTTTGCGTGATATTTTGACGGCTTTTGAGGCGAAAGATATGCCGAGCAAAGGAGAAATCGAAGCGAAAATGATTGCGGATTTGGAGCGGCTGCAAAAGCTCCAACACGCAGATGGCGGATTTAGTTTTTGGCGAAGCGATGATGAAAGTATTCCATATTTATCGGTTCACGTCGCACATGCGATTGCTCGTGCGAAGGCGAAAGGTTACTCGGTTTCTTATGCGACGCTTGATAAATCGAATGAATATTTGAGGAATATTGAAGCAAAATATCCAAAAGACTATAGTGAAGAATCACGCTGGGCGATCTCGTCTTACGCATTGTATGTAAGGAATTTACTTGGACAAAAAGATGAAATTAAAGCAAAAACTCTGATTCGAACCGCAACGCTTGAGAAACTTTCGGCTGAATCAATCGGTTGGCTACTTTCTGTTTTGGCAAATGACAAAAATTCGGTTTTAGAGGTTGAAGAGATGAAAAGGAACTTGTTTAATCGAATCACTGAAACGGCGAGTTCGGCTCATTTTGTAACGAAATATAAAGACGGTGAATATGTATTGCTCAGCAGCGATCGTCGTGCCGACGGTGTGATTTTGGAAGCACTTCTCGTACTCGAAGGCAGAACCGCGACTGCTAAGGAGCGTTTGTCAGATTCACAAACCACAATCGGTTCTAAAGAAACACTTACTCGCGTGCGTGGTTCTGCCGATCTTATTCCAAAACTCGTTCGCGGATTACTCGCCAATCGTGTAAAAGGACGCTGGCGAAGCACTCAGGAAAATGCATTCGTTCTACTCGCACTCGACAAATATTTCCAGGTTTATGAAAAAACAAAGCCAAACTTTGTTGCAAAAATGTGGCTTGGCGATGCATACGCCGGCGAGCAAAAATATGCTGCTTATACAACGGATTCAAATCTCGTGAACATTCCGATGAGCTATTTGCAGAGCCAAAATCCACAACAAAATCTCGTTTTGGATAAGCAAGGTGCGGGCAGGCTTTATTATCGAATCGGGATGAAATATGCGTCGAAAAATTTGAAATCGAATGCGGCTGATTATGGATTTCAAGTTTCGCGAACGTATGAAGCGATTGATGATCCAACAGACGTGAAGCAAAACAGCGATGGAAGTTGGACGATAAAATCAGGTTCGCGGGTTCGCGTCAGATTACAGATGATTGCACCTACAAGACGATATCACGTTGCACTTGTTGATAATCTTCCGGCGGGAATTGAGATTATCAATCCCGATTTGGCTGTTTCAAAAAGTAATGATGTGAAGGATTCAAAAGAATTTCAAAGAAGTTCGCGATGGTTTAACCATCAAAATCTCCGCGATAATCGCACCGAAGCATTTACTTCGCTGCTTTGGGAAGGAAACTGGAGTTATTCTTACATCGCACGAGCGACAACGCCGGGAATGTTTATTGTCCCATCAGCAAAAGCCGAAGAAATGTATTCGCCGGAGACTTTTGGGCAGAGCAGAAGTGATGTTGTCAACATTAAATAAACTCATCAAAAATTTTATTTCAACCTGAAACCGCTTAGTGGTTGCGAGCGTCTTTATCATTGAATCTAAAATTAATTTGTAGCAATTTAAACTCTTGTTGGAAAATAATTATCGTGATAGTATTTGCCACGAAACAGAACAAATATCCCTTTTATCCCTTTAGAAAAAATTCGATTTTAAAAATATGAAAAATGAATTAGAAGCAAAACACAACGCAAATCCCTCTGAATTAACAAATATTCCGGAAAAATCTAACCGCCGTAAATTTCTCGGCAACATCGGTAAAACCGCAATTGCGGCAACTGCTATTGGTGCTGTTGCACCGCTTTTGGACGATAAACTTGGAGTTTCAGCACAAACCCGCGAAGTTCGAAATTCGTTTTATCACCAGCGTGCATTAGCTTCTTATAATCTTCGAGTGGCTGCCGCGGCTCAAGATTTTCCGCCTAACACTCAACACTTTAGCCGTCCGAGTAATAATGATGAAGAGCTTTATCCTAATCGAATTGGCAATTATTCAAAAGGTTTACCGCATCAAGCTAATGGCGAAGTTGTTTTATCAGCTTATAATTCGCTACTTGCCGCACTTCGAACCAGCGATCCGGCAAGGTTTGAACAAATTCCGCTTGGTGGCTCGAGAAAACTTACAAGTCCACAGTCTGGTTTGGCTTACGACCTTCAAGGAAAAGACTGCTTTTCGTTAGTTCAGCCGCCGCCGCCGGCATTTGCAAGTAGAGAAAATGCCGCCGAAATTGCCGAAAATTATTGGATGGCATTGCTGAGAGATGTGCCATTTAATGACTATTCGACAAACGCAATTGCGACCGCTGCCGCTGCCGATTTAACTCTTTTTGGTGCAGATTTTAAAGGTCCAAAAAACTCCAAAGGTCGCGTCACCTCAAATTTATTGTTTCGCGGGTTAACTTCAGGCGATAAAGCTGGTCCTTTAATGTCACAATTTTGGTATTTGCCATGCTTTTTTGGTGCAAACGAAGTTAATCAAAAAATCCGCACAGTTCAAGGAGTTGGAAGTGGCGGTGCAAATTATATGACGGATTTTACGAGTTGGTTATCAGTTCAAAACGGTGTTGCACCTTTAACTACTGATATTTTTGACCCAACTCCGAGATATATGCGAAACGGACGCGATATTGGGCAATGGGTTCATGTTGATGTTTTATTTCAGGGATATTTTCAAGCTTTTTTAGTTATGGCTGGAACGCTTGGAGCGGCTTTTGATGGCGGAAATCCTTATTCAAGTTCGACAACTCAAGCGTCTTTCGCCACTTTCGGCGGACCGCATATCGCAACACTTTTATGTGAAGTTTCAACTCGTGCGTTGAAAGCTGTTTGGAATCAAAAATGGATTGTTCATCGCAGAATGCGTCCCGAAGTTTTTGCCGCAAGAATTGATCGAAAACTTTACGCTGGTGCAAATTATCCTGTTCACGCCGATATTTTAACTTCGCTTTCAACCAACACAAGACTCGGCGGATATATGCCCTCGGGAAATGCGTTTTTATCTCAGGCTTTTCCTGAAGGTTCGCCAACTCATCCGGCTTATGGTGCCGGACACGCGACCGTTGCTGGTGCATGCGTGACAATTTTGAAAGCCTGGTTCAATGAATCGACTGTCATTACAAGTCCAGTTGTTCCAGATTCGACCGGACAGGTTTTGGTTCCTTACACAGGTGAAACGCTAACTATTGGCGGCGAATTAAACAAGATTGCGGCAAATGTTGCACTTGGCAGAAATATTGCTGGAGTTCATTGGCGTTCAGACGCAACTGAATCGATGAAACTTGGAGAAGAGATTGCAATTGGTATTTTGAAAGACCAAAAAACTTCTTATAACGAAGTTTTTGATGGTTTCAGTCTGACAAAATTTGATGGAACAACTGTGATTGTTTGATTATTTTTGTAACAAATAAAAAATGGTGGGCAAAAGTAAATCTTTCACCCACCATTTTTACATTTTCTAAGGCAGATAATAACTCGGCACAGGCAAATCAGTTCCCGTTCCGAATTGTTGGATTTGCAAACCGGCTGTTGAGCGATTTACATACCAAACGCCGTTGCTTGGTCGGAAAACTGCTTGGTCAAATTTGCCGTCGCCATCGTAGTCGCCGATTGTTGGTGTGTCCGTTGAGACTCCAAATGGTGATGCGAAGAAACTCGAATCTTCGCTTCTTAACACAAACCAGCTTCCGGTTGATGGACGGAAAAATGCTAAATCTGCTTTGCCATCTCCGGTGTAATCGCCTTGCACGGTTTTGTCGGTCGAACGTCCGAATTGTGCTCCGCGGACTTGTGCATCCGTGCTTCTCAAGTAATACCATTCGCCGACAGATGGTCGGAAAATAGCAATATCAGACTTTCCATCGCCGTCATAATCAGCTGTGACAGGTCGGTCACCGTTGGTTCCAAACTGCTGAATTGTTGTTCCGCCAGTCGATCTGTTGATATACCAAACACCGTTCGATGGACGAAAAACCGCTTGATCAGCCTTGCCGTCGCCATCGAAATCTCCAGTTGTTGGAATGTCGGTAGAAACGCCAAATGGAAATGCATAGAAGCTCGAATCTTCGCTTCGCAAAATAAACCACTCGCCACTCGAAGGTCTAAAAAACGCTAAATCAGTTTTGCCATCGCCGGTGTAATCACCCGGAATCGGCTTGTCAGTTGAAGAGCCGAATTGTGCTCCATTAACCGCTCCGTTTCCACTTCTTAAAAAATACCATTCCCCAACACTTGGTCTAAATATAGCGATATCGGTCTTGCCATCGCCATCGAAGTCGCCATCAGAATCGGGATTAACAAATCTCAAAGCCGTCAGCGTGACATCATTACCGGTTCCACCGACATAACTGATTTTGAATGAAACATCGAATAAATCAACTATTGCTCCTTCAGGCAAACCCAAAAATCTGCCGTTGACAGGATCAGTTCCGTCATTGTCAATTATGATCGAAGGAACATTGAAAATAGGATTACTTTGATTTATGGGAAAACTGGATGCGAATATCGTATTGTTTATAGATACACTTCCAGTGACATTGATTCTGGAGAATGGAGGCGTAGTTCCACCTACATTAGTGTAAGTAAAAAGAAATATACTAAAATTGCCGAGAGATAAAGTTTTGGTGTTAAGAACGGTAGGAATCGAAGGTGCATTGTGGGCAAATATTGTGCCAAATGTAGCAAAAACATTACCAACAGTGCCACTGCCGCCTAAAGTTCCAGCATCCGCAAATACATCTGAATCGGGAATTGTTGCATTTATTTCAACAATACCGTCACTGACGACAATATCACCCGTAAAACCATTTCCACTATTAACGACTAATTTACTTCCTTCACTATTAACAACGTATCCGGAACCACTTAATTTGTTGACAATAGACGTTCCTTCGTCTCCATCAAATCTTATATTATAAGTGCCAATATTTAATTCGGCGATAATAACTCGTGCCCTAAAGTCTAGAACATACAAAGATTGTTCTGGTCCTGATAGAGTTATCGGACAGTTAAAAGTATGAATGCCTAGGATTATATTAATTCCTCCAGTAATGTTTAAGTTATTCCCATTAAAAACATAACTATCGCCCGAAATCTGGACAGACTGAAAGACGGTCGAATTGCTATAATCATTAAAGATTACGGGCGATATATTACCTGTAGGGAAAAAAAGGTCATCGTTTGCTACTGGTGCAACGTTATCAACCCAATTGCCGGGCGTTGATAAGTTTAAATTACCGCCGCCGCCATCCCAATTTTTAATTGCTCCATCTACGCAGACAGTTAGCAACAAAACAAACAACATTGTTGTTAGTATTTTCATAAAAAGTCTCCTTTGTTTAATGATTATTTAATTTTGTCTGGAGATGTAAAAATAGATGCCAATAACAGAAATTAGGTTGCATTTTTAACATTATTTAATTCCCCCTAAGATCCGAACAAAGTTTGTTTAGACTTGATTGATAAAAATCTTTAATTTCTTCACTTTCAAGCTAAACGGATGTTTATACAGTGCTAGATTTAAGATTAAAAAGACATATCAAAGAAAAATATTTTCGAGTGATAAGAGTGAGTACAATTGTAAAAATAAAGCCTGATTTTGTATCAAAAAAGACCATTGGAAATATTGATTAAATAAAAGCCTCTGTCCAAATAGAACGAAGGCTTTTTTAATCAATCATTTATTTTTATTTTTTAAGGCAAATAATAACTCGGCACAGGCAAATCAGTTCCCGTTCCAAACTGTTGAATTTGCAGCCCTGCAGTGCTTCGATTTACATACCAAACGCCGTTGCTTGGTCTGAAAACCGCTTGGTCAAATTTGCCATCGCCGTCGTAATCGCCAATTGTTGGCGTGTCTGTCGAGACTCCAAATGGTGAGGCGAAAAAGCTCGAATCTTCGCTTCTGAGCACAAACCAGCTTCCGGTCGATGGACGGAAAAACGCGAAATCTGCTTTGCCATCTCCAGTGTAATCGCCTTGAACTGTTTTGTCGGACGAACTTCCAAATTGTGCTCCGCGGACTTGTGAATCTGTGCTTCTCAAGTAATACCATTCACCAACAGAAGGTCGGAAAATCGCAATATCAGATTTTCCGTCGCCGTCATAATCAGCCGTGACAGGTCGGTCGCCATTGGTTCCGAACTGCTGAATCGTTGTTCCGCCAGTCGATCTGTTGATATACCAAACTCCGTTCGAAGGTCGGAAAACAGCTTGGTCAGCCTTGCCATCACCATCGAAATCTCCAGTTGTTGGAATGTCGGTAGAAACGCCAAAAGGAAACGCGAAAAAGCTCGAATCTTCGCTTCGCAAAATAAACCACTCGCCACTCGAAGGTCTAAAAAACGCTAAATCAGTTTTGCCATCGCCTGTATAATCACCCGGAATCGGCTTGTCAGTTGAAGAGCCGAATTGTGCTCCATTGACAACCGAATTTGAGCTTCGTTGGAAATACCATTCGCCGACACTTGGGCGGAAAACTGAAATATCAGTTTTTCCGTCGCCGTCGAAATCGACATATTTCTGTCCTTGCGAAGCGTTTAAATTATATTCCCACATTCCACGTCCATGCGTTGCAATTCGTAATATTTGAGTTGAAGTAATTTCAAGATCAAAGACGGCAACACGCGGAAGTCCAGTTCCTAATGGCAACCAAGTCGCTCCGCCGTCGCCAGATGTATAAACGCCGATATCGGTTCCTGCATAAAGACGGCTCGAATTTGCCGCACTAACAACAAAACCACTCACCGGAACCGCAGGAAGTGCAGATAATCCAGAACCTGAAGCTGCTGTCCATGTTGGCGAAACCGCATTTAAGTTGGTCGTTTTCCAAACTGTATTTGCAACGCCAAATGCAGCTAACGTGATATAAGCTGTGTTTACATTATTCGGATCAACAACCGCCCGAGCAACAAAATTATTTGGGATTGTATTGCCCGCGTCTAAATCAGTTAGAGTTGCCGAACCAGTAGTAGTTCCAAAAATAGCACCGTTAGCCGAACCAACGATTCTTACATTGTCATCTTGACGTGAAATCCCAATCGCACTAAGCGGAACTCCCGCGACAATCGGATTTTGGCTGACAACAGTATGTGTTGTTCCATTATCAGCAGAACGATAGAGTCGGTCGGTTCCATAATAAACTGTATTTGGATTGCCCGGACCTTGCTCCAAAGGTGCGTAAAATAGAACGGCTCCGTTACACGTAATTCCATTTCCGGTCACACCTGCCGCTTGGCAACCACGAAATGCCCAGCTCGGAGTTACACCGCTCGTGGTAGTTGAATAACCTTGTAACGTGCCGCTATTAAAATACGTATGATACATTCTGACAGTTGTTGTATCAGTTGCGTTTTGGTCAATCACCGCATAACCGCCATCGCCGCCATCAACGCGAAACCAAGTTCGATTTGAACGAAAATGATTCGTTCCATTATCCTGCGTTCCACCAATCGTGAAGTTTCCGTCTATCGGGTGAACCGCAAGCCCCATAAATTGAGTCGCTCTAAAAGTTGTGTTGTTTAAGGAAGTCCAACTTGCACCGCTGTCAGTAGATTTATATATTCCACCATCACTTCCAAAATAAACCGTTGAAGGGCTCGAAGGTGAAACTGCAATCGCATGTGAATCAACGTGAACCCCGGATGAACTGTTTACAAAACTAGCACCCGAATTGGTTGAAGTGGCAATCACCAACGCTGGCGAACCGCCTAAATAAACTCTTGCCGCATTAGTTGGATCCACATCAATCGCAATATCGTAGAAACATTGCGGAGTGCAGAAATTGTTGTCAACTTGTTCCGTCCACGTGACACCACCATCAATGCTTCGCAAAACTCGCCCGCCTAGATTTCCCGTTGCGGCATAAAATGTCGGATTTGGATCACCCACATTTCGTTGAACCGCAAATTCAGCAGTCAATTCGCTTGTCGAAGTAGAGTTGAAAACAGATGTTTGGGTGAATGTCGGAGTTGCAGATAAAGCATTTGCAGATGTGTAAATTCCGCCCGTTCCTCCACCTATGATGATATTGCAAACCAATAAATTTGCATTTACCGGATCGATTATTATATCTCTAACACTTGCGTTGCTATTTGCGGCTAAGCCAGTTAACTTGGCAAATGTCGGGTTCGCAGTGGTTGCATTGGTAGATCGATAAATGCCTCGGCTCGGTAAAACATTATTTTGAACTCCACCAATCCCGCCTAAACCGGAAGTTGTAGCGACAAAAATTGTATTCGGATCAGTTGGATGAACCTGAATTTCTGCAATAGAACGACCTGTGAAAACATCAATATTTCCCGCGTCTTTATTTAATGGTCCGACAATATTAGGTGTAGCAGAACTGGCATTTTCAATTCGATAAACACCGACACCAAAGAAACTATCGACTGAAAAATTTCCTTCTCCAGTGCCAATATAAAGAGTATCGGGTTGTGATGGCGAAATCGCGATCGCTCCGATTGCCAAGCTTAAGGCATTGTCCATCAAAGGAACCCAAGTTGTTCCGCCGTCTGTAGTTCGGTATAAACCGCCTTGAGCAGTTCCTACATATACAATATTTGGATTGGTTGGATGAACTGAAATTGCAATAGTTCTGCCGGAAACAGGTAGTTGTGGACCGCTGCTTACTTGTCCATTTGGGATTGGATTTGGACCAATTTCCGTCCAAGCTGCAAGTAATGATTGTTTGCCTTCAACTGCGGTCGAACGCTTTAATTCAAACTCTTGTTTTTCAAGCTGTTCAATCGCCTTCGAACGCAAAGTAGGATCTACCGTTTTTCCCTCTTCGTAGCCACGCAAATAACCAATACCTTCCGCACGACCTGTCATAAATTCTTCTTTGCTGAAGTTCGATTTGGCATTTTGTAAAATCGACGGAATATCCGGTTCCTTGCCAAAAAACAATTCATTCCAGCTTGCTTCAGCTTTGTAAACAAAAAGAGACGAAAAAGCTACAATAGCTAAACTAAAAAAACCAACACCGAACCATATATATTTGTTATTCATCTTGTTACCTTCTAAATTAAAAAACTAAAATCTAGGCAAATTCTTGCAGTTGACCGTGATAAAACAAACGCTGTTTAGTAATCCAACTATTCCGAAACAAAATTGCGGAATTAAAATTTTACTCAGCATTTTTTCAAAAATTGTTAAAACAGAATTAGGAACTTTTAGAAAACCTTTGACTATATTTGAAGTTTAACTTCATCAGAATTGAAAGTAAAGAAATCTGTTGCAAATTGAAAGCCTTCGGAGAGAATATTTGAATTCACCGACGCCGGTTTCTCATTTATGGTTGATTACTAAGGAACAAAAGCCGCTGGCACAGGCAAGTCGGTTCCTACTCCAAATTGCTGAATCTGAACGCCGGCAGTCGTTCGATTTAAATACCAAACTCCATTCGACGGACGAAAAACTGCTTGATCGAATTTGCCATCGCCGTCGTAATCACCGGGCGTTGGAGTGTCGGTCGAAACTCCAAACGGTGAGGCGAAAAAGCTCGAATCTTCGCTTCTTAGTACAAACCAACTTCCGGTCGAAGGTCGGAAAAACGCGAAGTCTGCCTTTCCATCTCCTGTGTAGTCTCCTTGAACCGGCTTATCAGTTGGGCTCCCGAATTGTGCTCCTCGAACCTGTGAATCACTGCTTCGAAGGTAATACCATTCGCCAACACTTGGGCGAAAGATTGAAATATCGGTTTTCGCATCGCCGTCGAAATCGTATCGATTGGCATTCCGATTCTGATTTTGTCTTATCTTTACGAGACGGATTATGGTATTGACGCCGGCGTTTGCATAGGCAATCTGAATCATACTGCCGTCGGGAAGTATTGCCGGAACGCTGTTTGAGTTTCCTGTCGAAGGATTAAACCAAGCAATTCCGGGAGCAGTTCGATTTCCATAAGTCGAATCAAGTGTGCCGTTGGAATTTACTCGATAACCGCTCCATCCGTTGCTGATGGCACCAGTGATCAAATATTTTCCATCCGGTTGACGAATAATTTTGTTCACGAGCAGATTAACGTTTTGGTCTTCAGGGAACCTCAATGTTCCGGTGCCGTTAAACGTGGTATCCAATGTGCCGTTTGTATTTATGCGAAGAGCAAACGGATTCGCAAAATTTGTTGCGTTAAAAGCCCCACACTTACCGATTACGAGCAGCTAGCCATCCGGTTGTAGCGAGATTTTGTTCGCGGTCGAAGTTGAATCCTGGGGGGATCGTTGGGATCTGCGTTACACGGTCTCACGATCGTAGAAAAGTCTAGCGTTCCGTCTAAACTGAATCGTCCGAAGATAACATGATTTCGGGGGGCAAAAGCCGCGATGCCGGTGAACCAAATCTTGTTTCCCGAAACAACTGTATCAGCAATAAACGTCGGGTTTGCAAAGGTGTGTCCTTAAAGCCATTGATACCGAATGAAGTATCCAGAGTTCCTTGCCCTGCAAAAGCCCAAACGCTAAATACCTGAATCGAAACTATTAAAATCGCCAAAGTAAAAACTGATCTTGTTGCTCTCATTGTATTAACTCCTTTTTCAAAACACTCTGCATTTTGAATTACAGAGCAACTTTCTTTTGCCGCTTCGGGGCATTTCTATAAAATTTCCGCTAATCCTTAATTCCTAAAATTCCGCCATTCGTTTGAATTTCCAAAGGCTCTTTCAGAGAAGGTTTTGCCCAAATACCGCCACGGCTTAAAAGGTTTCGCGACTCGCCCAAACTACGCACCGACCTTTCCGATTCAATACAAACGGCGGAGGCGGAATTAAATTCAATTCTTCCGCCGAGCAAAAATTCAGCTGCACAAAGCATTCCCGTTCCGGTGACAATAATATCGCCAACAACTATTTCCATCTCTGAAAACGCCCTTGAAATATACTTTCCGTCCTGAAACGACCGAATCAAATAAACGCGGTCATTCGCCCCTTGGATCGATGATATTGACCAAGCGTTTAATTTTTTGAATCGCGGATTAATTCCGGCAGACGCACCAACATCAAACCTCATTTGTTCGTTTGTCTTCGTGTTTTTCCCGATATGTCTTATTGAAATAATTTTCCCTACAACGCCTTCCATAAAATTCTCCTAACTCATGATTTGAAATCTCTTTCTCAATCTACAAAGCGAAATTGCGAAACAAATCACAACATTTTTTTCAAAAAAAATGAGAAGCCGTTATAGGTCGGCTTCTCCAAAACGCAAATCTCGGGCTTTTTAAGGTAAAGCAACGAAATCCACGTCAGTTAAATCTTCAGCCAAAGATATCACCCGCGTGGGGTTCGCAAATGAATACCGCTTCGAAGAAAGGGTTAGAACATACGTGTTGCCTACTTCTAAGTCACGGAAGCTGAAGTAGCCAAATGAGGTAGATCTCGAAAACTTGATTTCGTCGGTTGTGGTGTTTGTGAGGGTCATTGAAACATTCATAATTCCGCGTCCACCTTTGGAGCTTACCCGACCGCGAATTGAAGCACTTGCCGCTGTCGGACCAAATCCATTCACTACTGCAAATGGAGAAAGCGATGTTAATCCGCTGTCTGTGCAAATCGTTTTCGTGCTGAAATTGATACTTGCCAAGTTCGTGCGGTTTACCCAAACATTACTTTCCAAATGCAGAATTCGCAGAATGTTGAAGGCAGTTGGATTAGTAACAGAAGACAGATTAAAACAAACGGTTGGACTGCCGGAATATACTGCACTTGTGGCAATGTCGTAATTCAAACCTGTTGAGGTTGAACCTAATGGCAAAGCCGGAAACAGCGACATATCGAGCGGAATTTGCTGAGTAATTCCGGCGGTTGTAACGGTCTGAAATGTTACAGTTCCATCGCTTTTTGTGCTGACGGCGATATTCGCACCTGCCGCGGTTGTGTTATCTTTCAGTTTTCCGGCGATTCCTGCGTTGAAAATCGAAGTAATTTCGTCTTGCGTGAGCGGGACTGAATACTGCGAAAGTTCGTCAACGTCGCCAAAGAATTCGTTAGCACCAAAATCTACGCGTCTACCGATAGCCGCGTGAGAGTTAAATTGAAAGGTTTCGTTGTAAGTTACTGTGTCCGCGACACCGTCGAGATAAAACGTCACGCTGCTTCCTGATTTGGTAACGGCGATGTGATGCCAATTCGTGTCGGTTATCGTTAGGCTGTTTGAGTTCACCGAAGAAACCCCGATTTTCGAGAGTCCGAGTTTGTTTGTTGGCTGGTCAAGTAAAAATGCAACTCCATTAAAGCTAGATGCGAAAATGGTTCCCCCGGGCGACGTAAGCAGCGGATTATTGGTCACTACGGTCGAACTTCCGCGACGAATCCAGCTTTCAATAGTGAAATTTTGCGAATTGTTCGCCATCGCACTGACATCAACATAGTCGTCAAATCCATCAAGCCGAAAGCCTTGCCCGACTTTTCCGACAATGTAACTGGCACCGTTGGTAAGTACGCCGTTATTAGTTCCGGCAGTATCATTCGCATTGCCATCGCCCGACCACCAACCGACTTGTCCGCCTGGCGAAACTGTCGCTGTCGGTTTACATTTTCCGGCTGTTCCGGCGGTTACGATTGCCTGAATTTCAGCTGCGGATAAGACACGGTTGAAAACATCAACTTCATCCAATAATCCGGCGAAACGGGTTCCGGCATCGCCGTTTTCGTTGGAAACTCTTGCTCCGAAATAGAGATTGCCGCTTGTATTCGGATTGAAATTGCCAAGATTAACCGTGGTCGAAGGTCCTCCGTTAAGCGTGACGGCTGTCCCGTTGATATAAAGGCTGGCGTTTCCTGTTGCTCTGTCATAAGCTGCGGCAACGTGCTGAAAAGTATTCACCGTCAAAGCGTTAGTCGGCGAGTAAATTACCTTGTCCTGATTTCCAACTCTGAAATTAACATATAAATTTCCCTGACCGCTCATCATCGGGTTAACAGAAGCATATAAATGAACGCCGACTGAGCCGGCTGAACTCCCGGTCGTGCTCCATTCGGCAATCGGACGTGCAGATGATAAATTGATCGGTCTTATCCAACCCTCAATCGTCATTCCGTTCGGCGAAGATCCGACATCAAGCGAACTGCTCGCCGGAGCTGAAACATATTGTGTAATTCCGTCTAAACTGAACGCTTGTCCATTCTGTCCGCTTGCGTAAGTTGCACCGTTTACCAAAGTTCCGTTATTCCGCGAACGCGAATCAAGTGAATTATTATCGCCTGACCACCATGAAACAAGTCCGACCGGTGCGGGCGAACAAGTTTGGGCGTGAACCTGTTGCCCAAAAAGGAACAATAAAAATGCAGACGTAAAGATTAAACTTAACTTTGCCGTAAATAGTTTTTTTGCTGAATATGCCGCGATTTGTTTCATAATATTTCTCCGTAAAATCTAAAAATTTTGCTTTCTCAAACTACAAAGCGAAATTCTGCCGTGAATCACAACATTTATTTTCAAAATTATTTTCTGAAAAAAAATGAAGCCGTTTTTTACGCGGCTTCTTAAGTCTCTATCAAAGAAAATATGCGAGATATTTTACTGAATGAACGCGGACGGAATAGCTAAGTCGCCCGTTGTTCCAAAGTTTCCGTAGCTGATGGCTCCGTTGCTTGAATTTGAAACATACCAAATTCCATTTCTAAAAACTGCAATATCTGTTTTTCCATCGCCATCGTAATCAGCGGGAGTTAATTGATCGGTGGCAATTCCGAATGTTTGATAAATCGGTTGATTATTCGAGCTTTTTTGAATATACCAAGTTGCATCTGATGGACGGAAAACAGCAAAATCTGTTTTGCGGTCACCATCAAAATCACCTTCAATACGTTTATCTGAAGTCAAACCCCAATTATTTACCAGCAAAGAATTATCGGAACTTCTGCGAACATACCAAGTTGAATTACTCGGACGATAAACTGCCAAATCTTGTTTTCCATCGCCGTCAAAATCGCCACGCAAACCTTCATCGCCGTTTGTTCCCCACGGCAAATAGGTAGTGTTTCCGCCCGGATTATTTAAACTTCCGCGATAGAAAAAATAAGATTGATTACCAAAAGCGGCGTTTCGATAAACGGCGACATCGGCTTTTCCGTCACCGTCCCAATCGCCGACTATGTTTAATTTATCGCCGGTTTGACCAAATAATTCGGTGCGGAGCGTGTTAGTTGTACTTTGCAAAATATAATATGCTGCTTGATTTGCAGGTGCTTCACGCCACACGGCATAATCGGTTCTGCCGTCGCCATCATAATCGGCAGGTGTTAATTTATCGGTTGAAAGACCAAAAGGGAGCGTTGAATTAGTGTTTGCGATACTGTTAAGGATATGCCAGTTTCGGGTTGAAGGACGAAAAACTGAGAAATCTGAATAACCGTCGCGGTCGAAATCTGCTTCATTACAACGACTGGAAGAATTTGAAAAACGAGCCATTGCTACAAATTCAATCGTTGAAAAACGAAATCCGCCTGTGATGACAATCTTGCCATCGGATTGAAGTGCGGCATCATTGGCAAGATGAGTTGCACCTGTCACGTTGGAAGAACTGTAAATCGCTCCATTACAGCCATAGGTCCGGTCAAGTGTTCCATCAGAATTAAACCGCGAAACCGCAACTCTGTCGGCGGCGTATCCAACCGCAAAAATCTTTCCGTTCGGCAAAATTAAGCCGCTGTTTATTACTTGCTGAGTGCTGCCAAAACTAACCGAGGTTATGCCGTTTGTTCCAAAACTCGTATCTAATGAGCCATTTGCGTTATATCGCAAAACTAACTGATTAATTCCGTTTCCGCTTGTGTTAGCAGCAAAACCGAGTCCGATTATCTTTCCATCAGCTTGCACCAATATTCTGTTTAATATATCGCCGTTACTTGGTGCAACATCAGTAATTACCTTTCCGCCGGAGCCAAACGCAGTGTCTAAGACGCCGGTAGAAGTTAAAGCAGCAACGGCACAACTTGCTCCCGTTACTGACGGAAGAACCGTTCTTCCGCCAACCAGAATTTGTCCGCTTGGTTTGATTACCAAGGTTGTGCCGTTATCATTCCCGCCACTAAAATCTGTTGTCATAATTCCGCCATTGCCGAAAGTATTATCAAGCACACCTTCCGCAGAAAAACGTGCGACTAAAAAATCGCCTGAAACAGTTCCGGCAGCTACGATCTTTCCGTCCGGTTGAAGTGCAACAGATGAAAATTGAGCGGTTCCATTAAAATTATTGGCAAATACACCATTTGTTGCAAAGGTTGTATCGAATGTGCCGTCTGTATTAAAACGCGTAACTTCGGCAACATTTGTCCCGCCAAAATTGATATAGCCGACCATTACAACCTTGCCGCTTGGTTGCATCGCCATTCCCAGACTAAAACTGTCAAAAAATGTTGGACCGTTGGAAATCTCTAAAATATTTCCGCCGTTTCCGTATGTTAAATCAACCGTTCCATCCGTATTAAATCTTCTCAGAGCAAATCCTCTGACGTTTACGCCGCGTCCGTAACCGCTTGCAATTGCTTTTCCGTCAGGTTGAATAAGCACCGAATTACCAAGGCTATTGCCGTTTGTTACCGAAGAAATTGTGCTGACGAATCGTCCGCCACTGAAACTTGTATCTAAATCAGATGAAGCGACCGCGTTTATGGAAATTGCCACCAGTAAAGCCAAAACTGCAACCACATTTTTTACTAATTTTTTAGACATAATTTTCTCCTAATATTGATAAAAATTTTCTCTCTCAATCTACAAGGCGAAATTCTGCGGCGATTTACAACATTTTTTTCAAATTATTTTCAATCTCACAAAATATCTGTATAATCTCTTTAAATTAGAAACTTATGCCCCGCGACGTAACACTTTTACTCAATCAGATAGGCAATGGTGATTCCTCGGCACCCGAGCAACTTCTGTCGCTTGTTTACGATGAATTGAGAAAATTAGCTAGTGGCTATCTAAAAAATGAACGTCAAGATCACACACTTCAAGCGACCGCACTTGTCCACGAAGCTTATATACGGCTAGTTGATTGGGAAAACGTGAGTTGGCAAAATCGTAGTCATTTCTTCGCAGTCTCGGCACAGGTAATGCGAAACATTTTGGTCGATCACGCACGCAAGAAGAAAGCGGAAATCCATGGCGGAAATCTGCAGAAACTTGCTCTTGCTGAAGCGATTAGTTTTTCAGATCAAACCGAAGTTGATTTGGTTGATTTGGATGATGCATTGAAGGAATTGGCAAAGTTAGACACACGGCAGGCGAAGATCGTAGAACTCAGATTTTTCGCAGGTTTAACGATCGAGGAAACCGCACACGCTCTCGATGTCTCGACAATGACAGTTTCTCGTGATTGGAATTTTGCCAAAGCTTGGTTGTATCGCAGGTTGAATTAGGAAAATGTTGCACCACAGAGCACACAGAGAACACAGAGATAAAGAAAAACTTAACTGAATTTTAGAAATCAAAAAAAACTCTGTGAACTCTGTGTGCTCTGTGGTGAATCCGTTTTAATGACCGATCAAACTTTTCATAATCAGGTAAAAGAAATATTCTCCGAAGCGTTGGAAATGGATGAAGCCCAACGTCTGCAATACTTAGACAAAGTTTGCGGCGATGATAAAGATTTGCGTTCTGAAGTTGAATCGTTGCTCGCATCGTTTGAAAAAAGCGAAGAATTTATTGAAACTCCGGCGTTCTCCGTCAATCAAATTACTTCACCGCCAACTCATTTCGGCAATTACAAGATCATCAAAGAAATAGGTCAAGGCGGAATGGGAACGGTTTATCTGGCAGAACGTTCTGACGGGCAATTTGAACAAATGGTCGCCATAAAAATTGTCCGCCAAATTTTTGCCGACAGCGAAATTATCCGCCGTTTCAAAAATGAACGGCAGATTCTTGCCAAACTTCAACATCAGAATATTGCGAGTTTGCTTGACGGAGGAATTACCGAAAGCGGTCAGCCTTTTTTGGCGATGGAATATATTGACGGCGAAAACATCGCGGATTTTTGCAAACAAATATCAATCAAAGAACGTCTGAAATTGTTCTTGAAAGTTTGCAAAGGCGTATCTTACGCACATCGCAATTTGGTTATTCACCGCGACATCAAACCTTCAAATATTATTGTAAATCGTGAAAACGAACCGAAACTGCTTGATTTCGGGTTGGCAAAATTATCGGAAAAAAATTCTGACGCAACACAGTCGGGTTTGCGTGCCTTAACGCCTGCCTACGCCTCGCCCGAACAATTGAAAGGTGAAACAATCACAACTGCTTCTGATATTTACAGCCTCGGCGTTGTGCTTTACGAAATCTTAACCGAAACTCGTCCATTTGAAACTGACGGCAAAAGTTTCGACGAAATTGTCCGAACGGTGACGGTTATTGAACCTGTTCTTCCTTCAAAAAACCCGCAATCGGCATTCCGCAATCCGCAATTGTTAAGCGGTGATATTGATAACATTGTCGCTTATTCCCTCCGCAAAGAACCGAGCCGGCGATATGAATCGGTTGATCAATTTGCCAAAGATATTGAAAATTATCTTGACGGTTTGCCGGTCATCGCCCGCCCAAACACGCTGGTGTATAGAACGGAAAAGTTTTTTAAACGAAATAAAGTTGCGGTTGTTGCCGCTTTGTTGATTTTGCTGAGTTTGATCGGCGGATTGATTATTTCGCTACGGCAAACTTCAATTGCTTATGCACAAGAAAAAAAGGCGGTCACCGAATCTGAAAAGTCTCAGAAAATCACGAAGTTTATGGAAAAGGTTTTGAATTACGCCAATCCTGCGTGGTATGCGGAAGGTAGTAAATTAAACGGTCAGGCAAAATTAATCGAAGTTTTAGACGATCTTTCAGACAAAATCGGAACGGAATTTCCCGACGATTTAGAAATTCAAGCCGAACTTCATCACAAATCAGCCGAAATTTACAACGCGAAAGCAAACCGCACAAAAGCCTTGTTTCATGCCGAAACTGCTTTGAAAATCCGCCGTTCGGTTTTTGGCGAAAAGAATGCGGAAGTTGCTAAAGATATGTATTATTTAGCTTCCGTCTATCAGACTTTAAAAAAATACAACCAAATGAAAAAACTTTACGAAGAATCAGCGGCGATTTTTCGGGCGGTTGATTCCGATAACCCTAACCTTCCATATCTTTTAGATGATTTGGGGCAAAATTACAAAGATATTTGGAAAGATTACGATCAAGCCGAACGGAATCTAACCGAAGCACTTGAGATTTTTCGCAAAAAAGATGGTGAAATTCATTACAATACGGCTCGTCTTTATTTAGAATTAGCCGAAAATTCCGCCCGAAAAGGCGAAACAATAAAGGCGGATGAATACTTTTTTCAAGGCGAAAAACGCTTTAAACAACTGACTGACGAGAATTTACGAAATGCTTTTGTGCTTTTTCACGCACAGTTCGAACAGGCAAAAGGTAATTCGAACGATGCTGAAACCATTTTGGAAAACTTCATTGCCCAAAGCAGCGGAAACAAAGAATCGGATTTCTCAAAAAGCCTTCCTTTGTTTTTGAAAGAAATCTATTGGCAAAATAAAAAGTATCAAAAACTCGCGGATTTTGAGATTAAAGAACTTGAGATTGCAAAAACGACACTTCCGCGAAATGAAATTGGAATCGGATCCATGAATCTTGAAATCGCACTTACCTTTTACCGATTCGAGAAAAATGACGTCGCAAAAAAATACTTTGATGAAGGTTTTCCGATTTACAAAACACTTCTCGCAGATTCGACTTCAAAGATTGGTTTCGACCAAAATGTCGCCGAATGCCTTTTTCATCAAAAACGCTACGCCGAAGCAAAACCGATTTTACAAAACGTCGTCGCTTTTTACGCCGAAAACAATCCGCCCAATCACGAAGATACTCAAATGTTTAGGGATTTGTTGGAGAAAACAGAGTTGAATCTAATGAAATAGCCCACCATTATTCAGGCAGATTCTTCAAAAGCAATCCCACAACATTTCCGCCCATTATTTTCGCGATTTCTTCATCTGAAAACCCTTCGTTCATCAATGCTTCCGTTACTAATCCAACGCCGCTTGTATCAAACGGAACCTTCACGGAACCGTCAAAATCAGAACCGAGCGATACGTGTTCGACGCCAATTACATTTGCCGTATGTCGAATTGCCTTCGCAATCGCAGCCGCATTTTCGCCGCAAATTGCCGTGTCCCAATATCCGATTCCGATTACCCCGCCAGTTTTTGCAATCGCTTTTAGTTGGGCATCGGACAAATTTCGATTATTGTCGCAAGTTCCTTTTACACCTGTGTGAGAAACAACAACTGGTTTGGTTGCAATACTTAGCACATCATCAATTGTTTGCTTAGATGCATGGGCAATATCAACCAACATATTCTTCGCTTCCATCCGACGAATCATTTCCTTGCCGTTTTCGGTTAAACCATACTTTTCGATTCCGTGTGCCGAACCGCCCATTTCGGTGTCGAAAAAATGGGAAGGCGACATCATACGAATTCCTGCTTCGAATAAAACATCGATGTTTTCGAGCTTTCCATCGAGTGCGTGCGAGCCTTCGATTCCTAACCAACCACCAACGATTTTTTCCGTTTTTCTACGCTCGAGAAAATTTTGCAAATCTCGTTTCGTTTTGATCACAACCAATTTACCGTTGGAATTTGCGGCAAACTTATGAAGTTTTTCAGCTTGAAACACTGCTCGCCCAGTTAAGCTCGATAGATTTGCAAGAGGCTGACGTTCTGATAATGCGAGCCAGAAAATATTGTCCGATTTATCATCGTTTGATTCGATATTCAAGCCCTTCGGCGATTTTGTCACAATGGTAAAAGCCTGAAGCGAAATGTTGCCTTCGAGAAGTCGTGGAACATCAACCTGCCCAATTGAATCTTTTACGAGCAAATCGCGATTCCAAAGCAACGAATCGGCGTGTAAATCTGCAACGAGAAGTTTTTCGTGCAATTGTCTCGCTTTTTCGGAAACCTGATATGGCGGTTTCTTGATTACAGGATTCAGTGAATCTGCCATATATCGCGGCAAAACGGTAAAGAAAATCACAATAAATGCAGCAAGAAAAACAACGATAAAAAAACCAAATATCTTAAGAAATTTCTTCAAAGTTTCTCCTCATTTGTTTCAAACGGCTATCTTGCGACCCAACTTATGCGATTCTCTCGCGGCATCTAAAACAACCTGACATTTATATCCGTCTTCGAAGGTTGCCGCATTCGGAACATCAATTCTGCCTTCTTTTAATGCCGAAATTATTTCGGTTGCAAAGCTCATAAAGCCACGCGACCAGCCACCGACTTTGGTATTTGGTGGCGGTTCGCCGAGATCAATTTCGAGTTTCGTCCAATCGGAATCGCTTATTTTCGAAATCCAAAGCTCGCCGCCTTCTTCAACAATTAGCGAACCTTCTGTGCCAAAAATCTCGAGTCGGTGTTCGTATTTTCCAGATTCAACCACCGATAGCGAAACTGTTCCGCTGGCGTCAGCCGTTAAATCACTATGAGCAAACTTCACAATCAAATTCGCTTCATCATCTGCGGTTACGGGTTTCGTGTCGCCATTTGCGTCTTCGCGATATTTAACGTTCGTTTTAAGTTCGCAATAAACTTCCGAGATTTCCGTGCCGATCATCCAACGAAATGTATCAATCGCGTGAGAACCAATCGCACCTAACGCACCGCCGCCCGAATAGACATCTGACCACCAATTCCATTTCACGGCTTGTGTTCCGCGAGATGCATTTCGAAACATTGTTTTAAAATGAATGATCTTCCCGATTTCGCCATTGCGAATCATATCGAACGCTTTGCGTCGACCATTTAGAAAACGAAGTTCATGGTCGATTAGTGCCATTAGCTTTGCATCTTTCGCTTTTTGCGTCATCGCAAGTGCTTCTGCGGCGTTCATCGCCATCGGTTTTTCACACAATATGTGTTTTCCGTGAGCAATTGCGTGGAGAACTTGTTGATAATGCAATACGGGCGGAGTTGTGATGCAGACCAAATCGACATCGGCGTGTTCAATAGTTTCACGCCAATTGTCAGTAAAATGCTCAACACCAAAATCGTTCGCTGTTTTTTCGGCATTCGCAAGATTTCCACTCGCTACTGATACAATTTCCGTTTCCTTACAATTCAAAAATGCAGGAATTTGTACTAACTTAGCGAATCCTGTGCCGATAATTCCAATTCGTGTTTTCATAACTTCCATTCAAAACAAAAGCGTGAAGTTTTTCAACCTCACGCTGTAAATTTTATGACTATTTTTAAAATTATCTCGGAAGATTTAAAACTAAATCAACCGATGCAGCTTTCTCAGCTATTTGTTTATTGAACAAATACGAAAGATAACTCTCACGATCTCGCAAGCTCATCGTGGTTATTTTTGCTCCAATTAAGAATTTTGAAGCGGAACAGTGTTGGTCTAATAGTTCATATCTCTGACCTATTGCTTGAAACGAAATTGATGCATTTGGAAGCGTCAACTCAATGTTTATAGTTCGACCTTCGCCAACCAAATAATCGTTTCCAACTCGAATAAAAGGAACAATGAACGCAATTCCAGTTTCGCTAAAATCCTTTGTCTCTCCGCAAAGGCTCGGTAAATTGTCGTTTCCAACAAATCTGCCTGTTACTTTTTTCCGCAAACTTCCCGTAGTTTTATCAGGTTCCACTGATACTTTCATTGGAAATCGAAAATCCTTTCGTCGCGGAGTGAAATAACTTTTAACAGACTCGTTAAGATTCCTTACGAGCGTGCCTATCATCTCAACATCCTTATACTAATACTGTCTTGCTTTGTATAGATATTTTATAGACCTTTCGGAAATAAATGTCAACACTTTTTTTTGATAAGGCTAAATAAATCAACCACTTAGCGAGATTTTATTGTCAATTTTCTTAAAGTAAAGTCTTAACTCAAGGCTCTTATTTTCTGATTGACATACCTTTAGTGTCTTGGCTTTTTAGTCTAGAATTTTTTCCGTCAAAGTCTAAAAAAAATGAAAGTTTTCCACTTTTTCCGTATTTTTCTGGTTCAGCAGAGGCTTGATAAGTCTTTTTATCCGAAGAAACTGTGACTGAAAACCGGTAACCGGTCGATTCTGTTGTTTGAATGTCAGCCGGAAGCAGTCCTTTAGCAACTAAAGTTTGCATATCACCAAAGCCGCCAAGTGTTTGAGCAGCAACAAATTGTGCTTTTGAAATTCGCTCTAACATTGCTTCTACTTCACTGTGATGAACCTCAATTCTTAGATTAAAAAGATAGTTTTTGCCTTGTTTTTTCGCTTCGGCTTCAGCTTTTTCGTCAGCTAATAAAAGTAACCAGATTTCTTTTTCCTTTCGCAGGTTTAGTTCAGTAATTTTTAATTTTTGATCTTCATCAGGCAACTTTGCAAAAACACTAGCTGTATTTCCTGCCAACTGTTCGCCATTTATCTCAATATCAATAGGAGTTGAAACAGCAATTTGTTCAAAATATGGAGCTAAATCTTGAACTTCCTCAACATTTAAGCCTTCAACTGCTGATCCAAGATTTGTCATCAACATTGCGTCGCGAAATCTTTTCTCACGCAATGCTTTGTAAAAAGAACGAACTGTATCTGCCGGCGAATTTGGCGTTATAATTATTGTGCTTCTAGATGTTGCATATTTTGCATCACCTGCTTCTGGTGCTTCAGTTGTTGCAACTTCTTTAGATTTTACAACTTCGCTTGACTTAACATCTTTCTTTTCAACAAGTTCATTTTTTGCTAAAACAGAACAACTCGTTAATATACTGGCAATAAAAATTAAACAAACTAGGATTTTTTTATTCGACATTTCTTAATCTCCAAAGAATTTCAAAAAGGAAGGTTTTTTTAAACGTTTTCTGGAACGAAGACGTTATTAGAAGTATATAGAATGTTTTGTAAATTGTAAACAGAGTTTAACAACTTTGTTTCTTATTCAAACATTCGCCATTCAGCTTCGTAATATCTAACCAAAGCCTGATTATCGAGAC
This sequence comes from Acidobacteriota bacterium, assembly GCA_031415455.1. GTDB lineage: Bacteria > Acidobacteriota > Blastocatellia > Pyrinomonadales > Pyrinomonadaceae > JANNVK01. The sequence continues at coordinate 167,526 of JANORS010000011.1, read as the reverse complement.
GGTTAATTTCGATTTCTCCATTTGGCAAGTTAGTGTCTGAGGAAAATTTAAAGATTGTACCGAGCGAATCGTTATTGAGAAATTTTAAATCTAAGTTGTCAGGTAGTTTTGTCGGCGTTTCAAAGTCATTTAACTTGACAAGGGCATAACCCCAAACTCCAAAACTTGGAACTGATGTGAGGTATGGCTTAACTTTAAACCCAACAGATTCAAGTGTTTTGATGATGCACCAATAACTTTGCCGAGCCATCAGCGGCGAAGTGCATTGAATAACAACCGCTGCATCAGGTTTTAATTTTTTTTTCAAAAGATTATAAAACCGAGTGGAATAAAGTTTGCCGAGAGCGAAATTATTTGGATCAGGAAAATCAACAATTGCAACATCGAACGGCTCTATTTCATTGTTGTCTAGCCAAACAAAGGCATCAGTATTAACGACAGAAACTCTCGAATCTTTGAAAGAATTATTATTTAGTTCTGCGAGTGCCGGAACTTTACTCGAAACACTGGTCATTCCTTCGTCTAAATCGACAAGTGTAATGTTTTCAACGCTTTTGTATTTCAAAATCTCACGCAAAGCGAGTCCATCGCCACCGCCAAGCACAAGTATTCTTTTCGGATTTTGAGCTGCAGAAATCATCGCCGGATGAACTAAAGCCTCGTGATAACGATATTCATCAAACGAATTAAATTGAAGATTTCCATTGAGAAAAAGTGAATACCCAGTTTTGCCTTTTGTGACGATAATTCGTTGATAAGACGTGGTTTGGGAGTAAATAATATTGTCATTAAAAAGCGAATCTTCGGCGAGACTTGTCAGCGAATCAGCTTTAATGAGAGCAATGCCGAGCAGTGCGATGATAATAAAACCCGAAACGCGGAGATAATTTAACGCACCTTTTTTGATGAGATTTGAGAGCAACCAAGTTCCCCAAATTCCGACAATTGCGTTGAGAATTCCAAACAAAAGCGATGTTCGAACGAGTCCGAGTTTCGGAACAAAAAACAGAGGAAATAGCAACGAAGCGACTAATGCACCAACGTAATCTAGGGCGAGAACTCGCGAAACAAGCTGTTTAAAATCGAGTTCATCTTTTAAAATCCGCATCAGAATTGGAATTTCAAGCCCGACAAGAGTCCCAATCGCAAAAACAGTTCCGTATAGAACAACGGCAAAATATGAAAGTCTTGAGAAACTCAGAAAGAGAAGCGGAGCAGAAAAACCGCCAATAATTGCGACAGCGAGTTCAATTTCGATAAATCTGCGAGCTAAATCTTTATCAATATAACCCGAAAGCCAAGAGCCAACTCCCATTGCAAACAGGTAAATTCCGATTATTAAAGAAAATTGGGTGATTGAGTCGCCAAGAACATAACTCGCGAGAGTTCCGGCTAAAAGTTCATAAATTAAACCGCATGTTGCGATTATTATTACATTTAAGAAAAGAAGTGGAACTCGTCTCATAAAGTCTAGCCGTTTATTGCGGATGCAATAATAATCGCGACGCCGATAATAATTGAACCGATAATTATACCGAGCGAGACATTTTGGTCTTCTTCAATTTCTTTTTTTACTGAAAAAGGTGAAATATAAACAATCACCAAAAATGCTAACGCAAAAACAATTAATCCGATTGTCACAAAAATTACCGTAGTCGCTAAGACCGGCAAAAGTTCCTCAAATTTTACAACCAACAAAAGTGTATTCAACATTATTTTCCTCCGCGAAAACCACCGCCTATAAACGGCACACCTAATCTCGAATTTTTCCCATCATTAGCGAGTTCCCAACCAAACCATGCAGACATGGAATAGAAAAAAATTACGCCAACACCAAAAATTAAATAGAGCTTTCTAAACATATATTTTCCAATTACTTAATCGCCGCTATCATCATTATCATCACTACTTGAACCGCTAGTGCTAAACATACTTTCGCTCCATTTGTTCGATTCAAACAGCCAATATCTGATTAAATTAACAATCGGAAACAACAATAAAATAATAAATGCACAACAAAAGTTAAATCCGCGTGTGATACCTTGTTCAACTTTTACTGACACCGGCATTGGTTGCTGTGGATTTTGCCAAGTTCCTTCAATCCGTAACGTATATTTCCCTGCCGGCAACGAAGACATTGCAACATCTTTTGATTGTCCGCCTTCAGACCAACTTTCGCCACCTTCAACTCCTGAATAAAACTCAATCGGAATTGTTACAGACTCAACTTCGTCATTTTTATCATTTACTAAATCAACATCAAGCTCAATAAACGAATTATTTACAGGTGCAGAAGCGGTGATTTGGACATTCCGATTCGCTTTAATATCAAATGGCTTACTAAATGCAATTTGTGAAACCGCAGGTGCAATAACTGGTTGAAGCGTGACGCTTTCATTCAAAACCGTTGAACCGGTTCCGGTAAATGGAATCATAAAAAGCGAGACAATTAACAAAATCCCGAGCATTGCAAAACCATACTTCACGTAAAACCAACCGCCAAATGGCTGATTTGGTGCAACGCTCCAAGGTTTTGGTAAATCACTGATTCCAAATGCTTTTTCGATGTCGGCAAGCGGTGTATATTTTCCAATTGACCAATTTATTTCGCTTCCAGTAATCTCGGTCGAAAGCATCAAAGGTGCTTTTACATAATCAATCGAACGGACAGTTTCTCCGGCTTCAACACGCCAATAAAATTCGCCTTTGACATATTCGACAACCGCTTGAGCATCTTGAAAAATCTTATAAGTTTTGCCGCCAAAACTGGCGTTTGTTCCAGAACTTGTTACCTCTGCAAGATTTACAGGTTCAACAAAATTCCAATGATTATCAGAATGAACTAACCAACGAAAACCAATTGACGGATTATAAAGTAAATACTCGTGCCAAAAATACTTGATGCCTTCAATTGTCACACTGCGGACAACTGCACCAAGAATTTTCATCTTTTTGCCGTCAGCAAACGTGCCTTCCGCACCAATGTTTAAATCAAATTTATGAACGTCCGGCGAAGGTTGGAGCGATTTCAGCCAAGCTAATTTTCCTTGAGTACAATCTAAAAGCGAATCACAATTAGGACATGTAACACGCTCAGATTTGTCCGGAACTTGCAAATTTACAGGTCCGCCGCAATTTGGACATCCTAAGCCTTCTGTCGCAACACTTGCCGCTATTCTTTCAGCTGGTCGAGCGTTTGCCAAACCTAAATCTGCGAGTGTAACTTCTTTTCCAACAAAGACAAACGGTGGATTTGAGCTATAATCAATCGTCCCAAAAGCATTATCTTTTCCTTGCAAATCAGCGAAACTATTTCGTTCATTTGGAACAAGTTTATAAGGAATTTCGCCATCAGCTCCAAGCGATGTTGCGACACCTTTTTCAGCCACAACAAAAGCATTTTTTGCGAAGCTAATTGCTTGTCCAACTTGTAAATAATCAAAATCAGGAACTTGTTCGCCAGGCGAAAGTGGCTGATAAAAAGTCATATAAAACTTGCCTTGTGCTTCGGCAAGCCAACCAACCCAACCATTTCCAAAATTCGCATACCATTCGTCCCAAAACCCGCCTAGCGAATGTTGAAGCTGTGCTCGACCTGTGAGTTCAAATCTCTGACCGAAATATTCGCCTTTCAAACCAATTTTTAGAGGCGATTGAGAATCGAGAATTTCTGCGACTTTTCCTAAATCTTCAAGTTTGCGGTCAGTCCGCGAAACTGCCGAGCGGCAAAATGGACAGACAACAACAATTGTTGAGCCTTTTGTAAACTCAATCTGAGCCGCACATGATGGACAATTTGCCTGTAAAACGCTCACGAATTGCCTCCAGCGATTTTAGATTTTTTATTCGACATTTTAGACTGGTCAATTCCGCGAGAAACTAGCCGAATATCAACAACTTTTGCTCCTAAAAATTCACTCAATTTCTCTTCCCAATTCCATTCAGGTCTTGATTTACAACAATATAAATTAAATGTTGCGGTTTTAAATTCAGGATAAGTATGACAAGCAAGGTGCGATTCGGAAAGCAACACCAAACCCGTAACTCCTTTTTCTCCACCAAATTGATGCCAAATAGAATTAAGAGCTTTCAAGTCTAAATCTGTAATTATTGTCGAAAAAAGATTTTGAAGCAGCGACAAATCACGAAGTTTTTTTGCTTCGCAATCAAAAGCCTCAACAATCCATTCTGTTCCAACTAGCATAAATATTGATACGTCGAACTGCGGACGAAAGTTTATTGAACTTCGGAAAACACTTTTGCGTTATAATCGATTTGCTTCAAAAAAGAAGGAGTTACTGAAATGAATATATCGAAAAAACTTGTAATTGTCATCGCATTTTGCACGATTTTCTTGGGATGTTCGCGAGTTTTTTCAAGTGTTAAAGATGTAATCCATAATTCTAACCAAAATATGCCACTTGACGAGTCTCAAAAATCAAAAGATTACGACGTTGCAAAAGTAATCGGGACAATTGATTCGCCGGAAATTACGGAAAGTAGTGGAATAGTTTCGTCTCGTTGCAACGAAAACGTGCTGTGGACTCACAACGATTCGGGCGATGATTCTTTTATTTTCGCTCTCAATAAAAGTGGGAAAAAACTTGCGACTTACAAAGTTGCAAACGCAAAAAATTACGACTGGGAAGATATTGCAACTTCAAAAGACGTAAATGGTAAGTGCTTTCTCTACATCGGCGAAATTGGCAATAACAAGCAAACTCGCAGCGAAATGACAGTTTACAAGGTTATTGAACCAAAAGTTTCGAATGATATTACGACTTCAACAAAAAAATCACCGCTCAACACAGAACCTGCTGAAGCTATTAATTTCAAATATCCGGGTGGGAATTACGACTCAGAAAGTCTGCTGATTAATTCACAAAACGGCGATATTTATGTTTTAACAAAATCTTTTGTTGGAGCTTCGGAAGTTTTTAAAATTGGAAAAAACGGTGTTGCCGAAAAGATTGCAGATTTGAGCGTTCCCACAGTTCCAGAAGGTTTTTTAACTGCTGCGGAAATTTCGCCGGACGGAACGCGAATTATTATCTGCGATTATTTCAATGCTTACGAAATTGTTCTTCCAAAAAACGCGAAAAAATTTGATGAAATCTGGAAAGAAAAACCACTCCTTATCGAACTCGGAGAAAGAAAACAAGGTGAAGCAATCTGTTATTCAGCTGACGGAAAATCGATAATTGCGACAAGCGAGAAGAAGAATTCGCCGATTATTGAGGTGAAGAGAAAGTGATTAATAAGTTCTAAAAGAATACTCGATTAATTTCCAAATAGAAATTGGTTTTCCATTAACCATGGCTGGTTTGAATTTTATCTTTTTTGCTGCATCAAGAACCGACTCATTTGATGATTTTGTCAGAGAATTTACAAGTATCACAGATCCAATTTTTCCGTTTGCCATAAATAAAACCCTCGCTCTAATTACACCATTTGCACCATTGCCGCGTGGTGAGGATTTTTTGGTAATCTGCATTGGAGTATCACGCTTTTTGTCTGAGAATGTTTTAGCTAATTCTGAATTTGGAGCAAATGCTTCTATATTTGTAAACTTCTCTTGCCACTGTTTTTTTCTTGAATCCTTAGGATTTAGTTCTGAAAATTTTTGAATACTTAGGTAACCTATTTCAAGTTCTTCTGTATATTTTTTTAATGATTCACTAAGCGTTTCTTTGTTATTTTCGTTTATATTTCCGCCGAATGTTTTTTCGATCGCTTTACTAACAATATCATTGGTAAAATAGATTGTCTTTTCAAATAACCTTACAGCATCTTTGATCTGGTTCAATTTTTCAAAAGCTAGCCCGAGATTATACAACGCGATAATGTCATTTTCATTTGATTTTACAACTTGACTCAGAATCTCAACAGCACCTTGAAAGTCTCCTTTATTAAAACGTTCAATACCTTTTTCGCGATCAGTTTGAGCAAAGCCTGATAAAATACACGAACCGATAAAAATAGCTGCAAAAATTAATTGTTTGAGTTTCATAACAAGCGAATTGTAGGCTGAATCTATTCAATAAGCAATAAAAAAGTTCGGCTGATTTCTCAACCGAACTTTGCCTCGTAAATCAAATATCTCCTAACCAATAAACATATCGTCATCATTATAAACACGATCGAGCGGTTTCGGAGCCGGAGCGAGCAAAACTTCTAAACCTTTTCGGAAGCCAGCCATAATTGCGGCAATTTCCCGTGCTGGTTCAACAATTTTTGTTTCGACAAAATCAGCAGTTGTTTTAACTTGCAAGTTCGTGCGGTCAATCGTTTGGCTAACGAGTGCAACTTTGTCTTTGGCAATAAGTGTAGTTTGTCCAACTAACAATTTTAGTTCGCCAACTTGGTCTTTAATCAAACCGGTAGATTCGGCGAGATTTTTTGTTGTGGTCGTTAAATGACCTGAAACAGCATTAAATTGTTCAGCAATTTCGCGTCCTTGAATGCTGATTAAATTTGCTTTCTCAATCAAAGGCTCAACCTTTAATTCAACATTTTTTACTGTTCTAACAATTTTTGCAACAAATATTGCAATAACAATAAAAGCAAATGCGATCACGATAAATGAAACCGCAATTGCAATAGAAGCGACCATAATCCAGAAAATCGGTGTTTGAGAATCCATAATTTAGCTTTTTTAGTTAGTTGTTTCTTCAGGTAATTTCAAAACATCGCCATCATCTTCAATCGGATAAGTTGGTCGATCTTTCATTGTCGAAACTTCTGTCCGACGTTTTTCGTCAACGTAGGCTTTTTTTCCGGCTTCAATTGCAGCCGAAAAAGGATTTGTGCTTCGTGCAGCCGTTTCCTTTGCTAAATCGGCAAAACCTTCAGCTTTTTCTTGTGCTGTGTGATAAAGCTCTTCTGCTCGATCATGTGCAGTTGAATATAATTCGTTTGCACGCTCGCGTGTAACTTCATAATATTCGCCGGCTTTTTCTTGAATTTGAGCGGCTGATTCTTTACCTTTTTCGATGCCTTTCTTGGTGACATCCGCAATATCTTCACGCAATTCTTGTCCCGATTTTGGAGCAAAAAGAAGTGCAATAATCGCACCAATTCCGCCACCAATAAGCAAATATGTCAATTTTGTATTCGCACTTGATTCTTCTCTTTCTCGCATATTTTCACTTCCTTAACATTACAAATTTGAAAAACAAATATAACAGACAACTGCTTTTTTCGCCAATAAATTTTTTCAGCATCTTTTTTCTCGCAGATTTTTCTTATTAACACAGATTATCTATTCCGCGTAAATCAACTACAAATTCCTCTTCAAGTTTGTTTAAACTTTATTTTCCGCTCAGAACAATCCTAAATGGAAAATATCTTTTTACAGTAATAATTTTAAAATTTGCTGTTTCTGCCAAGTTTTCAAGCTCTTTTGGCTTAAAGCCTCGCAACACTGAAAGCGAACCATCTTCAGTAACCATCGAGCTGATTCGAAATAACCGACAGAACATTTTATAAAGTTGATATGCAAAAAAATGTCTGTGAAGATCAATGACAAAAATTTTAATTCTCGAAACACGCGACATTTCAGCAATAATTTCTACGACATTTTCGTCAGTAAAATGATGTGTAAACAACGAGCAAATCGCAAAATCAAACGAATTATCAGCAAACGGCAACGAAAATCCATCACCACGAACAGACGAGATGTTACTAAATTCAATCGATTCACTCAAAATTGATTCAGCTGAACGCGAGTTGTATTCCAAACCACAAAGTTTTGCTTTTCGTTTAGTTTTTCTCCCGAACTTTGCAATTTCGCGGAGCAATTCGCCCGAACCTGCACCAACATCCAAAACCGAAAATGTTGTTAAATTTGTTTGGGAAATTTCACGCAAAAGCGTGCGTTTTAAAGCCCAAGTATCGCCAATAAATCGGTTGATAAACCGAAGCTCGCTCAGGCAAACTTCATATTCAGATTCAGTATAATCGCCTGTATCAAGGCGTTCGAGTTTGTAACTTCGTTTTGGAAACATGATGTTTGGCTGCCCTTGAATCGGTTGTGATTCCTTTGATTGAGAATACTTCAACGTGGATTTGATATCAAACGAAAAAATAATAGTAATAATCTCGAATTTATGCCATTATCAGACAAAATCAACATGAGGAGGATATTGTTATGAAGTTAGTAAAACATCTTTTGGGTTCGAAAGGTATTGAGGTTTGGTCTGTAAATTCGGATGATTCGGTTCTAAATGCCATTAAATTGATGGCTGCAAAAAAGGTCGGTGCCTTGCTCGTGATTGATGGCGAGCAACTCACGGGAATCGTTTCCGAAAGAGATTACGCCCGAAAAGTAATTCTCGAAGGCAAATCTTCCGAGAAAACGGCGGTAAAAGAGATTATGTCGAAAGATGTGATTTGCACAATGCCTGACAATACCGTACACGAATGCATGGAAATGATGACCGAAAAACACATTCGCCATCTGCCTGTTTTGGAAAACGGAAAAGTGGTTGGAATGATCTCGATCGGAGATTTGGTAAAAGCCATCATCGCCGAGCAACAATTCGAGATTGAGCAATTGTCGAATTACATTTCGGGTTAATACATTTGCTGGAATTCTACACTCTAGCTGCCAGTTCCGATGGAAATCGGCAAGTAATTGGGTTGTGTGAAAATTTTGGTGCGAATCTAACATCACACATTAAAGGAAAAATAATTTATGAAAACGTATTTGCTTTTGATTGCAGCGGTTTGCGTGAGTGGCATTTCATTAATCGCAAAAGATATCGAGAGCGGAAGCCGCATCAAAGAGGAGTCAAAATGAAGGGATGTTTTGTTCTGATAATCGTGTTAGTTGTTCTTTTTTTCGTCGCACCAACCGAGATAAAAGCTCAAAAAGGAAAAGCGGTCAGAACCGTAATAGGAACAATTTCAAAAGTTGAGTGGGGCGACAATTTTTATTTAACAATCATCGATAGCAAAGGGAAAAAACACACCGCCCTATGCAATGCACCAATATGCTCGAAATTCAATGAGAGTCCAAATATACAGAAACGATATAAAGGAAAGAAGGTAAAGGTCACGGTCGGAAAAGGAACCCGATACGACGGCGGCGGCAATGTGATGGATAAATACGACGCTTTCATAAAAATTCGGTTTCTAAATTAGACAGCGAACCCAACTATTCAAACGCTTCCAAATACTTAACTCCCGAACCAGTATTAAATAAAACGACGCTTTCATCTCGTTGTATCCAGCCTGTTTCCAATAATTTAACCATTGCCTTCAAAACCGCACCGCCTTCGGGAGCGGCGAAAATTCCTTCGTTTTTTCCGATTTCCCTTGCACCGGCGACCAAATCTTCATCGGAAACAGAAACCGCTGTTCCGTTCGATTTTTTGAGAATATCGAGCATGATGAAATCGCCGATTGCTTTTGGAACACGCAAACCCGACGCACAAGTATGAGCATTTGGAATATCAACTGCATGCGACAAACCTTGCTCAAAAGCTGAAACAATTGGCGTGCAACCTTCGGCTTGAACGACAACCATTCGCGGTCGTTTCGCGTCTATCCAACCCATTTGCTCCATTTCGTCAAAGGCTTTCCACATTCCGATTAAGCCCGTTCCGCCGCCTGTCGGGTAAAAGATCACGTCGGGCAGAGTCCAATTCATTTGTTCGGCGATTTCATAACCCATCGTTTTTTTGCCTTCAATTCTGTAAGGTTCTTTAAGTGTTGAAAAATCAAACCAGCCTTCTTTTTCTTTACGTTCGCCGACGATTTTTCCGCAATCGTGAATCAAACCATCAACCAAATTTACGCTCGCTCCGAGCACCTCGCATTCAACAATAAACGCTTTCGGCGTATCTTTCGGAACGAAAATATGACATTCCATTCCCGCGAGTGCGGCGTATGCAGACAAAGCTCCCGCGGCGTTTCCGGCTGAGGGTGCGGCGACTTTTTTCACGCCAAGTTCCTTCGCCATCGAAACAGCCATCGACATACCGCGAGCTTTGAAAGATTGTGTCGGATTCGCGGATTCGTCTTTGATATACAGATTAGGAAGATTGTATTTTGCCGCTAGTTTTTCCGCATGGTGAAGCGGCGTATAACCTTCGCCAAGCGTCAGACGGTTTGCAATATCAACGACAGGCAAAACTTCTTCGTAACGCCAAAGCGTTGAAACTCTTGACTTTAGACTTTCTTTCGTCAAAGTTTTCGCGGCAGTTTCTAAGTCGTAAGCAACCAACAAAGGCTTTCCGCAAACGCAAAGATTATAAAGTTTATTAGCTAAGTATTTTTCGCCGCAAGCTGAGCAATAAAGATGAGTTACATTCATATCGAAATATTAACGGCAAACGCTAATTTTCCAAAGTCTTAAAACATAGCGTGAGGTTTTTTGACTTTCAAACGTTTCTAGCGTTAAATTTTCTCATGAAACAATGCTCTGCCTGCAAAACCAATTACGCTGATGATTCTCAGATTTTTTGTCTTAACGATGGAACCAGTTTAATAGCTTTTCAAAGCGAAGAAGCCACAATTTCTTTTTCGCCGATAAATAATCCTGTCCGAATTAACATTCCGCCACCATCCGAAGCGACTGTTTTCGTTAAACCTCAACTGGAGAAAAAAGGTGGAAAAGGTTTACTGATTGGGGCATTAATTGCAGTTTTGTTGCTTGTAATTATTGGAGTTGCGGCATTTGCGGGATTTCTGTTTCTTCAAAATAGAAATTTAAGCAGTAATGTTTCAGTTGCCAATAACCTTCAAAAATCTAATACAAATATTGCTACAGCAACACCAAATACAACGCCTGATGAAGCCGCGTTGCTCAAGCAAAAACTCGCGAATCTAGAAAAACAGATTCAAGAACAAAAAAATCCAAAAACTTCAGTTCCGACAATTCCAAATTCGCCAACTGTGCCAAAACCGAGTTCGACAGTTGCTCGTGCTAATTCGCCAAATGATGGTTTTCTCGCACTCAGAACTGCTCCAAGCAGCGAAACTGGCGAACGAATTCTTCAAATTCCGCACGGTGCAGAAATCAAAGTTTTAGGTTGTCAACAAGCGATTAAAGGCAAAAAAGGTCGTTGGTGCCGCGTTGATTACAACGGAACGCTTGGTTGGGCAAATGATGGCTGGATGACTTATTAAATCAAACCAATTCTATTTGAAGTTTTTGCCACTGCATTTTCCAAGCTCTTTCGGACATTCGCCAATTCCAATCCAATCATAAAAATCAGCAGGTTTTCCTTCAATCGCATAGAAAACCTTTTTGATATTTGGAAATTGTTTTAATGTTTTTTCAACTTGTGCAAAAAACGTATCTCTCGCACAACTCGCCGAAGCCGAACTAACACTTGTTTGAATATTATCACTAAAATTTACGTAAGCTGAACCGTTTCTGATGTTTAAGCCCTTCAAAATCGACGCAGATTCATTCGAAAAAATTGACTCGTAGCTTTTTGCTTTCTCTTCGTCAGTTACGCCTTTGAACAATTCAACCAAAGCCGCTTTTGCGACAGCTTTCGTTTTTGATACATTTCTAGTAACGACAAAAACTTTGCCGCAGTCTTCAGTTTGAAGATTTTTTTCGCTATTTCCCAAATATATTTTGACTTTTGTATTTTGAGCCAAAGCAACACATGGAAAGTAAAGTAACAAACTTAACAAGATTAGAATTTTCATATTTTCAACAATTAAATCGATTGTTTTTTCCGTAAACAATTTAACTGTAACACCTTACAAAATCAATTCTAAAATCTTGTCTTTACCTTTTCACTTTTCACTATTATCTTTTAAGTATGCTCCGAATTTCCGAAATAAAACTTCCGCTCGATCATATTGAAAGCGATTTGCACGATACAATTCTTGCCAAACTTGAAATTTCGCCTGACGATTTAATCAATTTTTCTATTTACAAACGAAGCTACGATGCACGCCATAAAAGCAACATTTTACTCGTTTATATCGTTGAAGCCGAAGTAAAAAACGAAGCGGAATTACTCGAAAAGTTCAAAAATAATCCGCACATTATCGCCAAACCTGAGACGGATTACAAACTTGTCGGCACGGCTCCGAAAGATTTAAAACTGCGTCCAATTGTAATCGGGACAGGTCCGTGCGGGTTGTTTGCGGGTTTGATGTTGGCGGAAATGGGTTTTAAACCAATCATTTTGGAACGCGGAAAATCTGTACGTGAACGCTCGCTTGATACATTCGGATTTTGGCGGCACGGCACTTTGAATCCTGAATCAAACGCACAATTCGGCGAAGGCGGAGCGGGAACTTTTTCCGACGGCAAACTTTACAGCCAAGTCAAAGATTCAAAATACTTGGGACGTAAAGTATTGGAAGAATTGGTAAAAAATGGTGCAAATCCGGAAATTTTGTTCATCAACAAACCGCACATCGGCACATATAAACTAATAAAAGTTGTCGAAACAATGCGTAGAAAAATTGAATCGCAAGGCGGAGAAATTCGCTTTGAAAGCCGCGTTGAAGACATCGAAATTGTTGATAATCAAGTAAAAGGCGTGAAACTTTCAAGCGGTGAATTTATCGAAAGCGAACACATTATTCTCGCGGTCGGGCATAGTGCGAGAGACACTTTTGAGATGCTTTTTAAACGCGGCGTGTATATTGAGCCGAAGCCGTTTTCGGTCGGTTTCCGCATCGAGCATCCGCAAGGTTTGATTGACGAATGCCGTTTCGGTAATTTTGCGGGCAACAAAATACTCGGTGCGGCTGATTACAAATTGGTCCATCACGCCAAAAACGGTCGTTCGGTTTACAGTTTTTGTATGTGTCCTGGCGGCTTGGTGGTCGCGGCGGCTTCCGAAGAAGGCAAACTCGTAACCAACGGAATGAGCCAATATTCGCGGAGTGAAAAGAACGCAAATTCGGCGATTGTGGTCGGAATTACGCCGGAAATCGATTATCCCGAAAACGCACTCGCGGGAATTGCCTTGCAACGAAAATTTGAAGAAATAGCCTTCAAACTCGGTGGTGAAACCTATCAGGCTCCGGCACAATTGGTCGGCGATTTTCTCTCAAATCGTGCGTCAACCAAGCTCGGCACAGTCAAACCTTCATACACGCCGTCAATCAATTTATGCAGTTTGAACGATGCTTTGCCGAGATTCGCGATTGACGCAATCCGCGAAGCACTTCCCGCGTTCGACAAGCAAATAAAGGGCTTTGCGATGCACGATGCAATTCTGACCGGCGTTGAAACCCGCACATCTTCGCCAATCCGCATCAAACGCGATGAAACAGGACAAAGCTTGAATACACACGGTTTGTTCCCCGCGGGCGAAGGTGCGGGCTACGCAGGCGGAATTTTGTCGGCAGGAATTGACGGCATCAAGGCGGCGGAAGCTGTGGCTTTGGATATAATAAACAGAACTTAAACAGAATAGAATCTTCGCGATTTTGATTTGCACTCGCGTCGATTGATTCTGAAACGCGTTTGCAATAGTTTCTCAAATTCAGAACGGCTAAAAAAATAGTCAAATCAGGATATCAACCCGCATACATTTCTTAGCTAGTTGCCTGCTTGTATTAACTTAATACACTTTCTTCGCAAATTTCCCAATACATCACCAAAGAATTATGCCTACTGTTCATTATTACTGGTTTTCATAAGCAATGCGGGACAATTATCGATTTGGCATAACATTTGCACGACATCGAAACAAAGACGTTAAATCATCAAACGTCTTTTAAGTTTTAAAATAAATGTTTCGAGAAAAAAGGAAGTGAAAAAATGTCATTAATAAACTGTCGCGAATGCGGAAGCGAGATTTCGACTCAAGCAAAGTCTTGTCCGAATTGTGGTTTTGTTTTAGTAAGAGAAACCCCGGTCGTTGTCGGGAGGGTGTTTCCAACGAACCAAGAATCAACAATCCCGAAATGGGTGATTATTCCGGCGATTACATTAGTGGCTTTGCTCGGAATTATCGGTTTTGTGATGTTGCGAAATCAGGACGATTCGGGGAAAAACATAAACGTATCGCTTGCAAATACGAATAAAACTTCACGGTCTCCCGATTCACAAACGGTCAGAACGGTTGACAATAATCCGCCGAGCCAAGTTACCATTCCATCCGGTTCAACTGCGGTAAATCCGCCTAGACCTCCGATTCAAGAACTACCAAAAACGCAGCAAACAATTCCTTCGACCTTACCTGAAGATGTAAAAACACCAAATCAAATCGCAGGTACGGCGAAGATTGATGCAAAAGTCATTACTAAAAGCGGAGACACGCAGCCCGTAAGAAATGAAAGGTTTTATTTGCTCGACGAGGACTTGGAATCGATCTTGGATAAGGCTGATCTCGAACCGATTGAATCAAATTCTTTAACAAATAGTTTAGGGCTTTCGATGATCTATCCCGAACGATACGGACAATTTAACCGAAAGGCAATGGAAGCAATTCGAAAGCATTCAAAGTATAACGGCTCGACTGATGGAAACGGCAAAGCAACTATTTCAAATATAAAACCCACAAATTATTATCTGTTTGGAATTGCAAAATCGAAAACGGGCTTCGCCCTTTGGAATTCTTCCGTTAGCGTAAACGCGGGTGATAATATAATCACGCTCACTCCCGCACAATTTAATGAAATAGGTGAGTAACACTGAAAACCTAGTTTCTTGAAGGCATAGCCAGACTTTATTTTTTATATTCGCTTCCATTAAATTGATACGGCTTTGTATCGAAACCGTCCGGTCTCAGTTATCGAAAAAAGCATGGCGATTTCAAGATAAGTCCACAAACCTAATAAAATGAATAAGTTATGCTTGTGGCACGATGTTTGTATTAATGAAAGCGTTATTCAAAGAACGGAAATAGTTTAATCCGGCAAAATGGGAGAAAAGAAAATGGAAGAAAAAGAAGGTTTTGCGTCGAATTTTGTTTGGGCGTTAGCATTCGTCGTTGTGATTGCAATTATCATGGGAGCCTTATACTACAGCGGCTTTTTGGGCGGAACCAAGAAAGAGAAAATTGATATTAATATTAAAACTCCTTCAGCCATTATCAAAATATTCTAAATGTTTTAGTCTGCAAATTTTAAATAGTTGCAGACAATTAAAATCAATTTGATCATGCATTACAAATTGATCCTTGATGAGCCGTCTTTTTTAAAAAGGCGGTTTTTTTGATGCTTGGAATAGAATGTCTTCTTCATCTAAATCCTCTTCCATCATGTAACAAATTCATACTGTTTTCGACCAATTCAATCTGAACCAAAACCATACAGTTATCAACTATAAGTTTTTAATAAGCAAGTTCGGTCACATAAGTCCAACGTATACAAATAGTTACATTTAAACCAATCTTTGGCACAGTTCTTGTAGATAATTAGAAATATAAGACGGAGTTCTTAGAGGTAAGATTGATTTTAAAGGAAGGAAAAAGAAAATGATTTCATTATTAGTTTGGTTGTTTTTAGGTTTTTTGGCGGGCTATATAGCAAAATTGATTATGCCCGGCGGCGATGGCGGCGGTGTTATCCTAACAATTGTTTTGGGAGTTGTTGGAGCGATAGTTGGCGGCTTTATCGGAACACTTGTGGGGTATCCGATGATCAGCAGTTTCAATAATATCGGAAATTCTTTACCAAGTTTTGTATCTTCCGTGATTGGTGCAATCGCTATTTTAGCAATTCACCGATTAATCACAGGACGAAAAGTTTTATGACTTGGATTCACATTTTATTTAAAACAGAGCCGGTTGTTGAAACCTGCTCTGTTTTTTTGTGAATCGGCAAAATAAAAAGTCTGATCATAATCACAGGTTCTGAAATGCACCACGATTCTAAAAGGCGTTGAAACCCGCACATCGTCGCCAATCCGCATCAAACGCGATGAAACAGGGCAAAGTATAAACACAATTGGTTTGTTCCCTGCAAGCGAAGGTGCGGGCTACGCGGGCAGCATTTTGTCGGCAGGAATTGACGGCATCAAGGCGGCGGAAGCGGTTGTTTTGGAAATTTTGAAAAACCATTAATGACGAAAGCTGGTTGTAAAGGTTGCAATAAATATTATTTTTACAGAAAGATTTGCCCGCAAATAGCACGAATGAACGCGAATCAAAAGCAAAAAATAATACTTTCTTATTCGTGCCGATTCGCGTAATTCTCGGGCAATTGTTTTCTTATTCAAAAATCTAGCCTGTCAATTCTTATTCAAAAATCTAGCCTGTCAATTATAGAATCAATTGCGTTTGCGGTGAATATTTTTGAATCGAGTTCAATGTGATTTGCTTCTCTAGTTGTAAGAGCATCAGATTTTTTTCTGCGGAGCTGTTTTTGATTAATTTTTACATTTCTATTTTCTTCTCGTTCCACGAGGAATTATTCGTTTTTATCCTTGGCACTATTTCAGCGTTTTAACTTCGCATTTAAAAACCGCAGCTTTCAAAATTCTGACAGGTGCGAGTGGTTTTTCGTCTTCAACTTTTGCTTTGTTGATGGTGTCAACGATTTCCATTCCGCTGGTTACACGCCCAAATGCTGAGAAACTTCCATCGAGGTTTCCGGCGGTTGAGAGAAGAATAAAAAACTGAGTTCTAGCACTATTTGGTTCGTCGCTTCGTGCCATTGAGATGATTCCGCGTTCGTGTTTTATCAGGCTCGGTTCATCAATTAATTTCTTTTGTGATCGCAAATCAAAGGCTTCGGTTCTTTTTAAACGACTCGAATTGCCGCCGCCTTGGATAACAAAACCAGCGACGACACGGCTAAAAGTTGTTGTGTTATAAAATCCTTTGGCGGAAAGCTGGAGAAAGTTTCGCACGGTTTCAGGCGAGGTTTCAGGGAAAAACTCAAGTTCAATAATGCCCGTTTCTGTTTCGAGCCGAACGCATTGCTCAGCCATTTCGGCAACGGTCGCTTTCTCAAAAGGCTCAGCAATTATAGTTTTCACAGCTTTTGCCGCAGGTCGCTGATTCTTTTTTGTAACAGGTTTTGTGTTTTGGGCATTTGCCACAAGTGCAAAAATCGCAACTAAAATGAGTAATTTCAATTTCATAATTGGCAATATTATAAAACGATTATGTGAGAAATTGCTATTTTAGATTCAAACACTTCTCATCTTTAAATCCATTTCGGTTTTTATCATTTCGCAGACAAATGCCTTCCGTTCCGTTCCATTTATTAAAATCAAGTTCAAAATTATTTGCTTTTTTTGATGTGATTTCGGGCGACGAAAAAGTGTTCTCAGTTCCGTCAGCATTAATTTTTATGATGTTTAAAGTATAGACAGCATTTGGTTTATCGTTATCTTTAAATCTCAAAATATTGTTTGAGTCTAAAATAATATTGAGCAATTTTGCGACATTAAAATCAGTCCGATTTAGTTTTAAAATATAACTTGGCTGATTTGCGTCAGGCGAATCGACGGCGAATGTGAAGGTTGGAAGTTCGGTTTTTTTATTAGAAGAAAAAGAAATATTGTTTCCTTTTGGGGAAAATTTAATAGTAAAAATCTTTCCTTCAACAAGCGAAAGTCCGACAAATCTGACGACAAAATTTTCGCCAGTTATCGCCAAATCAGCCTTTTTATTATCTTTTCTCCCAAAAACTTTTATCGTGAAAGACTTTTCAGAATCAATAATCGGAAGTCGATAGACAGGTTCGCGGTCGCGAGAAGTTGAAATAGTTGCATCAGGAATTTCGTTGTAACTTTTTTTCGTAATTGGGTCAAAACCAAGACGTTTGCCATCTGCTTTAGTTATTTTTAAATCGCCGGACGCATTTAATCCGATGCTCAAAAACTTTATTTTCGGTTGCGAAAGTGCCATAAAATTAAGTCCGAAAACTAACATCAGCAAGAGCAAAATTCTAATTTTCATAAAAACACCAGTAGTCAAAAAGTTTAACGCAAAGAATCTAAACAAAGCGTAAAGCGTCTTTGCGTTAAAACTCATTCAAAACCTAATTACTTTTTAGCAAGTAAGCTCGAAATATCAAACGGTTTAAAGCTGAAGAATGCTGAATCTTTGTCTTCATCATCGTTACCATCTTCATCTTCATCGTCTTCACCATCGCCGTCAGCGTCATCCATATCGCCGTCGCCGTCATCATCGTCGCCTTCGTTTTCAGAACCATCAATTTCTTCTTCTTCATCGTCCTCGAAACCGTTGCCTTCGTCATCGTGTTTTACTTCAACATCATCGCCGCCATCCCAATCGCCAAACTCGATTTCGTAGCTGTCGTCGCCTTCATCGTTGCCGCCGAGATCGTTTAATTCAATCGTCCGTTCTTTACCGGTTGCGTCAAAATCAGTAAAGTCAACGTCGTATTTATCAGGATCTTCATCGTCATCTGTAACCTGCAATTTGCCAGTTTCGTCATCAAATTTAACAGTTAATGAAGGTTGTTTCTCAATCGCGGTATTTAATTGAGCCAACGAAGTTATTGGCGGAAGTGCTGATTTTTTCGAAGTTCCGGAAATTTCAACCACTGCTTTGTAACTTTTCTTTGGCGTATCAACAGCAAAATAAACTTCCGGCATTTCACCATCGCCAGTTTGCAAAAATTCAAGAATTTCACCATCAGCAGACATTACGGCAACCAAAACTTCATTCGGATCAAGTCTGATTCCATCAAATCCGACAGTAAATCCGGGCGATGAAAAAACAAAATCCATATAGTTTTCGTCGTCATTATATTTACCGGAAAAGACAATAACATATGGCTTCGAACTATCTTGAGCCGGAAAAGTGAAATGCGGCATATCTTCGCCTTTTCCGCCAATTGTCTGCCGTGCATTTCCACCTGGAATTTCTTTATAAAACTTATTATCAAACGGATTGTAGCCCATTTTTCGACCGCTTCCATCAATGATAAGCATATCGCCATCACCTGTCAGGAAAAAATCGGCTGCTTCACCATCGTCGTCAACTTCAGAATTTGTTGGCGTCACAGGTTTTGTCGGCGTTGTTGGAGTTCCTGGAGTTCCCGGAGTTGTTGGCTTTACAGGTGCCATTGTTTCCATTCCGCAACCGACAGCTTTGCCGCCATCAGTCGAAAATGGTGAATCAAAACATCTGCCATCCCGCAAAGAAGTTGCGGTTAATTCAAGTGTTTTGGTATCAATATTACCGACATATTCTCCTGCCGGCTCGCTCGGATTTGTTGAAGTTACATACTTCCAAGTTTGCTTTCCGCCTTTTTCTACGTTTACATAACGAGTTTCGCCCGGATAATTGTTGTCATAAACGTGAATTCGATAAAACGTTCCCGCATCTTCAACCGCAAATGGCGTAATCGCATGTCCCTCCGATTTTTGACCGTTTTTAAATTGATAAAAACCGAGACTATATGTGTCTTTTCCTTCTTTGAATGAATCAATCAAAAGTTTCACAACTGCAAGCGGACCAGCCTCGGCTGTTTTTAAAGATGGCTCTGCAACTTCATTAAAACCTTGAGTTACAAAATAATAAGCAATGTAATTTTCAATTGATTGATCTAGTTTAAAGCCAAATGGAGACTTCGCAGCAGGTTGGAAACTTGCAGGTGCAATCCGATTTTTGAATGGCAAACCTGATGCGAGCCGCAAACTAGCAACTGCCATTCCTTCACAATGTCCGCCGTTCATTCCGTCAAGTTGCTGAATCATCCATTCGCGTGCCGCAGCTTTAACAACGCAGTTTTGTGCTGAAGTTCCGCTTTTGCAAACGGCATTAACACCGAAAAAACGAATTAAATCTTCAGCACCAAGGTCATCCTTCCAATTGTGATTTTCATTCGTAAAATTCTCAAAACTAAATCCATTTACTTTCGGATCAAAATTGAGTTTTGCGACGATTCCTGTTTGTGCCTTAACACTTAAAGACACTAAAAAAAGACTCAAAATTGCGATTAAAGCAAAATTAGTCAAACGAAATAGGGGTAACTTTTTAAACACTTTATATTCTCCTTAAATTTTAGCTGGTAATAAATCTATCAAATACATAAACGACTTTTATATAAAAAAAGTGTCAAACTCGATAGTTTTTAGGTAGATGCTTTTTAACTTACAAATAGTTGTTATTATTTACTTATAAATGTAGCTTTCTCAGTAATTTGTATAAAAATTAGAGATTCATCAGGAAAACTTAAATTAACTTGCAATCTTTTCTAATACTAAAGCCGAATTTTTTGAACCAAACCCAATACAGTTACACAACGCAACATTTATTTCTTTTTCAACCGCAAAATTCGGTGTGTAATTCAAATCACAATTTTCGTCTGGAATATCAAGATTTATTGTTGGTGCAATGATGTTTTCGCTAAAGGCAAGTAGAGTTGCCCCAATTCCGGCAGCACCTGATGCACCTTGCGGATGTCCAAGTTGAGATTTTGTTGCGGCGGCTGACAAGTTGTAAGCGTGTTGACCAAAGGCGAGTTTAATTGCTTGGGTCTCAATTCTGTCGTTTAATTGCGTTGAGGTTCCGTGAAGATTTACATAATCAACGCTTTCCGGCTCAATTCCGGCATCAGCCAATGCAAGTGACATTGCACGAGCAGGTTCTAAACCATTTTCTTCCAAACGAACTCGGTGATAAGCATCGCAAGTTGAACCATAACCCAAAATTTCCGCATAAATTTTCACATTCCTTTTTGTCGCACTTTCAAGTGTTTCCAAGACAAAAATCCACGCTCCTTCGGCTAAAACAATCCCCGAACGATCTTTCGAAAAAGGACGCGAAGCACGATGTGGTTCTTCATTCCAATCTTTTGTGAGAACGGTCATCAGATTAAACCCTTCCAAAATTCCGCGGGCAATTGGCGAATCAACGCCGCCCGTGAGCATCATATCAGTTTTACCCAAAGCGATATGTTGGGCAGCGTAACTTATTGCATCAGTTGAACTTGTGCAACCTGTCGAGACAACGTGCGAAAGTCCGTGAAGCCCAAAAACCATCGAAAGTTCTGAAGACAAACCGCCATGAGTAGAACTCGGAATTGTGTAAAGACTCGCTTTATTTTGCTGACCAGTGAGCCAAAAAACGTATTGCTTTTCGGTAAAACTTAGTCCGCCGCCGCCAGTTCCCAAAACAACACCGAAATTTCGCTTTTCTTCTAAACTCAAATTTTCTGCGTCAATTTTTGCATCAATCATCGCTTCTCGAGCGGCAGCAAGTGCAAGCGGAACAGTTCGTGGAACGTGTTTTCGATCTTTGACGTTTAATTCTGCTTCCCAATCAAAACCCAAAACTTCCCCAGCTATTTTTACGGCTGAATCAGAGACATCAAAACTCTCAATTCGGCGGATTCCACTTTTTCCATCTTTAAGCGATTGCCAAAATTCATTTTTGCCAATTCCAATTGGCGTTACACAACCAAACCCTGTGATTACAACTCGTCGCGGTTCTTTGAAAGTTTTGAACATATAACAAAAATAGCAACGCAAGCTAAAAAACTCACGTTGCTAAATGCGAAAGTTGAAAAAAAAACTAGATTACTCGTTTTCCAGTATCGCGTGGAATGTTTTCGCTGTTCCAGCTTTGATAATTACGCGGCGTTCCCATGGCTTAAATCCTGCACGAGCTACGCGGATAATATACTCAGCTGGTGCAAGTGAAAGTTGCGACGGCGTATTTCCTTCGTAGCTTCCATCAACTTCAATATCTGCTCCCGCTGGCTCTGAAGTCACCGTAACAGAAACTTCAGCATTAGTAGGCGGAGCAGTTTGTCCTTGGTTTTGTTGCGGTTGCGATTGTTGCTGTTGATTCTGACCACCAAAAGCGTTTACCATTTGGTTTCCCATCGCAAAACCTGCACCCATTTGAACGCCCATTCCGCCGCCGCCTTCATTTTGAGCAGCATCACGCAACGCATCGGCAGCTTGAAATTTCATATATTGATCAACATTTCCGATTGCACCCATTGAAGCACGTTTGTCGAGTGCGGCTTCAACTTCTGGCGGAAGCGAGATGTTTTCAACATAAAACTTCATTACTTCAAGACCAAAAGTTTTGAAGTCTTCGTTGATTTTGGCTCTGATAGTTTCGCCAATTTCTTTATATTGAGCAGCTAAATCTAAAGCGGCGATTTTTAATTCACCAAGTGCGTCAGAAAATTCGGAAACAATTGAGCGTTTTAATTGTCCTTCAATATCTTCTGCTTGGAAATGTGCATTCGTTCCGGCAATTTCTTTGATGAAAGTCTGTGGATCAGATATTCTCATCGAATATGCACCAAAAGCACGAAGCCGGACGATGCCAAAATCAGCATCACGAAGCATAATCGGATTTGCCGTTCCCCATTTGAGGTCAGTAAATTGTTTAGTATTTACAAAATATACTTCCGATTTCAAAGGTGAATTAAATCCAAATTTCCACGCTTCAAGCTTAGATAAAATCGGAGTGTTTCCGCCGTCAATCGTATATTTTCCGGGACCAAAAACATCGGCAGCTTGTCCTTCATAAACAAAAACCGCTGCTTGTGATTCTCTAACAATCAACTGTGCACCGTTTTTTATTTCTTGCCCTTGCACCGGAAAACGATAAACCATTGTGGTTTGCGAATCATCAAGCCACTCAATAACTTCAATAAATTGTGTTTTAGCAAAACTTGTAACTTTATCAATTAAACCCATTTTTAAAAACTCCTTTCTGAAAAACTCTTACGAAAAATATCTCATAAACTTAAGCACTTGAAAAGTAAAATTATTATATATCATCAAAATGTCACAAAAACTTTAGATTTTACAAACCATCTAAAATTCCCGCAAGAATAGTTCCAACAACTTCACCTAACAAATTTATGCCAACTTCAACAAATACATCAAGACCAGATTCGCTAATTTGGTTTCTTAAATATTCCCAATAACTCATTTATATACCTCATTAAATTGAAACGAAAATCAATAAAAATTTGTTCCGTTGCTTTTAATTTTTGAATTTTTTGAAAAATAAAATTGTGAGAATCATCGAAAATCCGCCCAAACAATCAAGCAAAATATCATAAAGCGAACCACTTCGGTTTGGACTAAAACTCTGATTAAACTCGTCTGTCATTGCTACAAAAACAACAATTAAAAATGCCCACAAAAACCATCTGCTCTTAAGAATCTCTTTTTTCGAATTAAAAAAAGCTCTCGAAGCCCAAAAAGCGAGAGCTGCATATTCGGTAAAGTGTGCAAGTTTGCGAATAAAAAAATGATAAACTGCGAGATTTTCTTCCGGCGAATTGGGCAGCAAAAACTTCAGAATCTGCCGAACTATTGAACCTGTATTCGACATCGAACCGTTATCAGTTGAAAGAAAAAAGATAACTCCAACAGACAAAATTAAAGGCACGTAACGCATAAAACGCCCGTGCCTATTGATAAAACTTTCTTTGATTGTAACCATTATTTAGGCATATTTTGCATTACAGCCGGAATAATTCCACCCATCGAAAGAGCAAGTCCAATAATCATCAATCCAAGTTGAAGCCAACCGGTTTTCTTGACGAAACAAAAAATAATTCCTGTAATTGGCTGAAAAAAGATATTCAAAATTCCCCAAATTGCTCCGCCAGTTTGAAATCCGATAATTATTAACCAAATCCAGCCAACTAAAAACAATAGACCACCTAAACCACCTAATAAACCCATTTCATTTCCTCCAAAGTGTTTTTAAAATTGAGAAAGCAAGCGAAATCTATATTAAAATCTTATTGATTTCAACTAGAAATGCTTGCTAAATTAAAGAAAAACAAAGTTTTAAAGAGCCGCGGCACCAGAAACAACTTCAATAATTTCTTTGGTAATCGCGGCTTGGCGAATACGGTTCATATTCAAAGTTAAACTTCCGATTAACTCTCCGGCGTTTTTTGATGCCGAATCCATTGCTGTCATTCGCGAACCTTGTTCTGAAGCGATTGACTCCAAACAAGCACGATAAATTTGTGTTTCTACTTGTTTTGGGAGCAATGTGCCAAAAATTTCTGCCGGCGGTTGTTCGTAAATATATTCAGATTGCGTTGCGGTTTCGGTTTCGTCAGCGACTTTTGAAATCGGCAAGAGCTGCGTGACGACTGGTTTTTGTGTCATCACAGTTTTGAATTCTGTGTAGATTAAAAAAACTTTGTCGAAAGTTGTGTCTTCTTTGAAAGTAGAAATAACTTTATTTGCAATTTCAGTCGCTTCCGAATATTCAATTTTTCCAGAACCGGTTAACCCAACATATTCCGTGACGAATTGCATTCCGCGGCGTTTATAAAAATCACGTGCTTTTCTGCCGACGGCAACCATTTCGAACTTTTTATCCGAATTTTCTTTGATAAAATTCTGCACAGCCTTCATCAAATTAGTGTTGAATCCGCCACACAAACCTTTATCTGCACTCACTACAACCAACAAATACCGCTCATCGCCGCGTTCGTCTAGTAACGGATGTGAAAATTCGTCACCGATTTTAGCACTTAATCCGCCAAGAACTGCAGTCATTTTCGCGGCAAAAGGACGAGCCGCAGTCACACGATCTTGCGAACGCTTTAACTTTGCAGCTGCGACCATTTTCATCGCTTTGGTGATTTGCTGAGTGTTTTTGACGGATTTAATCCGTCGTCTCATATCTAATAAACTTGCCATTTTTTTAATTGTTAATGGTCAATTGTTAATTGTTAATTAAAAACGAATACAAAATTCACAATTAATCATTAACAATTAACAATTATCTTAAGCTCCTGCCGAATTTACTTTTTCACTCCACCGACTTGCTTTGAAATCCTCAATTGCTTCTTTCATCGTTGCTTTCAAATCATCATCAATTGATTTTTTCGTGCGAAGCGTATCAAAAATTGTCGGATGCGAATTCTCGACGAATTTAAATAATTCTTCTTCAAATCGTTTCAAATCTGAAACACTAATATCATCAGCGTGACCGTTTGAAACTGTCCAAATGATGAAAACTTGTTTCTCAACTTCCATCGGCATATATTGACCTTGTTTCAAAACTTCAGTCAAACGCTTTCCACGTTCGAGTTGGTTTTGAGTCGATTTATCAAGATCAGAACCGAATTGTGCGAAAGCTGCTAACTCACGGAATTGAGCCAAATCAATCCGCAACGTTCCCGCAACTTGTTTCATCGCTTTAATTTGAGCTGCTCCGCCCACACGCGAAACTGAGTTTCCTACGTTGATAGCTGGACGAACGCCCGAGTTAAACAAATCTGATTCAAGGAAAATTTGTCCGTCTGTAATCGAAATTACGTTGGTCGGAATATATGCTGAAATGTCGCCAGCTTGTGTTTCGATAATTGGAAGCGAAGTTAAACTTCCACCGCCACGAGCGTCCGACATTTTTGCCGCACGTTCGAGAAGTCTCGAGTGAAGATAAAATACATCGCCAGGATAAGCTTCGCGACCTGGAGGACGACGAAGAAGCAACGAAATTTCACGATACGCCGCAGCTTGCTTAGATAAATCATCGTAGATTGTAAGTGCATGCCGTCCGTTATCGCGGAAATACTCACCAATCGCAACGCCCGAATATGGAGCCAAAAATTGCATCGCGGCTGGATCAGAAGCTGTTGCTGTCACAACGATTGTGTAATCCATCGCACCAAAATCAGTCAACTTTTGAACAACTTGAGCAACGGTCGAAGCTTTTTGACCAATTGCAACATAAATACAAATTACATCTTTACCTTTTTGGTTGATGATCGTGTCAATCGCAACGGCTGTTTTACCTGTTTGACGATCTCCAATAATAAGCTCACGCTGTCCGCGACCAATTGGAACCATCGCGTCAATAGCTTTCAAACCAGTTTGAAGCGGCTCTTTCACAGGCTGACGATCAATAATTCCCGGAGCAATTTTTTCGACAGGATTGTAAGTGTCAGTGATGATGTCGCCTTTACCGTCAATCGCATTTCCGAGTGCGTCAACAACTCGCCCGATCATCGCATCTCCGACCGGAACGCTCATAATTCGCTTGGTGCGTTTTACTTCATCGCCTTCCTTGATCTTTTGCGAATCACCGAAAAGTACAGCTCCAACCTTGTCTTCTTCAAGGTTAAGTGCAAGCCCGCGAACACCATGCGGAAATTCGAGAAGTTCGCCAGCCATGACTTTTTCGAGTCCATGAATTTGGGCAATTCCGTCTCCAACCTTGATAACCGTTCCGACTTCCGAAACTGTCATTCCGGAATCGAAATTCTCAATCTGTTTACGAATAATTTCGTTAATTTCGTTTGCTTTTATCTGTTCCATATATAAAAAAATTGCAATTAATTGTTAGCCATTTACTAATTCTGATTTCAAATTTTCAAGCTGAGTTTTCACCGAACTGTCATAAACAGTCGAACCAATTCTCGTGACGATTCCGCCGATGATTTCCTTATCAATATCAAATTTTAAAGTGACTTTCTTACCTGACATTTGCTCAAGATTCTTTGCTAAATCGCTTTGTTCACTTGCGGTTAATTCGCGTGCAGAAGTCACATTTGCCGCAACCATTCCTGAGCGTTCTTCTAAAACGCTGACGAAAGTTTTATTGATTGCGTTGAGATCATTTAAACGTCCGTTTTCTAATAATATTCGGAGAAAGTTTGCGGTTTGACTCGTCGGTTTCGTTTTTTCGATTAACGTGTTGAGAACATTTGTTTTGTCAGTTTGAGCAAATGCCGGATTTGAAAAAAGTCCTGACAAATTCGAATTTTCGACAATAATTGCGTTAAAGGAATTAAGTTCTGCTTGAACAGTTTGATAGTTGCTACCGACCGAATCAGCCAAAGCTGCTGCGTAACGACGTGCGATAAGTTCAATACTCATTATTTTGCACCTCCGAGATTTTCAATTCCGGCTTTCACAAGTTGTGTATCGCTCGACGTTCCCAGTTTTTCCCTTATCAGCTTTTCAGCGAGACGAATGCTTTCTTCGGCAGAAAACTTGCGAAGTTCGTTTTCAGCTTGTTTTTTCATTCTCAAAACTTCGTTGTCGGCTTGAGTTCGCATTTTCGCCAAGTCAGTTTCAGTCTGTTCAGCAATTCGACGAGCTTCGTTTTCGGCTTCAACTTGAGCTTTCAAACGAATTTGGTCTTTTTCATTTTCTAAGCCAGCCGTTTTTGATTCAATTGCCGTGAGTTTTGCTAATGCTGTTTGCTTTTCTTCTTCGGCTTTGATTAATTCAGCACGAATCACTTCACGTTTCGCTTTAAAAACATCGCTTAAAGGTTTTTTGAGAAGATAAACCATCAAGGAAACGAACGCCGCCAAATTAATAAATTTCCAGAGCGGAAAATTAGGATTATTGAAATACGTTTCCCAAAAATGATCGAAAGCTGAACCGCCGCCTGAACTAGCAGCTCCGGCAAATAAAAAAATAAAACTAAAAATTAAGGCGAACATATGTAAAAATTTCAGCTTCCAAATTCATATTACATTTTTGCAATAATTGGAATCTGCTACTAATCTAGGCTGTTTTCAAAATATTTGAACTGATTTTCTCTGCAAGTTTCTCAGCATCTTTTGCTAAATCATTTTTTGCTGTGCCAAATTGAGTTTCAACTCCAGCTTTCTCACGCGAAACGAGATCAACGATTTCGTTTTTGACTGCATCTAAGCGACCTTGACGAACCGCTACTGCTTGTCCGCGTTGAGCTTCAATTAATTCGTAGCTTTCGGTTCGGACATCACGCAAGTTATTGTTGTAGGCAATTTCTTTATCAGCAACTTGATTCAAAATTTGGATTGCCTCGCCCGAACGTCCGCCTGTATTCTTTTCACGGCTCGCCAAAATGCGATTGATTGGACGAAATAAAGTGCGATTCAAAATCCATATCATCAACAAAATCAGTGCAATATGCACAAAAATTGTTCCATCAGGAACGAGTTGAATTCCGCCACCTTCTGCAAAAGCTAAAACAAACATAATTTCATTAAAAACAAGTTTTTATAGTAAAAGAATCTAAATAAGCGGTATAAAAATAGACCGCTATCAAAAGGAATTAGAATATCACGCCAAATTATTGGTGGTCAAGCATAGTAATAAGTATTCCAAATCGTCAAAAAAGGCACGAAATAGTGTAAAAATACATTTAACTTTTATCCAAATACTGATAAATATGACGGCATAAGTTTTGCAATGAATTTGAACAACTCTTCCCTGAGAGAACAAAAAGTTAAAGTAGGAGAAAAACTAATGAAATCGACTAATTCAATGAAAAGCCTAATTTGGGCGATTTTCATATTACCCCTGATTTTCTCGTCAAGTGTTTTTGGATATGACACGGACGATACAGTTCCGCAAATTACCGCGAGAGTTTCGCGAATCAGTTTTATTAGCGGCGATGTGCAAGTTCGCCGTGCAGATAGTCAAGACTGGGAAAAAGCTACGCAAAATTTACCACTTGTCGAAGGCGATCAGGTTGCTACAAACGCCAATTCGCGAGCAGAAATTCAATTTGATTCAAACAGTTTTTTGCGTTTAGCTGAAAATTCCTACCTCAAGGTTGTAACGCTTAGAGATGCCGGAATCGCAATTAGTCTGCCGCAAGGAACTCTTAGCTTACGAACGCTAAACTTTGACAAAGACAAAAGTTATTTCGAACTAGATGCTCCAAATTCGACAATTACCATCTTAAAGTCTGGACTTTATCGGATTGATTCCGGCGACAAAAACAACAAGGAAGTTCGCGTTTCAGTCACTGACAATGGACAAGCAAGAGTTTACTCAGACAACTCAGGATTTATTGTCAAAAATGGTCGAAGTGCTAGGCTTTATCTTGACGGAAATAATTCGGGTGAATGGGAAACAACTGACGCATCGAGTTATGTCGATGATTTTGCTAATTGGGTTTTAGATCGCGATCAGCAAACGTCAAAACGTCTGCAAAATGCTTCTTACGATAAATATTATGACCGAGATATGTATGGTGCCGAAGATTTAGAAGATAACGGCGAATGGATTTATACAAAAAAATATGGCTACGTTTGGCGTCCTTATAATAGATCAATCCGCGGATATTCTGATTGGTCGCCTTATAGATATGGAAGCTGGCGTTGGGTTTCGCCATACGGTTGGACTTGGATAAACGATGAACCTTGGGGTTGGGCAACATATCATCACGGTCGTTGGGTTTATGATAGTGGCTTTTGGTCTTGGTCTCCATACAGTTCACGACGTGGACATAGAAGTTGGTGGCAACCTGCACTCGTAATTATTTCTTGGGGCGGACCATCAGTTTATTGGTATCCATTGCCGTATCATTACGGCTATAACGATTACAACTATTATTGCAGAGGTCGTGGTCGTGGCGGAAACAACACGATAATTAACAACACAACCATCATTAATAACAACACGACAATTATCAATCCGCGACCAATTCGCACCGACCAAATGAAGGGCGATGGCAGAGGTCACATTATCATTCCTCCAGGCGGAGTTATTTCAATGCCAACCGATAAATTTGGGCGGAGTGTTGATGGAATTAAAAGACCGCCGATTACAATTGCCGGTGACATTATAAAAATGGATCCTAACACAGACAGAGGCGTAAAAAATCTTCCGACTTTTGAAGACAGAAAACCTGGACGTGACGTTTTAGTAACACCGCCGATATTTGTTAATTCAGAGACTGCTCTGAAAACCGGCGTTACAAAACGCGAATCTGGAGTAAAACTCGACGACAGCTTGCGAAACGAAAAGATTTACGACCGCCGACAGCCTGTTGATCGTCAACCACCAACTAACAATAATGGTCAGTCTTCTGAAGAAAATGTTCGCGGAACCGGAGCAGTAAAACGTCCGCCGCTTACCCAAAACGAAGAAACAAAATCGCCTGATTCGCGTCCGGCTGTTCGTCCTCGCCCGAAAGACGATTATCCGACAACGCAAACAGGAACAGAAAATACGGAAAGAAAACCAGCTGTTCGTCCGCGAAGCGATGAAGATCGAAAACCAGCCGAACAACCTCGTGAACAGCCTCGCCAAGAGGAACGAAAGCCGCGTTACAATCCGCCGTCTCAGCCGATTTATGAAAAACCACGTGAGCAGCCGCGACGCGAAGAACCGCGTCAACAGCCTCGAGAGCAACCACGTGAACAACCACGTCAAGAGCAGCCGCGTCAAGAAAAGCCACGTGAACAACCTCGTGAGCAGCCACGGCAAGAAGACCGAAAACCTTCTCCGCCGCCACCTTCGTCTAAAAAAGGTGATCCAACAGACGGAAAATAACTTATCAATTTGGGCAAAAGATTCAAAACCTTTTGCCTTTTTTTATTTGTTAATTTGAATAAATGCGAACTCGAAACTCGTCGTTTGTTGTGTAAATCTCTGTTCGTTTGCCAGAAAATTCGCGAGTTTCACGTAAAATATTTGGCAGACTTCCGTTCAAATCTTCGATTCCGTATTCAGGTTTTGAAAAAATCGCAGCAATTTGTGGATTTATTCGTTGGGTAATGCCGTAACGAATCGCTTTTGAAGCTGGCGGCACAAATCCGTTTGTCCGGCGTGGATTGAGAATTTCGATAGTTTTATCAAAAATATTGACGCGGGTTGTCACGTCTCTAACAGCCAAATCACGGTGCATAAGAGCGTTTGCGAGAGCTTCACGAATTGATTTTCGGTGATAAGTTCCGCGAGCTTGAACTGGTGAATTTTCTACCTTTTGGCGAGTTTTTGTTTTATCGTCAATCAAATCACAGTAACGATTGGCGAACTTAAACGATTGTTCAAAAAGTGTCAGCAAATTTCCGCTAATCACTGTTCTTTC
The DNA here is from genome assembly GCA_031415455.1 of Acidobacteriota bacterium. GTDB lineage: Bacteria > Acidobacteriota > Blastocatellia > Pyrinomonadales > Pyrinomonadaceae > JANNVK01. The sequence goes on along the minus strand of JANORS010000011.1, from coordinate 136,846 downwards.
AATAATTTGCGATTCAATATTATCTCCGGCAAATCTTGTTAAATGCACAATTGACCTTGGAACTAACTCTGCTACTCTATCGTTTTTTCCGAAAAGCAAAATCGCGGCAATTGTCGGCGTAATGTCTTCATTTGAACCAACCGCAAGCAATAAATCTTTACGCAAAAATTCATTCGTTTCCCACGCAAATTTGCTGTCAATTTCATCTTCAAAGGCTTTGGCAAAAGTCCATAAAAGTCCGTCGTCGATGTCTTTTTCAGATGCACCAATAACCGGAATATTTTCATAAAAAAGCGGACGGATTTCGTCAAGCCAAACCGAAAGTTCCTCACGAGTTGCTTCTCGTTTTTCTGCACCAAAACGCATATAAAATCTGCCGTCTCTGGTGCGATATGGCGGCTTTTTCCCGACAACCTCGAGGACAACAATTTGTCTGCTGTTCTCAAATGCAATGCAATCAACTAAAGGTATTAAAGGCGGGAAAATCTCTTCGCGACAAATTCTCACGAGTTCGTCGCGAACCGTCAACGCATTTTCAACGCCTTCAACTCGCAGTTGATCTGAAACGCCAAATATAAACATTCCGCCATCAGTGTTTGCAAGTGCAATTATTCCTTGAGCAATTTTTTCGGAATTTGAGAGTTTTACTTTGAGTTCAAAATAAGTGTCTTCGCCACCACGAATAAGTCTAAGTAGTTCTGTTCGTGAGACTTCGGGCGACGGAACATTAAGCAAAAGTTCTTGATAAGACCTTGCTGAGAGAGTGCTGTTGTGGCTGTTGCGAAATTTTCTGCGTGCCATTTTAAACAAAATAAAGACCAAATAATGATTAAAAACCTAATTTGATTGAAACATTTACACAGCAAAATTTCAAAACATACACCATAATTTCTTGCAATTTTTCTTAATATTTAGCAAACTAACGGCGAATTAACAAAATTTGTGGAAAACGAAATAATTACAGCTTACATTTCGCTCGGTTCGAATTTGGGAGATAAAGCAGGAAATTTACTGCTTGCGGTTCGAGGTTTGCTCGAAGCAAGTTTTGTTGTTTCAAGGCTTTCGGCAATTTATGAAACCGAACCGGTCGGCGTTGAAAGTCACGAAAATTATCTCAATATGGTCGCCGAAGTTCACATTACGAACATTACGCCGGAACAAATGTTAGCGAGAATGATTCGCATCGAATATTTGCTTGGGCGACGTCATAAATTTCTCCAAGCTCCTCGAACTGCCGATTTAGATCTTCTAATTTATGGCGATAAACATAAGCAAACAGACTTTTTAACTCTTCCACACCCGAGACTTCATCTTCGAAATTTTGTCCTTGTTCCGCTCGCCGAACTTTCGCCACATTTCGTTCATCCGGTTTTTCTATCAACAATTCAACAATTGCTCGAGGCTTCACCAGATAAATCGAAAGTCCAACGCTGGAATGCAGGTTTTGAAGAACAAACCTCGGCTGTTGGCGTTTAAAATCAAATTAAATATAACGTCATTTGAAAAGCTAGCTATTTTGTATTTGGTGTCTGAACCTTTCCACTTTTTGGCTTTTTACGATATGATTTCGATTTATGAGCGAAAGAAAAATTAGAGTTTTAGTGGCAAAACCAGGGCTTGATGGACATGATCGCGGAGCGAAAGTCGTTGCACGTGCGTTGCGTGATGCAGGAATGGAAGTTATTTACACCGGATTGCGTCAAACACCCGAAATGATTGCTTCCGCGGCTTTGCAAGAAGACGTTGATGCTGTCGGAATTTCGATTTTATCAGGAGCACATAACACACTTTGCCCTCGAATTATTGATCTGATGCGTGCCAGCGGAATGGACGATTGTGTAGTTTTTGTCGGCGGAATTATCCCAAATGAAGATATTGCCTTTTTAAAATCAAAAGGCGTTGCCGAAGTTTTTCTTCCCGGAACTTCAACCGAAGACGTGATTAAACTTTTACGCGAAAGCGTTGCGGCTAAGAATTTGTAAACTTATTTAATTTAGGAGAAAACAATGAGAAAAATAATTGTTTTAACGGGAATTTTGACACTAGTTTTTGCAATTTGTGCATCAGCTCAAATTGTCGAAAAAACAAAAATCACGGTGAAAAAAGGTGCAAGTGCCACAAAAAGCGGCTAAAAAAAAGAGTTGCTCGTGGAACTGTAAAAACTTATAAAGTAACAAAACGCGTTGGTGGAAAAAGTTACAAAGTCACAAAAAGAGTTGGCGGTAAAACTTACACAACAACAAAAAGAATAAGCGGAAAAGGTTATCTTGGCACAAAACGGATTGTAAAAAAAGTATATTAATTAGCAAAACAAATTGCTACAATTAAAAACGAGTTGCCCAACAACTCGTTTTTTTATTTTCCAAAATCTCAAATCCAAAAAATGCTACAAAAATATTTAAAAACATTCGTTTTGTGTCTTTTCACGCTCACTTTTTGTTGTTTCGCAAACGCTCAGACTGAAGCCCAAATGCAGCCTAATGTAATTGTTGTCGGTGGCAAAAAAACTGCTGAGGTTGTCGGAAAAGGTGCGGTTGTTATTTTAAAACAAACAGCCAAAACAACTTGGAAAATAACAAAATTTGCCGCGACCAAAGTCGCAGAACCAACCGCACGAATAATCGTCGTCAAAATCACACCAAAAGTTACGTCATTTTTAGTAAAAAACAGCGGTCTTATCATCAAAAAATCAACGCCGATCGCCCGAAAGTTGCTTGTCACATATCTTAAGTTATAATCTTAGTTTATGAAGCAAAAAGTTAGAGTTGCAGGCGGACAAGGCTTTTGGGGCGATATGCTTTCGGCACCTGTCGATCAGGTAAGACGCGGACAAATCGATTATTTAATGTTGGATTATCTGGCTGAAGTCACGATGTCCATCTTGCAAAAGCAACGCTCACGCAAGCCTGAAATGGGTTATGCGAGAGATTTTGTTGATTTGATGCGAGAGATTTTACCGGATTGCGTTGAGAAAAATATCAAAGTAATGGCAAACGCTGGCGGCGTAAATGTTCGCGGTTGTGCTGAGGCTGTGCGGCAAGTTGCTGCGGAATTAGGATTAAAAGTAAAAATTGGCATCATCGAAGGCGATGATATTATGCCGCGGCTCGACGAAATGCTCGCTCGCGGAGTGAAATTTATCAATATGGACACGGGCGAAGATTTGTCCGCGATTCGCGATAAAGTTCAGTCGGCAAATGTGTATATTGGAGCCGAACCTTTGGTCGAAGCTTTGAGCAAAGATGCACAAATCGTTATCGGCGGACGACTTACGGATACAGGTTTGACTCTCGCACCGCTCGCACACGAATTCGGCTGGTCGTTTGACGACTGCGATCTTGTCTCAGCGGGAACAATTGCCGGACACATTATCGAATGCGGCGGACAAGCCTCAGGCGGAAATTGCCAATACGATTGGGAAAATATTCCCGATTTGGCGAATATCGGTTTCCCGATTATTGAAGCATCGCCAAACGGAGAATTTATTGTTACAAAACACGAAAATACTGGCGGGCGAATCAATATTCCAACGATAAAAGAGCAACTTTTATACGAAATGGGCGACCCGAAAAGCTATATAACACCTGACGTTGTCGCCGATTTCACAACGATTAATCTCGCGGATGACGGCGAGAATCGAGTGAAAGTTTCAGGTATCAAAGGACATCCCAAAACCGATTTTTACAAAGTTTCAATCGCATATTCGGCTGGCTGGAAAGCGGTCGGCACGCTCGTTTATTCATATCCGCAAGCGTATGAAAAAGCGAAAGCCGCTGATAAAATATTGCGTAAACGTCTCGAAAATCTAGGTTTACAGTTTGATGTGATTCACACGGAATTCGTCGGCGTAAACGCCACGCACGGACACCTCGCGGGCGAACCTGCAACCAATATTCCCGAAGTCCAACTGCGTTTCGGCGTTCGTGGACAAAATAAGTTAGATGTTGAAAGGTTTACAAAAGAACTCGCACCATTGATTTTAACAGGTCCGCCGAGCGTCACTGGCTTCGCAGGCGGACGACCAAAGGTTGAAGAAATCATGGCGTATTTTCCGGCATTAATTCCGAAAAGCGAGATTCATACAACGGTCGAGGTAATTGAAGCTTAATTTAAATGTTTTCAAAAAAGGAGATACTCACATGCTCAAAAACTTTTTGTTTCTTACAATTTTATTCAGCGTATTTTTTACTTCAATATCTTCACAAAATACCGAAGACAAAATTGTTGCAGCCGTAAAATACAGTCTTCCCGAATTTCGCGATGTTTCAATATGGAAAGGCAGAGCCGGGCTAACACTCTTTAGTCCAGACGGAAAATATCTTGCGATTAGTGGAAAAACTTCCGATGTTGTAATTTACGAAACTGCTACCGGAACGATTAAAACTAAGATCGACGGAAAAGGATTTACTGCGTTTTCTTTTAGTCCTGATGGCACTTTTGTTGTCGCTCAAAATGAACAAGATGCTTCGCTAGAAATCTTTGAAACTGAGACTGGGAAACTCGCTCGCTCAATTCGCGGGCGTGGCAAGATTGGAAATTTCTATCGTTTTCTAAGTGGAGCTGTTTCTGTTACCGAAATGGGAAAAGTGCCAATTTCGTCAGATTGGAAAAATATTTTAGTGGCAAAAAACGACAAAGAATTTGAGTTATTTGACTTTGTAACTGGCGAAATGAAATATGAATTAGAACACCAAAATTTTAATACAACTTGGGAAGTTACAAAGATATTATTCGGCGGAACTGCCGCAATTTACACCGGAAGCCCATTTTTTCTGACATTTCTTGGCACAACTTCTCAAACTCAGTTTAGTTCGGATGCGAAACACGTTGTAATATCAAATGGAAATAAAAATCCAACACTTTGGAACGTTGAAACCGGCAAATTAATTTCGAAATTTGATTCAAAAAATAGAATTTTTTATTCCAAATTCAGTCCTAACGGGAAAATGCTTTCAACTTCTGACGTAAATGGTGTAACCACAATTTGGAACGTCGAAAACGGAGAATTAATTTGTTCTTTTGGGTCAAAAAAAGACAGAGCGTTTGTTGCAATGTGGAGTAATGAAAGCGAGAAAGTATTTTCAATTGGTTTAAGTAAAAAGAATGATATTCGGGCTTTTGATGCAAAAAGTGGAAAAAATCTATTTATTTTTGAAAAAAGCGATTCCTACAATTTAATACCAAGCACCGATTCAAAATTTATTGCAACAACACCTAGGAAAGATAAATCAATCTTCTTTCAAATCTGGGAAACTAACACCGGAAAACTTCTCGCGACTGTGCCGCGAAAAAAAGGTGAAAATAGTTTGATTTCGTTAAAATGGAGTCCTGACAATCAACTTATTGCAACGACAAATGGCTTAAGAAACGATGTTCAATTGTGGAACTTAAACGGCGAGCATTTGCAAACATTGGCAAACACAACCTTTCCGATGAAGTTTAGCGACGACGGAAAACTTCTCGCGACTGGTGGCAAAACGGCTGATCCAAAAAATGATATTGGATATATTTGGGATTTGAAAAAGTAAAAATGACTCTCTCAAAAGCAACAGAAATCCTCCAACAAAAATTCGGCTACGATTCGTTTCGGCTTAATCAGCAAGTCGCGATTGAATCTGTTTTGGCGAAAAAGGATTGCGTTGTGCTGATGCCAACCGGCGGTGGAAAATCGCTTTGTTATCAGATTCCCTCGCTCATGCTCGACGGCTTAACTCTCGTTATTTCCCCACTTATTGCCTTGATGAAGGATCAGGTTGATGCAATGCGAAGCTATGGTGTGGAAGCGGCGTTTCTCAATTCTACGCAAACCGCAAAAGAACAAGTTGAGGTTTTTCACGCCGTACGAAGCGGGAAACTGAAACTTTTATATGTTGCACCGGAAAGACTTTTGCAAAGCGGTGATCAGTTTATCGACTTTCTCAAATCAATAAAAGTTTCGCTTTTCGCGATTGACGAAGCTCATTGTATTTCAAGCTGGGGACACGATTTTCGCCCGGAATATATTCAGCTCGGAAAACTCAAAAAATATTTCCCCGAAATTCCCGTTATCGCTCTTACCGCAACTGCTGATAAACTTGTCCGAAAAGACATTTTGGAGCGTTTGAATATTCCAAATTGTTCGGTTTTTGTTTCGAGTTTTAATCGACCCAATATTTATTACACGGTCGAATCAAAAAAAGATTATTATCCGAAGCTGATAAATTTCCTTCGAAAGCGTCCCGATGAAAGCGGAATTATCTATTGCCTGAGCCGAAATTCGACCGAAACTCTCGCCGATGATCTTCGCAGCGAAGGTTTTAATGCGTTGCCCTATCACGCCGGACTCAGCAAAGAAACTCGCGACAAGAATCAGGATTTGTTTCTCAAAGACGATGTAAAGATAATTGTAGCCACCATTGCATTCGGAATGGGAATCGATAAATCGAATGTTAGATTTGTTGTTCATTGTGATTTGCCGAAAAATCTTGAGAGCTATTATCAGGAAACCGGACGTGCCGGACGCGACGGTTTGGAAAGCGACGCACTTTTGTTTTTCGGCTGGGGCGACATCATTAAATTACAGCGATTTGCCGAAGTAGAAAATAATCCCGAGCAAACAACAATTATGTTGAAAAAGCTCGACATTATGGGCAAATTCGGCGAATTGAAAACCTGCCGCCGGCAATTCTTACTCAATTATTTTTCTGAAGAAGCGACCGACGTTTGCGGACATTGCGACAATTGCAACACTCAATTCCAACGTTTCGATGGCACCGTGATCGCTCAAAAAGCCTTGAGTGCGGTAAAGCGAGTGCAAGAAAAATTCGGATTGAATTATCTGATAGATTTCATCCGAGGCTCGCAATCGCAAAAAATCCGCGAAGAGCATAAATTGCTCAAAACTTATGGCGTTGGCTCTGATATTTCGAAGGAAAATTGGTTTGAATATTTTCGCGAATTAATCTCACAAGGCTATTTAAAACAAACAGATAGCGAATATCCTGTGCTCGCACTTACGGAAAAAAGCAATGCCGTATTAGACGGCAGCGAGCAGGTTTCGCTTTTCACAATCAAGGAAAAACAAGAAAAAGAATCTACACTCGTAAGCGAAGTTTCGCACAAATATCTCAAAGGCTTGTTTGAAGATTTACGAAAAATTCGTGCTGCAATCGCAAAAGGCGAAAATGTTCCGCCGTATGTCGTCTTTTCAGATGCCACCCTCATTGAATTCGCAACATATTTGCCTTTAACAAATGACGAAATGCGGAAAATTTCGGGCGTCGGCGATGTAAAACTCGATAAATACGGTGCAGATTTTCTGAATGCCATTTCCAAATTCTGCGAATTGCAAAAGCTCGAATCGCGTATGAATTTGAAATCGCCAACCCGCCAAAAGCAGCCAAAACCAAACGCAAACCGGCTTGATACAAATCGAATTTCGCTGAATCTATTCCTTGAAGGAAATTCGATCGACGAAATTGCAAAATCACGCGGATTTGTAAGGTCAACAATCGAAACTCATCTAGTGAAATTCATCCCAAGCGGCGAAGTCAAGTTATCTGATTTCGTTAGCGAAGAAAAGGCAAAAATCATCCGCGAAGCAATCGTCGACCATAGCCAAAATGGCGAACTTTCAACCGTCAAAGAAGCTCTCGGCGAGGAATTTAGCTATGGCGAAATACGTGCAGTAATGGCATCTTTGTAAACTCGGATCGCGGGCTGCCAGCCTGCGAGTAAAAACAATTTTAAGTTTGGCTGAGACCAAACACGCAGGCTGGCAGCCCGCGATCCAATTTTATGACACAAAAGATTCACACATGGAAGCGAATTCGCAGCGAACCTGTCGCCGATTGCAAAGTTTTCAAAGTCCGCCGCGATTATTCCGTCAACTCAGATTCGGGCAAGGAATTTCCGTTTTACTGCATCGAAAATTCCGCTTGGGTGAATATCATTCCGGTGACAAAATCCGGCGAAGTCGTTTTGATCGAACAATATCGCCACGGAATCGAGGAAATCACACTCGAAATTCCCGGAGGTTTGGTTGACGGCGGCGAATCGCCGGAATTTGCTGCGAATCGCGAACTTCTCGAAGAAACCGGTTACACGCCACGCGAAACGATTTTTCTCGGAAAATCCCGACCGAATCCGGCGATTCAGGACAATTGGGTTTATCATTATCTCGCGATCGATTGCGAAAAAACTCAGGAACCGGAATTTGATTCTACGGAGAGCGTGGCGTCGAAACTAGTTCCGCTTGGCGAAATCAACGATTTGATTCGCGACGGTAAAATCACTCATTCGCTTGTAATTGGTGCGTTTTATTGGCATAGTTTGAAGTGAAATATGAATAAAATATTTACTGCTATTATTCACAAAGAAGACGATTTATACGTTGCTGATTGTCCCGAAATCGGCACGGTCAGCCAAGGCGAAACAATCGAGGACGCGTTGGAAAACTTGAAGGAAGCGACAGAACTTTATTTGTCTGAGTTTCCACATCATTAAAAATCTAAATTTCAATAAGATTAAATATGAAAGTTTCACTTTTAAAACTCGCACACGCTCGCTCGGGCGACAAAGGCGACACGGCAAATGTTGGGTTGATCGCTCTCAAAGATGAATTTTATCCAATTTTGGAACGCGAAGTTACTGCGGTGAGAGTTAAGCAACATTTCGGCGAAATCGTGAAAGGCGACGTCGAGCGTTTTGAATTGCCAAACCTCAAAGCGTTAAACTTTTTGCTCCACGAATCGCTCGGCGGCGGCGGAACTCTTTCGCTGATGACCGATGCTCAAGGCAAAACTCTTTCAACCGCTCTGCTGCGTATGGAAATTGAAGTTCCCGATGATTTTACGAACTAACGCTGACATCGAACACGCCTTTTCGATTCTTTCCAAAGCCCAAAATCTCGGCTGCGATACCGAAACTTCCGGTTTGAATCCGCGATACAGCCGTCTTTTCAGCGTCCAATTTTCTGACGGCGATTTTTCGTGTTTGATTCCAACTTCCGAAGGAGTTCCGCTCGGCAAACTCTCGCAAATACTTGAGAACACAGAAATTACTAAGATTTTTCACAATGTGAAGTTTGATCTTGGTTTCCTCCGTGAAAACGGTTACGAGGTAAATAATGTCTATTGCACAATGATTGCCGAAAAAATTCTTACCAAAGGTGCAAGCCAATCAGCAAGCCTCGCCGAAACTCTTTATCGATATTTCGCCGTCGATCTCGACAAATCTCAACGCGACAAATTTACCAAAAATTGGGACAAAATTTGGACAGAAGACCTCGTAGAATACGCTCTCGCAGATGTGATTTATTTGCCAGAATTAAAGAGATTGCAGGAAGAATGGCTTGTGAAACTTGGGTTGAACGAGGAATTTGGATTGAAATTGGATTCGACTTTCTAAAATTCGTTTGCCGCGAAAGCAACCGAAACCAATTAACCGCCATCACAATTTCATAATGCAAAACTTTGATGTAAACAAACTGCGTGTCTCCTCACCTTGTTCGATGAATTGGGAAAATATGTCCGGCGACGAACGTGCGAGATTCTGCCAGTCGTGACAGCTGAATGTTTATAACCTCTCCGAAATGTCAGCAATCGAGATTGAGAAACTGATCTTACAAAAGGAAGGCAGAATCTGTGGCAGACTCTACAAACGTGCCGATGGAACCGTGATCACAAAAGATTGCCCAACAGGTTTGAGGCAATGCGAAAACGAATGACGCGAATGACGAGTGCGGTGTTTGCAACAGTCATAGGTCTTTCGGCAGTCGTTTTTGGTCAAGTCGAAAAAGAAGAATCCTGCAAAATTATTTCACAAGGAAAAGTAACAAGGTTTGAATCAAAAAACGAAATTGCGACAATCCAAGGCACTGTAACGGATTCAAATGGTGCAATGATTCCAAATGCGGAAGTAGTTTTTGTTAACATCGAAACAAAACAGGAATACAGAACAGATACAAATGATAGCGGCGAATTCAAATTGAAGAATTTAAAGAACGGAAACTACGTCGCAAAATTTTCAGCGAATTTCTTTAAAGACTATAAAATCGAAAAATTCCGAATCGACAAAAGCGAAAATCTGAAATTTGAGATTTCGCTTTTTCCAAAAAGTGAAACCGTAGAAGTCGGAATAATAATAGAAGATTCTCTAATTGATGTTACTTCAAGCAGTATTACAACTGTGATCAATTCGAAAATGATCGAACGTATTCCTCACAAATGAGAAATAGAATAGTATTTAGATTGGAATCTAGAAAAGTATCGCAATCAATCACGCTATAAACTATTCAATTGTTGATTCCGAAATACTGGAAACAAACAGTAAAAGCCGTTTTTTTTAAGCAGTCTTTTGTCAGTTGGCTTGCCGTTCGTTTGGTATTTTCTTTTGCTTCCGCAGGTTTATAAAGTCGTTTTCTTTTTTATCCCGAATTCGCCAGTTTCGGCTGATTTATTGACACTCGAGGATTGTTTGTTTTTGTTTCCAATCTTCGGCGGCTTTTCGATTGGTATTTTTACATTGTTTCTTCGCAATAAAAGCATACTTTGCTTACTCTCAGCAGTTTTGGGAATTTTGGTAAATGCGATGCTTTTTGTTTATTCGGAAATTTGGATTTTGACTCGTATTAGCGGAGTAAAATGCTAGGTTGAAACACCTTGTAATTTGTTACGATTGTCGATTGTTTGTTTTATGAGTGTTTGGCAGAAAATAACAATTCCGGCTTTCTGTGAACGCATCATTGGGTTTTCGATTCCAATTGACGATGGGTTTATTGCCGTCGCTTATCAAGGAATTCATTTGATTAATTTGGGAAGCAAAATTTCGATTTTTACCAACGAGAACTTTTCCGGATACGATGTTTATGATTCAGAAACCGGAATAGCAAACTACGAAGGCAAGGAATTTCAAATCATAGGACTTCATGGCGGGAATCCGATTCTCGAAAACAATCAAGGCGAGCAACTAAATTTAGACCAAACCAATCAGACACTGACTTTATCTAAAGGAATTCGTGTCATTTTCAAAATCGCAGTTTCTAATTTCTCGGGTGATTGGTCGGCGGTTACGTTTTCAGACAACGGAAATTTCATCGTTCTTGGCTGCCCTTACGACTTTGATTTCGTGATTTTGAAGAGAATAGATTACGACTAATCGCAAAACCGTTTTATTCCCACTCAATCGTACTCGGCGGTTTCGATGAAATATCGTAAACGACGCGATTTACGCCACGAACTTCCGAAGTTATCCGCGATGATGCTTTTTGGAGGAATTCGTGTGGCAATCTCGCCCAATCGGCGGTCATTCCGTCGGTTGAGGTTACGGCTCGCAAGACAACAGTTTTTTCGTAGGTGCGGAAATCGCCCATTACGCCGACGGATTGAATCGGTAAAAGCACGGCGAAGGCTTGCCAAACTTCTTTATATAAATTGAAATTGTGTAATTCCTCAATTAAAATCCGATCGCATTTTTGGAGCAATTCTACCTTATCCGGCGTGATATCGCCTAGAATTCTGACTGCAAGTCCTGGACCGGGAAACGGATGACGCATCAAAATATCTTCCGGAATGTTCAGTTCTCTGCCGAAACTTCGTACTTCGTCTTTGAATAATTCCCGCAGCGGTTCGATGAGTTTTAAGTTCATTTTTTCGGGTAAACCGCCGACGTTGTGATGCGATTTTATCGTTACGCTCGCACCGCGAAGGCTGACGGATTCAATCACATCGGGATAAAGTGTGCCTTGCACAAGGAATTTTGCGTCGCCGACCTTTTTTGCTTCACGCTCGAAAACATCGATAAAAAGTCCGCCGATAATTTTGCGTTTTGTTTCGGGATCGGAAACATCTTTCAATTTTTCATAAAATTCGCTCGATGCGTCAACGCCGATAACGTTCAGATTCAGGTTTTCACGATACATTTTGAGCGTCGCTTCAAATTCATCAGCCCGTAATAAACCGTTGTTGACGAAAACGCACGTCTGTCGATTCCCGATTGCTTCGTGAACAAGCACCGCCGCAACAGTCGAATCAACTCCGCCGGAAAGTCCGCAAATTACATTGCCCGTTTCTTCGACAATTTGTTTGATTTTCGCAATTTCTTCGCTGATAAAACTCGCAGCTGACCAATCTGCCTTACAATCTGCAATCTGGAAAATGAAATTTGAAATGATTTGTTTACCTTGCGGTGTGTGCGAAACTTCGGGATGAAATTGAACCGCGTAAAGATGTTTCTCGGCATTTTCAATCGCAGTGACGACATCGCCGGTGGTTGCGGTTGTGCGAAAGCCTTCGGGCAAATTAGTAACATGATCGCCGTGGCTCATCCAAACATCTAGTTTTTCGGGCAATTCATTGAAAAGCAGAGATTTTCCGCTCAGCAATTTCAGCTCGGCGTGTCCGTATTCGCGTTTGGAAGCAGGCGTTGAGCTTCCGCCCAAATCGGTTGCCATCAACTGCATTCCGTAACAAATTCCGAGAATCGGCACGTTGATTTTGTCGTAAAAATCGACGGAAATTCGCGGTGCATCTTCGTCATAAACGGAACTTGGACCGCCCGACAAAATAACGCCTTTCGGTTGTCGTTCAATAATTTTGTCGAGTGAATAATGAAATGGAACGATTTCACAATAAACACCAAGTTCGCGGACTCTGCGGGCGATTAGTTGAGTGTATTGCGAGCCAAAATCGAGAATCAGGATTAGTTCGTGTTGCATAAAAGTTGAAATTCTAACACAAAAAAAGGCAACGCTCATTGTGCGTTACCTTTTATTGAATACCGAGGGACGGAGTCGAACCGTCATGGGCGTTAAGCCCGCTAGATTTTGAGTCTAGTGCGTATACCAATTTCGCCACCCCGGCAAGTAGTGCGAACTTTAAATATTAAAACGCTTGAGTGAGTTCGTCAAATCTTGAAACCGTCTAATCTCAAGTTTGAAAAAACTTATTGCTTATTTTGCTGTGAATCGTTTAACATTATATTAGTTTATTATTACTTTCTTCGTAATTTTTCACGCCAAAAAGCCTTTAAATTTCAGACATGTTTGAACTAAATAACCTTCAAAAAAATATTCTCCTGATTGTAGAAGAACACTCGACGAAAACATTTATCTCAGATTTTTTGCGGTTGAAATATGTCTGCGATGCGGTTGATTCGGCAGAAACTGCTCTTGAAAAAATTAAAACCAAAGAATATTCAATGATTTTTTGCGATAAAAGCAATGCGGAAATTATTTTGGAAATTAGTTTTTTGTCGCCAAATTCTGTTGTGATTTTACTGAGCGAAGTAGCAAATACTTTGAGTCTTGGAATATTTGAAGTTATTACTAAACCATTTGAACTGAGCAAGATAGAAGCAACAACCGAACGCGGATTTAAGTATTATCAAACAAAAAGCGAGAAAGAATATTATCAAAATCAGTTTGAGAAATTAACTGCTGAGCGTGAAACTTATTTAGACAATGCCAAAAAGGAGTTTGAAACTTCATATCAATTCACTTTGAAAGCTCTCGTTAAGGCGTTAGAAACACGTGATTATGAAACACTCGGACATTCTGAAAGAGTGGTTACTTTCTCGCTTCGACTTGGTCACGAAATTGGTCTGAGTGAAAAAGAACTTCATCAACTGGAACTTGGGGCAGTTTTGCACGACATCGGAAAAATTGGCGTTCCTGATTCAATTCTTCGCAAACCTGCAAAATTAACTGATGAAGAATGGTTAAAAATGAAGTTGCATCCAACTCACGGACAAAAGATTTTACGAAATGTTCCTTTTCTTGAACCAGCGGCTGAAGTTGTTATGCAACACCACGAATGCTGGGATGGAACGGGTTATCCAAATGGACTTCGCGGCGAAAATATTAGTTTAGGAGCGAGAGTTTTTGCGGTTGTTGATGCTTTTGACTCAATTGTGAGTGACAAAATTTATCGTAAAGGACGAAGTTATACTGAAGCAATTAATGAACTCGAACGTTGTTCAGGGACGCAATTTGATCCGACAATTGTTGAAGCATTTAAGAAAATTCCGCAAGACGATTGGAAAATTTTGCATCAACGCTCGATTTCGATGCGAAACGAATCTCAATCTTTTCAAACAATTGTTAATGAACTTCTTAAATCGAAAGAAGAATTTAGTTTTTTAAACTAATTGAATATCAAATAAAGCCAAAGAATCCATGAAAATCGTGGATTTTTTTGTTTCTGATTTAACATTTGTTGTCTGGCAAGTTAAAATACGATTTTAGTTGGTTATCAAGCAGGGAAAATAAATGCGTTTTTTATCGGAAATTAATTCTCCGGCGGATTTGAGACAGCTCAAAGTTGAAGATTTACAAGAAGTTGCGGACGAAGTTCGTCAGTTTATTATCGAAACAACCTCGCGAGTTGGTGGACACACAGGTGCGTCGCTCGGTGCGGTTGAGTTGGCGGTTGCAATGCATTATGCGTTTGACACGCCGAGTGACAAGCTAGTTTGGGACGTTGGTCATCAGGCTTACGCACATAAAATTTTGACAGGTCGTCGCGATCAGCTTCACACAATCAAAAAATATCAAGGTTTAAGTCCGTTTTTAAAACGTGATGAATCTGAATATGATTCTTTTGGTGCCGGACATGCGTCAACATCGCTTTCGGCTGCACTTGGAATGGCGATTGCTCGTGACCGAAATGGCGATGATTTCAATGTTTGTGCTTTAGTCGGCGATTCGAGTTTGGCTGGTGGAATGGCGATGGAAGCAATTAACCACGCCGGACACGTAAAATCGCGGCTGATTGTTTTGCTTAACGACAACGGAATGGCAATTGCTCCGGCGGTTGGCGGTTTGACTCGTTATTTAAATCGGATTAAAGAAGCTCAAAATTATCATCGGTTTAAAGAAGAAATTGGCGACACACTCGAAAGCGTTCCGCACTTTGGCGAATCTCTGCGAAAAGCCGCAAAAATTGTCAAAGACGCAATTGCCGCCGCGGTTCTGCCTGGTGCTTTAGTCAACGAACTTGGTTTTAAATATATCGGATATGTTGACGGACACAATGTTCCGATGCTCGTTAAAGCACTCGAAGAAGCGAAAAAAATCGACGATGGACCGGTAATCGTTCACGCATTAACGACAAAAGGCAAAGGTTTTCCAAATACCGCAAAAAATTATTACGCTTATCACGCAACCGGACCTTTCGACATAAATACCGGCGAAGCAATAAAATCTAATAAACAAACGCCGCTAAGTTACACCGCAGTTTTTGGAAACACGATGTGCGAATTAATGGCGAAAGACGACAAAATTGTCGCTCTCACAGCTGCAATGCCCGATGGAACAGGCGTTGACAAAATTTTAGAGAAATTTCCGGAACGTGCTTTTGATGTCGGAATTGCTGAGCAACACGCTATAACTTTTTGTGCGGGAATGGCTTGCGAAGGTCTAAAGCCGGTTGCGGCAATTTATTCGACATTTTTACAACGTGCATTTGACCAGATTCTCCACGATGTTTGTTTGCAAAATTTGAACGTAACTTTCGCGATGGACAGAGCCGGAATTGTCGGTGCAGATGGACCAACTCATCACGGATTGCTCGACATTGCATATCTTCGCGGTTATCCAAATATTGTTCTGATGGCACCGAAAGACGAAGCTGAAATGCGAGATATGTTGTTGACATCAATCGAACATCCGGCACCATCAGCGATAAGATATCCGCGAGGTGAAGGATTTGGCGTTGATATTTCTGATGCTCCGAAACTTCTCGAAATTGGCAAAGCTGAGTTGTTACGCGATGGCGGCGATATTGCGATAATTGCTTTCGGCTCAATGGTTTATCCGAGTATGGAAGCCGCCGAAACATTATCAAATGAAGGAATTGAAACTACTGTTGTTAATGCGAGATTCGCAAAACCGCTCGATAGTGAATTGATTATCGCTTTGGCACAAACAAAACGCTTGATTGTAACAGTTGAAGAAGCCTATTTAGCTGGCGGATTTGGGTCGGCGGTAATGGAATGTCTTGAACAAAATGGTTTGCTTGATCGTGTGAAAATTGTCAGAATGGGAGTTCCAGATAGAATTGTGACTCACGGCGATCCGAAACTTTTGTTAGCAAAATATGGACTCGATGCTGATGGAATTCATCAAAAAGTAAAAGAAACTATTGAAATTTTAGAAGAACGAAAAACAAACCTAACACGTTTGAAATCAACAATATAAAAACATGAGTAATAAAACAAATAACACTCCTTTGATAATTATTGGTGCAGTTGTAGTTATTGCAGTAATCGGCGGTTGGTGGTTATATTCCAGCGGAAATTCGGCAAAGAAACCATCAACAGCTACAAATACTTCGACAAAAAGCAATGCTAGCGAGGCGTTTAAAACTGCTCCGGCTGGTGCAGAGCCTTCTTGGTCAAAAGGTGCGGCAAATGCGACTGTAACAATTGAAGAATTTGTCGATTTTGCTTGTCCGCAATGTGCAAAAACAACTCCAATTGTCCAACAAGCAAGAGCTGCTTACGGGGACCGAGTTCGTATAATTTTCCGTCACTTTCCGCTCGACATTCCCGCACACAAAAATGCTTATGATGCTTCAAGAGCAGCCGAAGCTGCCGGAATTCAAGGTAAATTTTGGGAAATGGAAAATTTATTATTCAAAAACCAATCAGCTTGGTCGCCAGCTTCTTTAAATCCGCGTCCAATTTTTGAAGAATATGCGAAACAAATTGGTCTCGATACAGTAAAATTTAATGATGATTTGATTGGAATGATGACAACTTCGCGGGTCGATAAAGATAAAGTTCGCGGCAGAGCGTTAAATGTTTCGTCAACGCCTTCGGTGTATTTAAATAATCGTTTGCTTGGTATTGAAGACATTACGCCAGATAATTTAAAAAAATTAATTGATGCTGAATTAGCAAAAACTCAAGCACCAGTGGCAAATCCTGCAGGAAATTCGAACTCAAATGTTTCGGCTAATCAATGAACGAACTAAGCGAAAAATATTCAAATAAATTTGCAATCGTGGCTTCCGTTCTGGCTTTAATTGGAATGGGCGACGCGATTTATTTAGTTGTTCATAGTTTAAACGGCGATCAAATTCCTTGTGGTTTATCGGGCGGTTGCGGTGCGGTTTTAAGTAGTAAATATTCTGAAATCTTCGGAATACCTTTGGCATTTTTTGGATTTGCGGCTTACTTCATCGCATTCTGTTTGGCACTTTTAACAGCTTTTAGAAACTCAAAACTTTGGAATTTATTTGGTTTGCAAGTATTCTTTATGGTTTGCTTTTCAGCGTGGCTCACATACATTCAAGCCTTTATATTGCTCGAATATTGCCAATATTGCTTAGTTTCTGCCGGAGTTTGTTGTTCTCTTTTTTTAGTTTTTCTCATTTCAAAATTAATTAAAAAATAATTTCTAAAAAATAGTGAATCTAATTTCTTCAACCTTTCGAATTCATTTTCGAGACGGTTGAAGAGTTTTATTTTCGCCCGTTATAAGACAAAACACAAAAAGTACAAAGGGAGATTATTTTAAGATGAAAAAGTTATTTTTAGGATTAGTAGCAGTTTTTGCGTTATCAACAATCGGATTTGCACAGTCGAGTGATTGTTCAAAAAAGAGTGTCGCTAAAAGCGATGCCAAAAGTGAAGTAAGTTACCAAAAAGCCTCATTCAAAAAAGGCGGCGACATTGTTGACACTGCAGTTGGAGCCGGAATGTTTAAAACACTTGTTGCAGCAGTTCAAGCAGCAGGATTAGTTGAAACTTTGAAAAGTGATGGTCCATTCACAGTTTTTGCACCAACAGACGAAGCATTTGCAAAGTTGCCAGCAGGAACAGTTGAAATGCTTTTGAAACCAGAAAACAAAGATAAGTTAGTCAAAATTTTAACTTACCACGTTGTTTCAGGGAAAGTTATGGCAGGCGACGTTGTCAAATTAAAGTCTGCAAAAACTGTTCAAGGACAATTAGTAAAAATCAAAGTTAAGAAAGGCAAAGTAATGTTAAACAAAACAACTAACGTTGTAAAAACTGACATTGAAACTTCAAACGGTGTAATTCATGTAATTGACAGCGTTTTAATGCCTAAGTAGTTGAAAATAAGTGCTGAAGTGAGTTAGTTTATAGATTGCAAGATTTTCTAGATAAAAAAATTGTGAGTCAAACTATTCTTCAGCGAATTGCTTCAGGAGATAAGACTGCCGTTCAGGAGTGTTTAAGCACCTACGGCGGTCTTGTTTGGTCTTTGTCGCGTCGGATGTCGCCAAATACTGATGATGCCGAAGATGCTGTGCAAGAAATTTTTGTTGATATTTGGAAAAATGCCGGACGTTTTGATGAAGCTCAAGCATCAGAAACAACGTTTGTTTCGATGATTGCTCGTCGGCGTTTGATTGATAGATTACGCAAAACCAATCGAAGACCAACAACTGATTCGATTGAAGATATGTTGAATGAACCAGCAAATAGGTTTGACGAGAAATTGCAGACAATTGTTGAAGCAAAACAAGCTGCAAAAGCATTGCTAGAGTTGCGACCAGAACAACGACAGGTTTTGCAACTTTCAATTTATCAAGGTTTATCGCATCAGGAAATAGCTGATGCACTGAAAATGCCGATTGGAACTGTAAAAACTCATGCCAGACGTGGAATTTTACAAGTGAGAGAAATACTCGGAATGAGCAACGTTAAGGAGGCTTCATGATGAATGAAATATATGATGAAAAATTGATTGAACTCCTCTCTCAGCGAGCGATTTACGGTTTAAACTCAGCCGAAGAACACGATTTAATCTCAACTTTTCCAGAATGGAAAGACGATTTTTCTTTTGATGCCGCTGTTTCTGCTATTGATTTGGCAAACTTAGATTTGAGCGAAGAATTGCCTAAACATTTACAAACAAAAGTTTTAAATACTTCGGAAGAATGGTTTGCTCCCGATTTGCAACCAACTTTTATTATAAAACCGAAAACAAACTGGCTTGGTTTACTTGGTTGGGCAACAGCAGCTGCTTGTGCAGTTTTCGCTTTTAGTATTTGGACAAGTCGCGTTGAAGCTCCGAAAGATATTGTAAAGACCCAAAACGAATCGTTGAATGTATTTCAACTACGACAACGACTTTTAGATTCGGACAAAAACATTCTTCAAATTAAATGGGCAAAAGGAAACGTTAAAGATTTACCTGAAGTTAGCGGCGATATTGTCTGGAGCGACGAAAAACAAGCGGGATATATGAAGTTTCGCGGTTTGCCAGTCAATGATTCGAGCAAAGAATGTTATCAGCTTTGGATTTTTGACGAAACACAAGACGAAAAGACTCCGATTGATGGTGGCATTTTTGATGTTAAAGGTAATGATGAAATTGTTGTCCCGATTACGGCTAAGCTGAAAGTCAAAAATCCAAAACTATTTGCTATTACAGTCGAAAAACCAGGCGGCGTTGTTGTTTCTAAGCGAGAAAAAATTGCAACCTTGGCAAAAACCTCAGCGTAAAATTATAAGCAAACTTGCATCAAAGAATGAAAACTTAGGTTTTTGTTCTTTTTTATTTTGCGTTAGAATTCTATTGTAATAAATATTTTTGAGAGGTAATTTTTGATGAAGTTTTTAAGAGTTTTAGGCGTTTTTTTACTTTTGTTTGGATGCGTAAGCCTTGTATTTGCACAAGATAAACCGGTGGAAAAGGTAAAAATTTCTGCTGATGAAGAAAAGTTGATAAAGAAAATAGAAGCCGGCAAAGATTTTGCTTCTAAGTTGAAAACCACTACAGATTTAGTAAAAAAATTCCCTAAAAGTGCCGCTCGTCCTCAAGTTGTAAACTATTTAGGAACAGAAGTTTTTTCTTCGAAAGATGATACTCAGTCAATCGCCAATGCTCAACAATTTTTTCTGCTTTTCACTGAACCAAGTGAAATGGATGTAATAATTCCAAATTTGATCTTTTCCTATCTCAACCAAAAGCAAATTGGCGAAGCATTTTCAATTGGTGAAACATTTATTTCTCGCAACCCTGATGATGTGGCAATTCGTCTTCAACTCGCTATTGAAGGCTCAAACCAGTTGCGAAGCGGAAATAAGTCTTTTATTTCGCAGACTTTAAGTTTTTCTAATAAAGCAATCGAACTTATTGAAGCAAATAAAAAGACAAAAAATTTAACAGACGAAACTTGGAAAGAATATCAAACTATTTGGTTGCCGAAACTTTATTTATCAGTTGGAATTGTGAAGATTTCGCAAAAGAATCGGACTGAGGCAATTGTCGCACTAAAGAAAACTGCCTCATTAGAGCCAAAAGAAATAAACGCATGGCTTCTGCTAGGCACAACTTATGATGAAGAATATCAAGAAATTGCACGTGAATACGTAATTACGGAAGGCAAAGAAAAAGATGCAATGCTCAAAAAAGCACAAGAAAAACTCGATATTGTAATTGATTATTTTGCACGAGTTGTTGCTCTAACTGATGGCGAAGCGATATATCAAGGTTTAAACACGCAAGTTCGAGAGAACCTCGAAGTGTATTTTAAATTTAGAAATAAAGGCTCAGTTGTTGGAATGAAAGAATTGATTGAGAAATATAAATCGCCGAAATAAAAAATATAGTTTATTACTATCCGGAGATAGCGTAGTGCTTCTAGCCTACGCTTTCTTTTTCTTATTTATATTTATTTCCGAAAAGGCAATGTCGTAAATTCCGTAGTTTTGCCAATCTTTATAATCAAAATGCCACCATTCATTTTTGTTTACTGTAAAACCTTCCGACTCCATCATACTTCGCAATAACTCTCGGTTTTTGATTTGCAGTTCGGTCGCACCTTGATAAGTTGGACTCGCTTTTTCTGTAAAATCATCGAAATCAGTCGGCATTTCAAGAAATTCACCTGTTTTTCGGTTATAAATTGAAAGATCAATAGCACAACCGCGATTGTGCCTCGAACCATTTTTCGGATTAGCAACAAAAATTCGTTTATCTTCAGGCGTAACTTCCCAGAACAATTTTGTCACCGACCAAGGTCGATAACCATCAAATACAACAAGACCTAAATCTTGTTTTTTCAATAGCTTATGCACTCGCACTAACGCTTTTGCCGCGTCTTTCTGCATAAAAGCACGAGCTTCTGTGTAAACAGGTTTTCCGACGAAATTGTCACTTCGAGCATATCGAATGTCGAGTTTAATTGATTTCTCAAGTTTAATTAGTTCTACCAAATCTGCCTCACGTTTATTTTCTTCAATTGGCGGAGATATTTGCCCGAAAACAAACATCGACACTAGAGATATGCAAACAATTAGCCGCGAAAATGTCAAGATTGCTTGTTTCATAAAATAAAAAACTAATAAAATTTTGGTTGATTTACAAATGCAAAAAGGGTAGTTTGTTAAATGTGGATGAAGAAATTAAGAAAAGCTCTTCTTTTATTGGATGGATAAAACGACTCGGCGTTGCCGGTTTTTTGTTTTTTTTAATCAAAGGCTTGCTATGGCTTATCATTCCTGCACTCGCCGGATATTACGTCACCCAATAAATTAGAACCTTTTCGTATCTTTCCAAATTTGCGGTCGCATAAATAACATTCGTACAGGACTGTCATCAAGATTTAGGCGACATAATCTATGGTTTCGTAGGTTTTTCAACTTCTTCATCAATAATTACGTCATCATCCAAAATTTTAACTTCTGAACCAAATTTCTGATAATTTTTGAAACGAATCAAATTTTTCGATTGAACAAGTTCGCGACCCCAATTTGCCGTAAATCGTGCATCTGATTGCAATGGCAAGAGATATTTTTCT
This sequence comes from Acidobacteriota bacterium, assembly GCA_031415455.1. Lineage (GTDB taxonomy): Bacteria > Acidobacteriota > Blastocatellia > Pyrinomonadales > Pyrinomonadaceae > JANNVK01. Next base: position 115,091 of record JANORS010000011.1, on the reverse strand, counting down.
CCGCCAATTTCTGCCCAATCGTAATCTGTCGAACTTTCAAATTTTTTAATTTCATAAGTTGTCGGAATATCAGTCGCTTGAAATTCTATTCTTAAAACTCTATTCAACTCTCGGTCAATAAAAATTCGTCCTTTTCGACCAATCGGCACCGAAGAACTTCTTTCACCTTTTAAACCAACTCCATCATTTTTGCTATTTTCTATCAAGATTCGATAATCAAACAATATCGTTTTACGACCTCTAAGCATTCCTGTATCAACCAACGTAAACTCAGTTTTGCTATCACTTCTGAAAATTCGTGCCAAATCATCAACAAATTCTCCGCCCGTAGTTGCACCATCTAAACCGCTGTAATTGTCAGCTTGCTTTGAATCAACCGCAACGCCTTTCACGGTCAAAACTTTATATTGCTCGCCTTTTTCAGTGCTAAAACTTACCGCTACCACAAGCTGATCTTGTGGACGAAACGTATTAGTTCCCGCGTAGCCAATTCCGCGGCTAATTAATTGCTTTGCCACGAAATCCGGCATTTCTTCGACAGCTTGAAGCGTGTTTTGCTTCGTTTTTTCAATCACTTCCGCCGCTTCTTTAGTTGTTGGAAGTGAAGCATTTGTCGGATTTTCCCGACGACGATTTGATTCATCTAATGTTCTGAGCAAGTCAACATCATTTGCACTTTTCGATTTTGTGAGTCCACGCAAACCCGCAGTAACAATAAACGAAATTCCACGTTTTCTGACAGTTTCAGTCAAATCTTGTCGCTTAGCAGCCGTATTTGCAGCGTATAAAAGTTTCACATATTCTGCTTGAGAGAGCGGTTTCTCTTGGGCAAAAACAATTGAAAAAGAAAGCAGAATAATTGATATAAATTTTTTCATTGTATTAAAAGATGCACAAAAAGTAGTTAAAGTTTGCTAAACACCGTCGATTAATCAAGAAATTGCAAAACTTTACATTTTGCCAGAAATCTTTCGCCAAAATTCTTTGTAATCGAAAAAAAACAAACCAAAAGGTTCAATTCCAATCCTTTCCGAAGTTTGATGATGCCTTTGATGTGCCGCACGAATCGTCAATAAAACTTTATTTTTTGAACCAAAAGGTAGAAATCTGCGATGCGTAAATAAATCGTGCGTGATGAAATAAATAACTCCGTAAATCGCGATTCCAGTTCCAATTGGCGATAAAATGACGTTTCCAGAAAGAATAAATACGACCGAAATTGAGCCAAAAAGCAGACTAAATAAATCGTTCGATTCATACCAAACCTTGCGGCTAGTGTGATGCGAAACGTGAATTTTCCAGAAAACTCCGTGAAAAAACCATCGGTGAATTATGTATGAAAATATTTCCATACCAATAAATCCTAAAATTGTTAAACCAAAGAATTTCATTTTACAAATTCAAAATCACCAAACGCAGCGGGCACGTGAAAATTTGGTTTCTTCGTTTTGGTCGGTTGCCACGATAAATATCCGCGTGTTTTTCCGCTTCCGACACACCTAAGCAAATTCCCTTTCCAAACTTCGCCAACTTCGGGAATCTTGCTAAACGCTTTCCAATCAATCTTTATCGTCATCCAAATTTTATCTGTTTCGATTTTAGCAGCAGATTGCATTCCAGAATCGTAATTCAAATCAGTAATTCGCCCGTCTGGTTTAAGATGAATTTTGATGTCAATCCATTCACCGGTTGGTGCAATTTCAAACTCAAAATACTTGTTGGCTTCTTCCCGATTTGGAGCAATAAAAATCTCACAAACGTCTCGATTCCATAACTCATTAGTCTTGCTCGCAAGATTTGGCGTTTCATTTACATTCAACGGCTCAGATTGAATCGCTTCAAACCGCACATAAAGAGCGGTTTGCGACCAAAGTAATTTCACTTGCGAACGCCGACCAATCGATGCCGGATCGCCCGACCAATATTTGTCAATCGCCACATTTTCCGCTTGTTCCCAAGTTTCATTATCAAATTCTTCAATAGAAAAATCGTTCAAAATATGAACAATTTTTATTAGCTTCTTCATTTTCAAGAGTTATTTACCACCAAAATTAAAAATTGTTTTCGCCGCTAATTTTCCGAGTTTCCAAGTTCTCTCCCAGTCAATTTTTCCGGTATCGGCACCTGTAAGTTTACCGATTACGAGATTTCTCAAATCTTTTCCCTCGCGACGAAGCATAAATTCTTTGGCGAAAGGTTTGGCTGTTTCAAAAAAATTAAACTCAGGATCGATGATAATTCCGATGCCTTCGAGCGTCATCAAAGCTCGCATAATGTATGTAAAATTTGACGGCAAACGAAATGGATAATCATACATAACATCAGCTAAATCATAAGTTAGCTCTTTAAATTTAACATCTTTCAACTTTAAATTAAGATGCAATTCGAACATTTTCACGACAACCTCTTTGATTTTAGTCTCATCTGCTCCGGGTTTGAGAAACTCTAAATCAATCAAATCTTGGGCAATCCCTTCAGGTTCTTTGGCGACAACGTGGAAAAATGCGTCAATCATTTTGGCTTGTAGTTGCGGCGTAATTCTGCCCACCATTCCAAAGTCAAAAAACGCTAGTCTGCCATCTTCCATCACCAAAAGATTTCCCGGATGCGGATCTGCATGAAAAAATCCATCTTCTAAAAGTTGTTTGAGATAAGTTTTCATCAACAACCTGTTTATCTTTTCAGGCGATAAATTTCTCAACTTAAGTTGTTCTATTTCAACGACTTTCGTCCCGCGAATAAATTCCATTGTGAGAACTTTTTCAGCCGTTGCGTTCCAATAAATTTTCGGAACGTGAACATTATTCCAGTCTTTAAAGCTCTCCGAAAACTGCTCAGCATTTTTGCCTTCGGAGGTATAATTCATTTCTTCAGCAATCGTCGATTCAAATTCTCGCAACATTCCAGCCCAATCAGCGTTTTCGTTGAGACTCGGATAACGCTCCGCAAACTTTGCAATTTTTCGCAGGATTTCAATATCGCCTTTGACGATTCCGGCGAGATTCGGTCGCTGCACTTTAACCGCAACTTCTTCACCAGAATGCAATTTCGCCCGATAAACTTGCCCCAAACTCGCTGCTGCAATTGGCTCAACATCAAATTCCGCATACACTTCGCTGATTCTTCTGCCAAGTTCTTTTTCGATTCTCGCAAAGGCAATTGAATTTGGAAATTTCGGAACATTATCTTGCAATTCGCCGAGAGCTTTGACAAATGAAAGCGGTAACAAGTCCGCACGAGTGCCGAGAGATTGTCCTATTTTGATAAAAGTTGGTCCGAGTTTTATCAAACTTTCTTTGAGCCAAACAGCTTGCTTCTCTTGAGTAACTTCTTTATTAACAACGCTTCCAAGTGTAAAACGACGAACTAGCAACATCACACGATGAAAAACCCAAATATTAACACGATGAAACTTTTCACCCAAAACTGCCAGCCAAGTCAATCTTCGTGCATTTTCGAGTCGCGTGTTTGCGTGCTTCACTTGCTGTGAGCGGTGCATATCATATTGATCGAGATACAAATAGAGTGCGAGCAAACCGATGATTTTGCCTACTGAAAAGAGACGCAAATATCCGCGAAAACCTTGATAGTTTTTCTCAACGTTTTCCTCGGTTGCGAGCAGTAATTTCTCTTCAGAAATCAGCTCTTCATTAGATAAAGCTCTGCTCCGCGGCTGTGAAACCGAATTATCACCACTCGCTAAAATTAACTCTTGATTGTTTTCTTGCACTTCAATATTATTCATTTTCAAAACCTATTATATTCTATCAAATCCTATAATAGAACGTGCTTTGAAGTGAGAATGTTTTGAAAAGTTTTTTGAGAAATTATCAGAATGCAACAGACTGCCCAAACTGCAAAACATAACCATTGTTGTCATAAATAGCGAATTCCTTCATTCCCCAATCGAAAGTTTGGATTTCGTAACCGATTTTCGCAACATCTTTTACTTCATTCCAAAGTGATTCTACGTCGTCAGTATTGAAATAAAACGAACCTGTGAAACCGATTTCTTGATATTCGGTTTGCCCATTCGGTCTGGCGAGCATAATCACGATATTGTCTCTGAAAATAGTTGCCCAACCCCAAACTTCATTTATTTCACCACACGTAAAACCTAAAACACGAGTGTAAAACTCGACTGTTTCTGTGAGATTTTCTGTCCAAAGCATTGGGCGTAAGGCAGTTAGCTTCATACAAATTTAGGGGAAATTTCGAATGATTCTCAATATTTAGGTTTAACCATTTGGAAACACGTGAAGAGAAATTATTTCGTGAGTTTCATCTTCAAACATTTCTGGAAAATCACTCTTAACAATTGTCTCAAGTAACTTACCCGTAGAATTAGAAATATCTTCTCCATTAATTTTGGCTAATTGAAGAAGTTTCTTTTCGATTTTCTTCGAAACAATAATTTCGATAAAAACCTCTCAAACTATTTTTAACATATTTCTCACGCCATCGTGCGAAAAATATTCGACCGCAACATCGCAATCTTTCTTGATCTGAGCCTTTAATTCATCGATTCCGCTGAACTTTTTCTCGTCTCTCACTCGGTGGAGAAATCTTACGCGAATCACATCATCGTATAAATCGCCGTCCCAATCGAGGATAAAAGTTTCGACCGATGGCTCTAATCCATTTTCAAAAGTCGGACGAATCCCGATGTTTGTGATGCTTCGCCGCCATTCGCCTTCGATCAAAGTTGATGTCACGTAAACTCCATTTTTCGGAATTACGCGATTTTTGGGTTTCAAATTCGCGGTCGGGAAACCGATTGTGCGTCCGCGTTTGTCGCCGTGAATCACCAAACCTTCAACGCCATAAGGTCGTCCGAGCATTCGCCTCGCGAGATTTACCTTTCCTTCGGCGAGCAATTTGCGAATTTGCGATGAGGAAATTCTGTGTCCGCGAAGCTGGATTTCCGGAACTTCTTCCGCTACAAAACCTAGTTCGACGCTGATTTTTTTCAGCAAATCAATGTTTCCCGCACGATTTTTGCCGAACGCAAAACCTTTTCCAAGATAAACTTCTTGTGCTTTCAATCTCTGGAAAATGACTTCGCGAAGAAACTGGTCGGCATCTGTCGCAGCAAAATCGCGGTTAAAACGAATCACAATCGCTTGTCCGATTCCGAGAACTTCGAATGAACCAAGTCTCTGATCTAGCGTTTGCAACATCGGTGGCGAATTTTCGGGATGAAGCACCGCACGAGGATGTGGATCAAACGTAATTACTGTCGGCACTGCATTTAGAGTATTCGCACGCTCAACAACTGTCTTCATTATTTGCTGATGCCCAAGATGAAGTCCATCAAAAACCCCAAGAGTAACGACCGTCGGGCGTTGAATTTCAGCATTCTCTGTTCCGTGAAAAAGTTTCATTTATTAGTCTTCTATTAATCTTCTAGCACCAATTCATCGTAAGCAAAAAATACATTTTCCGGCAGCAAATGTTGGTCTCGTTCGTGCATAATATCGTGATTCAAATGTGTGAGATAGGCACGTTTCGGTTTCAAATCCGCAATGTAATTTAAGGCTTCTTCAAGGCAAAGATGTGTGGTGTGCGGCTTTATTCTCACACAATCAAGCACGAGAACATCGAGATTCCGCAATCTTTCGAGAGAGTCTTTTGGAATAGTTTTCAAGTCTGTGGCGTATGCAAAATTGTTAAACCGATAGGCAATTACGGGCAGTTTGCCGTGGATAACTTCAATTGGTGTAACAGTTATGTCTTCGCCGATGCAAAACGAAGCACCATCAACAACCGTATGCGGAACAAGTTGCGGAAGTCCGCCGCCGAAATGAGTTGGGGCAAAAATGTATTGAAAAATGCGTCGCAAATCTTTCCAAGCAATCTCATTTGCAAAAACGCTCATCGCACCATAACGAAAATTCAACGGACGAATATCATCGAGTCCAAAAACGTGATCGGCATGGCAATGTGTGATTAAAATTGCATCGAGATTCTTGATTTTGGCACGCAAGGCTTGTTGGCGAAAGTCTGAAGAAGTGTCAACGAGAATAGTTTTCCCCGCGTGTTCGATGAGGATTGAAACGCGAAGTCTTTTGTCTTTTGAGTCAGTGGACAAACACGTTTCGCATTCGCAACCAATCGATGGCACGCCTGTTGATGTACCTGAACCGAGGAAAGTTAGTTTCATAAACTAAACTGCCTTTCTCGCTCTCTCTGCCGCCATTTGCGAGATTTGTACGAATTGAAGTTTCAAATCTGCCAGCAAACCTTCAAATAATTCGGCTTCTTTCGGATGCAGATTGCCTTCAGTTTTTTCTTTGAGCATTGATAAAACTTCGATCCAATATTTTCCAGTTTCAAGATCAAGAGTTCTCTGACCAGTTTGTGGGTTTGGCATTGCACCGAGCGAGCTTGCGGCTTGCGAGGCGAGAGTGGAGAGAAAATTGACGAAGCTTGCAGGATTTTCGGCATCAGGAAAATCTTCATCGTCCATTTCAGCATCGCCAAACTCTTCTAATTCAGCAGTTTGCGGCATATCGGGCGTTTGCTCTTCAACTTCAACCTTTGGCAGTTCCGCTTTTGGTTCAGCAATCTCAACGCCTTCCCGTAAACTTCCATCAACGTTAAACATCCGTCGATCGACAACTTTTAACACAACTTCTTCGTGATCTGATTCTCTTCCAATCATAAATTTCCTATAAATTTCGATAAAATTCCAAACTTGATATTAGCATTTTGGCGAAAGAAAGTTAAGATTGCGAAAAATTTAGCTGAGGTTGGTTTCACGCTTATTCGTAATAGATAATTTTTCTATAACTGATTGATAAGGGTTTCAAAATTAACTTTCCTTTTACTTTTACGTTGTCGAAGCTTCTCTGAATGATCCAATTTCCTTTTAAATCAAGTTCGTATTTATATGTTACTTTCAGTTCGAGTTTGCCCCTATCGTCAAACTCACTGCTTTCGATAACATCTCCATTTTTGTCGTAAATTTCGAGGCTTTTGTTTTTAGAATCGGTATTTAGAAAAGTAGCTAATGTTTCTCGGCGATTTCCGCTGTACGTAAATTGTCTGACACTATTGGCTTGCCCATCATTTGAGTATTCAGTTTGTTCGATAAGTTTATTTTCAGCATTGTATTTGTAGGTGAACTTTGTATCGTATCGCTCGTCTCGCGGAAGAGGTTTTGTATTAGCCGGACCATCAAATACTGGAGGCGGTTCACTTGGTGCTTCATCAATGCTGAAGTTTCTTTTTGGGCGTACGCGTTGGGAAACCGCTTCATCAAAAGTAATTCTTGTTTCTTTTTCTAGACTCACTCGATTTCCATCAATATAGCCCCAAACTTTTATTGTTGCTGGAAAACCAAGATTATAGGTTGTTTCCCTGGTAAAATTTCCTTGTTCGTTAAATTGTGTCTCGATATAAGGTTCGCGTTGAGATTTAAAAGTCTCTTGATAATCTTCGGTAACAGTTTTTACTTTTCCTTTGAGGTTTTGATCTTGAGCGTCAGATGTAAATTTTTCTAGACCTGGTGATTGCGGAAGTGGTTTAGGTTCAGCTTCTTTTATTTTGAGATCAATTATTTCTTTTCGGTTTAACAACTGAAATGAATCAAACGTCTTCAAAACCTCAATTTCAATCGAAGAATTAGGAAAGGTAACGAGAAGTGCATAAAAATTATTATTTACAAAAAAAGCTCTGACAAGAAAATGATATGTTGGAAAAATCACCAACCACTGTTTTCCTGATTTACCATTTGCTGAGTAAATCGTCTCCCTGAACATTCCATTTCTCTTGTTGGCACTATCAATTAAACCAGCTCCAAATGAATCAACAAGTGAGTCTTTTCGTTTTGCGGTAAGTTTTGATTTTTCACCAATTTCTGTTGAGTTGTATTTAATATATTGAATCGCGTAAGAAGGGTCAGGTAAAGTATTTTCCCATTTCAAAGTATTTCCTTCGCTTACAAAATCACCAGAATAATCACTAAACTCCTCTGATGATGACAGGTTTTTCGGCAAGTCAATTTTAAAACCACCATCCGCCGATAAGAAAACATTTTGGGAAAATAGATTTATTGAAAGAAATAGCAAAACACCGAGCATTTTTATTAGAGTTTTCATATTTTGAAAGCAAACTTAACATAATAAAACAAAGTAGTCGAAGTAATTTTCAAATACATAATTAGCGTTTACAATTAAACAAATTATGTCTAAAAAATTTGATGAATTAACCGCCGTAATGCAACGCCTTCGTGAGCCAAATGGTTGCCCTTGGGATATTGAGCAAACTTACGAATCGCTCGCTCCATATTTGCTCGAAGAGAGCTATGAGGCTTTTGATGCGATTCAGGAAGCGACCGAAACCGGAAATACCGATCATTTGCGAGAAGAGCTCGGGGATGTTTTGCTGCAAATTGTCTTTCATTCGCAAATCGCGAAAGAACGCGGTGATTTTACGATTGACGACGTGGCAGGCGAGGTCGCGGAAAAATTGATTCTTCGCCATCCGCATGTTTTCGGCGACAAAATCCTCGAAACTGCGAGCGATGTTTTGAATAATTGGGACGAGTTAAAGTCCGACCAAAGAAAGGCTTCCGGGCAAACTGAAAAAGTAAAACTTTCGATTTTGGACGATGTTCCGGTTCATTTTCCGGCACTTCTTGAGGGTCAAAAACTTACTAAAAAAGCTGCGAAAGTTGGCTTTGATTGGGAAGATGTTTCGCAGATTTACGAAAAATTAAATGAAGAAATCGACGAATTAAATGTCGCAATTGGTGAAGATTCGCAAAGTCACATCGAAGAAGAACTCGGTGATATTTTGTTTGTAGTGCTAAATCTCGCAAGAAAATTAGACGTTGATGCTGAAACTGCTCTCAAAAAAACGAATCGCAAATTTCGCAAACGATTCGGTTTTATTGAGAAAGAACTAAAGGAAAACGGTAAAACACTTGAAGAAAGCAACTTAGAAGAAATGGAATCGCTCTGGATTAAGGCGAAAAAAACGAAATAGAAAAACTAATTCTCATTAAAACGAAAACGTATATGTAAAACCTGGATTTTTCCCACGAATCATCAGAAACGTTAAACCGTGTGTTTCATTAAAGTTATACGTCAAAGTTGGGTGAACTTTCACGCCGTCGAATTGAATCAGCGAACTTAAATTATCTCGAATCCGAATGTTCAAACCGCCGATTGCACGCCACTTTTTCTCAAAAGTTCCGTAAACAATTCCGCCATATGGAGCGATTGGCAAACCTGTCCAATTGGTCAAATCTTTGCTCGCGGTTAGGTAAAACGAACTTCCGCTTGGCGTTCCGATTCGATCGGAGCTGAATCCGAAAATTACCGCCGGACGATTTTTCGTTTCTTTGAGCGGAATCAGCGTCAAAAGCGGGCGAACTTCGCCGACATACGGATTGTATTCCACTCCGATGCTGACTTGCGGATGCGGTCGATACATCAATGTTGTTCGGACTTTCGCCCGTTCGACCTGCCCGGGAATTACACGAATTCCCCAAGTAAATTTCTTTGCGTTAAGAGCCGTTCCCCGAACGGCTGAGCCTTCGCCCGGTCAGACCGCTCAGGCAGGCACGAGCGAAGTATTATCAACCTTCGCCTTCTTCATTTTGGAATGTGCAACCTTTTCATCCAACAATTTGTCGAGTTCTTTGCGAAGCTCAATCGCATCAATTTTGCCAACCTTTCGCCAAACAATTTTGCCTTCACGATTGACGATAACTGTTGCAGGTAATACCTTTCCAACTCCGAAACCGAGCATTTGATCGTTAGTTACATTCAGCCAAACCGGAAAATTAACTTTTACTTCGCGGACAAACTTTAGCACCTTCGCCTTATCTTTTTCCGCGTCCGCAGTTGCCCCGATAACTTGAACGCCGAGTGCTGCATAATCGTTTTGAATCGCTGATAAATCGGGCATTTCTTCTTTGCACGGAACGCACCAAGTTGCCCAAAAATTAACGACCACGAAACGTCCAATGTAGGTTTTCAGGTCTTGAGGAACGCCTGATAAATCGTTCAAAGCGAGTTTTGCATCAACCTGAACGCTTTCAGTTTGAGCAACTTTGACAACATTAAGCGAATTAACTTTGATGAATTTTTTGCCTTTCGATTCGCGTGTTACGCCTTCAATTTCGGCATATTTCGGCACAAATTCGAGAAAATCTTTCGCTTTCAAATCTAACGAACCTTTTTCGAGTTGATAAAGTGTAAATTCGCCCTTTTCGTTCTTCACAGCGATTGATTGCGACAGACCTTTTTTCGAGCAATCATTCGCACATTCAATGTCCGCCGTGTTTCCGTAAGGCGATTTGTTGCGATCTTCTTCTTCAAACCAGCATGACGAGCAGACGATTTGTCCGTTTAATTTTTGAGTTTTAGCTTGTGCAAACAACGAAATATTTGCAATCAATAGAACAAAAGATAATAAAATAATTTTCTTCATAATTTTTAATCATGTTCGCAACAGATTTTATCACTTGTCGCTTTTTCAAAACACTCTTTTCCTTCCTTAAATGATAAATAAGCAAGCCCGATGGTGCCGATGCTGTCGACATATGCAAAGTTAGTCAGCGAATAAGTCACGCTGCTAATCAGCAAAATAATCGACATAAAAACGCAAACTTTGGTGCAATCCGCGTCAGCCAAAATCGCAGGTGAATCTAACTGTTTGCCAACTTTTATTTTGCTGATAATCAAAAACCACATTGAGGTAATTGAGACTACCGAAACGATGATTCCCCAAAATGTTGTTTCGGGTTTGTGTCCTGTCCAAATATTGTAAACACTTGTGATTAAAAGACCTATGACTAATCCATAAAACGCAAAACCTGTAATTTTCAACGCTGTTCGTTCAAAATTATCACGGTTACTCAAAGGATTTTTCCCGATGCGAATAATCATCGAGGCAATTCCGAGTCCTGAAATTACCTCAATAAAACTATCAATTCCAAAGCCAAATAACGCTAAACTTTCGTCCGTGTAACCAAAATAAGTGGCGATAATTCCTTCGATAATATTGTAGAAAATAGTAAAAATAGCCAGCCCGAATGCCACCTTGTAAAGTTTATTTCGGTCTAAATTTATGGTTTCGATATTTTCCATTAGTCGTCTATTTTTTCAATTCTTCTTCAATCAACGCCTTCAAATCTGCTTCGTTGAGCCTTGCGAGCTGTCTGCCATTGACAAAAATCGTTGGCGTTTGGCGAACTCCGTTGGCTTGTCCGTCTTTCTTATCGCGTTCGAGTTTTGCCGCATAGCGATTTTCTTTGACAGCCGATTCAAATTTGTTCAAATCCATACCAAGTTCCATTGCGTATTTTACAAACAACTTGGGGACATCAGGTTGCGGTGATGCAGATGGTGGACCGTGTTTTGTTCCCCATTCCGATTGTTTTTGAAAAAGTAATTCTTGGGCTTGCCAATATTTTCCATCTTCGCCAGCGACCTCGGTAAAAGTTGCGGCTAAAACCGAATTTGGATGAAGCGGCATAATTCTCACAACGAGTCGGGTTTTGCCGTCATATTCCTTTAAAAGTTTTTTTATAGTCGGGTAAAAAGCCGCACAAGATTCACATTCGGGGTCTAAAAATTCGACGATTGTAACTTTTGCGTCCGCATTTCCAAGCGTTGGACTGTCTTCCCGAATTAACGAAGCGTTTGCCGTTGTCGTCGGTTTGCGTTCGCTCTGCACCGAGCTACGATAATAATTTGCCCCAACAACGGCGGCGATGATGACCAGTGCCGCAATGATTCCTAAAAGTAATGTTTCTTTTTTCATAAAAATTTCTGCCAGTTTATATTATTTCTACTGCCAAGAATCCAAGTTCGCCAAGTAGATTTTTTTTTCCAGCAAATCTGTTTGCTTTGCCTTCACTTGGCGTTCTCCTAATCTTGGCGGTTAAGTGTGTCAATTTCCTGTCGTTTATAAAACAATAAACACAATGTTATCGCAATAAAAGCCGTTAAAGCCATCAGCGGAATTGTGATAAATCCGAGCAATTCAATCTGCCGCGAAGTGCAAGAAATTCCCTCTTTGCAAGGAATTATGCTGTCGGCAATCAGTCCGTAGTATAGTAAATTGTGATAAATCGCAATTAATAACCCGATTAAAGACAACGGTAATGCGTATTTTTTTACGTTTCTATCGTTGTTAATAATCCCAATTCCGATTATCAAAACAAGTGGATACATCGCAATTCGCTGATACCAACACAGCACACACGGTGCCAAATCCATCACCTCACTAAAAAACAAACTGCCGACCATCGAAACTAAAGCTATTATCCACGCCAAATACGGCAGGTAGTCGCTTTTTCCGGTGTTTGAATATTCTATTTTTTTTATTGCTTCCATAATTTAACAAAAGGTTCTGTGGGAATTAACGCGAATTTTGCAGAGATGTATGCGTTTCTCCGTATTAATTCAGCATTAGTTTTTCTATTCAATTTTATCGTTGTGCATCGGACAATCTTTGATCTCTCCCGAATTTTCTTTCATCGAGCACGAATCTTTGTCTTTGCAGCATTCGTGATTCATTTTGCAAACGCCGTCTTTGCAGCAATTTGCCATTTGGCAACACGAAGTTTTTGAATTGTGGTTAGTTGAATGATTTGTGTAAGCGAATGCCGCGATTGAAAATGCGAAGAGCATTAACGCGACAACAGCGATAAGAATTTTCTTTCTCATTATATTTTCCTTTCTACAAAACGTAGATGTTAGAGCCAATATTTATCGAACCGTGAAGACAGTTCGAACTTGAAAGTGCAATTTTGAACACACTTCCACTCTAAATTCGGAAAACACAGTTTTTGAGATATGTGCTACCGCGATTGCGGATAATAGAATGATAGACTTGCGGGATTTTGTAGGATTGTTTGATGAAATAAACAGGATTTGGAGTTTCAATTACATCGGTTGCAACGACAGATTGCTTAGTATTTTTTGAATTCGATAAATCAGCCGATAGAGTTTTCTGCGGTTTGAAAGCACAGCAATCAACTGTTTTGTTTTCATCTTCTGAAACTTTCGGCAATTTACCGTCAACTTTCGGCTTGTTTTTACAACAATCGTGACCTTCGCCAAGCGGACAACTTTCGGCTTTTTCAACGACCGAATTCATCGCCGAAGTAATAAAATTGTGCGAACTGCAACCAATCAAAACCAAAACACCACTCAACCAAACAACAAAAAAAGCCGAAAGACATTTCAGCATAATTTGGTTTAATTTGGCACGGCGAACACTCATCTAGCTAAAAAATTAGCAAAATAAACTTCAAAAGTCTAGCATTTGAAAATTATTCGACATATACTTTCGAAACATGAAAACTCAATCAATTATTTATTGGATCGCGACAGGTCTTATAAGTGCTTTAATGTTGGTTTCAGCGGGCGTGTATATCATTCATAACAACGAAGTTAAGGAAATTTTTACGCATCTTGGTTATCCGACTTACATCATTTATCCACTCGCATTCGCAAAAATCCTTGGTATCATCGCAATCACTACAAAAAAATCGCGAACGCTAAAGGAATGGGCGTATGCCGGATTTTTCTATGATTTCGTGCTGGCTTTTATGGCTCATTACAACGCTGGAGAAAGCGTTTTGATAACCAGTGTCGCGATTATTTTGCTTGCTATTTCGTATTTTGTTGGCAAAAGATTATTTGACTAAACATTGAACCTAAAATCAACAACATCTCCGTCTTGCATGATGTATTCTTTGCCTTCAAGCCTTGCTAAACCTTTTTCTGATGCGGCTTTGCGAGTTCCACAAGCAACCAAATCATCATAGCTGATAATTTCTGCACGGATAAAACCACGTTCAATATCGGAGTGGATTTCGCCGGCAGCTTGCGGTGCTTTGGTGCCGATTGGAATCGTCCAAGCACGAACTTCCTTTTCGCCAGCGGTTAAAAAAGACATCAAACCGAGCATTTTGTATGCAGATTTGATTAATTTATCAACGCCGCTTGATGAAACGCCGACATCTTTCAAAAATTCAATTCGATCTTCAGGTTCGAGGTCAATTAATTCAGCTTCGAGTTTGGCACAAATCACCACAACTTCTGCATTTTCAGACTTTGCGTGTTCTTTAACAATTTTCACATAAGGATTTTCGTCCGGATTTGCAAGCGAAGTTTCGTCAACATTTGCAGCGTAAATTGTCGGTTTTGTAGAAAGTAAAAATAGCTGTTTAGCGATTATTTTTTCTTCGTCGTCCAAACTTACACTTCTCGCTGGTCTTCCTTCTTCCAAAACGGCAAGGAGTTTTTCGATTACATCGAATTCAGCTTTCGCTTGTTTGTCTCCGGCTCTCACTCCTTTTTGAGCTTTTTCTTTTCGTTTTTGACACGACGCAAGATCGGCAAGAGCAAGTTCAATTTGAATAGTTTCAATATCGCGAATTGGGTTTACAGAACCTTCAACGTGTATAATGTCATCATCGTCAAAACACCGGACAACTTGAACAATTGCGTGAGTTTCGCGGATTGTCGCCAAAAACTGATTTCCGAGTCCTGCACCTTCAGACGCACCTTTCACTAAGCCTGCAATATCAACAAATTCAACGCTTGCCGGAACAGTTTTTTGAGCCTTATTCAATTTTTCGAGAACTGCGAGACGTTCGTCCGGGACAGCAACAATTCCGACATTTGGTTCAATTGTCGCAAACGGATAATTTGCCGCTAAGGCAGCTTCTTGCGATGTTAAGGCATTAAATAAAGTAGATTTTCCAACGTTTGGGAGTCCAACAATTCCAGCTTGCAACATAAATTTAATTCAAATAAGTTCAGTTTTTAAAGTAAAATCAAAACATTCATATTAACCTTTTACCTGATTTTTGCGAAACTCGAAAAGAAATTCACCAAAAGCAACCCATTTAAAACTGATCTGCATCAAACTTTCTAAAGTCTTTTGTGCTTGACACATTTGTTTTTTATTAAGAAACTGTAAAAATGCGTAAAAAATGGCTTACGCCTAACATAAAATCTATAAAACTCTTATGTGAGACTTTCCCCGAGCTCTAAAGCGGAGGCTTTTGTTTGATGTTTTCTTCGAAATTGCAAAATAAAATATATATAACTCTTGGCGTTTCGCTGATGTTCGGCTTTTTTTCAACACCTTTTTCAGTTGTTCAAGCCCAAACTTCTTTGGAGAGAAAAACTTCCGCAATTGTTCGTGGTGTTGTTAGAGATGAACAAGGAAACGCAATCGCCGATTCAATTGTCGCAATTTTCCGCGTTGGAACATCAAAATTAGTTAAACAAATTCGTGCTAAAACAGATGGAAGTTTCTTTCTCAAAGCACTCCCCGGCACTTATACAATTTTAGCCGTAGCTGAAGGATTTAATCCACAAACTCTTTCTATTGTTCAGGTTACAGGCTCTTCTGCAAACACTTTCGGTTTTAAATTAGAAAAAAGCAGTAGTGGAAAAACTCTTGCTGACAGAACGCCTGACCGAAATAGTTCTAAATGGAAAATTCGTGCTGCACAATCTCGTCGCTCAATTTATCAAGCACTCGAAACTGCAAAAAAACTTGAAGAAAACAGAGAAACTATTGCCGAAAATGAAATTTCTAACAATCGAAAAGGTCAATATGTAGTCGAAACCTTTGTTGCAAATGATGGCAAAAAGTCATATCAAGCGTTTAACTTTGCAACACTTCAGCCACTTGGCGAAAGTTCAGAAATAATTATTTCTGCCCAAACCGGAACAAGCAAAATTGCTCCGCAACGTATAGAAACTGCCGTAAAATATAGTCCTAATAACAAACATAAAGTCCGTCTCGCGGGTTCAATTTCGCGGCTTGGAACTATTAATAACAAAGATTTAGGTCAATTTTCGTTGCAAGCAACTGATGAATGGCAAGTTAGAGAAGGCGTTATTGTTGTATTAGGTGTTGATTATGCAAAGTTTGTTGGCGGCGGAAATGACTTTTCAGCAAGTCCGCGACTTGGCTTGCAAGTTGATATAAACAGCAAAACTCGTGTCAAAAGTTCTTTTACAACTCAAACTGAAGAAAGAAGTTGGTTGCGTGCAATTGAACTCGAAGATTCGCAGGTTTTATTTCGTCAGCAGCTCGAAGCACAAACTTTTGCGGTTGAAGACTTTAAACCAAAAATGAATAAAAGCCGAAGACTTGAATTTGGAATCGAGCGTGTTTTAGACAACAATTCAAATCTCGAAGCAACAGCTTTTTTCGATATGATAAGTGGTCGTGGCGTTGGAGTTTCAAGCGTAGATTTTGCTAATTCTGACAATGTTTTCGTGGCTGATCAGCAAGGAAATTCGCAAGGTGTTCGTGTTGTTTACACACGTCGGCTAGGAAAAACTTTTTCAACATCAATTGGTTATGCAGCCGGAAAAGGACAAAAATTATCAAGCTCGAAAGTCACAAATCCTAATCAGCTTTTCGAAAATGCTTTTTTTCAGACGTTTGTTGGGCAACTAAACGCAAACCTCAGAAACGGCACGAAAGTTAAGACAATTTTTCGGCTTTCACCAGATGCAACAGTTTTTGCAATTGATCCATTTCAAGGAAGATTGGCAATTTACGACCCGAGTTTGAGTATTTTGGTTTCGCAACCTTTGCCAAACTTAGGACTGCCTTTTAGAGCTGAAGCAATAGTTGACGCGAGAAATTTGTTTGATTTTCAAACTTCTGCAAATGGTGAGACAAACATAACGCTTAATTCTCAACGGCGAGTTTTGCGTGGCATAATTTCCTTTAGATTCTGACGCTTAAGTTTAAATTAGTATTTTGAAGTCCAAAGTCGTCTGATTTTGGACTTTTTTGTCTCCAAAATCTCGGATTGAAAGCTAAAAAACTGAATCAGCTATACTAATTTTTGAACTTGTTTTTATTTAGTTTCGTAACGATGTTTATGCGTAATTGGGGAAAAATTAAGTTTTTTGAGAACCGAAATATCTGATTGCGTCAATTTGACCGAGAGCAATTTCTTGGAACGTAGTTTGCGTATAACAACATTTGGAAGTTGGTAATCTTTTTTTGGTTGAAAACAATGAAAGGAAAAGTTCTCACAAGTTGGACTATGATTTGGATTTTCGCGATGATTTTTCTCATCGGCGGAAGTCTTTTGAACCTATATCAAAGAATTTTTCACGATCTTACGCCAACCGATGGAGTTTCTTGGGTTCAAAAAAATAATGGAATTTTTGCGGAATCAGTTCAAGAAGGTCTTTCAGGTTCGCGAGCCGGAATTTCTGTCGGCGACCAACTTCTGGAAATAAGCCTTGATGAAAAGAACTTTGACGAAATTTCTTCACCAAACGCAGTTCAAATTTATCTCGAACAAGCGGGAGTCGGAGGCAGTTTAACTTACCGCTACCGAAAAACTTCATACACTTTTGTTGACAATATTTATTTCGCTGATTTACCTAAGCTAGACACTCAACCTCGCTGGACTGCTTCATTAATTTTTCTTTCAATTGTAGGCTTAATATGGCTTTGTGTAGGATTTTTCGTTCTTTTAAATCAAGGAAGCCGCTCGCCTTTTGTTCTCGGATTTGCCACATTATGTCTCACAGCTTTTGTTTTTCACACATATAAACCACTAGGTTTAGGTGAGGATATTGATCTCGCGGTTAGTATTTTAGACGATGCAGCATTTTTGCTTTTCACCGCAATTTTTGTTCATTTTTGTTGGCGTTATCCAACTCGGAGCGAAGTTTTTGGTGCAAAAAAATGGCATACTTACGCACTTTATTTACCTGCGACAATCATTTTTCTTGGACTTTTAGCGACATACGTTAGCTTTCGTGCAGATTTCATGACAACTTGGTCAGAAATCATTGAACGCTATGATTTAATCGGGAATCTTTATTTCGCTAGTTTTATTCATTTCATTTTGGGAATTTCAATTGGTTCAGGAATTCTGATTTGGCGTTTTATTAAAAATTCGCAACCAATTGTTCATCAAAGATTAAAATGGGCTGTTTGGGGGACAATTCTCGCAGTTATTCCGATTATTGGTGTTCAAGTTGCCAAACGGCTTATTTATTTTCCTGAAGATGGAATGATTTCGGCTTTGACAACTCTTCCACTTGCTCTCATTCCACTCAGTTTCGGGCATTCAGTTGTTCGTTATCGTCTGATGGATGTTGATGTCGTAATGCGTCGGGCATTGGTTTATGCCATTACAACAGCGACTATTGCGTTGATGATTGGAACTGTTGCATTTGCTTTTGTCTTCGCTATTATCGGTGCTGATTTTTCAACAACCAACGTTGTTAGAGCTTTAATTGCAATCGTTGTAATGGCGGTTTTGGTTTTATTTTCCGAGCCATTAAAGAATTATTTACAAATGCGAACAGATCGGTTTTTCTATGGTGAAAGATACGATTTACGTCGCGGTTTGCTTGATTTCGGCAAAACACTTTCTGCAACAACCGCAATTGAACCCTTATTAAATGCTCTGACAGAAAGACTTCGCCAAGTTTTAGATGTCGAAAAAGTTGCAGTTTTTGTTGAAGAAAACGATTCATATCGAGTTGCGAAACAAATTGGACTATCGCTAAATTATGTTGTTCCTAGCGATTTTCGCCAAATGATTCGAGAAAAATCAGCGAATAAAGGAATTGTTCGAGCAGACGAAATTGATTTTGATTTCGAAATTAACGACTCGCAAACGCCTGTCAGACAAGAATTACATTATTTTGTGCCGTGCGTTGCTCGTGGAAAAATGGTTGCCGTAATTGGTCTCGGACGTGCCGTGGACGGTTCTTTGCTTTCCTCTGAAGATTTGGAAATTTTACAAACCGTTTCCGGATATATTGCTGTTGCAATCGAAAATAGCGTTTTGTATCAAGACCAACAAAAACGCACCGAAGAACTCGAAATGTTAAAAGAATTTAACGAATCAATCGTTGAATCTGTTAATGTTGGGTTGCTTGCTGTTGACGAAGAAGGACGAATTACACGTTGTAACTCTACGTTTGAAGAAATATTAGGAACAACGCGAAACGACTCAATCGGCAAACATATAGAGGAAGTTTTCTCCAAAAATTTTGCTGAAAGTTTGTCTAATTTGTTAGGAAAAACACGCTGGCAAGTTTCCGAAAACAGACATGCTTACAAACTTCATACCGAAAATAACAATGGCGATTCTTTAATGCTAAACGTTGCAATTGCTCCACTTCGTTCAATTGAAGGGCAAAGAAAAGGTGCAATTGTAGTTCTCGAAAATGTTACAACTCGCGTCAAGTTAGAAGAAACTCTGCAACAAAGTGAAAAACTTTCGAGTATTGGATTGCTCGCTGCTGGGGTTGCACACGAAGTAAATACGCCGCTCACAGGAGTTTCGAGTTATACACAAATGTTGCTCGGAATGATTCCTGAAACTGACCCGAAACACGCTCTTTTGAAAAAAGTTCAAAAACAAACTGACCGTGCATCAAATATCGTCAATAATCTTCTCAATTTTTCGCGAACCGGAAACGCTGCTGAATTTACAGAAATTGATGTCAATAAAACACTCGACGACACGCTCCAACTTCTCGAACCACAAATGCGAAAATCTCGAGTCGAAATCGAAAAACATTACAACGAAATTCCGCCAAAGATATTTGGTAACGCCGGAAAACTTCAGCAAGTTTTTACTAATTTGATTCTTAATGCTCGCGACTCGATGTTTGAAGGCGGCAAGATTACGCTTAAAACCGAAGCCACAGAAAACGATGTTGTAGTCGAAATATCAGACACAGGTTGTGGCATTGAAGAAGAAAATCTCAATAAAATTTATGATCCGTTTTTCACGACGAAAGCCGTCGGAAGCGGAACAGGTTTGGGCTTGGCGGTTAGTTACGGCATTTTGCAAGAACACGCAGGCTCAGTAAAAGTTACCAGCGAAATTAACTCCGGAACCCAATTTAGACTTGTTTTTCCTATTGCTCACAAAACAAAACGACGTGCTGTAAGTTAACAATTTTTCAAAACTTGTTATAAACTTTCTCAGATGGCAAAGTCGCGGAGCAAAATTTTAACACAAATTCAATATTTGGCAGTTCGGACAATTTTCGCGATTGTTGGAATGTTTTCGCTCAAAAATTCGATGTCTTTTGGCAAATATCTAGGAAGATTTCTCGGCACATTGCTTGGTTTTTTTGCTCCGAAACTAACCAAAACTGCCAATCGCAATCTAGAAATAGCATTGCCCGAATTATCAAGTGAAAAAAAATCTGCAATTATCAAAGGTTGCTACGAATCTTTAGGTCGGCAACTTGGCTTAATAGCTCATTTTAAACACTTTACTCCTGAACAAGTCCAAAATTTAGTTGAAATAAAAGGTCGTGAAATCTTTGAAAGAATTCACGCCAGCGGTCGCGGAATGCTGTTAATAACTGGACATTTTGGCAGTTGGGAAGTGTTTAATTTATTGCCGCCGGCATTTGGTTTTCCGATTAATGTTTTAGTGCGGAGAATTGATAATCAAAAAATTGAGGCTTATGTCGATTCTTTGCGGACAACATTTGGGGCAAAAACAATCGACAAAACAAAATCTGCAAGAGCAATGTTTCGACTTCTCGAAAATGGCGAAATACTCGGCGTTATGGCTGATTTAAACGCCCAAGAACGCGAAGGTGTGTTTGTTGATTTCTTCGGCGTTAAGGCTTCGACAACCGCCAGCATCGCACGCCTCGCACTCAAAACAGATGCTGTTGTGATTCCGGTTTTTGCCGTTTGGGACGAAATAAAGCAAAAATATATTGTCAATATCGAAGAACCTATTGATTTCGAAAAAACTACTGACACAGAACAAAATGTTGTCGAACTTACTCAAAAAGTGACAAACTCCGTAGAGAAATTTGTCAGAGCATTTCCCGAACAATGGATGTGGATTCACAAACGCTGGAACACGCGACCGAAAGGCGAAAAAGGGTTTTATTGATTATTGAACGCGGGCAGCCTGCCTACGAATTTTTTATTTACGTTCTATTAAACCAATCGATAAACTTACTGATTCCATCTTCGATTCGTGTTTGCGGATTGTAATTCAGTAATTTTTTTGCCTTCGAAATATCGGAAAAAGTTAGCGGAACATCGCCTGGTTGAAATGGTTTGCGGTCAATAATTGCGGTTTTTCCAAGATTTTTTTCGAGCAAAGAAATAAGCGTTGAAAGTTCAGTTGTTTCTGATTCGCCGAGGTTAAAAATTTCGAATTTTGTTTGATTGTAGTCGATTGCGGCTCGAACGCCTTGAATAATATCGTCGATGTATGTGTAATCTCTGCGTGTTTTACCATCGCCGAAAACCGGAATCGACTTCACTTCAGTTATCAATTTACTAAAATAATGAATCGCTAAATCCGGTCGCTGGCGAGCTCCATAAACAGTAAAAAATCGCAGACAAATAGTGCGAATATCGTAAAGATGAGAAAAGGTATGACATAAAAGTTCGCCCGCGGCTTTGGTCGCGGCATAAGGCGAAATTGGATTTGAAACCTTATCGTCTTCTGAGAAAGGAATCTTCGAATTCATACCATAAACACTTGAAGAAGAAGCAAAAACAAATTGATTTACGCTAAATTCTTTTGCCAACTCAAGCAAATTTAAAGTTCCGTTGATGTTTGTTTCGGCGTAAAGTTTTGGTTCTGAAAGCGATGGGCGAACTCCGGCACGAGCCGCAAGATGCACAACACAATCAAAATTATGTTTCTCAAAGATTATTTTCAGTGAATCAGCATCGCGAATATCTGTTTCCAACAGCGAAAAATTTGGGTTATTGAGATGTGTAGAAATATTCCGGCGTTTAATGTCAGGCGAATAAAAATCGTTGAAATCATCAACAACTGTCACGTGCCAAGCATTTTCGGAAAGTAAAAGGTCAACCAAATGTGAGCCAATAAAACCTGCTCCACCAGTGACAAGAATGTTCTTCATTTTAGTAATTAGGTTGGACAAACGAAATTTGATTGGAAGATAACATTTTTGCGGAAAATTGACAAAGTTTACGGTCTGATTTACGTTTGTAGCAGTAGTTTCACTGCAAAAACATTTGTTTTTAACGTCAGAAAATGTGAAAGGACACAACTAATGAGCGACCCAAAAGACATTCCGCCCGATGATTTTTCGAAAACAATTCCGAGCATCAGAAGTTCGCCGCCAAAAAACGACGTAACTGACTGGGGAAAAACCGTTTACGGGAAACAGCCATCAGCCTATTCTGACCAGCCAGATTCCGGGCAGTCGGATTATGGAATGACGCAACAAAATATTAAAGTTCCGCGTGAGGCTTATGAGCCTGAAGCACCGCGAGAATATGAGCCTGTCGCAGGTGCAACAACGCCTTATTTTCGTTTGCCGGAGAACGAAAGGGCAAAATATCAGAACGCACAAGCCGCGGCTTCGGTGCACGTTGAAGAAAAAGAAGTGAAAAAACCAGGCGGTTTGCCGGTTTGGTTCTGGGTTTCTTCAGGTTTAATGCTGATGTTTTTCTTTGCTGTTGTGGTTTTATTTGGTGTTTATTTGCTGTTTTTACAAAAGAAAGATTTTGACGTAACGGTAAAAGGTGCTCCGCTTGGAAGTGATATTTTTGTTGGCGATGTCCGCTGGAATGTTACGGCGGCAGATGGTTCATATTCGCTCAAAGGCTTACAAGCAGGCGAGAGAATTATTAAAGTTAAAAATCCAAAATATGTCTGCGAAGAAATGAAAGTTATAGGCAAAGACGGCGTAACCCCTGAGCCTTTGATTGCGAGATGCAAGGAAATTCAAGTTCAAAAACCGATGGATGAATGCTTAAATATCAAAAATGGTGAATTTGATAAAGCCGAACGCTGTGCAAATATCGCACTCGACAATTTGCCGACACCGTTTTCCGCCGAAGATTTAACAAAAGCCTTAAACATTTATATTATTAATTTTGCGAGTGGAAAATTTGATATTCCGTCGAGAAATATGACATTTATCACCCGTGCTGCATCTTATATACAGAAACTTCCGCCAAATATTTTGCTAGAAGTTGGAGGACACACCGATAACAAAGGAACAATGGCGAAAAATTTACCACTTTCAGATAATCGTTCGAACGCGGTAAAAGATGCTCTTGTCAAACTTGGCGTAAAAGGTGAAATGTTGCAAACCAAAGGTTATGGAGATTCGGTGCCGAAAACTTCAAACGACACTGAAGATGGTCGTTTCCTTAATAGACGAATTGAATACAAAGTTTTATCGAAGTAAAATTAGTTTATGAGCGACTCAAATACTGATGATTGGGCAATGACGCGGGTGAAACCTTCGCGTTCAAATAAACTTGACGAGCCAAATGTGCCGATTGACGATGGTTTTGACAAAACAACTCCAAACTTCAATCATTCGGAAATATCGGAGTTTGTTGATTGGCACGTAAAACCTGCCACCGCTAAACCTCAACAACCTTCAACCGATTTTGATAAAACTTTTATTCCAAGCCAAAAACCTGCAAATAATGATTGGGATTTAACACAAGCGAATATCAAAATACCGAAAAACGATGTAGTTAATTTTAATGTTCCAAACGAGCGGCAAGAAGAATGGGGAATGACAACGCCGCATATAGACAAAGGCTTTATTGATATGGATTTTAGTGCTGTTGCACCGCCGCGATCTGACTCAATAAGAATGCCGGGAAATGGAATGACTCAAATCGGAACGCCAGTTCCGAAAAAAATAAAACTTCCTGACACGCCAATTCCAGAAGTTTCAACGCAAAAAAAGGAAACATCTAGCGTCAACAATTGGCTATACTTTATGGCTGGTGCGTTCACAATGTTTGTCTTTATGATAATTTTTTTGACGGCAATTTATCTGATTTTCCTTTTTAAATAATGGTAGCAAAGCTCATAATTAACGGCGAAAAAGAGTATTTTCTCAGCGAAGGCGTTTACACAATCGGTCGCGGGCAAGATAATTATCTCTCTTTTTCTGAAGACTCAAGTGTCTCAAAATATCACGCCGAAATAGAAGTTCGCGGTGAAGAGTTTTGGTTAATTGAACTTGGCAGTAGCAATGGGACGGTTGTCAATGGAAAAAAAATTACGTCAGAAACGTGTCTGAAAGATGGCGATAACATTATTTTTGGCGATTCTGTTGAGGCAGTTTTTAACCCAAAAGAAGCCAAAGAAACAAAAATTGAAGACCCAATTTCCTCCTCGATTTCTGAATCTCAAATAGCTAGCGAAGCTGTTGAAACTACTGACGAAACACAATCACATTCGCGGTCTAAAACAATGATTGGTGTTGCGGCTGCAACAGTTGGGTTAGCAGTAATTTCTGTTGGAGCTGTTGGTTGGATTTATCTTGGCGGCTCAAGTTGCGATGCAGTCGCGAAAATCGTTTCTCCGCAAGATGGCGAAACGATTTCGAAAGCCATAGATGTTGAAATAGAAACAACTAATTCTGCTTGCATTGAAGGCGTAATTTATGTTTTAAACGGTGATGAAATCGCGAAATCAAATGAAGAACCTTTTTCAACAAACCTTAATCCTGAACAATATCCAAATCTTTCTGATGGCGGAACTTATGATTTGCGAGTTGTTTTAGTTGATAAAAAAGGCAATAAAACACTGCAAACTGACAGTGTTTCCGTTGCATTTGAAACTCTTCAAGATGAACCTGTGCCTACTCCCGAAGTCTTACAAGTTGAAGATTCGCCAAAACCGACACAAAAACTACAAGGCAAATTGATAACACTCGCCGAAACTCAAGAAATGAGTAATCGTCTGATGAAGCAGTTTTCAGGTAATTTTAAATACAAATTTGATCCGCAGTTTTTAAGCCAAGTTCAGGCAAAAACTAACGAATATAAAACTGATGGTTTTTTTGCAAATGCCCAGAAATATGACACTTCAATCAGAACTGCTTTTATTATGGAGCAAAACCTTGATGCTCCTTTGGGTTATATTTTGGCGATGAGCAGAAGTAAGTTTGACATCAAAAAGCAAGGAAATGACGAAGGTTTGTGGCGAATGTCAACTGATTTTGCCACCTCAAATGCTTACAATGGAACTTGTGGCACCGAAACTTTGTCTGACCAAACTCAATCATGTGCAGCAAAAGCAACCGCAGTTTACCTCAAAGCATTGATTCTAAATGTTTTCGAAGGCGATATAATTTATGGAATCTCAACTTTTGGAATGTCGCCGAGCGAAGCAAGTTTGTGGAAACAAAATTTACCTCTAGAACGCTCCAATTTTTGGCAAATTATAAAAAATCCCAAACAAAAAGATGAAATTGTTAAATTTTTTGCCGCCGGAATTGTTGCCGAAAATCCACAACGATTTGGACTCAAACGAGATCGCCCGATTTCCGAGATTTATAAAAATATGATTCAATAAAACTTACTATGACGGAAGTTTTGCTGACATATCAAACGCCCGAAGGTTCAAGAGAAATTTCACTCGAAGATGGAAGTTTGTCTTTTGGCAGAGGAAGCGATGTTGATATTAGGCTTGATGATAATGGCTTATCTCGTTTAAATTCAACAGTTTTCCGCGAACAAGAACGAATTTGGATTTTAGATGAAAATTCGACTAATGGAACTTTTGTCAACGGTTTGAAAGTTTCGCCAAGTGGCACAATTTTAAAAAACGGTGATGTTATAAAAATTGGAAACTCTTCGGAAATCAAAGTTAAGTTTCCAACGAAAAAAGAATCAGCAAAACCAATAGCGGCAAAAACTAACTTTGTTGCAACTGCTAACTCCAATTCTAATATGGTTTTACCGATTTTAGCCGTAATGGTTGCAGTCTTTGTAATTTCGGTTTCGGCACTTGTAATTGGCGTAAAATATTTTGGAAATACTCAAACAGAAGTTGTCAGAAATGATATTTTCAATGAAGAAAATGGAGATTTTGAAGAGCCAACTCCAAAACCAACCCGCGAAGAAACCGAAACAAACAAAAATAATTCAACAAAATCGAATCAAAAAACTGAATCTAATTCGCAAAATAATGATTCAAATTCAGCTTTGACAAATTCACCAACATCAAGCGACACGGACACAAAATTGAATATTCCTACTGGGAAAAAATATCTCGAAATGAGCGACGCTGAGAAGCGAATGTTTGTCGAATCGCGTGCGGGAAAAGTTGCAAGAATGATTGGAAATCGCGATGCTGGAAAAATCCCGCCACTTGCTATTGATCGAATTAAAGGCTTTTTAGATGCTTATGCGAAACGTGTAAATGTATCTAAAATGGGCGGTTGCAGGTTTGGAGACAATCTTGCCGCAACGCTTGAACGTGCCAGCAAAAACGCTCCGTTTATTGTTCATTCATTTAACTCTGAAGGAATTGACCCGCAAATTGGTTTATATTTAGCGATGATCGAATCAGAACATTGCGTTTGTTTGCAAAGCCCAACTGGTCCGCTCGGAATGTTTCAATTTACAAAATCGACCGGTGAAGCCTATGGTTTGCAAGTTTTTAGAGGTGCATCGCCGAGTAATCCGGACGAACGTTGCAAACCAGAACCTGCTGCTCGTGCGGCGGCGAAATATATGAAATTTTTGCAAGGTCGTTATGGGACTGATCCTTCTAGCGTGCCACTTGCAATTGGCAGTTATAACAGCGGCGAAGGCGGCTTGAGCACAAATTTGAAAACTGCACTTGATTCAAATCAAGGATTACCGCGAGATTTTTGGAGCTTGATTGAAAATGGTGACAAGCTTTCGAAGCAATTTCAATCAGAAAATTTTAAATATGTTCCAAAGTTTTTTGCAGCAGCAATTATCGGCGAAAATCCACCTGACTTCGGGGTAAACCTTCAACCGCTTTCAACTTACACAAAATAAATTTGAGGCTTTTTCGCCTTGCGTCTTCTTCCATTTCAAACGAAAATAAATTTAATGAAAATTCAAAAACTTGCGATTTTTTTTGCACTTCTCGTCATATCAATTTCAACATTTGCTGCTGAACCGGTTATTTGGACAGTTGACACGCGAACGGAAGTTGTCCGCGGCGACTCAAAAGGTGTTTCAATAAACGAAACAGGCACGATTTCTTTAGCACCTAAAGTTTCCGAATTGTTTAAAACCGATCAATCCTATATATGGTCGAGCATAACTGACTCAAGCGGAAATACTTTTCTCGGAACCGGAAATGATGGCAAGATTTTTAAAGTTGATGCAAGCGGAAAAGGCAGTCTTTTCAGTGACTTAGCCGAGCTTGATGTTTCAGCAATGACAATCGGAAAAGATGGAAATTTATACGCCGGAACATCACCTGACGGAAAAGTTTATCGTGTTTTAAACGACGGAAAAGCCGAGGTTTATTTCGATTCAAGCGATAAATATATTTGGTCGCTAGCAGTTTTGAGTGATGGAAGTCTCGCGGTTGGAACTGGAGAAAATGGGAAAATTTATCGCGTAAAAAACGCAAACGCTAAACCTGAAGATTCTATTTTGTTTGACTCAAGCGATTCTCATATTATTTGTCTCGCAACTGATAAACAAGGAAATCTTTATGCCGGAACTGATTCGAAAGGCTTGGTTTTAAAGTTCTCCCCTGAAGGAAAGCCATTCGCGTTGCTCGATGCAAGTTTGAGAGAAATTCACGATATAGCAATCGGAGCTGATGGCTCGGTTTATGCCTTGGCATTGAGCGATTCGGCTTCGGCATCAAAACCAGTCGCAACTGAAGCAGTAACCCCCGCGACAGAACCAACACCAGAACTACCTTTGAAAAGTCGTTACGATTTAACGACCGCAAAATCTGCAATTTTCCGCATTTTACCAGATGGAAAATCAGAGGTAATTTGGAATTCGTCAAGTATCACCGGATTTTCTATCGCTTCAAATCAAGCCGGAAATGGTGTTTTACTCGGAACTTCTGATAAAGGGCGAGTTTTAAACATTACAAATGACGGTAGCGAAACGCTTGTTTTGCAAACAAATGAAGGACAAATTTCAACTATTAAAGCAAACGGAAACTCTTTCCTCGCAACATCCAGCAATCAAGGAAAATTGTATCGTTTTGGTGGCGAAAGTCTGGCAGAAGGAACTTATGAATCGCCTGTTAAAGACGCAAAATCGACTGCACTTTGGGGCAGAATATGGTGGCGAAGCAATGGAAATGTTTCGCTCCAAAGTCGCACCGGAAACACTGAAAAACCTGACGAAACCTGGAGTAATTGGAGTGAAGTTTACTCCGATCAAAAAGGTGGACAGATTTCGAGTCCAAAAGCGAGATTTTTGCAATGGCGAGCAACATTAAAGAGCCAAGGCGGAAACGCGAACTTGAATGAAGTTAGCGTTTCATATTTGGCGGCAAATATTGCACCCGAAGTTTTGTCTATTCAAATTACACCGACAAACGTTGGACTTGCAGCAAATCCGCCGATGATTATTGACCCAAATATCGAAACATCCGGAATTGATCCGCAAGTTTTTGGGCTTCCGCCAGCAATGACAATTCCGCCACGAAAACTTTATCAGCGTGGAGCAAAAAGTTTGATGTGGACAGCAGAAGATAGAAATGGCGATAAATTGGTCTATGAGCTTTATTATAAAGAAGTTAGCGAGTCAACATTTAAACTTTTGCGAGGCGATTTAAGTGATAATTTCTTTACTCTCGACGGATTAGCGGTTGCTGATGGACGCTATATTTTCAAAGTAATTGCCAAAGATTCTCCTTCTAATCCAATCCCACAAAGCCTTGCTGGTGAACGAATTAGCGAAGCGATTGAGGTTGATAACTCGCAACCTCTGGTTTCTGCGGTTGGCACCGCTCAAATTATGGGCGAAAAAGTTCGTGTTTCATTCGAAGCGAATGAAGTTACGAGTTTTATCAAACGTGCAGAATATTCGCTCGACGGAGGAAATTGGCAAGCGGTTTATGCCGATGATGGAATTTCGGATAGCAGAAAAGAACGCTTCACAATTGATGTTTCACTGCCAAAATCAGGCGAATATTCGATTACTTTAAGAGTTTTTGATTCGCAAGGAAACGTCGGAAACGCTCGCGTATTAGTTAAAAAGTAATTTATTAGTTAAATTTTTATTTACGATTTCGTGTAAAAATAACGGAAAACGTGAAAACTAAAAATCACATCAAAATCCATGATGTCGCGATATAGCGACAAAATAAGGCGAAATCGCAAATTAACACGTTTGGCACTGATTTTGCTTTAGTTTGAAATGGGAGACGCGAATTGCGTTAGTTGGTGATTTATTATGAAGAAAATATTTTTTATATCTGCAATTATTTTGGTAAGTTCGATTGTGGCTTTTGCCCAAAAGAATGATTCGACGCCGAAACCGACACCGCCGCCACCGATTATTCGCGTGCCGGAAAAGCCAAAACCAACGCCGAAGCCGGAAAAGCCTTCTGCAATCACAATCGATTTGTTTTTTTCAAATATTAAAAAGCAAACAATTTAAATTAACTTAAAATTAAAAAACTTCGCTGAATCATAAAATTCAGCGAAGTTTTTATTTATAACAAGTGTGAATATTTAAATTGACGGAGAAGTTGCAATTGCCGGTTCGCCATTTTCAGTAAATCTAATCGTTGAAAGTGTCGAATCAAAATAAAATGACCTTGTTCCGCTGGCAGCTAATCCATCTCTGGCTTGTGGTTCTGCCGTAACAGAGAAAAAGTTGCCACCGCTAGACGATCCTTCATTCGCAGTTAATTTAAAAACATATCCATTAACAACAGGCGTATCTCCTTTAAATCTGTCGTCTAAACTAACTGATTTTATAAGTTCGTCAAAAGTTTTTGCAAATTTACCTTGATGTTTCGAAGAATATTGCGATTGTAAAGTTCTAATTGTTTGCAAGGTCTGCACAGCAGTAGTTTCATTTCCGCTTCTCACCATTGATTGCCAAGCCGGAACTCCAACTCCAATCAACAGAGCGATAATTGCAATTACAATCATCAGTTCGATAAGGTTAAAACCGCGTTCGTTTTTTCTGTTTTTGCTAATAAATCTCATAAAAATTAAATAAACCCCGATTGTTTTCACGTCTAAATCAAAGAATAGTTGCAAAACAATTTATAGCATAATTTCAAAAACTTGGAAACTAAACCGATGAATCGTCTGGTGTTGCCGGACGTTTTTCTTTTGTAAATCGGATAGCAGAAAGATTTGGGTCGAGATAAAAGTAACGCGTTCCGGTAGCAGAAACTCCAGAATCTATTTCCGGACTCGCAAAAATCGCATACTTTGGCATTTTTTCCGCAGAAGAAGCGGCAGCTTTGACTTCAAAATAATAACCGTTGACAAGTGGTTTTTCGCCTGCAAATTTTTGGTCGAGTAAACCTTCGGCAATCAATTCATCAAGACTTTTCGCATATTTTCCTTGATTCCTTGCGGCAAATTGTGCTTCAGCTTTCGCGATTTTATCAACGTAACCTATTGCTGCCACTTCATTTGCACCACAAATTGTCGCCGTCCAAGCATAAGTGCTAACCCCAATTATAAGTCCCATAATTGCGATAACAATCATCAATTCTGCGAGTGAAAAGCCACTTTCATATTTTAAATTTTGTTGTTTTTGCATATTTTCCTCAGAAATTTAATTCACGAACAAAATCTAAAAAGGTTGCAAAATAGTAAAAAAAGCATCTCAAAAATTTGAGATGCTAAATATATTTAATTTTTAACTGAATTTATTGAAGATGTGCTTCCACAAACCACAGCCATTTATCAATATCGCGAGAAACTCCTGTAAAAAGATCTGCCGTATCTGCATCATTCAACTCATCGGCTTCATCGATATTTTTTCTTACTATCTTGCCAAAATCTGCTAAAGCTGTAGAAAGTGCTTCTACGTGCGAACTTCCGTCTGTTATTTCGAGTGGATATTCGCTCAAAGTTGATTTAGATGAAGCGACGCGAACTGTTCCGAGAGCAGTTCCGCCGAGCGTTGTAACTCTTTCGGCAATGTCATCAACGTGTATATCAACCGCAGTCGCAACTTGGTCAAAAAGTTCGTGTAATGCAATAAAATTCATTCCTTTAACGTTCCAATGAGCTTGTTTTGCTTGTTGTTTTAGATCAATTGCGTCTGAAAGCCTCGCGTTTAGCAATTCAACCAATTTTTCCCGATTCGCTTTTGTAATATCAATTTTTGTTTTGTGCATATAGTTACCTCTTTAGAATTATTCTAATTATAAATCAATATTTTGTCAAGAGAGTCCATTTAAATTATCCTAGATTAAGGAAACGTAAAGCAAGTTCTTGTGCTTTAAAAACTCGTTCACCATATTTTGTGACTTTAAATTTACGCCTTGGAATACCAATTTCCGGTTCAAGTCTCGCTACTTCTCTTGATTCTACAAGTCTTTTATCAGTCATTCGCGAAAGTGTAACGTAAATTGTGCCTCGTTTTAGCTCACCGTTTGAGTTGTTGACCATTTCTAAACCAAACATTTCCTGATGATTTATTAAAAGTTCAATTATTAAAGACTCAATGCCTGAAAGTGCCGGAAATTCTCTTTCTTCAATATTCATAAGTTTCAATCAGTAATTATAGTATCTTACTAAGTGTAGCTATTTTGTGCAAGTTCTAAAATAACTAGCATTTTGCAATTATATGAATAGCAAACTAAACTTAAATTATGTTGGTTTTAGGAATAGAAAGTAGCTGTGACGAAACAGCAGCAGCGGTTGTCCGCGATGGACGCGAAATTTTATCGTCTGTAATTTCATCACAGATTGCTATTCACAAAAAATGGGGCGGTGTTGTGCCGGAATTAGCATCGCGTGAGCATCTGGATAAGATTGATGCAATAGTAACCGAAGCAATCGTAGTTTCAAAAATTGATTTGGAAAACATTGATGCAATTGCAGTAACTCAAGGTCCTGGATTAATTGGCTCACTTTTAGTCGGAGTTTGCTATGCAAAGGCTTTAGCGTTTGGTTTAAATAAGCCATTCATTGGAGTTAACCATATTGAAGGACACGTATTTTCAGTAAATTTCGATAATCCACCGGTTCAATTTCCAGCATTTGCATTAATTGTTTCGGGCGGTCATTCTAATTTATTTTATGTTCCGAAAGCGGGTCAATACAAAATAATTGCTCGCACAAGAGACGATGCGGCAGGAGAAGCTTATGATAAAGTTTCTAAAATGCTCGGTTTAGGTTATCCGGGCGGACCGATTGTAGAAAAATATGCACTTGAAGGTGACTCAAAGAAGTTTAAGTTTACTTTACCAAAAATTTCGGATGGGAGACCTGATTTTAGTTTTAGTGGATTAAAAACAGCGGTTTCAAAATACGTCAGAGAACACAACATTCAATCTGTCTTACAGGAAGATAACATTAGCCAGGAAATTAAAGATTTGTGTGCGAGCTTCCAAGCAACGGCAATAAAAATTTTGATTTCTGCTGTAGAAAAAACGGCGGAAGAATATCAACCTAAGACCTTAATCGTTGCTGGCGGTGTGGCTTGTAATGATGCTTTGCGTGAATCTTCGCGATTAGTGGCTGAAAAACTTGGTATTCCTGTTTATTTTCCGACAAAACATCTTTCTACTGATAATGCGGCAATGATTGCGGCTGCCGGAAATTTTCACTTCGAACGCGGCGAACGTGCAGATTATTCAATGACAGCCGACACTTCAATGCGTTTGCAGAATTTAGAAAATGAAGATGCTGAATTAAAACGAAAGAAAGTTCGTTACAAACTATAATTTCTTTGGCAACTTTTGAGTAATTCATTTCATCAATTAACTTGTCTCTTCAAAAATTTCTCTCCCCGAGAAAAGAATAAGGAGTAAATTTAATGAAAAAGTATTTAGTAGGAATAGTCGCAATTTTTGTTTTAGGAATTATGCTTTCAACTTCGGCATCAGCACAGAAGTGTTATAAACCGAAAAAGAATAATTACTCGAATTATAATTCTGATTACAATCGAAACAATTACGAAAGTAACAATTACCGGAGAAATAACAACAATAATCGTCGTGGGAATTTCTATCAACGAAATCGAAACATTCTAAATGTCGGACTTGGCGGCGGTGCTGGTGCGATAATTGGCGGAATTGTTGGTGGAAAAAAAGGTGCGGTTATCGGCGGATTAATCGGCGGTGGCAGTGCTGCGGTTTACACATATAAAATTCGAAAAAATCGAAATGGTTACCGAAACCGTTAATGTTTTTTTGATAATCAAATAAAAAAACGAGCTTGGATTTATTTTCCAAACTCGTTTTTTTTTGTTAATTATCCAGCTCCGTGGCATTTTTTGAATTTCTTGCCGGAACCACAATGACACGGATCGTTTGGCTTAAGTTTTGGTGAACTTCTGACAAATGGCGTTGATTTTTTTGCTTCTTCGCCAGCCATACTTGCTCCTTCGTAACCAGCTGCGAAAGCCATTCCCGCCGCTTGTTTTCTGGCTCTTTGTTGTTCCATTTGTTGGAGTTGACGCAATTCCTCTTCCTCGTCTTTGACAACAATTTCAAGATTAAACAACGAACGAATCATATTTTCATCAATTCGGTCGAGCATTGCTTGAAACATATCAAAACTCAGTTTTTTATACTCAACAAGCGGATCTTTTTGCCCATAACCGACTAATCCGATGCCTTGTTTGAGATGATCGATTCCGAGCAAATGATCTTTCCATTGTTGGTCGATAATATTTAGCATCACGTATCTTTCGTAACCGCGAATCGCTTCTTCACCAACAACTTTCTCCTTTTCTTCATACTCAGCCCTCGCTTTATTCCAAATCGCATCTTCGATTTCATCAGGATTCATCGTTTTGAAATCAACGTCTGCGTCTTTTGCCGGATCAATCGCGTAAAGATTTGCAATTTGTCCGGCGTAGTTTTCTACGTCCCAACTGTTTGCATTCGCGATTGGAAGATATTGTTCAGTAATATCACCAAGCAAATCTTTAGCAACTCCAGTATCGCCCAAAATATATTCGCGTTGTTCAACTTGTCCGATTAATTGCTTTCGCAAACCATAAATCGTTTCGCGTTGTTTGTTCATCACGTCATCGTATTTCAAAACGTGTTTACGAGTTTCGAAGTTTCTGGCTTCGACAGCTTTTTGAGCACGTTCAATTTGTTTCGAAACAGTTTTCGATTCAATCGCAACTCCTTCTTCCATGCCGAGCCATTCCATCATCGAACGAACTTTATCGCCTGCGAAAATCCGCATCAAATCATCTTCGAGAGACAAAACGAAACGCGATTCGCCCGGATCACCTTGGCGTCCGGCACGTCCGCGAAGCTGATTATCAATTCGTCGCGATTCGTGCCGTTCCGTTCCGAGAATCAACAAACCGCCAGCTGCAGTAACTTCGTTGTGTTCAGCTTCAACGAGTGGTTTTGCTTTCGCAAGCTGTTCTTCAAATTGCTCTTCCGTGGCTTCATCAGGATTGATTTCCATCTTTTTGAGCAACTCGCGGGCGAGAAATTCGGCATTTCCGCCAAGCAAAATATCGGTTCCGCGACCAGCCATATTTGTTGCGATTGTAACCGCACCCTTGCGTCCGGCTTGTGCGATAATTTCAGCTTCGCGTTCGTGATATTTCGCGTTTAAAACATTGTGCGGCACACCGAGTTTCGCGAGTTTTGAACCAATTAATTCCGAATTTTCAACCGAAACTGTTCCAACCAAAACTGGTTGACCTTTTTCATGGCGTTCTTTGATTTCTTCAACTACGGCGTTCCATTTTTCCGGCAATGTTCGATAGATAATGTCTGATTGATCTTTACGAACCATCGAACGATTCGTTGGCACGGTGACAACAT
The DNA here is from genome assembly GCA_031415455.1 of Acidobacteriota bacterium. Classification (GTDB taxonomy): domain Bacteria; phylum Acidobacteriota; class Blastocatellia; order Pyrinomonadales; family Pyrinomonadaceae; genus JANNVK01. Next base: position 80,380 of record JANORS010000011.1, on the reverse strand, counting down.
CGAGTTTATACGTAGAACCAAATTCTGCGTCTTCAGTTTTCGCCGTTCCGGTCATTCCGCTGAGTTTTTCATACATACGGAAGTAATTTTGCAGCGTAACTGTTGCAAGCGTTTGATTTTCGCGTTCGATCTTCACGCCTTCCTTGGCTTCGACCGCTTGATGAAGTCCATCAGACCAACGCCGACCAGCCATCAAACGTCCGGTAAAATCGTCAACGATAATTACTTCGCCTTCTTGCACAACGTAATGATGGTCACGTTTGTAAAGCGTGTGTGCCTTCAAAGCTTGCTCAACACAATGGAGCAATTCCATATTTTCCGGGTCGTATAAATTGCCGACTGCGAGAAGTTTTTCGGCTTTATCGACTCCAATTTCGGTTAGAACTGACGAGTGGTTTTTTTCGTCAAGCAAATAATCGCCAGTCGTGACTTTTGTTTCTTCGTCTTTGTGTCCGCGAACCAATTTAGGAATAATTTCGTTTGCGAGGTAATATTTGTCAGTCGCTTCGCCTGAGGCACCGGAAATAATTAAAGGTGTTCGAGCTTCGTCAATTAGAATCGAGTCAACTTCATCGATTACCGCAAAATAATGATCTCGTTGAACGCACGATTCCAAGTCAAATTTCATATTATCGCGTAGATAATCGAAGCCAAATTCGTTGTTTGTTCCGTATGTGATGTCGCTTCCGTAGGCTTCTTTTCGCTCATAGTCGTCCATATCATTTTGGATACAACCGACTGTCAGTCCAAGAAACGTGTGGATTTTGCCCATCCATTCAGCATCACGCGAAGCCAAATAATCATTGACCGTGACGACATTTACGCCGCGATCCGTGAGTGCATTGAGATAAGCGGGCAAGGTTGAAACTAGCGTTTTACCTTCACCTGTTCTCATTTCGGCGATTTTCCCTTGGTGCAATACCAAGCCGCCGATAAGCTGAACGTCAAAGTGTCGCATTCCTGTAACGCGAATCGAACCTTCACGAACTACTGCGAAAGCTTCAGGCAGTATTTCGTCTAAAGCTTCTTTTTCTAATTGTTTGCGAATCTCTGGTGTTTCCGCACCTTCAATCGCTTTCGCAATTCTTGCTTTGAATTCAATTGTTTTTTCACGCAATTGATCGTCGGTTAATGCTTTTACCGAAGGCTCAAGAGCGTTAATTTCTTCAATGATTGGTTGAATTTTCTTGAGAAAGCGTTCATTTTCGCTTCCGAATATTTTGGTTAAAAATTTATCTGCAAAGTTGCTCATAAAAAATAGTGAATAGTGAACAGTGAAAAACGAATAGTTTTTTCACTTTCGAAAAAAATGTTGAAATGCGTTCAATGTTCAGAGTCAAAACTTTAGTTTGCCTCATTCTTAAACGTTAAATTTTGTTGTGGATATTATTGCTTGAGCAACGAATCTATTGAGCCACGCGGCAAGCGTGTGGAGATGATAACTTGATTGTCTGCTGAGGTTACAGTTGTGCTTTGGAAAATTATCTTTTCAGGAATATTCTTCGAAACTTTAAGTAATTGAGAAAAAGAATTTGTAGCTTCTGATAAAAACGATACAGAAGTTTGACCGCTTGTTTTTAGATTCAGCTTTATTTTTAAAACAGAATCATCTAACTTCCTGCCCAAAAATAAATCTGCCGAACGAAAAAGATTTGGCAGTTTATCAAAAACAATTCTTGAACGCACATCTTGTGAAACGTCTGAGCTTCGATGTTCATTGCTATTTGTCAAACTTTCTGGTTGAGCCAATTCCGCGACCAAACTCTCATATTCGCTGAGGAAATCTTGAACAACATCTTCTGGATTCCGATCCAAATCATCTTGCTTTTCAATCTGATCTTTGATGTCAAATTTACTTGTCAAAGCTGCCTGAGCCAAAACCTGCGGCGACGCACCAACCAAAACCAAGCCGAGATAAACGCTCAGAGTGGTTATGAAAAGTATTTGGTTGTAGCTTTTTGAATTACTCACTTCTTCGCGATATTTGCGTTTTTATTTTTATTTTCAGAAATGACGTCAAGTTTATTTGTTTTTTGAGTTTCTTTCGCTTCATCGTCCGCCAAATCTTTGAGTTTGCGGGCAATCATTTCTTGTGCAAAATCTTTTGTCACATTAAAACGAATTATAACTTTTTTGCCGACAATTTCTACCACTGCAGTTTCTAATAGAGCAAGTTCGTCTTTATCGTTTTGAATTTCAGTATTTTTTGGATCAATAATAGCCGCATTCTTTTTCGACTTTCCAAATTTTATTGCTAAATCTAACAAACCTTTTGTAGTCTTCGCTCTCGTGTCACTTTCCATTTCAGATTGAACTTCAGCAATAATATTTGCATCGTCTTGGAGAAAAGAAATATCGAGTGTTTTTCCACTTAACTGTTCTAATAAAGCAAGATAACCGCTGTCATTAATTGCCATAATGCCAGATTGAATTACCTTCACCATTTTTTCATCGCCTTGAGCGGAAACGAATTTTGACTTTTTCGGGTCCAGTTTTCCGTCTTTGCTCAAAACGCCTTTCATCATCAAAGCAACTGGAGAATTCAAATCAATTTGCTTATTAGCAATTTGCTTATTTACATCTTTTCCAAAATCTTTTAGTGGACGTTTATTAAATTTTTCAGGCGTTGGTGCAACATTTCCTTTGCTTAAATCTTGAGTTACACCATTTGGTTTTTTTGGTTCATTTTTGTTCGGTTTATCATTGCCAGCAACAGTTTCATCGCCACCTAAATCACCCAAACTTCCGGGCGAATCATCTGGTAATGATTTAATTTTAGGAGTCTTTTTTGTTGACGGAGTTGTCGGAAACCCGGACGAGTTGTTCCGGCGATTTTTTGTTGGCGGAATCGGATTAGTTCCAAAACTGCTCGACGAACTAGGAATTGGACCACTTAAAGTTCCGCTATTTGGAGTTGGCAAAACAGAAGGTTTGTTGACATCTAAACTGCCTAAAGACGAGCTTGACGGAAAACCTTTCATATCGGTCGGAGTATTAGTCCCCGAATTTGGAAAGCCCGGAATTCCGGCGATTGTGTCGTTTCCAATTGGATTTCCAAAAGCGTCAGTAATTGTTTCTTGCAAAGCCGATTCTGGATTTGCAACCGAAAAATAATCTTCAGGATAGGCAAAAGGCGGCGGCTGATTTGTAACATCAATAAACGTAATTTCAGCGTCTTCCAATTCGGTTTTAACATATGCAGAATCAACCGATGTGCGGTCGGTTCCAGCCAAAACACTTCCAACATAAGCCATGTCTATCACTTCGCAAACAGTTTGCATCAGCGGATTTTGACAAGCACGTGATTTTCCCAAGCCAAAGCCTGTTTGACTTAAAACAGCTAATGCAAGAATGTGAAAAACGACTGTTCCGGCGATTATTTTTTGAAAGCTCGAAGTAATTGTACGTTTATTTATTTCGTAACTTTCAAAAAGTTCTTTTGATACCGGTTTGTGAACAATCGTTTCAACCGTTGTTTCCTGTATATTATTAATTTCCTGTTCCATAACTTTTTCAACTCTTGGATAAATAAAAAACTTCATTAATTTAGACGCAACACGAGTTGATAACGTTGCGAACAACTTTAAATTTTACCACTTTTTTCCGCAATTTGAAAACAAATTGTTTTACGTTTATCTTAAGACTTATGGCAAACAGTCGAAAACCAAGTAATCGCGGAAAAAGTCGCCCAAAACCTTCACACAAAAGTTCCGGTAATGAACGTTATTTTAAACGAGAACTTGCATCCGAAAGTTCAAATAACTTTGCTCCAGTTAAACCGACAGTTGCCGAAATAAAACAACTCGAACAACTTTTGAGCGGCATTGGAACGCCAAAAGCAACGCCTTTTGTGCCAGATGCGTTTCAAATTGAAGCTCTCGAAGCTATCGAAACTGAAGATGTTTTGGTAACAGCACCAACTGGAAGTGGAAAAACTTGGATTGCCCGCGAAGAAATTCGCCGTCTTTTGGAAAAAGGAAAAAGATCGTGGTACACAACACCTTTAAAAGCTCTGACAAATTCAAAATATCAAGAATTTGGACAAGAATTTGGCTTTGAAAATGTTGGAATTTTAACCGGCGACCGCAAAGAAAACGGCAATGCACCAATAATTGTTGGCACAACCGAAATTTATCGCAATCAATTGTTCGACGCTCTCAGAAACGGCGAACAAATGTCCACCGATTTTGTCGTTTTAGATGAAGCACATTATCTTGCAGATGAAGAACGCGGACACGTTTGGGAAGAAGCAATTATTTTGTCGCCGCCGCGAGTTCGTCTGCTTTTATTGTCTGCAACTATCGGAAATGCTCAGGAATTTGCGAGTTGGATTGAAGAAGTTCGCGATTCTAAGGTGAGAATTATCAATCGTGCAGGTATTCGTCCGGTCGAACTTCGTGCCGGATTTCTCTCGTCTCAACAACAACTTTTTCCGCTTCTCGATGAATTTGGAAAGCTCAATCCAAGCATCGATAAATTTACAAAAAGCCGGAATGATAACAACGATTCACGACGGCGGAGATAAGAAGATAAGAATTTAGTAAAAAGAAATTAATGCAAAGATGCAGAGTTTTATTATTTTTTCTTTGCGTCTTCGTAACTTGGCGACTTTGCGTTAAATACTTGTATTAGCTTGATAAGAATGCGTTTTATTGTGCTTGCAGTCTTTTGCCCATTTCCATGCCGAGAACTTGCAAAGCGTTTGCCGGGCGAATCATTACTTCAAAATCGACAATTTTACCATCGTCGCGAAACTCAATTAAATCGACTCCGCGAAGAGTCAAATCGCCGATTTTGGCTTCAAATTCGAGAGCCAAATTGTTTTCGTTTTTCATTTCGCGAACGTATCTAAAATCTTCGAAAATACTTGCCGCCGTTTCGAGAATCTTAATTGTCATCAACTTTCCTTCTTTTGGCTTCCAGACAAATGGCGAATGAAATTTCACCTCTTCAGCCAGAATCGACTGCAAAATCTCACTGTTTTGTGTCGCAACAAATTGATGCCAAAGTTTAATTGAGTTTTTCATAATCGAAAGTTTAACAAATTTATTGTTGATAATCTGTGTATTATTTCCGTTTTGCGTTAAACTTTGACTCAATGACTGAAATACCATCTCCAAAATTAATTTCATCTTTGCGTGGCTATAATTTGCTTCCGGCAATTATTTTTATGCCAACTCGCAGGCGTTGCGATGAATCTGCGTTGGAAGTTGCTTTCGACAAATCGCAGAAACAAAATCTCGAAAAACGTGAGAAACGCGAAGATATTTTTAGAGAATACATCGAAGCAAATCCGGAAATTCGCAATCATAAACATCGAAAAATTCTTTTACACGCCGGAATTGCCGCACATCACGCCGGACATATGCCAGCGTGGAAGTTGTTAATCGAAAAAATGATGTCGAAAGGACTTTTGGAAGCGATTTTCGCAACATCTACTGTCGCTGCCGGAGTTGATTTTCCCGCGAGAAGCGTTGTTATCAGCTTTGCAGACACACGTTCAAATGATGGTTGGCGAACACTAAAAGCGAGCGAATTGCAGCAAATGACTGGTCGAGCCGGACGGCGAGGCAAAGATCACGTCGGTTTTGTGATTCTCGCACCTTCACAATTTCAAAATCCAAAAAAAATCTCCGAGCTTCTAAAATCGCCGCCTGATGCGTTGCAAAGCCAATTTCGTGCTACTTACACAAGTTTGTTAAATTTGCTTGATGCTTATAAAAGCCTCTCTCAAGTTCGCGAAATTGCCGAAAAAAGTTTCGCCTTTCGGCATACGGCAAAAACTGTAGCTTCGCTTGAAAAAGAAGCTGTAACTCGCAAAGCTCAAATTTTACAACGACTTGAAGGCAGCAAGTTAACAATTGACGATGTTCGCGGTTTTGAAAGACTCACGAATATCAAAACTCGTTTGCAAGATACAACGCAGGAAAATCGTGCTGATGTAAGACACGGTTGGCTCAAACACAACGCAATTGTCGGTCGAATTGTTTCACAAGGTCGAAGCGGAAGAAGATTTTTTATAATTTTGCAGGTTGTTGGCGATACTATTGTTGCGATGCGTGACGATGGCGAAGGCAAAAATTTTGATATTCATCGCATCAATGCAATTTATGAAAATGTTTATCAACTGAAAGATAATGCAATCGCGAGAGCATTTGACGAAATGTTTGATGAAAAAAATCCGCAAATTAGAGAAACAGTCGGGAAAGTTAAAACTGATAATAATAACGAAGCTGTTGAACTTGTAAATGATGCAATAGAAAGACTTATACCGCCAAAGTTGTCGGAAGACAAAATTAAACTAACTTATCAAGTTTTATGGGAAAACTGGAGCGATGCCGAATTTTTATACAAAACTGACCGCGATTTAGATACTCTTCGAAACGAAATTTGGATTCCTTTTGAACAACGAACAAGCGTTTTGAATCATTTCGGTTATCTCGATTTAACAACTGAAACCGTCACAGAATCTGGTAAATGGTTGGCTGATTTACGAGTTGATCGTCCGTTACTTGTTGGCGAAACTCTCAAAAGCGGGCTCTTCGAAAACCTACAAGTTAAACAAGCTGTTGCACTTATGGCTTCGCTCGCATCTGATCCAGATCGAAGTTTTGGCGAATTGCGACTTTCAGAATCTTCAAATGAAGTTCTCACAGGTTTTGAGGAAATTGCTTACAATGTAGATAAAATTGAGATAAAAAATGGCGTTCCGCCGGCACCGGAAATTAATTATTCAGCGGCGGCAACGGCAGAATATTGGGCAAATGAAAATGTTACATGGAGCGAACTTGTAACAAAAACCCGTGCGGAAGAAGGCGATTTAATTCGTTTGCTATCACGAACCGGCGAAGCGTTAAATCAAATTGCACATTTGAAAAAGTCGCAACCTGAAGCCGCTGATGTCGCCAAAAGAGCGGCGGACATTGTTTTACGCGAACCTATTCGCTAGATTTTACCTGAACTAGTTCGCAAGATATTTCGTAATTGTTAATCGAAGAGAGTTTTAGTTTCAACTTTCTCAACATTTTGTTATCATCGTGAAAAGGCTAATAAGCCGTAAAAATATATGCAAGTATTAGTAGCAGATGAATTTGGTTTTTGTTTCGGAGTAGAAAGAGCGGTCGATATGGTTGAGGCTGCACTTGAAAACGGCGATACTGTTCGCACTCTCGGTCCGTTAATTCATAACACGCAAGAAATGGATCGGCTTGTAACTCACGGCGTAAAAACGATTTCTGACCCAATTCAGATTCAAAGAAACCAAACTGCGGTGATTCGTGCCCACGGCGTAACGCCTGAAGTTGAACAATCGTTGAAAGATAACGCGGCAAAAGTTGTTGATGCAACTTGCCCTTTTGTCACACGAGTGCAAAAACTTGCGGCTCGTGCGGCATCAGAAAATCGTCACGTAATTATTGTTGGAAGCCCTGAACATCCTGAAATGATTGGAGTTAAAGGCTACGCACCTGAACATGCCTTTGTCATAAATGATGAATCTGAAGTTGCAGCTTTGCCAAAACTTCGCCGTCCTTTAGTTGTTTCACAGACAACAATTAAACTCAAAACATTTCTTGATACAGCTGAGGCAATAAAATCAAAAACTGATGACGAAATTCAGATTGTCAACACAATTTGCTCTGCGACACGCGACAGACAAGATGCGGCTCGGGCTTTAGCCGGACACGTTGATGCTTTTTATATTATTGGCGGTCGCCATTCGTCAAACAGCATTAAACTTTTGGGAGTTTGTAAGGAACAATGCGAAAAAAGTTATCTGATTGAAACTCCAGCTGAAATTAACGAAGCTGATTTGCAAAATATTGAAAAAGTTGGAGTTACGGCTGGTGCTTCAACTCCGAAATGGTTAATCGACCAAGTTGTAGAGCGTTTAAAAGAACTTGGAAAACAAGAATTAGCTCTAAAATAAAAATTTACAAAAATTTAATTATATTTCTAGATGAAAAAGTTCAACTTTTTCATCTTTTTTCTTGCAAATTATTAAAATTAATACGTCAACAATTGTATCGAAAATTATTTAACCGAAACAATTAAAAATTAATCGATTTAGAAATCTCAAATAGCTATTTTTTGAATCAATTTTAATAAAGAACCAAGGAGATTATAATGCCAGTTACCTATCTTAAAGCAACATCTGACTCACATTTAAAGGTTGTAATGGAACGACTTAGTGAACTTATGGGGAAAACAGTTGTCGTTCATTCGGGTGATAGAAGCTATGTTCCAAAAGGCGGAAGCACCAAAAGTCTGCACCTTGCAAAACGTGCAGTTGACTTGCATATTCCCGGAATTTCAGATGAATCTATTTTAAATTCAATTAAGGCAAATATTGATAAAATTTTTGATAAATCTGAAGGTTACGAGTTAATTCGTCATGGTCAATATACCGCAACTGGTGGACCACACATTCATATTGGACACTTTAGCGGAACTCACGCTGGAAATGTGATTTTAAAACTTGAAGGCTTAACTCCTGCAACTAAAGGTGTTTACAGTCCGCAAACACTTCCCATTGGTAACGGAACGCCGCTCAAAACATCACAAAAAACACCAAAAAGCAGCGAATCGCACTTTCAATCTGTCGGTAAAGATGGAGTAAATAAAACTGCCGATATAAAAAGAATTCAAACTTTGATAAATTTGGCTCGGCAAAGATTAATTACTTCGGGCGTGCATTTCGAACTCTTTAAAATATTAAAAGAAGACGGAATAATCGGCAATTTTACGATTACTGCTATCAAGATTTTCCAACGAGATATTCTCGGATTTGTTCCGCCAGATGGTCGAGTTGATCCAGATGGCAAAACATTAAGGACTTTAAAAGCAATTTCAACGGGCGATTTCTCTTCAATAAAAACAAAAATTAACGACATAAAAACGTCGCCAACTGGCGGTGCGACCGTTAGTTCTTCAAATGAAGTCTTGGCAGATGACCGCAGAATTAAAGCATTTTTCGATGTTCTCGGCTTCACCGAAGGAACAGGTACTAATTATGGAAAAGTTGTAAATGGAACAGTTATTTCAGCACCTTACAACCCCGAATTGGTCGGAAAATCAAACGTTTCAATTACTGATTTCTCAAAACATCCAAATATTTTAGTAAGACTAAATGCGACCCTAAAAAGCACAGCTGCAGGACGTTATCAGTTTCTTAACAGCACTTGGGGCGAACTCGGAATGTCTGATTTTTCTGCTCGCTCGCAAGATATTGCAGCAATTAAACTAATGAAACGCCGGAAAATGATTGAACCAATTTTAGCTGGAAATTTACGACAAGCGGTTACAAACGGTGCTCCGGAATGGGCAAGTTTGCCAACTGCCGCAGGTGGAAGTTATTACGGCGGACAACCCGCGAAATCTTATAATCAAATTTTAGACATTTACACTGAGGCTCTGAAAAACTACAAATAAAATCATGAGAAGTATTAAACGTTTTATTGCGTTCGTTGTCTTTTGCGGCTTAATTCTATTGCCTTTGATCAGTGTTCAAGCCAAGCAAATACGTTATCAATTTCGTTTTCTGACGCAAGGTGCAAGTGCGTTTGCTCCTGCGAAAAGCCGGAAAATTCAACTTCGGTTCAAAACGAATAAAAAATCTATCTTTAATGCAGTTACTGATAGCCAAGGAAATGCCACATTTCTTTCTTCGAGATGTAAAGAAGACGATCCGGCTGAGCTAATTTTTCGCTCAGATATGCCGGATAAAACAATGTTCCGTGTGCCGGTAACTATTTCGTGCGGCACAGAAGATTCTCCGGCAATTGCATATAATTTTGGAATTTATTCACTGACTTATGGGAAATTTTTAGCCAGTTCTTTTGATGACCTTGATGGTCCTTGTTATGACTGCAAATCTGAATAATTTATTTTATTGGAGGTTTGCTTGGTCTAATTTCGACTTTACTTGGCAAGGTTCTTGGGTTAATTTTCAATAAATCGACGACAACTTCTGCAATGTCGTTTGGATGAATCTGCCAAGATTTTTCGTCAGTAACTTCCCCATTTCCAAAAGTTGTATTTACTGAACCAGGACAAATTAACGAAACCTCGATATTGTCCTGTCTTACTTCTTGCATAAGTGCTTCCGTAAAACCATTCAATGCAAATTTCGAGGCATTATAAGCCGCCATTTTGGGATGTGCGTTTTGGCCTGCGAGAGAAGAAATGTTGAAAATATACCCACCACTGCGTTCTTTCATCAATGGAATCCCTTTCTTACAAGTATGAAACACGCTATAAAGATTAGTTTCAATGGTATATTCAAATTCTACAAAACTCGTTTGTTCGACAGTTTTTCCAAAAATTCCAACACCAGCGTTATTCACCAAAATATCTAAACCGCCAAATCGCTCAACACATTCAGCAAACATCGCATCAATCTCTTCTTCAACACGAACATCGCACGAAGTTCCCGCGACATCCCCAAAAGCAGACAAAATATCTAAACTGCTTTTAAGTTGAAGTTTGTTGCGTCCGCAAATAAAAACTTTCGCACCAGATTTCAACAACGCTTCAGCAATTGCGAATCCGATTCCTTTTGTTCCGCCGGTTATAAGTGCGATTTTATTTTCTAAATTCATTTCAATTTCTCTTTCAAAATATCATTCACTATCTTCGGATTCGCTTTTCCTTCTGAAGCCTTCATCGTTTGACCGACAAAGAATCCGAACAATTTTTCGTTTCCGCCTTTATATGCAGTAACTTGATTTTGATTATTCGCAATTATTTCGTCAACAATTTTTTCGATTTCCGAACTGTCCGAAATTTGTTCAAAACCTTTATCCGCAATTACTTCTGCAGCTGATTTTCCATTTGCAAACATCTCAGTCAACACTTCTTTCGCTTGATTATTATTGATACTTCCCGAATCTACCGTTTTGATTAGTTCAGCTAAAGCTTCAGCAGAAACGCTTGATTCCCTCGCCGATTTCCCCACATTATTCAGCTCACGCATCAATTCTGACAAAATGAAATTCGCTGAAACTCTCGGGTTTCCCGATAATTTTGCTGTTGTTTCGTAAAATTCTGACAAGTCTTTTTCCACAACCAACTGCGAAGCGTCAGCGTAAGAAAGCGAATATTCACTCATAAATCTGTCACGCATTGCGTCGGGCAATTCGGGCATCGAACGCTTTATTTCTTCAATAAATTCCGCCGTCACCTTCAATGGTTGCAAGTCTGGCTCCGGAAAATATCGGTAATCGTGAGCATCTTCTTTGCTCCGCATAATTCGCGTTTGATTGTTTTTGTCGTCCCAAAGTCGCGTTTCTTGATTTACACCTTCGCCGGATTCGTGAGCCTTTATCTGACGTTCGATCTCATATTCAATCGCTTTTTGCATAAAACGAACTGAATTCAAATTCTTTAATTCAACCTTTGTGCGAAATTCAGGTTCTCCGATTTTCCGCACAGAAACATTCGCCTCGCAACGCAAATTGCCTTTCTCCATATCAGCGTCGCTCGCTCCAACCCATTGCAAAACGCGGCGAACGTGATTCACGTAATCATACGCTTGCCACGATGAACGAAAATCGGCTTTCGTCACAATTTCGCCAAGCGGAGTTCCGGCTCGATTGAGGTCAACATAAGAATATTTATCAACATTCGGCAGACCTTCGTGGACGTGTTTTCCCGCATCTTCTTCGAGATGCATTCGTTCGATGCGAATTTTCATCGGCTTAAATTCTTTCGCACGTCCATTTTCATCGCGTTCGGCGGTCATAATAGTCAGTTCGCCGTCCGACGAAAACGGCTTGTCATATTGCGAAATTTGATAACCTTTCGGCAAATCGGGATAGAAATAATTCTTCCGCGAAAAGATCGAAGTTTCATTGACTTTTAAACCAAGCGACAACGCGGCTTTCGCACCAAGTTCGATAACTCGTTTGTTCAAAACAGGTAACGCTCCCGGCAACCCAAGACAAACCGGACACGTATTTGCATTTGGCTCATCACCAAAACTTGTCGCACAACCACAGAAAATCTTAGTTTCCGTCGCAAGCTGTGCGTGAATTTCCATCCCAATAATTGTTTCCCAACCGTTTTTCATCTTTCTATTTATCACCTTTTAACTTTTCAACACTTATTATTGCGTAAATGTGCTTCTAACTGTTGATTCAAGTTATTAGCAATAATCATCGCCTCGGAATAAGATAAGTTACCTGCTTGTATCTGATTGTGCGAACTATCTTGAATAAAACTTCCAGATGAATCAACTTCACACATCACAACTTGCCAAAGACAATCTTCTCTTTTCCCACCAAACGTGAAATTGTTGGGCATCATTTCAGCTATCATCCGAAACTTCCTATTATCATCAATCATAATAAATCTTTGATCTAGTTCTAATTATTTGTATTATTCACATACTGACGAGCTTTCGCCTTTGCAAGCCGCATTAAATGTTCGATTTGCATATAATGGTCAAGTTCTGATTTTTCGTCTGCGGACAAACCTTCTTCGCGTTCATGTTCGATTAAGCTAAACACTCGCTTTCTAGTTTTTTCTGAAGGACGAAAGGCAATCACATTTTGCGGACTCGAACCAGCAGCGATAAACTCAACAAATTCGTCGTATACTCTAGCAACATTCATATTTTCACTCCAGCAATTGTTTCCCAATCGTTTTTCATAAGTTATTTATCTATTCTGTTACTTATAAACCTAACTAACCATTCCGCTTTTTGCGAATGGTAAACTTCTTTAAGTGAGCTACAAACTATAAATTTTCTTATTGTCTCCGCACTTTTGACGTCGATCAACCAAAACTCTTTATCGTAACTTTGCCATTTACTTAAATTTAATGTCGAAGTATCTTTCGAGTCATTTTTAACACTAAATGTAATTTGCGAAGCATGTTCCAATCCCATTCCGAAAAAACAGATGTCCGAGGAAACAGGAAAAAACAAACTCGGATTCTCTTTGTGAAAACTTGTGGATATAACGGGATTGTCAGATGTCGGGAAACTTATGTCTTTATTTGAAATTAAAAACCCTCGCCATTTCAGTCTTTGAAAGTAAAACCCGGAAAGATCTTCGATACCTTGAATAATTGTCTCTTTTCCAAATTCTCCACATTCGTTTGCTTTTAAAGCTTTTTTCATAGTTTCAAGCCATTCTTTTTGATCTTCAACATTTGATAGTGTCTTAACATAGTTTTTTACTTCACGCTCTAAATCTAAATCCAGATATTTTCTTTTATTATTCCACCAATCACCACGCAAATTCATTGCCGCAACATATCTTAAGAAAATCTGCATTTCCGCTTCACTGATTTTTTGAAATCGTCTAATCTTTTCAATTACAGAATCTGCGGGTTGCTCAAATTCTTTCATCAACCAATCTTCATATTTATCATATTCTTTCGTTCCGTCTTCATTTTCAAAAGCATAAAAATCTCTTGTGCGGGCGGCTTTTTCCGTTGTCAAATGCTTCGGATTTTGTAATTGTTCGGTCTTTCCGTCATAAAACGGCTTACCTTTTTCATAAACCCAAACTTTCGGATTTCCTTCGTCCGAAGACTTAAAACCTTTGAGGTAAAAATTTGGTTGCTTGTGATGATTTCTTTTGGCACTCATTCTTCACACTCAATAAAAAATAAAACGCGAATATGCTTTTATCATAATCCGCGTTTCGTTTTAATTCAATGATTTGTCGAGGTTTAGTCGATTCTCAGTCCGGCGGCTCTTGCTTCGTCGTCTAATGCTTCCCATTGGGCTGACAAACCTGCTTTTTGTTGTTGCAAACCGCGAATTGTGATTGTAATTTCCTGGCGTTCGTAGCTTTGGGGCTGAACATATTGAACCGGATAATTACCGTAGTAATTTGGATAATATGGATAACCTTGATTTCCAAAACCGATACTCACACTGCCATATTTTGAATAAAAATTAAGCGACTGAAGAGTTTCCACCGGATACGCGAGCGTGTAAAAAACCTTCTGATTTGGCAGTCGCGAAAGTTCTGTTTGGAGGTAACGGATTTGTGCATTTACGGAAGCAAATTGCGTGCGAAGAGCATTTGCTCGCTGAAAAATGTTCGATGATATTTGCTGCTGACGAATTCTTGCTTTTGCGGCAAATTGTGCAAGTTCTTTTTGTCTTTGAGTTTCGCGAACCGCAAGCTCCTCGGGCGAAGGCATCCCAAGCCTTTTGTAATTCGCACGATAATCTTCCTCTTGCTGAACTCGCTTTACACGAAATTTTTCAAGATCAGCATTGGTGACGGTTTTTGTTTGACCAAAACCAATATTCGAAACCGCGAAAGCTACAACCAACAAAAGAAACAACTTTTTCATATTTTTTACCCCAAAAAGTTTTGATGCAAAATGTGTGAAAAAGTATTACCACAAAAAGCACAGCGAACACAAGATTTCTTGAGTCCGCCGTGTTATTCGAAATCCTTTTTATACCGCCAAAGATCTAAGTTCTCCAAGAAAGAACGAAAAGAGAGAGCTATTAACATGGCGTTCTCTCCGTCTTGGCGGTAAATGTTCAGATTAAAAATCCAATTTAAGAAAAATGAAATCGTCTAGTTAGAAATTCAAACTCAAACCAACTTTCCCGGTTCTTCCTGCCGTTTGAAATCCATTTTCAAAATATTCATAAGCAAAAAGATTTTCGACCGTTCCGAACAATCTCCATTTCAACTTTTCATTGAAACTCGGAATTTCGTAGCTAGCTGTAACGTCCGCTTTGCGGTTTCCTTTGAATGAATAAATTCTCGTCTGAAAGATTGAATTACTAAAAATCGGTGCGAGATACTCGCTCGATGCGACAAAATCTGCATTTACAAAAAATCTTTTACCGATATATTGCGTTGCGACAAACGAAAATTGATGGTCTGGAACTCCCAATGTTCGCGTGATTCTGCTGCCCGCAACTTGCGGCGTGAGCTGGTCACTATTCGTATAAGTATATGATGTAAATAGAGTTGTTGTATTTGTAATTTTGAAATCGCCGCTAAATTCTGCACCGCGAGAAACTCCGCCTTTAGTGTTAAAATATCCGCCAAATGGACGTGTTGTAGTTCCGATGCTCGGAGCCACATTAGCAAAGCCGACAATATCATTAAGTTTTGTATAGAAATAAATTGCGACTACTTTCGCACGATTATCAGCAAAACTTTGTTCAATTCCGCCGTCAAATGCAAACGTTTTTTCTGGCGTCAAATTCGGGTCGCCGAGTGCTGTAAAACTTTGTGAAAAACTCGAGTAGAATGTTCCGAATCTCTCATAAAGCGAAGGCACACGATAACCGTTTCCGGCGTGAAAGCGAAATTTTGTGTTAGTTTTCGAAACAAAATAACTTGCCGAACCGTCAAAAGTATAACTATTTGGCGGACTTGTCAGAGTTAAATTGCTGTATGGTGGATTATTTCTGCTAAAAGTTGGGTTTTTTAGCGAGAAAAACTGAGTGCGAAATGAACCCGAAAATTGTAGTTTTCCATCAAGGAAATTTAACAAATCTTGGACGAAAAAAGTATTGCTATTTTGTTTTGCACGAGCAAAAAATGTCGCATTTACATTTGATGAAAATCCATCATTGCCATATTTTTCAGTTTCATACTCGTAGCCAACAGTTAAGTTGTTTCGCTTTGTTCGCCAATCTAATTTTGTTTCAAACGTATTTATCAATCCCTCAAACGTTGAGTTTGAAGCACTCTGAAAACCAACACCAAGAACGCCATTAACGTTTCTTCGTTTGGTTTTTGAACCTTGATAATTTGCAGAGAAAAACAATCCGTCAGTAAAAACTTGAGTAAAGCGAAATTGTCCATTAAAAATTTGTGACTTCTGAAAATTATCCGGATCATTTGCATCGACAACAAAGTTTGTTCCCTTTTGTGCCGAAATAATTGATGTAATCAAAGGTAAAGTTCCGAATGTGTCAGGGCTTGAGTTTAATTTAACAAAGGCATCCGATACAAAAAAACGTCCAGAAAGAAATGTTTTACTAGTTGGATTGTAATCGATTCTGCCATTGAAATTAGCGTTATTTGCATCGTCGTCTTTATCAATTCCTTCGCTAAAAATTGTTCGCGAAATGCCGAGTGTATAGCCAAATTTATCAAAACCATCAGAAATGTTTCCACGAATTCGCTTTTGTCCTAGTGAACCAAATGCCGTGGTTAAACCGCCATGAAATCCTTTTCGCGGAGTTTGTGATTGAATATCTATAGCACCGCCACCAGCATTTGTTCCATAAAGTGAAGAACCTGTGCCGCGTAAAACTTCTAATCTGAAAGCATTTGTGTGTGTAAAGTCACTAAGAAATGAAGTCGCATCGCCATTGATTGCCGATGCATCGCGAAATCTCATTCCGTCTATCAGAATCGCTGTATCAGAGTTGCGAAGTCCACGTGTTTTGATTGTTACAATTCTTCCAAATCCGCCAATTTGCTGAACACGCAAACCTGGAACTGTCCGCACAGAATCAGCAAATGAAAACTCGCTGCGTTCTCTAAGTTGTTTCGCATCAATAAGATATACAGTTTTCGAAATTTCTGTTTCATCTTGGCTTGTGCCGGAAGAAACTGTGACTGTTTCCCTAATTTGTGGAGTTGGGCTAGGTGTGGCTGTCTGTGCAAACACGCCAGACACAAAAATACTTACTAAAAATAATATCGTAAAAAATCTATTCATTTTTCCTCTTTCCGCCCTTCGCGGAGTTGGTTTAGGTTGAAAACGACAAAATAGTTCCAGACTGCCGATTTTGGATTTCTGATTTTCGATTTTGGATTTTTTCTTAAATCCCAAACACGACATCGCCAATCCCAAATCGATTCACTGTTGCGAGGGCAGTTGCAGATTTTCGCTGCATTCCTAGTTTCTATCGCTCGTAACTCATTGTAATTCTTGGCTTTCCACTCAACGGATGAGCATCAACC
This sequence comes from Acidobacteriota bacterium, assembly GCA_031415455.1. Classification (GTDB taxonomy): domain Bacteria; phylum Acidobacteriota; class Blastocatellia; order Pyrinomonadales; family Pyrinomonadaceae; genus JANNVK01. Next base: position 63,476 of record JANORS010000011.1, on the reverse strand, counting down.
AAGACCGAAATATCGAAAACTTTTCGTAGCGTTTCCGTATTTAAAACTTCTTCAGGTTTCCCTTTTGCAACAATTTCGCCTTGTTTGAGAAGCAAAATTTCATCAGCAAATTCGGAAGCCAAATTTATATCGTGTGTGATGATAATTGCCGAACTATTGCAACTTTCACACCTTTCTCTAACAAGCCGAAACATCAATGCTTGGTTAGCTAAATCCAAATTTGCGGTTGGTTCATCAAGCAGCAAAATTCTCGCTTCAGTCGCAAAAGCTCTTGCCAAGACAACTCTTTGGCGTTCGCCGCCAGAAAGCTGATTCATTTGACGTTTTTCAAAACTCTCTAACCCGCACATTTCTAATGCTTTAGAAGCCGACTCCAAATCTTTATCGGTTTCCCAACCAAACGTTGTGCCGTGTGAAAATCTTCCACCGAGAACAAATTGTAAAACCGTAACCGGAAATTTTGTCTCATTTTCTTGGGCAACAACCGCAATATTTTTTGCAATTTCAACTCTCGAAAACTTTTCTATATTTTTTCCATCAAGCAAAATTTCGCCACAAGTTGTTGGCAGCAACCCGTTTAATCCTCGAAGTAGGGTTGTTTTTCCGGCACCGTTTGCACCAATTACAGCAATAATTTTCCTGTCTTGCAGATTGAAAGATACATTTTTCAAAACCTCGCAAGAGTGATAACTAATCGTGATGTCATTAATGCTGAGCATTCCTTTAGTCTTTAGTCCTTAGTCCTTAGTCCTTAGTCCTTAGTTATCTAAGTCCTTTGTCCGCGATCTTTTGTCAATAGTAAAGTAACAACTTCTAGCTTACTTTGGACTTAAGACTACGCACTTTAGACTCAGATTAAGACTTCTTCAATAAATATATAAACAGCGGACAACCTATTAAAGCCGTAATTGCTCCGACCGGAAGTTCTCTCGGCGAAATTGCCGTTCGCGAAACTGTGTCTGCCAAAACCACGAAAGCTGCTCCAAATAAACAGCTTGCCGGAATTACAATTCGATTATCACTTCCAAAAATTAGCCGAATTATGTGCGGAACAACTAATCCGACAAATCCGACTGAGCCGCCCGAAGCGACTGATATTCCAACCAGCAAACTCGCAGTTGTAAATACTATTAATCTTGTTTTTTTTACTTCAACGCCAAAATCCGCCGCATCGCGTTCGCCTAACATCATTAAATTCAGAGCTTTTGCTTGTGATAGCAAGACTATTGTCCCAAATATTGCAGTGGCGAGAACTATGTAAAAAGCGGTTGGAGACGCTTGTGACAGATCGCCAAGAAGCCAAAATGTAAAACTTCGAAGGCGAGTTGCATCAAGCAAACTTGTCAATAAAATTAAGATTGACGAAAGCAGAGTTGTGACGATAACTCCAGCTAGAACAAGTCTTTCCGTGTTCATTCCGGCTCGACTATTCGCTATTTGCCAGACAATAAACGTAGCTAAACCTGCTCCAATAATCGCAAAAATTGGTCGTGTAACTTCAAATTGTGAGAGAAATACAAAAGCTAACATCGTTCCGAGTGCTGCACCGTTTGAAACACCCAAAAGATAAGGCTCAGCCAAAGGATTTCTCAACAATGCTTGCAAAGCCGCACCTGCAACTGCCAAACTTGCACCAATACTTACAGCAAGTAAGATACGAGGAATGCGAATCTCAAATAAAATTATGCTCTGTTGTTCATTCAAATTTGTAAAAGATAAACTTTCACTTCCAAGAAAAATTGCTGTTGTTATTGCTAAAATCAAAACGCCCAGAAGTGCAACAAGATAGTTTTGATATTTAGATTTCAAATTTGTTTTTTCAGCAATCATTTAATGGCTTTTACTGGAAACTTTCCGGATGTAAATTTTTTGCAATTATTTCAATTGCTTCAACAAGTCGCGGTCCGGGACGTGAAATAATGTTTGCATTCACTTTAAAAATACGTTTGTTCTTTGTGGCAATCGAATCTTTAAAAACATCATTTGGCTCGATATTATCAGGACTTTCGGAGAGAATAATTGCTTCCGGGTTTGATGCTAAAGCTGTTTCTTTGCTTAGTTTAGGAAATGGCTCGTTGATTGAATCTGTCACTGAAATTCCGCCAGCTCGATTTATAACATCGTTGAGAAAAGAAGTTTTTCCGATTGAAAAAAGTGGCTCTCGCGAAATTTGCACAAAAACTTTTAAATCTTTCGCAGTGCTTATTTTTAGTTCAACTTCAGCCACTCGTTTTCGTAAACTCGCGACAATTTCACTTGCCTTCCCCGTTTTTCCAAAAATTTCGCCAAGCTGAAGTAAATTTCTGTAAACACCTTCGAGGTCTTTTGGGTCTGTAACGAAAACTGCAATGTTGTTTTCTTCTAATTGTTTTGTAAAATTTTCTAATTGCGAGGCAGTTGAAACCAATATTATTTGTGGTTTTAGAGCAATAATATTTTCAATATTAGGCTTAATTGTGTCGCCAATTTTCTGAATTTTTTTTGCATCTTCCGGAAAATCGCAATATTCTGTCACACCAATCAAAGTGTTTCCGGCATCAATTGCAAAAATATTTTCTGTCAAATTTGGAGCGAGTGAGATTGCACGTTCAACTTTGTTTGGTAGTTTTACACGACGATTTAAATCGTCTGTAATTTCTCTATTAGTTGTTTCTGGAACAATTGTTAATGCGTTTTTACAACTTAAAAGCTGCGAGATAGCAACAATCAGTATAAAAATTATGATTGATTTATTTACGATTTTCAAAATAAAAAGCCTTACCTTTTCGACCAAAAATACAAATGGTGAAAAAAGACAAGGCATTGCAAAAATGAAACTTGATTAATCAGCCAAATGCTTTTACGCGAAGCATTTATCGGCAAAAACTTTGGTTAGGTTTTCTGACTATAACAGTGACGCGATCGTGTGAGTATTTCACTCAACTTTCCCTTTTAAAAACCCAAAGTCTCTACTTGTAAAAAAAAGAACTAACAGAAAATACTAATAAAACTAATTTCTGCGAATACCGAAGTTACCATCGTTATTAGAAATTGTCAAAATATTGTTATATTTGCCTGCGTTTGCCTTGTCTTCAAGGAGCGTTTATCGGTATTCTATTCAAACGCAATATTTTATTATTTGGAAAACCTAACGAGATTTATGGCAGAATTTGATAATGTAATTTCGGTTATTTTAGGCGGCGGAGCAGGTTCGCGTTTGTTTCCTTTAACACGCGACAGATCAAAACCGGCGGTTCCGCTTGGTGGAAAATATCGGCTCATTGATGTTCCAATTTCAAACTGCATAAATTCAGGTGTGACACAGCTTTTTATTCTCACGCAGTTTAATTCTGCGTCGCTAAACCGTCATATTTCAAGAACTTACCGTTTTTCGAGTTTCTCGACCGGCTTTGTTGATGTGCTTGCAGCTGAGCAAAGAATCGACTCGCCACAATGGTTTCAAGGCACGGCTGACGCGGTTCGCCAAATGTTGCCGCACATTCGCGATTGGAAGGTTGATACGCTTTTAATTTTATCCGGCGATCATCTTTATCGAATGGATTATCGAAAGTTTTTACAGCGTCATTTCGAAACTAACGCTGATGTCACAATTTCTGTAATCCCTTGTAACGAACAAGATGCAAGCGAATTTGGATTATTAAAAACTGACGATGTTGGCAAAATTATTGAGTTTAAAGAAAAGCCAAAAGGTGCTGATCTTGAGTCAATGAAAGTTGACACCACGAAGTTTGGTCTGAGCGAAGAAGAAGCCGCAAGCCGCCCTTATTTGGCATCGATGGGCATTTATGTGTTCAACTATAACCGTTTGGTTGAAATGCTCGGGCAAGATGAATCTTGGGTTGATTTTGGACGTGAAATAATTCCGGCGGCAATTGAAAAATCGAATGTTCAAGCTCATTTGTTTCAGGGATATTGGGAAGATATTGGAACAATTCGTTCATTTTATAACGCTAATCTTGACCTTGCTTCGCCGCTTCCGAAGTTTAATTTTTTCGATACAGATTCGCCAATTTATACTCGGAGCAGATATTTACCACCGTCGAAAGTTCACAATTGTGAAATTGATGATTCGATGGTGAGCGAAGGTTGTATTTTAAATGGAATTAAGGCAAAACGCTCAATTATTGGATTGCGAAGTCGGATTGATTACGGTGCCAGAATTGAAAATTCGATTGTAATGGGTTCCGATTATTACGAATCGATAGAGGAAATGAACAAAAATATTGCTAAAGGAATTCCACATATCGGAATCGGCAAAAATACTATAATTCGTAAAACTATTGTCGATAAAAATGCGAGAATCGGGCAAAATGTTGTGATTCAGAATGTGAAAAACGTTGATGAAGAACAAGGAGCAAATTATTTCATTCGCGATGGAATTGTTCTGATTCCCAAAAACGCGATTGTTCATGATGGAACTGTTATTTAGATTTATTAAAAAATTGAGGTATTTTATGTTAAAAAACTTTTCGCTACTTTTAATTACGACGGCAATTGCAAGTTCTCTTGCTTGCCAAACTGCTTCTGCACCAAGCAATTCAAATGCTAACACCAGAAATAATATGGCTGTTACAAATCAACCAATTCCGCCGGAATTTTCAACAAAACCCGAGAATATAAATTCTGCAAATTTGCCGGCTGGGATTACTGACCCAAAAACAGGTAATTCAAACACAATTTCAAATGGTTCGGTTGCTCCGGGAATTGACCCAAAAGCTGCAATGAAACCAAACGTCAAAGGAACTCCGCCAATTCCAGGAATTCCAAGTGCTGAAGCAATCAAGAAACAAATGGCGAACACAAAAGTTGACCCAAATGCTGTAAATGGTAAAGTTACGCCACCAAAAGCGGCAAATGTTCAAAGTAATGAACCACCATCTAAACCATTGCAAAATGGAAGACCGAAGCAGATTCAATAAAAAAATGGAGTGTTGAAAATTTTCAACACTCCATTTTTCAGATTATCTAAATTATTAAACTTCTTCAACTTTTAAGCCAAGTTTTACACGAACATCATGCTCAACTCGGTCTCGAAGCGATGTATTTTCTTTAAGGAAAATTTTAACATTTTCGCGTCCTTGCCCAAGTCTTTCACCGGAATAAGAAAACCACGAACCACTTTTTTCAACAATTTCGTGCGAAACCGCTAAATCTAGTAAATCGCCTTCTTTCGAAATTCCTTCGCCATACATAATATCAAACTCACAGTCACGAAACGGCGGAGCAACCTTATTTTTAACTATCTTACACTTTGTCCGATTACCTACAATTTTATCGCCATCTTTTAAGGCTCCAATTCTGCGAATGTCAATTCTGACACTTGCGTAAAACTTGAGAGCTTTTCCGCCGGTTGTTGTTTCAGGTGAACCGAACATCACGCCGATTTTGTCCCGAAGTTGGTTGATAAAAATAAAACACGTATTTGAACTTGAAATAATTGCAGTAAGTTTTCGCAACGCTTGCGACATTAAACGAGCTTGCAAACCCATGTGCGAATCGCCCATTTCGCCATCAATTTCCGCACGCGGAACAAGTGCCGCAACAGAGTCAATTACGATAACGTCAATGCTCGCTGAACGAACCAAAGTTTCAGCAATTTCTAATGCTTGTTCGCCTGAATCAGGTTGCGAAATCAACATTTCATCAATGTTCACGCCTAGTTTTTCGGCATATTCCGGATCAAGTGCGTGTTCGGCATCAATATAAGCCGCAATTCCGCCGAGTTTTTGGGCTTGTGCAACAACTTGCAAAGCCAAGGTTGTTTTACCCGAACTTTCAGGTCCATAAACTTCTACAATTCTTCCGCGAGGAAATCCGCCAACTCCAATTGCCGCATCCAAACTCAAACAATTTGTTGAAATTGAACCAATTTCTTCGTGCGGTCTTTCGCCGAGCCGCATAATTGAACCTTTGCCAAATTTCTTTTCGATGTTTGCTAAAGCCGAATCAATCGCCTTACCTTTATCCATACTTGCCATTTTTGTTGCCTCTCCTGCCATTTTTTTGTGCTCCTTTTGTGTCTTAAAATGAGTCAAACCAAACGAAGATTAACACATGAAAATGTGTTTCACAAATGAAACGAACTTGTTTTTTGTTTTTCGGGGGAAACGTTGTATTCAAATTACTTTATTAACTAAACGCTTGCAACTACAATTCGGCAAATTTGTTCATTTGATTTTGAGATTGTTTATTTTCGAAAAGCGGCTTTCTTGATTTGAGTTGGCGTTTTTGGGCATATTCTTTTTCGCCCCAATGTTAGAGTTTTTATCAAAACTATTTGCAACTTTCATGTTTTGAGCAGCAATTTTTCCGGTTTTTGAAAACACTACATTTACAGGCGTTGTTTGATAAGAAAACGTCATATTTCCACCTAGATTTGTTCCTTGCTGTGTCGAAATTGAATCGCTCACATCAAAAGCAAGGGAAATATTTCCGCGTGAAAATTTTGCAAAGGCTTCGGGTTTGACGATTACAGAAATTTTATTTGGTGCAAGTTCTGAATCAAAAACAGAGCCGACAAAACTTGTTTCGGTGTTTGAAGCACTCGAAAGTTTTAGTGTTAAATTTGTTGAATCAGCAATTGCCCTCGAAAGCGGCACACTAATTTGAGTCGAACCTGTTGCCGTTAGATTTTTTGCGAGCGGTGAAATTTTTAAAAAATCTATTTTATTTGTGTATGTTTTTCCTTGTCGGTCGGTGAATTGGAACGTTCCATTTTGCGTAGTATTCGCTACTTCGGCTGTATAAAACGTTCCGCTGCTTGTATTTAGATGTTCGACAAGCGGTTGTCCATTAAATAATATCTTGCTCGGCGAAACTAATGCTAACGTTGTTCCGGTGTCTCCGCCGATTCTAAAAAAAGCAGTTACCTCATACTTTCCGGCATTTTCTTTAACAGAATAACTTTGAAAAATCTCTGTTTGTGCAATTTTATTTGACTGTGTTGTTTCATTTGAAGGACAAGCTCCACCAACCAAAAACAAAATCGCAATCGCGAAAAAAAATAATTTTAAGTAATTTGTGTTCATAATATTCACCCAATACTAATCGCAAGTTTTTTTTCTAAATCGGGTCAAAATTAAATTTGGGCAAGCATTAAACCTGTTCGCCGTTCAAATTCTTGCTGCATTGACGGAATTTCGCCGCTTTGCTCGTCTTTCGTGATTTTTTCGAGTCGCCATAAAGGAACAAATTGCTCACTTAAAGCGAAAAATGGTTCTTTATTTTGCAATGCACGGACAAAATCTTCAAAAGCATTGAGATCAATGCCGTAGATAAAAATTCCGGCGTGATTTATTTCCTGCAAAACGCCCCAAATTTTCTCTCGCGGATTTTGTAAAACTACAATAACTGTCTCGCCGTTTTCTATTTTTGCCATAGATTTAATTTAGATAAAGTTTTCATTAACGCCAAATTATATTGCGGGTTTAATTTCTAAAACTGTTCTAGCTTCCCAAATTTCCGGAAAAAACTTCTTCGAAAGTGTTGATCTTAAATAGTTTGCACCTTCTGAACCACCAGTTCCTTGCTTCATTCCGAGCATTCTTTCAACCATCAAAACGTGATGATATCGCCACAAAGAAATATTTTCGTCGTGTTCAATAAGCAAATCTTGAAGCACATAAAGCTCGCCATACTTCTCAGGAATCGCCATTATTTCGACAATTGCATTTACTTTTTCAACGTGTGTTTCAATCACAAAACCTTTTGTCGCAAGCATTTGCCAAAAAGCATCCCCGATGGTTTGCGAGTTAAATCTTTCCGCAAGTCGAGCGTGTGCAAACTTATCGAATTCGAAAAACTTTAAGATATTTTCGTCCTTCAAACCCGAAACAAATTCGAGTTCGCGAAATTGCATCGATTGAAAACCGCTCGCCGGATTGAGTTTATCGCGATATTCCAAAAAACCGATTTGAGCCATTGATTCGAGAATGTGAATCTGCGAAACGAGAATTTTCTCAATCGCCAAAATCGTTTTGAATGAATGATTTGCACGAAAAACTCGTCCTTCATTGAGCCAGCCGATACTTGCGTCGATCTCATGAAGAATCTGTTTAAACCAAAGTTCATAAGTTTGATGAATCACAATAAAAAGCAATTCATCATGGCTCGTTGGTTCAGACAAAGTTTCCTGCAATTGAATCAATTCTGGGACTTTTAGATATTTATTATAAGAAAGCGGCGGATTTGCTCCGTAAGTATTTGAATTTTCGTTGAAAGGACAAGCCATAATTCGCCTATCTTAACAAAGATTAACTAAATCTTAAATTTGAAAAAATCAAAGCATTAATTCATACGACAATCTTTACAACTTTTGTATAGTTTCATACAATACATTTTAGAATGAAGTTAACGATTGAAAACTGTGAAGGATTTGAATGGGACAATGGTAATTCAAACAAGAATTGGCATCTTCACAATGTCTCGGATAGCGAATGCGAGGATGTTTTTTTCAATTTGCCTTTAATTATTGCGAGCGATAAAAGGCATTCAGGGTTTGAGCAAAGGGTCTTCGCACTTGGGCGAACCGATACCAACCGTAGACTTTTTATAGCTTTCATTGTAAGAGACAAATTAATTCGCGTTATTTCTGCACGCGATATGACCAAAAATGAGGTAAGAAAATATGTTGAAAAAGTTAAAAGAGATTCCAAACTTTGAAGACGAAGAAGAAGAACGCGAGTTTTGGGCGAAAGCTGATTCGACTGAATTTGTTGATTGGAATGTCGCAGAAACTCAAGTTTTCGCTAAACTAAAACCAACAACACGAACCATTTCGCTGCGAATATCTGAATCAATGCTGGAAAAAATCAGGCTCGTTGCTAACAAGCGTGACGTTCCTTATCAATCATTGATAAAAATGTTTTTGAAAGAGAGAATTGACGAAGAATTCAAATATTCTAAAATTTAGTTAGCAAATATTTATAACGGAGCAAAATCATAAAATGAGTGTAATCGAAACTGTATGGGCGAGAGAAATTCTTGATTCTCGCGGGAATCCGACTCTCGAAGCGGAAGTTGTTTTGGAAACCGGCGAAATCGGTCGTGCGGCTGTGCCTTCTGGTGCGTCAACGGGCGAACACGAAGCCGTTGAACTTCGCGATGGCGACAAAAATCGTTATCTCGGCAAAGGAACATTGAAAGCGGTCGAGAATGTCAACGAAAAAATCGCCCACGAAGTTGAAGGAATGGACGCACTCGATCAGACTTTGCTTGACCAAACGATGATTGAAATGGACGGCACGGCGAATAAGTCTAATCTTGGTGCAAATGCGATGCTTGCTGTTTCTCTCGCGACTGCACGTGCGGCGGCGGCGTTGCTCGAAGTTCCACTTTATCGATACCTCGGCGGTGTAAATGCAAAAACTTTGCCAGTTCCGATGATGAATATTTTAAACGGCGGAGCACACGCGGATAACAACGTAGATTTTCAGGAATTTATGGTGATGCCTGTCGGTGCAGAAAGTTTTTCCGAAGGTTTGCGTTGCGGAGCAGAGATTTTTCACAACCTAAAAAATGTTTTGAAAAAACGTGGATATTCGACCAGTGTTGGCGATGAAGGCGGTTTTGCTCCAAATTTGAAATCAAACGAAGAAGCCGTGGAAACGATTCTCGAAGCAATCGAAATTGCAGGTTACAAAGCTGGCGAAAATGTGATGCTCGCACTTGATCCGGCGGCGAGTGAATTTTTTGACGGCACAAATTATGTGTTTAAAAAGAGCGATAATCGAAAACTTTCACCAACCGAAATGGCGGATTATTGGATCGATTGGACGAAAAAATACCCGATTATTTCCATCGAAGACGGAATGGCGGAAAACGATTGGGACGGCTGGAAATACATCACTGATCAAATCGGTAAAAAGGTTCAGCTTGTCGGCGATGATTTGTTTGTAACCAATGTTGAATTTTTACAAAAAGGAATTGACGAAGGTTGTGCAAATTCAATCTTGATCAAGGTCAATCAAATCGGCACTTTAACCGAAACATTGGACGCAATCGAGCTTGCCAAAACCAATAATATGACTGTAGTTATTTCGCATCGCTCAGGCGAAACGGAAGACAACTTCATCGCAGATTTAGCCGTTGCGACCAATGCGGGACAGATTAAAACCGGTTCTTTAAGTCGCTCTGATCGAATTTCAAAATACAACCAACTTCTTAGAATCGAGGAAGATTTAGGAGATTCGGCGAGATATTTGGGACGTAAAGCGTTTTACCAAATCAAAGGTTAGAAAAATGCAGAAACACGCACGTTAGTAAGTGTGTATTTGTTCGTGAAATTTACGCCCTTACTTCGTGTGGTTTTCTGCAATACCTAAATCTATGACAATACTCTTAACCTATCTCCAACGAATGAGCGAAATTCGTCGCACAGGTTCAGCAGTTAAAGAAACCTCATTTTACGGAACGCTCGAAAATCTTTTTAACGAAATTGGCAAAGATTTGAAGCCGCGTGTCCGTTGCGTTATTAATCTACAAAATCGCGGCGGCGGAATTCCCGACGGCGGATTTTTTACGCCTAATCAGTTTCAAAAACAATCTCACGAACTTATTAAAGGTCAGTTGCCCGAACGCGGCTGCATCGAAATAAAATCTACCCAAGACGACGTTGATAAAATTGCCGAAAGCGAACAGGTTGCCAAGTATTTGCAAACTTACAGACAGGTTTTGGTAACAAATTATCATGATTTTTTACTTGTTGTTTTAGATGTAAACAATCAAAAACAATATTTGGAGCGTTTTAGTTTAGCCGAAAATGAAAAAGATTTTTGGCAAAGAGCCGATAATCCACACGAAACTGTAAAACTTCACGAAGCAAGATTTATCGAATTTATCAAGCGTGTAATGCTTCATGCTTCACCGATTGCCAAACCCGAAGATGTTGCATGGTTTTTGGCTTCGTATGCTCGTGATGCGAAGGCGAGAATCGAAACTTCCGATATTTCCGCACTTGCAACGATTCGCAAAGCGTTGGAAGATTCGCTCGGCATTAAGTTTGAAGGCGAAAAAGGCGAGAACTTTTTTCGTTCGACTTTGGTGCAAACTCTTTTTTACGGCGTGTTTTCGGCGTGGGTTTTGTGGCACAAACGCAATCCGAATACGACTGAAAAGTTTCGTTGGCGTGAAGCGGTTTGGGAACTTCGCGTGCCGATGATTTCGGTTTTATTTGAACAAATCGCCACGCCTTCAAATCTTAAAAACCTTAATTTGGTTGAAGTTTTAGATTGGACGGCAGGTGTTTTGAATCGGGTTGTGCGGCAGGAATTTTTCCAGAAATTTGCCGAAGACCACGCCGTGCAGTATTTTTACGAACCGTTTTTGCAAGCCTTTGATCCCGAATTACGCAAGGAACTCGGCGTTTGGTATACGCCGCAGGAAATTGTCAAATATATGGTTGAGCGAGTGAATCAAGTGTTGATTGATGAACTCGATTTGCCCGATGGTTTGGCGGATGAGACGGTTTATGTGCTTGATCCGGCTTGCGGAACAGGTGCGTATTTGGTCGAAGTCTTAAAACGCATCAATCAAACTCTGGAAGAAAAAGGTGAAGATGCAACACGCGGACAGAAGCTCAAAAAAGCCGTGCAATCGCGTGTCTTCGGGTTCGAGATTTTGCCCGCTCCGTTTGTTGTTTCGCATCTGCAAATCGGGCTCTTGTTTGAGCAATTCGGCATCAGTTTGGGCGATAGTAACGGGGGCGATAAACGTGCCGGCGTTTATTTGACCAACAGTTTAACGGGTTGGGACGAACATCCGAAAACAAAATTACCGTTTCCCGAATTTGAAGAAGAACGCGATAAAGCCGACCAAGTTAAAAAAGATGCGAAGATTTTGGTGATTATCGGCAATCCACCGTATAACGCTTTTGCGGGTGTCAGCGGCGAAGAAGAACTCGGTTTGGTTGAGCCGTATAAAGAAGGTTTGATTAAAGATTGGGGCATTAAAAAGTTTAATTTAGACGATTTATACGTCCGCTTTTTCCGCTTGGCTGAACGCCGGATTGCCGAAAAAACGCGGAAAGGTATTGTTTGTTTTATTTCAAGTTTCTCTTATTTAAGCGACCCGTCTTTCGTGGTGATGCGACAGAAATTGTTAAGCGAATTCGACAAAATTTGGATTGACAGTTTGAATGGCGACAGCCGCGAGACAGGCAAGCTCACGCCCGAAGGCAAATCTGACCCAAGTGTTTTTTCAACGGAACATAACAAAGCCGGAATTCGTGTCGGAACATCAATCGGCTTGTTTTTGCGAAAGGAAAATCACGGCGAAACTTGCGAAGTAAATTACCGCGAGTTTTGGGGCGTGAATAAACGTGAGGAATTGTTGGAAAGTTTGGAAAATGATTCACGGGCACATACACACGCCACGCCCGAAAAAATCAACCGCTTTTCAATTCGTCCGAGTGATGTTTCCGATGCTTATCAATCTTGGGCGAAGTTGAATGATTTATGCGAAACGCTTTCCAACGGCTTGATGGAAAAACGCGGCGGTGCATTGATAGATATTGACCGCGACCAATTGGAAAAGCGGATGAAAAGGTATTTCGACAAAAGCGTTTCGTGGGAAAATCTTCAACAATTAAAATCAGGTTTGACGAATGATATGTCAGGTTTTGACGCGAAAAAGACTCGTGAAAAACTTCAATCAATTTCTAGTTTTCAAGCCGAAAGACTTTTGCCGTATTCGATTCGTCCGTTTGAAACTCGTTCATGTTATTTTTCGGAAATCAGTCCGCTTTGGAATCGCTCACGCCCGACACTTTGGCAACATTTCGGCGGTGATAATTTGTTTTTGGTAAGTCGTCCCGCAGGTGTCGCAAGTCCCGAAGGCATTCCGCTTTATTTTACAAGTTTACTTGGCGATAACGATTCATTACGCGGACACGCTTACTATTTTCCGTTCCGTTTGCGGGTTGTCGAAAAACAATCCGAAAATCAAGCCAATTTATTCGGCGAAGCAAAAGCGGAAACGCGAGCGAATCTTTCCGAATTTGCCCGTAAGTATCTGGAAAGTTTAGGTTTTACGGAAATTGATAATGATGCGGAAACGGCTTCGTTAATTTGGTATCACGCTTTGGCAATCGGTTACGCGACCGAATACTTGAGCGAAAACGCCGACGGAATCCGCCAAGATTTTCCGCGAATTCCGTTGCCAAACACGAAAGAAGATTTAATCGCATCAGCAAGTTTAGGCAAAAAAATCGCCGAATTGCTCGATACGAAAAAACAAGTTTCGGGCGTAACGGTCGGCAAAATTGAAGAACGTTTGCGAACCATCGGAGTCGCCGCACACGCGGAAGGCAAACAATTCGGCGACAATGATTTTGCCGTGACAGCAGGTTGGGGACACGCGGGAAAGGACGGCGTAACAATGCCCGCGAAAGGCAAATACAACATCCGCGAAGCTGAGCTAAGCGGTTTAGGCGAAACAACTTACGATATTTTTATCAACGATTTTGCCTATTGGCGAAACGTGCCGGAAAAGGTTTGGAATTACTACATCGGCGGTTATCAAGTCTTCAAAAAATGGCTTAGTTACCGCGAAATCGAATTATTGGGCAGACCGCTAACATTGGAAGAAATCACCGAAATTACAAATATGATTCGGCGAATATCGGCGATAATTTTGCTCGAGGAAGATTTAAACGCGAATTATCGGAAAGTTAAGTCAGATTTTTTCAAGGTAGTAGAATGAACATATTATGGGACTAATCATAACCAAAATTCCACAAGATATAAATCGTTATATTGAGATAACTGATGAAAAAGTTGTTGAAAATATACTGCGGCTTTTGGAAGAATATGCGGCAGAAGAGGACTTCAATTTTTCAGAAGAAGATTTAGAGAAATTCAAACAGGCGTATTCCAAAACATGAAACCAATCCTTATCATCGGCTCCGCCGGTGCGGGAAAATCAAATTTGGCAAGACATTGGGTGAAATTTTGAACATCGAAGTCTTTTATCTGAATAAACTTTATTGGCGAACAAATTGGGTTGAACCACCTAAAGCTGATTTGGAAAAACGGTAATTCGTTTGAAATCGCAAACTAAGGTCGAAACATTTTTGGCGAGTCCGCCTTAAAATTTAGTTTTAAAAACAAAAAAACACGACTCAATTTCGAATCGTGCTTTTCTTTTTTTATCTGCTAAAAACCTTATGGCAATGTCGTAAAATCAACACCCGATAAATCTTCACCAACGAAAATGCTTTGCGTTGCATTTCCAAATTGATACCGCTTACTTCTTACCGAAATCACATAATTTTGCCCGGTTGCCAAATTATCAAATCGATAATAGCCAAAGCTATTTGAAGTTGCATATCGAATCTGACCATCAGAATCAGTAATTGTAATTGTTGCCCGTGAAATTCCACGACTTGATGAAGTTAAAACTCTTCCCGTAATTGAAGCTGTGGCTGCTGTTGGAGCAACCCCAATTGTAAAATTACCAGATGAAACACCAGATGGCGTAGAAAAATTGTCTTCACGAACTCTAATTCGAGCCTGTGTTGTCGGTGTATTTGGAACAGTCCAATTAAAAGTTGCGGTTGGAGCAAAACTTCCCGCGAAACTATTAGTTACATTTGAAGCAATTATAGTTGGGAATGTTACACCGCCATCGGTAGAAAGCTCAATTATGACGTTTCTAGTAAATCCGCCAGTATTCGTCCAAGTAATCGGATGAACTTGTCCAATCGTCACAGCGGAATTGTTTGGCGAAACGCTGGCAATCGTATCTGGTGTAAGATCAGCATTTGTATCTCGATACCAACCAATATCTCGCATTTGCTGGCGAGTTAGATCAAGATTAATCGGCAAACCAACATTTATTGCCGGTTCCATTAACAAATTTGGAGACACAGCAGAATCAAAATGTGAAACAGACGAGCCACCTTGAACAGGATTTGGTGTAAATAATTGAACTCTTCCGGTAGCTACATCTCGCCCAGCAGTTAAACTTCCCGAACCAATTTTGACACTCGCTCCATCCCACAACACATTTCCGGTATTTACTGCTGAAGTCATACGCTCAGCGTCAGTCATTAAATACCAATATTTACTAGTTGAACGGTCAAACATAAATCGTGTGTAAATGTCGGGAAATCCACCAAGTAAAGCTCCTGTACTACTATTTGCAAAACTTGAAAAACCAAGTCCATGTCCCATTTCATGCAATAATACAACAAGTAAATTAATTCTTTGGGCTGGCGTCGCATTGTCAAGACCATAATAAAATCTGGTTCCAGCCCCGAGACATGCGTTATCAACGTCAGAATTAAAAGTTGCATTTATTTCAGGCGTTGCTCCGCCACCATCTCCACCAAACAACTTGTTTGTAAGTGCCGAGTGATAAAAAGTTCCAGAAAACTCCGCACCTGGAAAATCACGAAAGACTGAAGCAGATCCCGCAGAACCCAAAACACCACCGCTTGACGAACAAGGCGTTTGAGGATCAAATTGCGAACGAACATTAATTGGAACATTGGTGTCAAGAAAAGCTCCCCAAATGCCAGCGGCGAAATTGAAAAGATTTATCCTTTGCTGTCCACGTGTTGTTCCCGTGTTTCCACCCTCAGCAGTTGCAGCAGTTGCATCATTAAATCCTTCACCCACTCCATCATTATTAACAATATTTATAGTAGCGGCATTTGGGTTTAACGCTCGTTGATTAAAAGAATCTTCAATTAATTTTGTATAAAAAAGAAATTCATCAGCTGACATTCCGTGGCGAGCAGCCAAAATATCAACAGCTTCATTTTTATAAATTCCTGAATAGATTGGCTGTCCGGTTTCAAGATTTCTCTCAAAAAAAGAATTTGCTTCGTCAAGGCTAGTTACACAAGCGGCTTCAGGTTCGCCTGTAATTCCAATTCTCGCAAGCATTACATTTTGAAATCGCCCTTGTAAATCAATTGAAACCCCGCCATTTTTCATTTTTTTCTGGACGAGTCCATCGCTTGACCTATTTGTTAGCTCTTTAATTTTTTTTGATAACTCAAGGTCTGTCGTATCAGAAGCAAAGGCATTTACCAAAAATAAACTCATTGCAAAGATATAAAGTATGTAGTTAGTGTTTTTCATAGACAATTCCTTTTTTGACTTTTTTGTTGTTCGTTCTAGGCAAATTAAAATAGATTTTATTCGGTTTATTCATCAAAATGTTGAATATTTCTATGTTTTCTAATTAATTTGTGTGGTGTTATGATTCAGTTGAAAATTCATTATAATTTAGTCAAATCATCACTTACAAATTGAAAAAGCAAATTATTTGGTTAATCATTAGATATGAAATCTTTTCTCCGCGAAATAAAAAGTGCTGTTCTGATAATTCTTGCAATTTTTTCTGTCGGAATGGGTTTAAAAGGATTTCTGCTCTCGAGTCATTTTATTGATGGTGGTGTGACCGGAATATCAATGCTTATCTCGCAAATATCGGGATATTCGTTGTCAGTTTTAATTTTAATTTTTAACTTGCCGTTTATTGCACTCGGTTATAAACAAATTGGCAAAAAATTTGCCGCGAAAAGTGCTCTGGCGATTATTGGCTTATCTCTCTGTTTAGCTTTTGTAAAATTTCCTGACGTAACTCCTGATTTGTTGCTTACTGCGATTTTTGGTGGTTTTTTTATTGGAGCAGGAATTGGGTTGGCAATTCGCGGCGGTGCGGTTTTAGACGGAACCGAAGTTGCTGCATTACTCGTCAGTAAAAGTAGTCATCTTTTAAAAGTCGGCGATGTAATTCTCGTTCTTAATATTTTTATCTTTCTCACTGCTGCTTTTTTTCTGACTATTGAAATCGCTCTATACTCAATTTTGACATATATTGCCGCTGCCAAAACCGCAGATTTTATACTTTATGGAATCGAAGAATACACAGCAATTACAATAGTCTCTGAGAAAAGCGATGAAATTAAAAAAGCAATTATTCGCGATTTAAATCGCAGCGTGACGGTTTATCAAGGACGTCTCGGAATTTCTGATCGACCACAAGATATACTTTATTGCGTTGTAACAAGGCTTGAAATCGGCAATATCCAGACTATTGTTGAAGAAATTGACGATGAAGCGTTTGTTACAATTAATGCTTTGGCAGATGTTAAAGGTGGGATGATAAAGAAAACGGGCGTTCATTAAGCCAAAACCGAAGTGCGTTTTTCCGATTCTTAGAGTAAATTTAAGTATGTTTTCTGATTGTAGCATTCGTAAAAAAAACGCAACATTCCGAATTTCAACCAACAAAAACGAGCTTCAGATCGATGTGATACACAAATTTCTCTCTGAAGATTCTTATTGGGCGAAAGAAAGAAGTATCGAAAAAACTAAAATTGCGATTGAAAATTCGTTATGTTTTGGTGTTTATTTTGAAGAAAAACAAATCGGTTTTGCTCGCGTAGTTTCTGATTTTGCAACATTCGCATATCTCGGCGATGTGTTTATTTTAGATGAGTTTCGCGGACAAGGTTTGAGTAAATGGCTATTGGAAGTTATTATTTCACACGAAGACTTGCAAGATTTGCGGCGTTGGGTTCTGGCAACGAAAGATGCACACGGACTTTACGCTCAATTTGAATTTTCAGGTTTGAAATTTCCTGATCGCTGGATGGAAAAAACGGCTCCAAACGCTTATTAGTGAAAAGTGAAAAGTTCATAATTCACTTTTCACTTTTCACTTTTCGTTTTTCACTTTTATGAACAGACCTTTAGCATTAATAATACTCGATGGTTGGGGCTATTCGCCTCGCAGCGATGGCAACGCAATTGCTCTCGCAAATACTCCAAATTACGACGAAATTTCCACCAAATTTCCTGTCACATTTCTCAACGCTTCTGGTGAAACAATTGGTTTGCAAAAAAATTCGCCGGGAAATTCTGAAGCCGGACATCTCTGCATCGGTTCAGGTCGAATTGTTAGAAATGGCTTATCACAAATTGATAACGCCATAAATTCCGGTGAATTTTCAAACAACAGAGTTTTGCTAGAGGCAATGTATAAAGCGAAAAATTCAAATTTGCATCTCGTTGGGTTGCTTTCAGACGGAAACATTCATTCTTCGCAAGAACATCTTTTTGCACTCGTTCGGCTCGCGAAAAAATGCGGTGTAAAAAATGTTTTTATCCACGCAACTCTCGATGGTGTTGATGTTTCTCCTGATTCGGCATCAATTTATGTCGAAGCATTAGAAATAAAACTCCAAGATATTGGACTTGGGAAAATTGCAACATTATGCGGCAGACAATGGACAATGGACGCAAAACAACGTTGGGGACGAACCGCGAGAGCTTACACAATGTTGGTTCATGCAGAAGGCGAACGAGCTTTTGATCCAATAACCGCTATTAGAAACAATTATTTACGTGGAATTCATGACGAACAAATTCAGCCAATTGTCATCGAAAAAGAACAAGGCGTTCCCATCGCAACTATAAAAAATGATGATGCGGTTATATTTTTTAACTTTCGAGGCGATGGCATTCAACAACTTGTAAAATCATTATCATTTTTGGAAAATTCTGAAATTTCAGCAATCGGAAAACCTAGAGTTCATGCTGTTTGCTTGACTGAATATAACGAAACTTTCGGTTTGCCCGTTGCTTTTTTCGATACTGAAAGTGTAAAAAATGCTTTGCCTGACATTTTAGAACAACAAAAAATTAAAAATTGCCGCATAAGTGAAACTGTTAAATATTCGAATGTAACTTTTTTAATGAATGGAGCAAAAGAGGTTGAACACACCCACGAAAATCGACTTTTGATTAAATCTCCAACGACAATAGAGCCTGAAATGTCTAGTTTTAAAATTGCAGACAGCTTACTCCGCGGACTCGAATCAAAAGAAAATGATGTTTTTATCGTAAACTTCTCGGCTCCAGATTCGCTCGCAAATACCGGAAACTTAGACAAAACAATCGAAGCGGTTCAGCACATTGATACTTGTCTTGGCGGAATTTACAAAAAACTTATGGAGCTAAACGGTGTGTTGCTAATAACTTCAGCACACGGAAACTGCGAAGAAATGATTGACGAACAACGAAATCCTTTTTTGAGCAACACTATAAATTTAGTTCCTTTTCATTATGTTGACGCAAACTCAATAGACGCAAAACTCCGCGACGATGGCTCGCTCGAAGACATTGCACCGACATTTCTCGGCATTCTCGGCATCGAAAAACCAAACGAAATGACAGGAAAAGATTTACGAGTATAATATTTTTATGATTAAGGAAATTCGCTACAAAAACTTTAAGGCTTTACGCGATACAACACTTCCACTCGGACAATTTACGCTCATTGTGGGTGCGAACGGAACAGGTAAAACTACGGCGATGAAGGCTTTGAAGGTTATTGATGCCATCATTCCAGCTAATTATGAAACGTTTATTAGCAAAGGTTTAGGTAAATTAAATACATCGGCGGAAATTGAAATCGCGTGGGAAGATTTCGCTGTAAAAAGAATTGCCAATAACCAGAGTCTGATGAATGTTTTTACTCCTATTGATTCCGATTCAATCGAAAATGCAAGTATTTCGTTAATTAATCTTCTTAGTAGTCATTTTTCTAAAGATTATGAAAGTAACGAATTACGTGGTTTTAGACTTTTTTCATTTGACTCAGATAAAATAAGAATTCCAACTCAGTTATCAACACAACTTGAGCTTTCTCAAGATGGCGGAAATCTTGCTGGGATTTTAGATCAATTACGAGATATGGAACCTGAAAGATTCGAGGCGTTAAACATTGAGTTAAGTAAGTGGTTTCCAGAATATGACCGAATTTTATTTGAAGTTCCAACCAATGGTTACAGAGCATTTCTATTACGCACGAAAATCGGTCAACACAAAATTAAAGCCGAAGATTTATCCGACGGAACACGCCTTGCACTTGCCTATTTAACGATTGCATATTTGCCGAATCCGCCGAAAATTGTTTGCTTTGAAGAACCCGAACGCGGAATTCATCCAAGACTTTTAAATAACATTCAAGAAGCGATGTATCGGCTGGCGTTTCCGGCAAATTACGGAGAAAAACGCGAACCGATTCAAGTTGTTGCGACAACGCATTCGCCGTATTTACTTGACCTTTACAAAGATAATCCCGAAGAAATTGTCATCGCCGAAAAAGACGAGAAGGGCGTTCATTTTCAAAATTTATCGAAAATGAAAAATATTGACAAAATTTTACAAGGCGGCGAATCGCTCGGCGAAGTTTGGTTTACAGGCGTTCTCGGAGGCGTTCCCGCAAATATATGAAAATAGCTTTTTTCGGTGAATCGAAATCAGATGACGTAACAATCAAAAAATTTGTTGAAGGAATTTTGAAAGACGAAATAGAAGAAACCGACATCAGAAAAAGATTGATATTCAGAAGTTCTTCACATCTTGACAGAAACTTACCTGTCGTAATTCGTTCAGTTCATTATAGTTCCGATGCGGAATTTCTTATTATTTGCTCTGATTCAGATGATTTTCCTGTTCATATTAGCGAACACGATAAAAAGGAAAATGAAAAATGTCGTTTGTGCAGTCTAAGAAAAGCGGTTAAAAATTCATTGACAAAACTGACCAACGTTCCAAATAAAAAAATGTTGAAAGTCGCAATCGGTGTTCCTGTTCCCGCAATCGAGGCGTGGCTTTTATTCAATATAAATCCGCAAGTATCCGAAAATACTTGGATTAAAAAAATTGCAGACGAAAAAGGCGTTAAATATGACCGAAAAACGCTTAAACGAGAACTTTACGGCGGAGAACATATTTCCGAAGTCGAGAGAATTGAAATTTCACTGAAAGCCGTTAAGAGAGTTGTCGAAAACGATTTGCTTGGCGATTTAGAAACCGCTTTTCCGCAAGGTTTCGGAAGTTTATCAAATGAAGTTAAATCTTGGAATTAAAGTTCTAATAATATTTAGTTTAGCCTGTTCAGCCTGCTTTATATCTGAACAAAAGCCGACTGAATCTTTAACAAACCCACAAAGTGAAACTGTTTTCATTCACAATTCAAACGTCAATCTTGCCGATAAATTGACTATTTCTAAACTTCCCGAAGACATCGAACTTCAAAAACAAATTTCGCAAATTATTGATTCAAATACATTTGCAGCTTCGCGGGTCGGAATTTTTGTTATGAGTTTAAAAGATGGACGCGTTGTTGCGGCAAATGAGGCACAAAAACTTTTTAATCCGGCATCAATTCAAAAACTGCTAACTTCGATGGTTGCGTTGGACAAACTTGGTGCAGAATTTCGTTGGAAAACTCAGATTTTAGCTGAGCAAAATATTGAAAATGGAACTCTCAATGGCGATTTAGTTCTCTACGGACAAGGTTCGCCTGATTTCGATGATTCGGGAATTGATAATTTAGTTAACCAATTGAAGACAAGAGGTTTAAAGCGAGTTACGGGTAAAATAATTGGCGATGAAAGTTACTTCAAAGGCGACAAAATCGGCGACGGTTGGACATGGAACGAGCTGCAATGGTATTACGGTGCCGAAGCTTCGGCGTTGACTTTCAACGAAAATCAAGCAAATTTGAGTTTGCAAAACGGAAAGCCTAAAGTTTCCGATGATTTTGTAACCGTAAAAGGCGAAGCAAAATCGGTGCAAGACATCGAAGCAGTTGGCGTAAAACGTGAACTTGGTGAAAATGAAGTCTATGTTTGGGGAAACGCAAACTCAATAGATGCAAGAATTAGCGTTTCACATTCTGCACTTTGGGCGAGTAAAAAACTAAAAGAAAAGCTCGAGAAAGCCGGAATTGCAGTTGAAGGCGAAGCGGCGAAAAGTGATTGGAAAGACAATACAAATCGCGAGAAATTTGGTGAACTTGCAAATGTTGAAAGCAAAACTTTGGCGGAAATCATCAAAAAAATGAACAAAGATTCGGTCAATTTGTATGCCGAATTAATTTTACGAACGCTCGGAAAACGTTTCGGCGATGAAGCACCAAATGAAAACATGAAGGTAAACAAACTTCGTGGCGATGATTCGGCTGGTGCAAGTGTTATAGTTAAATGGATAAGAGACAATAAGTTAGCCAATGATGAAACTCAAATCCGCGATGGTTCTGGACTTTCAAGACTCAATTTAGTTTCGTCTGAAACATTCGGTCGAGCGTTGGTTTTTGCAAATCAATCAAAATTTGCCGAAAGTTTCAAAAACTCGTTGCCGATTGCAGGAGTTGATGGAACAATGCGTGGTCGTTTAAAATCTTCAAGCGAAAAAATAATTGCAAAAACCGGTTCAATGTCTTTCGTAAACTCAATTTCCGGTTACATTAACAGCAATAAAAGCGAAACTTTTGTTTTTTCGATTATCGTAAATAATCAAACGAAAAACAGCGAAGTTATAACAGCCATTGATGAAATCGTATCAAAGCTACTATGATGAAAGTGGTATTTTTATGTTGCAATTTTCAGTAGATTCTTCGGGTTTATCATCCACAATCGAATTTTTAACGGCGATGATCACGCCAACTTTGCTAATTTCCGCATCTGGAACACTTGTGCTTTCAACATCTACGAGGCTCGGGCGAGTGATTGACCGCGTTCGCGATTTAGAACAAAGACTGGCAGATTTATTAATGATTGTCGATAAAGAATCTGTTTTGCTTTATTCCAGACGGCTTGAAGTTGTCATAGAATTGCTTGATAAAGTGACAAGCCGTTCCAGACTTCTCCAACGTGCAATGGTGACTTTTTATTTCGGACTCGGTTTCTTTGTTCTGACAAGTGTTTCGATTGGAGTTGTTGGAATATTAGGAATTTATCGCTGGTTTCCAATTCCTATCGGCTTAATCGGAATTTGTTTTGTATTTTGGGGCAGTATTTTGATGATGCTCGAAGCAAAAATGGCGACAGATACAGTTAATGCCGAGATGGATTTCACATGGGAAGTTGCGAGAACGGCTGCTCCGCCAGAAATAATGGCAAACTACAATAAACATGGAATTTATGGAAGAAGTACTGCAGCCGCGATTCGTGAAATCTTTGGAAAACGGCGAACTCGAAAAAAAGATTAAACAACTCGAAAAGTTCCTCGAATCTTGTGTTGTTTGCCCAAAAGATTGCGGAAATAATCGTTTAAAAGACGAAATTGCTGCGTGTTACTCCGGCAAACTTCCGATTGTTTCAAGCTACACCGCACATTTTGGCGAAGAACCTTGTCTTTCCGGCACAAAAGGTGCGGGAAATATTTTCTTCGGCAACTGTAATTTGCGTTGCGTTTACTGCCAAAATTTTCAGATTTCGCAAACGTGGAAAACTCAACAAAAGAACGAAATTTCGCACGAAAGATTAGCCGAAATAATGCTCGAATTGCAAGAAAAAGGCTGCCATAATATCAATTTTGTTTCGCCAACTCATTTCGCTCCGCAAATGGCTCGCGGAATTTTGCTCGCCGGTCAACAAGGTTTAAGGCTTCCAATCGTTTATAATACAAATGCTCACGATTCGGTTGAAGTGCTGAAATTACTTGACGGAATCGTTGATGTTTATTTGCCTGACTTGAAATATGCAGGTGATGAAGCTGGTTTTGAGTTTTCTAAAATCCGCGAATATAGCAAATTTTCGCGTCTCGCGATTAAAGAAATGCACCGTCAAATGGGCGACAAATTGATTTACGATGATGCCGGAATTTTACAGCGAGGTTTGGTGATTCGGCTCTTGGTTTTGCCGAACGATTTAGCTGACATCCGCGAAAATCTGCGTTGGATTCGCGACGAACTTTCCCCGAAAACAACGATTTCCTTGATGGCTCAATATTATCCAACCAACAAAGCCGAAACCGATTCACGCTATATTTTAATGTCGCGGAAAATCTCGCAAAGTGAATGGATGAATGCACTTGAGGCACTTGAAGAACTAGGAATGGAAGAAGGCTGGATGCAAGAATTTGATGGAGCATCGCACTATTATCGTCCGGATTTTACCGATTCTGAAAAACCTTTTAAAGATATTCGCGATTTTGTTTGATGAACTATAAATTAACAATTCAATACGATGGAACTGACTTCCACGGCTGGCAAATTCAAGGCGAATTGCGAACTGTGCAAGGCGAACTTGAGCGAGCTTTGAGCTTAATTGAAAATGCCGAAGTAACAATTATCGGCTCAGGACGAACTGACGCTGGAGTTCACGCAGAAGCACAAGTTGCAAACGTGAAACTCAACCGACCGTTTACGCCTGAGAAACTCCGACTCGCTCTAAACGGCAATTTGTGGCGTGATGTTCGTATCTTACAAGTTGAAAGTGTTGATGACGATTTTCACGCAAGATTTTCTGCAAAAGGCAAAACTTATATTTATCGAACTGTTAATTCGCCGATGATGTCGCCATTTTGGGTGAGATACTCGATGCACGAACCGCGTCCGCTCGACATTGGAAAAATGAACGAAACGGCAAGACTTTTTCTTGGCACGCACGATTGGACAGCGTTTTCTTCGATTCATTCAAACAGCGAAAATAAAGTTCGGACAATCACCGAATTTTCGATTGAATCAGTTTGGGATTCGCGTGCAAATGCTCCAATCATTGAGTTTAGAATTTCGGGCAACGGTTTTTTGCGATATATGGTGCGATCAATTGTCGGCACAATGCTCGAAGTTGGGCGTGGCGATAAAAGTTCTGATACAATCTCGAAAGCAATAATCGAAGGCAACCGCAGTCTTGCCGGAAAAACGGCGGTCGCATGTGGTTTATCGTTGCTAAAAGTTGATTACGATTAACTATTTCTAGATTAAATGTTAGAAAATTTTAATAAAATCATAAAAACAAATACACCAGAATCTGCAAAACTGACGGCGATTGATTTTTTGCGTTTGCCGAAGCACATTGCTGTGATAATGGACGGCAATGGTCGCTGGGCTAAACAACGTGGGAAACCTCGAATTTTTGGTCATAAAGCTGGTGTTGAAAGTGTGCGATCGATCATTGATACAAGTGCGAGAATGGGCATTGAAGCCGTTACGCTATATGCATTTTCTACCGAAAATTGGAAGCGTCCGGAAGATGAAGTTGGTGCTCTGTTTCAGATGTTGAAACACTTTATTAGGCTTGAATTAAAGACCTTAATGAAGAACAACATTCGTTTTCAAGCGATTGGAAAACTGGAAGGTTTGGCAGCGGATGTTCAGAAAGAACTCGCCATTGCGAAAGAAAAAACAAAGAATAATACCGGAACGATTTTGAGCGTGGCACTCAATTACGGCGGACGAATCGAGATTGTTGACGCTTGCAAAAAGGCTGTAAAATCTTTATTTGATGAAGGCAAAAGCATCGAAGATTTGAATGAAGAAATGATTGAAAAATTTCTTTATACGAGCGATTTGCCGGAAGTTGATTTGCTAATTCGCACGAGCGGCGAAATGCGAATTTCGAACTTTTTACTGTGGCAAATTGCATATAGCGAAATTTATATTACCGAAACGCTTTTCCCTGATTTTCGGCGTGAGCAAATTTTTGATGCGGTAATTGAGTATCAAAAACGCGAACGTAGGTTTGGTGATATTGAAAGTTCGCAAAACAAAACATAAATATTAGCCGCGGATTTCGCAGATAACGCGGATAAATCAAAATTAATGAAATCTCGAATTCTGACAGCTTTAATTGCACTTCCCGTTTTAATTGCGGCGATTATCTTACCGTATTTTTTTCCTCAAATTCCTGAGCTAAAGTATCTTTTTATTGCACTTGCGGCGGCTGCGATTGTTTTAGGTTTGTATGAATTCTTTTTAATGACCAAAAAAATGCAGCTTAAAGCGGATGTAAATCTAGCGTTTCTGGGTGCTTCAGCATTTTTCGTTGCATTCTTTTTTGATGCACCAACCACGGCACCGGATTTGTTAATTTTAACGACAGCACTTTTTATTACAGCAGTTTTCATCCGCCAAGCCTTTCGTTTTCAAGCAGATTTCAACAAATTATTAAACGGTTTGGGCGTGACACTTGCGGGAGTTTTTTGGGTCGCGTTTCTTGGTGGATTTTTGGTCGCAATGCGTGTCGGATTTGAAAATGGAAACGGGCTTTCAACCAAACTTCTCGCGTTTCTATTCCTTGTAATCTTCGGTTCGGATGTTGGTGCATATTTTGCCGGAAAATATCTCGGAAAGCGAAAACTCGCTGAAAAAATTAGCCCAAACAAAACTTGGGAAGGTTTTTTTGGCGGAATCATTACAGCAATCGGTTTTGCGGTTTTGTCACACTTTTGGTTTTTTCAAGAGTTTGACTTACGTTTTATGCTGCCGCTAACTCTCGTCATGACAATAGTTGGAGTTCTCGGCGACCTTGCAGAAAGTGCAATAAAACGTAGTACCGGAACAAAAGATGCTGCAAATTTTCTGCCCGGACATGGCGGTTTGCTCGATCGTCTGGACAGCTTGCTTTTTAATGCTCCGATTCTTTATTACTTCGCGAAATTTTATTTTGGCGGATTATAATTTCCTAATATTACATCAAACAAAAAGCCGTAAAATCTGGAGTTCAGATTTTACGGCTTTTCAAGTTATTAAAAACCAAATTACATATCTTCCATTTCAACAAATTTCGGGAAAGTAACAGTTTGATTCAAAACAATTGCAAATTCAGTTCCTGATTTTACAGTTGCTTCTTCGCCTTTTGTCTTTCTTTCTGTAATTAATCCACCTAATGCTCCGGCTCCGGCTCCGATTGCCGCACCAACGCCACCGCCTATAACTCCGCCGATAATTGCACCGCCAGTTGCACCGCCGCCAATGAAAATTGGTTTGCGATACTTCATTTTATCACCCGAAGCTGTTCCTTCGTTATCACTCTTCGCACTTTTGCTGTCAAGTTCGGCAAGCGAACCGTTAATCGTTCGCTTTGTGCCATTCGGAATATTTACGGTGATAAAAGTTACGTCAATTTCTCCGGGAACGCCACCTTTTGCTGCAGGTTTTACGATGTCAATTCTGCCGGTTATTGTGCTTCCGGTTGGTATTAAAACCGCTCCGGTCGATGAATAGACAGGCTCTAATGTTGTTGTTGTAAAAGTATCGCCAACTTTTGAAGTTTTCGAACTAATTGTGCCATTCATCCGCACACGCATCCGTGAATCTTTATCAACAGCATAGCTTTTTGCAGCAGATACGACCGGTTTTTTGACAACAGTTGTTTTTTTCAAAACAGGTTTTCGTTTAACTGTTTTCTTTTGGGCAAATGCGGTCGTGGTTCCCATTGCAAACAAAGCAACGAGTAAAATAGTAAAAATAGATTTTTTCATAATGTTCACCTCTCCTCAAGGGTTTTTGGTAATTCTAAAATTGATTTTTGGGGGAACAAACGAAATGCTAAGACGCAAAATATCAAATGTTCGTTGTCCATACATTCTAAACCAGACTCAGATTTAAATACTCACATTATATTATCCGAAACTTTCCCAGAATAAACAAAATAATCTTATTTTTTTAAAATTTTTGTGAAATTTAGCGTTATTGGGTGTATGTTACAAGCAGACAACATTAAATAGCTTTCGAAAACGTAGACCACTTCGGTAAATTGGGATATTTGTTTTTAAAAATCGCTTAGAGATAGAAAATTTTTGCTGGAGTTTCAACTTTAAAATGACCAAACTTGCTTGGGGAATCCTTTTCACATTAAATCTTTTGGACGCGGTTTTGACAATTTATTGGGTTAGAAATGGTTTTGCATCTGAAGGAAATCATTTAATGGCAAACTTGCTTGATATGGGCGACACTCCTTTTTTAATTGTAAAAATTGCCATTGGTACTGTGACTGCAATTGTTTTATCACGTTGGGGAAATCTTCGTTTAGCAAAATACGGGATGGCACTTGCAATTAGTGTTTATGCAAGTTTGATGGTTGTTCATCTTCTGACAGGACTTTCAGCTTTTGGTTATATTTCTGAGGAAACGGTAAATAAATTTGGTTTACTCTCAAATCACGCTATTGCTATTTTCATCTAATTGCAAAATTTGTAAAATATTATGATCCGCGGTTTTTATTTGAAACCGCGGGTTTTGTGATTTCGTATATAAATCGCAACTAAATATTGAATTAAAGGCATCTAAAATTTATATGAAACAAAAAGTAGTTTATCAATTAACAGCACGTCAGATTTTGATTTTTGGATTCGTTTCCGCGTTAATCGCCGTCGGCACAATTGCTTGCTACAGCGGTTTTAGCAGTTGGAATAAAAGTAGTTCAACGGTTTTCGCGGAAGACTCTCCGGCAATTAAACCAACCGGAATTTCAGAGCCATCAACGGTTAGCGATGAACAAAATAATATCGAAATTTATAAATCGCTCTCGCCGGGCGTAGCTTTTATCAACACAACTTCTTACACGCAAGATTTTTGGGGCGATGTTCAAGAAGGAAAAGGGAACGGATCAGGTTCAGTAATTGACGCTAACGGACATATTTTAACCAACGCACATGTCATCGAAGGTGCATCGAAATTAACTGTCAGTTTTGGTGGCGAAAAAACTTTTCCGGCGAAGGTTATTGGCATCGACCAAAGTACTGATTTGGCAGTTTTAGAAATTACGCCGCCGAAAGAAGGCTTGACAGTTGTTCCTTTTGGCGATTCGGGGAATTTAGTTGTCGGGCAGAAAGTTTTGGCGATTGGAAATCCTTTTGGACTTGATAGAACGCTGACCACTGGTGTGATTTCAGGTTTGCAACGTCCAATTCGAGCGAGAAATGGTCGCCCAATTGAAGGTGCAATTCAAACTGATGCGTCTATCAATCCGGGAAATTCAGGCGGTCCGCTTCTTGATAAATATGGAAGAATTATTGGAATTAACTCGCAGATTCTATCGCCAGCCGGCGGCTCGGTTGGAGTTGGTTTTGCGATTCCAATTTCAATTGCGAAACGTGTAATTCCACAATTGATTCAGTTTGGCGAAGTTCGCCGACCAAGCTTGGGCGTTAGAATTCAGGATATTTCCGAGCTTGCTAGCCGCGGTTATCAATTTCCGATTGAAGAAGGATTGCTTATTGTTCCTTCTGAGAATTTAATTGATACAACATTTCGCAGACCAAATATTGATCAATCCGGCAGAGTTACGGGCGATATAATTACGGCAATTGAAGGCGAAAAAATTACCAGTCAAGACGATTTGTATAGATTTTTAGACAAAAAACAAATTGGCGAAACGGTAAAAGTCGAAGTTAATCGCGACGGAAAAGCACTTACAATTCCCGTCAAACTGATCTCGGCTTCTAATTCAAAAAGTCAAACGCGACCGACACAGCGAAGATTTTAGAGATGAAAAGTTTCTACAATAGCGGTTTTGGCTGGATTTGCATTAAGTGCGAAAGCAACTTAAAAGCTGTTTCAAACGAAGAAAAACACGGAAGATTGATGAGTGAAGGCGAATCAGAAAGCAAAACTCCGCGTTTTTCAACTTCGGCAATGGCAAAGTGGAATGATAAAGAACAGCGAACTTTAATTTGTCCGCAATGTCAAAAAACCGAAATTAGAAACTAAAAATTGTTGGCAATTTGCAATAAAAACTTCAATGTTTACTGCAATTTGCCAATTTTTCGTTTATTCTAATTCCAATGAAAATTTTGGACGTTGGTTGCGGAAAAAATAAATACGAAGGTGCGATTGGGCTTGATAATAATCCGCGAACCGGAGCCGATGTAATTCACGACCTCGGCGTTACGCCTTATCCATTTGCTGATAACGAATTTGATCTTGTTGTTTCGAGTCACGCGGTTGAACACATTCCGGACGTGATGATGTTTATGGCAGAACTTTTTCGGATAACAAAAAACGGCGGAAAAATTAAACTTTTAACGCCACATTACACAAATCCTGATTGGGCGACCGACCCAACTCACCGCAATCATTTCAATTGCTATTCATTCAATATTTTCACAGATCGACAAGTTTTCGATTTTTACTCAGAAGTTAAACTTAAAATTCTGAAAACTCACGTTTCATTAGCAAATCTATGGAAATCGCTCGGTATAGAATTTATTGTAAATCTCGACCAAAAATTTCCCTCAATGCGTTGGACACGCAAGTTTTGGGAATATTATTTAAGCTATATTTTTCGCGGCAAAGAACTTCGTTTCGAGTTTGAGGTGATTAAAAGTTCTTAGTATTTTAGTATTTTGGTCAATAATTATGAAAAAAATCCTACTATTCTCTTTTATGTTTCTGTTGTTTTTCGGCGATTTGTCCGCTCAAGACTTTGTCGCAATTGTTAAATCGACTGGTTGTAAAATCGTAAAAGGAAACAACGATGAGCCAATAAAAAGTAAAGAATTAATCCAGTGGAAAAAAGATGAGTTTAAAATGGCGAGTCAAACGTTGGTTACTGCAAGTATTGGCGTAAGAATTTGGTTTGAAGAAGAAGTTTTTAGTTCAGATGCTGAAGCGGAAAATCGCCTAAAAAACTTCAAAAAATTGCCGCCTAAAATGCAGGAGACTTACGATAAATTTGACGGCAAAATGCTCTCGGAATTCAACTTCCGAGAGGCATTTCGCAAAGGAAAAAAAGTTTATATCGTAAGTTCTCCTGCCTATGGTACTTGGCTAAATGGTGACATTACTAAGTATCGGAAAAAACTTGAAAAGAAAATTAAGTGAAAAAGGTTAGTCTTAACCACACAAAACCGCCCCACCATTGATGTTTATCACCTCACCAGTAATATGTTGCGACCAATCAGAAGCTAGAAAAATTATCGAAAGTGCAACGTCGTCTGCCGTTGCAACACGTTTTAAAGGAATATTTTCAATCACTCGTTTCTTAAATTCTTCATCAATAAAAACCGAATCGTTCAGACTCGTATCAACCCAGCCGGGAGCCACACAATTGACGCGAATCGTTGGTGCAAGTTCATTCGAAAGTGCTTTGGTAAACGAAATTTGCCCACCTTTTGAAGCCGCGTAATTCGAATATCCGGCTTCACCGCGTTGTCCGGCAGTCGAAGAAACAATGACAATATTGCCCGAGTTTTGTTCACGAAATTGCTTTGTCACAGTTTTACAAACCGTGAAAGTTCCTTTGAGATTTGCGTCAATTACCTTGTCCCAAATTTCCTCCGGCATTTCTTCAATCGGCGAACCTTCCCAAATTCCCGCGTTTGCAACAAGAATATCGACTGTTCCAAATTCGTCAACCGCTGTGTCGGTCAAGCGTTGTGCGTCTGCAAAATTTGCAACGTCAGCCTGAATCGTAATCGCTTTGACGCCAAATTTTCGGCATTCTTCGGCGACTTCTTCGGCGGCTTGTTTATTTTGCAAATAATTTACCGCAACATTTGCTCCGGCTTCTGCGAGACGTAAGGCAGTTGCCCGCCCAATTCCACGCGATGCACCGGTGACAATCGCCGATTTTCCACTCAAAAGATAATAAGGAAGTTTTTGTTCTACAATTTTTTTACTCATAATATGACACCTTTATAATTTTACTGACTTTAGAAATTTCCTTGCTTAAGCAAGTATAGAATTCGCTATTGCTTTCAAGTTATTTGGCTCAAACTGATTTTTTCTCTTTGTATTTTTTGTGGTTAAAATCTCTTTTAATATTCGCGATGTTTCTGCAACATCACTCAAAAAAGCATCGTGACCATCGTCAGAAACTATTTCGAAATAGTCAGTTTCAACCATGTTTTGTTTAAGTTTTTTTGCTAAATCTCGCACGTCTGATGCTGGAAACAGCCAATCGCTTGAAATGCCAACCAATGAAACTTTCGAGGTAATTTTCCTAATTTGCTCATCAGTTAAATCGAACAAATCCATCGCTTTTGTAATTAGTTGATAGCTTTCAATTTCAAAACGTTTATTAAAAGTTTCGCCTTGATAATCTAGATAACCTGCTATATCAAAACGATTTGCGAGCTTTTCGACAGGATTTTCACCGTTGCGATTTGGCTTTCTCCCGAAACGATCGTCAAACTGCCGAGGTGATTTGTAAGAAAGCATTGCAATTTTCCTCGCGAGTCCAATATCTTTAAGTTCAATTGCTTGTCGTTGCAAATGATTTAACGCCAAACCCATTGTCGATAAAGGAGTTGCCGCAATTGCAATGCATTGCTCGGTTAGTTCAGGAAAATCGGTAGCAAATTGAAGTGCCAACATTCCTCCGACACTTCCACCGACAACCGCTTTGAATTTTTTTATCCCTAAATATTCAAGCAAATGCACATTTGAACGAACAATATCTCTAACAGTTACAATCGGAAATTCATTTTTTTTGCTTCTTGTAAACTGTTTTTTTAAAGAGCTTGCACTTGTTGAGCCATAACAAGAGCCAAGATAATTGACGCAAACAAAGGCATATTTCGTAGTGTCTAACGCACAACCATCGCACATTACGCTGTTCCACCAATCACCAACACGCGAACTTCCGGTTAAGGCGTGGAAAACTAAGACAGCATTAGACTTATCCGCGTTTAAGTTGCCGTAAATTGTGCAACGAAGCTGAAACGACTCTAAACTTTCGCCGCTTTCGAGCGTAAATTGTTCATCAAATTTGAAATCTATTTCGAACATAATTCTCCGGATAGGAGATGGCGAGACTAGCAGACGTGGCGAAAAATCTCCACGTCTGCTAGTCACCGCATCTCACTCAAGCACTCGCAACACTTACGGATTCAGCCGATAAAAGCAAAGCTTGTTCAATGTCTGCCAATATGTCGCGAATATCTTCGATTCCAACTGATAAGCGTATTAAATCTGCTGTCACGCCGGTTGAAATTTGTTCTTCGGGCGAAAGTTGTGCATGCGTTGTTGATGCCGGATGAATGACGAGCGATTTTGCATCTCCGATATTTGCCAGCAAACTAAAAAGCTCAACCGAATTTATGAACTTTTTGCCGGCTTCAAATCCGGCTTTTATCCCGAAAGTGACGATTGCACCTTTGCCGTTTGGTAAATATTTATTGGCTAATTCGTTATATTTGCTCGATTTCAGTCCGGGATAGTTTACCCACGCAACTTCTTCGCGAGTTTCTAAAAATTTAGCAACTGCGAGTGCGTTTTCTGAATGTCGCTCAATGCGTAAGTGCAATGTTTCTGCACCTTGGAGCAACTGAAAAGAACTAAAAGGAGAAAGTGCCGCACCAGTATCTCGCAAACCTTGAACGCGAGCTTTTAAGATAAACGCAAGATTTCCGAAGGCTTCGGTGTAAGAAATTCCGTTATAACTTGGATCTGGTTCGGTGAAATCTACAAATCTTCCGGCGGCTTTCCAGTCAAAGTTTCCTGCGTCAATTATCACGCCACCGATTGTTGTTCCGTGACCGCCGATAAATTTTGTTGCTGACTGAATCACAATATCTGCACCAAACTTTATCGGGTTACAAAGTGCCGGACTTGGAACTGTATTGTCCACAATAAGTGGTAAATTATGCTTATGTGCTATCTCCGCAAGTCGTTCAATATCAACAACATCAAGCTTCGGGTTGCCGACAGATTCAGTATAAATTGCTTTCGTTTTGTCACTAATTGCGGCTTCAATTGCGGCAAAATCTTCTGCGTCAACAAACTTAAAATTGATTCCGAGTTTTGGCAATGTGTAGTGAAAAAGATTGTAAGTTCCACCATAAAGCGATGTTGTCGAGATAATTTCGTCGCCAGCTGAGGCAATAGTCAAAATTGCTAAAGTTTCAGCAGCTTGCCCTGAAGCGGTTGCGAGTGCGGCAACTCCGCCTTCGAGTGCGGCGATTCTTTTTTCTAGAACATCCGTTGTTGGATTCATCAAACGAGTGTAGATATTTCCAAATTCTTGCAAGGCGAAAAGTCTCGCTGCGTGATCCGCATCTTGAAATTGATACGATGTTGTTTGGTAGATTGGCACGGCACGCGAACCGGTTGTTGGGTCAGCAGATTGTCCGCCGTGAACAGCTAAAGTGTTGAAATGAAATGTTTTGTCAGCCATAATATTTATCCTTTTTCTTTTTATAATTTATAATCAGCAACTTTTCACTACAAACGAAAAAAAACCTTCGTGCTAAAAATTGCACGAAGGTTTTTTTCAATTCCTTAGTTTTTTCGGGTTTTACGCCGTTACATTTAGCAGTTTTTATCGTGGAGCAAGTTGCCTTAAATCGCCACGTTTTTAATTTTCAAATTTACTTAAGTATTTTTCTAAAAATTAAAATTGTGTCGCCAGACTAATGCGACAACAACTTTCAATATTTTTTAGAATTAAAATGCTCATTTTCGTAAAAAGCGAACTTAAATTTATTAAGTTCCAAAATCAAACTACAACATCAATTTATAACTTGTCAATCACAAAATTAACTTTTGAAAAATTCTGCATGCAAACTTTTTATCACATTTGAAACTTCATTTTCTTTGACAACGAAGGTTAAATTTACGCTCGAAGCACCGTGAGAAATGAGTGAAATATTGACATCTTTTATGGTTGAAAAAATCTTCGATGCCAAGCCCGGAGTTGCCCGCAAACCTTCGCCTACAATACAGATAACTGCATTGTTTTCTTCTATTTCCACATCGCCAAGCCGTTTTAATTCGGTCACAATTGACTCAAGAGAATCGGTATTATCAATCGTTAAAGCAAGTGAAACTTCGGATGTTGAAATAACGTCAATGACGGTTCTGTATCGCTCAAAAACTTGAAAAAGAGCAGACATAAATCCGTAGCTTCCGAGCATTCTCGCTGAGGTAATTCGCAAAATCGTAATATTGTTTTTGTAAGCAATTGACTTCAAACGGTTCTCAGAAATGTCCGTTTCGGCAAGGATCATCGTGCCGAGTTCTTCCGGTTTGTGCGAGTTGCAAACCCGAACCGGAATTGAATAATCTACTGCTGGCTTTATTGTCTTTGGATGCAAGACTTTAGCACCAAAATAGGCAAGCTCCGCAGCTTCTTCGTATGAAAGTTTCGGCAATGTTCTTGCTTCCGGAACAATTCGCGGATCAGTCGTTAAAACACCTGAAACATCAGTCCAAATCTGGATTTCTCTCGCACGCAACGCGGCACCGATAAGTGCTGCTGAATAATCACTTCCGCCACGTCCGAGAGTTGTTGTTTCGCCACTTCGATTTGCAGCGATAAATCCACCAACCACCGGAATTTCGCCATCGTCGATCAAATTTTGTAATTCAAGTTGAAGAAGTTTCTCAGTTTCTGTCCAAATTGGCGTTGCGGCACCATATTCTTCATCAGTTACAATCAATCTTCGAGAGTCCATTTGACGAGCGTTAAGTCCCTGCGAAAGAAACACTTCTGCTAATAAACGTGAAGAAAGTTGTTCGCCGTAAGAGACAATTGCGTCTTTTAACATTGAAAGCGGCAAACTCCGACGCGAAACTCTGATAAATAATTCCGACAATTCTTTGCGTGCATAACCCAGTTCAGTCTCGAAAGATTTTTGCTGCTCAATATTTGTTACGCTCATTGAAATATCGCTGTGTCTTGCAAAATGAATATCAAGCGAAGCAATCGCATCTTCCGGTTTTCCAGATTTCGCGAGTTCAAAAGCAGCGAGCAAAGCGTCTGTAACTTTACTCATTGCTGAAGTTACAACGACAGGTGAAAGCGTCTGTTGATCGCCGACAATTTTCGCCACACGCAAGAAAGCCTCGGCATCTTGCACCGAAGTTCCGCCAAATTTCATTACAGTCGGTAATTTTCTATCACTCACAATAGTAGCTAGTTCAACGATTTCTTATGGATTTGTCAAGTTTCACGATATAAAACTAAACTTTTAGCCAACCCAAAACGTTTAAAAAAACATCTATACTTTTAGGAAATTTTATCCTAATATCGTCATTAAGAGGTTGTTCATGAAAAAAGGATTTTTTAACTTTGCTATTTCGTTCATCGCTTTATTGTCTATTGTTGCCCCAACATTTGCCGACAACAGAAAATCTAAATCAAAGAAAAAAGATGTGCCGACACAAAATCAGCTTGCGACATTTTTGCCTGCTTCTGATGCCGTAATTTCAATTGATATGGCACGTTTGTTAAAAGATGCACTTCCGCAAATTTTGGCAAACAAACCGCAAACTTTTGCGAAAATGAATGCCGCAATGGAAGAACTTAAAACTAATGCCGGCATTGACTTACGTCTTTTTGAACAAGTTGTTGCGGGCGTTTCGGTTAAACAACTTACCACAAAAGAAATTGATTATGCACCAGTTATATTGGCTCGTGGAAAATTTAGCTCTAGTGTTTTAATTGCTCTCGCAAAAGTTGCAGCAAAAGGAAAGTATCGCGAAGAAACTGTCGGCGAACGAAAGATTTTTATTTTTTCGCCAAAAGAAATCTTAGCTGAAAATAAACCAGCAATTAATAATTCTGCAATCGAAAAAGGTCTCGAAAAATTAATGAAAAGCCTTACGGGCGAAATGGCAATTACCTCGTTTGATGCAAACACAGTCGCATTTGGAACAACTGAAAGAGTTAAAGAAACACTCGAAGGCAAAACTCATGCAGCTCCTGAAATTTTAGGTTTAATGAATGGAAATTCGGCTTCGATGATTAGTTTTGGTGCAAACACGCCAAGCGGAATGTCGCAATTTATTGATTTAGATAATGATGAATTTGGCAAAATTTTAAAATCTATCAAAGCAATGAGCGGTGGAATGGATGTTGCTGATGGTTTTACAAATATTTCTTTAAACGCAAAAACCTCGCAAACTCAGCAAGCTGCTGACTTAGAAGATACATTACTTGGACTGAAAGAAATTGGAAAAGTTCTTTTGGGTTCTAGCAAAGGTGCTGATAAACAGGTCTATAATCGAGTTTTAGAAAATGCAAAAATCACTCGAAAATTGAGCGATGTTCGTCTCGGCATTCAAGTTTCGCAAAGCGATATTGATATTTTGATGAACAAGTTATTGTAAATTTCTTATTATATTTTGAAAATTGAGGCTGCCGCATAATTTGCCGGCGGCTTTTTGTCTGTTAGAATTCGAAGTAGATTTTTTTACAACTAATATTTCCTTGTTCAATCGCCTTAAAATATGAGAATAAATTCGAAAATTTCCGTCTTTTTATTTTTTACACTATTTTGTGTCTCAATTTTTGCCCAACCAAAACCGGCACCAACTCCGCTTCAAAGACCGATTCGCATCATTGTCCCAACTCCAACTCCAACACCGGAAGTTGCAGCAACTCCAGCACCGTCGCCGCGTCCGATTCAATCCTTTTCCGAGTTACAACCGCGAATCAGCGGCATCATAAATCGTCCAACTACTCAACGTGGTTCGATTGGCATTAAACTCGTTTCGCTTGATTCGGGCAAAGTAATTTTCGAAAATAACGCGGAAAAATATTTTATGCCAGCTTCGAATATGAAGAGTTATACGGTAGCGACAGCACTCGAAAAACTCACGCCGGATTTTAAGTTTCTGACGAGTGTTTTCGCTCAAAAGATTCCAGATAAAAATGGTGTAATTAAAGGTGATTTAACGATTTATGGTCGCGGTGATGTTTCAATGTCGATGCTTTTTCAGCCGACAAATCCGAATTTGTTATATGTGCCAACAAATGCCGATTACCTCAGAGTAATCGAGCCTTTAGCTGACAAAATTATTGCTTCCGGCGTGAAGAAAATTGAAGGAAATTTGGTTGCGGATGATAGTTATTTTTCGGATGATGCAATTCCGGGAAGTTGGGAATGGGACGATTTGCAATGGTATTACGGAGCGGAAGTTTCGGCATTGCCTATTCTCGATAATGCTGTTGATTTGGCGATTAAGCCGACGAAGGTTGGTTCGCCATGCAACATCCAAATTTTGCCGATAAATTCTCAATTCGCAATTTCAAATCGCTGCACAACTGCCGCGGCGGGCACAAAACGGGAGCTCACGGTAACAAAAAAACTAGATCAAAACATTCTTGAAATCTCAGGAGTGTTTGCGATCGATGACAAAGGTTATCGATCTTCAATTGCGGCGAGCCGACCTGCGAAATTGTTTGCAGATCTATTGCGGCAAGTTTTGGTGCAAAAAGGCGTAAAGATCAGCGGGCAAAATGTCGTGATCGGTGCGATAGATAAACTGCCGCAAGCCGTTGCTTCATCAGTTCCGCCGGTTGAAATCGCACGTTTCGAATCTGCACCTCTCAGCATTGTTGCCGCAAAAACAATGAAACCGAGCCAAAATATGTTTACCGAAACGATTTTGCGGACGCTCGGCGAGCAACTTGGCGACAAAACTAATCCGAAATCAACGAGTACAGATCGCGGAATTTCTGTTGTGCAAAATTTTCTGACCTCAATTGGAATCGCACCAGACGCTGTAATTCAGCACGATGGCTCAGGACTTTCGCGACACAATCTCGTAACTCCGGCTTCCAATGTTCAACTTTACACTTATATGGCGAAAAGCAAATTTGCCAACGCTTGGCGTGAAAGTTTGACGATTGGCGGATTCGATGGAACGCTGAAAAATAGATTTATCGGGACATTTGCGGCAAATAATGTTCGCGGAAAAACCGGAACTATTGATCAAGTTTCGGCTCTAACCGGATATTTAACAACAACTTCCGGTGAGAAAATTGTGTTTTCGATTATCATAAACGGCGTAAACGATGGCAGGTTACGAAATGCCACGATTGATGAAATCGTTTTGGCTTTGGCGAATTTCAATGGCAGATTGAATTAGAAAAGTTATGAAGAATTGGTTTTTATGTTTTTTATTGTGTCTCATTTTTGTAGTTTCGGCTTTCTCGCAGAATTCGAATTTAGTTCTCGAAAAAGATGTAAAACCGCACAAGGAAATTGACGAAATTTACAAATCTTTCAGCCTAGGTTACAAAGAATTAAATGTCGAGATGGTTACGAACCTATACACGGAAGACGCAAATTATCTGGCTTCTGGAAATAAGATAACCGATGGGAAGGCGAAAATACGCGAAAATTTCGGCAGTTTTTTTGAAAGCGTCAAGAAAAACGGCAATACAATGAATATTCAATTTCGTATTCTCCAACGCGAAGTTGATAAAAAGCTTGGTTACGAGGTCGGAGTTTATACACTTACGACCTTCAAAGACGGCAAACCAGTTGGAATCGGACAAGGTAAGTTTTTTGTCGTGACAAAGAAAATCGGTAAAAAATGGTATTTCCGGTTTGATGGTTATAGCAACATTGAGCCTGATAAAAAATAAAAATTATGTTTAATCGAATCGTTTTGGTGTTGATAATTGCGTTAAGTTTAGGAAATATTTTTGCACAAACAATTCCCGCTCCGAAAGATGTTTTAGGTTTCACGCCGGGCGATGACCGAAAACTTGCGAGTTGGAATCAAATTCTGGATTATTTTCAGAAACTTGAAGATACAAGCAATCGCGTAAAGTTTGAAGCAATCGGTAAAACTACGATGGACAAACCGTTTGTTTACGCAACAATTTCTTCGCCCGCGAATCTGAAAAATCTCGAAAAATATAAACAGATTAATGCTAAATTAGCCGATCCGCGTTTGATAAAATCGAATGAAGCAGTCGCTAAGTCATTGATAAAACAAGGCAAAACGATTGTTTTGATTACTTTTGGAATTCATTCAACCGAAGTTGGTTCAACGCTTTCTTCGATGCTCACAGCACATCGTCTGGCTTCATCAAACGAGCCCGAAATCAAAAAAATACTCGATGAAACGATTATTTTGCTTGTCCCGAGTTTGAATCCTGACGGCGTTGATATTGTTAAAAACTGGTATGACAAAACTTTGGGAACACCGTATGAAGGAACTGAGCCACCAGAGCTTTATCACAAATATGTCGGACACGATAACAACCGCGATTGGTATGCTTTTACGCAGGTTGAAACGCAATTGACCGTTGATAAAATCCACAACGTTTGGCATCCGCAAATAGTCCAGGACGTTCATCAGCAAGGTGCTTTTGGTGCCAGAATGTTTATTCCGCCATACACTCAGCCGGTTGAACCAAATGTCCCGAAACAAATTGTGGAAGGCTACACCGAACTCGGAACTTTTGTTGCCGATGAAATGCGAAAAACGGGTTTTGTGGGAATTACAAATAATTCGACTTACGATGCTTGGACACCTGCGAGAGCTTATTCGCACTATCACGGCGGCGTGAGAATTTTGACGGAAATTGCCTCGGCGAAACTTGCGACACCTATAAATGTTGAGTTTGACAAACTTCGCGGCGATCACGGTTACGATGCAAAAATAGAATCGGACAACTATAAACCACTCTGGAAAGGCGGCGAATGGAAACTAAAAAACATTACAGATTACATGGAATCGTCTTCTTTTCATCTGCTCAAACACGCTTCGGCGAATCGAGAAAAATGGCTGGCGAGATTTTATTCGATTGGGAAAGAAGCGGTTAGAACTAGGACAGACGGTGAATTATTTGCTTATATTTTACCGTTTCCCAATGAAGATAAAGACGGAATAGTTACCGACGAGTATTTCAGACGAAAGGAACTGATAGAAATTTTAGAACGCGGCAATATCGAGACTAAAGTTACGAAGAAATTCAAAACTGACGGCGAATCTTATCAAGAAAGCTCAATTGTAATTCCAATGAATCAACCTTATGGAAGTTTTGCCAAAGCACTTTTGGAAAAACAAGATTACCCAAATTTGAAAGATGAGAAAGGAAATCCAATTACACCTTACGACGTTACAGCACATTCACTACAATTATTGTTGGGCGTTGATGCCAAACTGAGTTACAAACCATTTCGATTTCAAGAAGTAACGAGGGGAATAGGAAACGGTCGAGGCTGTGGAAGTGCAAGATCGGGTCATGGGAATGGGCAATCAAAATATATACCTGAAAACGTTATTTATCGTTCGCACGTTCCGTCAATGGATGAAGGATGGACTCGTTGGGTTACTGAAAATGAGAAGAGATTTCTGAATAATTGCGGAAACAAATATTACACAGTAACCGATAAAGAAATTCGTTTGGGCGACTTTGCCCGAAGAACCGTTGTATTCCCCGACCAATCCCCAAAAGCAATGCTTGAAGGACACGTCAAAGGCACAATGCCGGATGAATACACAGGCGGAATCGGCAAGGAAGGCGTAGCGAATTTAAAGAAATTTGTTGAAAATGGCGGAACTTTGGTTTTCCTTAATCGTTCATCAAATTTTGCGATCGAACAATTTAATTTGCCAATCAGAGACGTAACGAATGGCTTGAATCGTAAGGATTTCTTTATTCCAGGTTCAATTTTGCGGACGGAATTAGACGTAAAACACAAAATTACAAAGTCCATGGACAAAGAATCAATCGCGTGGTTTGAAAATTCTCCGGCGTTTGAAGTAAAGAGCGGAATTCGTGATGGTCTTGGAACGCCAACTTTGTGGGATGTAATTCCGTATGAAAACGTCGAAATTATCGCTAAATATCCCGATAATCCGAAAGATATTTTGCTTTCGGGTTGGGCGTTGGGTGCGGAAAAAATTGCCGGAAAAGCAGCACTTGTGCAAGTAAATATCGGCAAAGGAAAGATAATTTTGTTCGGCTTCCGTCCGCAATATCGCGGACAATCTTTGGCGACATTTCCGTTGTTTTTCAATGCGATAGGAAATTGAACCGCAAGATTTGCAACTCTTTTCAAAGGAAATTCGTTTTCTATGGAAAGACTGTATTCGATGATATGATTTCACAAAACGGAGATAGAATATGATCAGTTTAACATTAATATTTCTGGCGATTGGCGGAATCGGTTTTCTATTTTTGCTGATTTCATTAGTTGTCGGCGATTTATTCGACATGGTCGGATTTCATGTCGACAGCAATCTCGATGGAAACGATTTTGGGTTGCTCGATAGTCGGGTCGTGAGTGTTTTCCTCACAGCGTTTGGTGGCTTTGGTGCGATTGGCTCGATTTATGGTTTTGATGCATTCGTAAGTTCAATTTTTGGACTTGTGGGAGGATTTGTTTTCGGAGCGATTGTCTATTATTTTGGAAAACTTTTGTATAGCCAGCAGTCAACAAGTAACATCAGCAATGATGATTTGATTGGAAGATCTGGACAAGTGACAGTTGCGATATTACCAAATCAGCTCGGGCAGGTAACGTTTATTATCGGTGAAGAACGCTTTGAAAAACTCGCACGATCAATAAATAACTCAGCAATCGAAATTGGTTCAACCGTGAAAGTCGATTCATTTGCCGGAGATTCGATTCTCGTTCGGGCAGATACGGGCGAAAGTTTTTTGCTTTATTCCGAAAATTCTTGATACCTAAATCATCTTTTCGTCGGTGAAAAAAGGTCAAAAAAAATCAAATTTACAGCACGCTATTTTAGAAAGTGTCACAAAGAAAGAGGTTAAAAAATGATTGAAAATCTAATTGTTCCCATAGTAATCGTCGCAGTTGTGGTCATTGCATTGATCATTGCTTTACTGCTATTGAGCAAAAATTACATCAAGGTTTCACCTAATCAAGCGGCGGTAATATCAGGTAGAACCCGCAAATTAGGCGATGGAACAGTTGTTGGATATCGCCAAGTAAGAGGCGG
Source organism: Acidobacteriota bacterium (assembly GCA_031415455.1). Taxonomy (GTDB): domain Bacteria; phylum Acidobacteriota; class Blastocatellia; order Pyrinomonadales; family Pyrinomonadaceae; genus JANNVK01. The sequence continues at coordinate 21,065 of JANORS010000011.1, read as the reverse complement.
AGCAACGCTCGTAATTCCATTTCTCGAAAAAGTCGAATTCCTCGATCTCAACGTAATAACTGTGCCGCTCGCTACAACTCGTGCATACACTTCTCAAGGTGTTCCCGTATCTGTAAAAGCTGTCGCAAACGTAAAAATTAAAGGCGACGATCAGTCGCTAAGATCTGCTGCGGAGCGATTTCTCGGGATGCCTCAAGAGCAATTTCACGGACTTATTTTTCAAACATTAGAAGGACATCTCCGAGCGATTTTGGGCACCTTAACCGTAGAGGAAATTAACAACGATCGACAAAGTTTTGCCCAAAAATTGACATCTGAAGCGGCGGGCGATCTTGAAAAAATGGGAATCGGATTAGATGCTTTGACCATTCAAGAAATTTCGGATGAAGAAGGTTATCTCGATGCTTTAGGGAAAAAGAGAACAGCAGAAGTAAAGCGTGACGCTGAAATTGGACAAGCTGAAGCAAATCGCGATTCGAAAATAAAGGCATCGCTGGCTTTGCAAGAAGGCGAAAAAGTTCGACTTGAAACTGAGGCATTGATCGCTCAGTCAAATCGCGAAACTGAAATCCAAAAAGCACAGGTTCAGGCTGAAATCGAAAAGGAAAGGGCGACAGCACAGCAAGCTGGTCCGCTTGCGGAAGCCAAAGCCCAGCAGGAGGTTGTGGCAGAAGAAGTCCGCATTGAAAGAATTCGCACGCAGGAGCAGATCGCCGTTCAAGAGCAGGAAGTTTTGCGTAAGGAAAAGGAATTAGAAGCAACGGTGATCAAGCAAGCCGAAGCCGAAAAGCGAGCTGCGATTCTTAAAGCACAAGGTCTGCAGGAAGCGTCGATTTTAGAAGCAGAAGGACGCAAACAGTCGCAAATTGCACAAGCTGAAGCAGAATCACAAACTCTTCAAAAAGAAGGTCAGGGTCGAGCAACCGCAATTGAGGCGGAAGGTCGGGCGGAAGCTGAAAAAATTCGGGCTTTGGGTTTAGCAGAAGCCGAGAAATCCCAGGCACTCGGACTCGCTTTGGCAAAATCGATCGAAGCACAAGGCTTAGCTGAAGCTTCGGCGATAAAAGAAAAAGCGGCGGCTTGGCGAGAGTTTAATGATGCAGCTCGCTTGCAAACGATTTTGGAAAAACTTCCATCGATTATTGAAGCAACAGCTCCGGTTTTCAAAGCTGTCGCCGAGCCGCTCGGTAGCATTGATAAAATCGTGATGATCGATCAAGGCGGCAATGGCGATGGTCAACAAAGCGGACTCAATCGATTTGCCCAAACAACACCGACGGTGATTTTTGGTTTGCTACAACAACTTCAAGGTCTCGGGTTAAATTTGCCCGACATTTTGGCTCAGCTCGGTATAAATCAGGATGAAAAATCGGTAGAACCTACGAAAAAACCTGATGTTAAAATTCCGAAGGTGGTAACGCCGCCGATTGACAGAAAAATATCAGAGTAGTTTCGGAATACAACTCGCGATGCAAAAATTTTTCAACTTGGAAGTTACAATTGAGCGTGTTACGATTTTCGATTAGAAATAATGAAAGAAAACATCGAAACCACACGTTTTACAAATGGACTAACAATTCTGACCGAGAAAATGCCGGACGTTCGTTCGGCTACTATTTCTTTTTTTTTCAAACGCGGTTCGCGGCATGAACCGAAACATCTCAACGGCATTTGCCATTTCATCGAACACACGGTTTTTAAAGGAACAGAAAAGCGTTCGCCGCTTGATATTGCGATTGAGACAGATCGACTTGGCGGAAATTTTGAAGCTTTTACATCACACGAAGAAACTGTTTTTGCGATGAAAGTTGTAGACAAGCAAATCTCACAAGCCTTTGATTTGCTTGCTGATATGATTGCAAATCCGAAATTTGATGAAAAAGAATTGAAGCGTGAGCAAAAGGTAATTATCGAAGAAATGAAAATGGTCGAAGATTCGCCGGAAGAATTTCTCGGCGAAATTTTCTTTAGCGAATTATTTAAAGATCAAACACTTGCTTTGCCAATTACCGGAACGCGAAAAACGGTCAAAACCTTTAATCAAAAGGTTACTCGCAATTTTCATCAAACAGTTTTTCATCCGCAAAATTTGATTATTTCTGCCGCAGGAAATCTCGAGCATCAAGAAATTGTAAGGCTTGCCGAAAAGTTTTTTGGAAGTCACAAAGCTAATCCTGAAACGAGTGAAATATCGCCTCAAACGCAAATATTTTCGCCAATTTTGCTCAAACAAAAAAGCGAACTCGAGCAAGTTCATTTTCTCATTGCAACTCCTTATGTTTCTGCAACTTCTGATAAACGTTATGCCGCAAGTCTTTTGGGAAACATTTTAGGTGGCGGAACATCTTCGCGTTTGTGGCAAAAAATCCGCGAAGAAAAAGGTTTGGCATACAGCGTTGGTGCAAGCGGAATGACGATGCAAGATTGTGGTGTTTTTCAGATTTTTGCCGCGACATCGCCCGAAAATTTTAAACAAACTGTCGATTTAAGCATTGCCGAAATGCATAAAATCAAGACCAATGGTGTAAGTTTAGATGAACTTCGGCTCGCGAAAGATCAGACTCTTGCTTCAATTTTACTCGGTTTAGAAGATTCCGGCGTGCGTGCCGGAAATCTCGCACAATCAGAAGCCACGCACGGCAGACAAATTTCAATTGATGAAACCTTGCAAAATCTCGAAAATGTCACAATTTCAGAAATTCAACAAATTGCGGACGAATATTTTAAGACCGAAAATATTAGTTTAATCGGGTTAGGAAACTTCAAAGGTCTGAAAATTAAAAGAGAACGGCTGGAGATTTAATTCTCTTTAATGCAAGTGGTTGCTTGCATTCCCCCAAATAATGGAAAACTTAAATTTAAAAAAATTCTTTTTGTATCTGCTGATAATATCGGTGGCAATAAGTGCTTTAATCGGCATTGGCGTGATTCTGATTGGCGATTTTGGAGAACTTGAAAGCAAAATATTAGGAACCACTTTCACAATCGCTTGCACCAGCATTTTGGGTCTGGCATGTGGTGCTTATCTCGAAACAAAACGCGGTAAATTGCTCCCAAGTTTCGGCATCGTTTTTTCGATTGTTTCTGCAATTATGTTTTTCATTCTTATATGGACAAGTAATAAATTTGACAGCGAATGGTTTGTCAAAACAGTTGCTTCTGTAACAATGTTCGCCGTTGCTTGTTCGCATCTTTCTCTAGTTTCAATCGCCCAATTAGAAGCTAAATTTCAGTGGTCGAAAATTACACTATTTATTTGTGTCTGGCTTTTAGTCGCAATTTTGTTATATATCATCTGGTTTAAGCCTGAATCAAGCAGCGATTTGATTATCAGAGTTATTGCAGTTTTGTCGATTGTGATTGCGGCTTTAACGATAATCACACCAATATTTTATAAGCTAAGCAACACCTTGCCCGAAGCCGAGCAAATTGATCAAGAAATTGAACGTTTGAAATTTAGACTCGTTGAGTTAGAAGATAAAAAGCAAAAACTTAACGAAGATTTAGAATAAATTATTTTTGCAAAACATAAACAGATGTGTCAACTTGACAATTTAATGTCAAGTTGACACATTTTAGTTATGAGAATGGAAATTGAAAGTCCACAGACCTTATCTCTCGAACGAAAAATTCAGATGCACGAAGCCCGCGAAGGAATTATCCAACGCCTTGCACGTGATTTGCCAACAAACATTGATCTCGAACGGTTTCTCAACGTTATTGTTTCCGAAATTGGGCGGATGATGAATGCCGATCGATGCGATCTATTGCAACTTTCTGGCGGTTCAGATCTCAGAATCAGCCACGAATGGCGGAAAGATGAAACAATTTTGCAAAGTGAAGGCACGACAATTCCGGTCGATGCACAAAAACTTGGTGAGCAGTTTGACCTGACAAAACCGATTCGCGTTAACGACACTTCACAAGCTAAAAACGCGACTGTCAGATTTTTTGCAAAAGCCTTAGAAACTCGTTCGCTTCTGGTTGTTCCAATTATTTTAAGCGGCAAGGTTCTGGGTTTAATAGGTTTACACGGAGTTCACGAACCTCGAATTTGGCTTGACGAAGAAGTTTCATTTCTCGAATCAATTGCCCAACAAATTGCTGCCGGTTATCAATATACGCGGCTTTACGTCACTCAAGAACAAGAAACAAAACGCACAAAAGCGTTGCTTGAAATCGCAAATGTTTTAAATTCTCACTCAGATTTTGGTGAAGTTTCGGCTAAAGTTTTAGAGCGTGCAATTGAACTCGTTGGTGCAGATTATGCCGCTTTGGGCGTTCTTGATTCGAGCGGAAAAACTATCAGTCTCGCTTCATTCAAATTTGCTCCAACTGCCGAACCTGTGGCGGTTTTGCAGATGATTCAAGACCATAATCAGACTCTCGATATTGAACCTTTTCCGGTTTTATCAGACATTATGCGAGATGGAAAAACGCTCCGTGTTGTTGATTCTCAATTGCCTTTTGCGATTCGTTTTATATTTAATTCGCAATTAAATGGCAAAGCCGCACTTGTTTCTCCGGTGCAAGTTGGTGGACAATCTTTCGGACTTTTGGGCTTTGTTTGGAGCGTTGAAAACGAAGAAATTTTTGCTGACCATGAAGTTGCATTGGTTGAAGGAATTGCCGATCAAATTGGAACTGCACTTGAAAGAGATCAGCTTTCTGCTGAGGTAATGCGTTTAAAATCGCAACTTCATCAAAAAAATCAAAGCGAAATTATCGGACAAGCACCTGGAATTAGGCGTGCAATTGAGTTGGCTTTTAACGTTGCAGATACGAACACAACGGTTTTAATTCAAGGCGAAAGTGGAACCGGAAAAGAGCTAATTGCTAATTTGATTCACTACAACTCGGGACGCGAAAGTAAATCTTATGTGAAGCTAAATTGTGGTGCGATTCCTGAAAGTTTGCTTGAATCAGAGCTTTTTGGTCACGAAAAAGGAGCATTTACAGACGCTCGAAATCAGCGAAAAGGACGATTTGAAGAAGCAAACGGCGGAACATTATTTCTCGATGAAATTGGTGAAATGACGATGCAAGCTCAAGTTAAACTTTTACGTGTTTTGCAAGATGGCGAATTTACGCGAGTTGGCGGAAATGATGTCGTGAAAACTGATGTTCGAGTTTTAGCAGCTTCAAATGTTGATCTGGAAAAAGCTGTTGAAGAAGGAAGATTTAGAAAAGATTTATTTTACAGGTTGTCCGTTTTTCCAATAACTTTGCCGCCTTTGCGTGAGCGTCCGGAAGATATTTATTTGTTAGTTTTTCATTTTCTGGAAACCTTCAAACAAAAGACAAATCGTTTCGTTTCAGGTATTTCCAAGGAAACGTTGCAGACATTAACAAATCACGATTGGAACGGAAATGTTCGCGAACTCGAAAACGCAATTGAGAGAGCCGTTATTATAGCTTCCGGCAGACAGATTGAAATCGACGATTTACCGCAAGCAATTAGCAAAAAAGCTGACGAATTTCAGGCACAAACACGAGCTGAAAGAATTCGTTCAACGAGTAACGGACTTTCGTCTAATTTTGAAATTGAGTTTCCGGCGACAATCGACGAAATTGAAAAACAAGCAATTGAACTCGCAATTAGTTATACAAAAGGCGATAAGTCGCGTGCTTCCAAGCTATTAGGAATTGGCAGAAAAACGCTTTATCGAAAATTAGAAGAATATGGAAAGGTCGAAACTGATTCATAAAACCATTGATGAAGAAAATATTCAGGAAATCTGCGAATCGCTAGCGAGTCAAGATGCAGATTTGAGAATTGTTTTTGAAAAGCATGGAACGCCGCCAGTTTGGAAGCGAATTGAAGGTTTTGAAACTTTGGTTCATATAATTCTCGAGCAGCAAGTTTCGCTTGCTTCGGCAAAAGCCTGTTTGGATAAATTGGCACAGAAAATCGGCGAAATTACTCCGCAGAATTTTTTAAAATTGAACGATGAAGAACTAAAATCACTCGGCTTTAGTCGGCAAAAAACTTCGTATTGCAGAGGTTTGGCAGAAGCAGTTTTAAGCGGTCAACTCAATCTTGTATCTCTCCAAAGCTATGCAAATGAAGACGTTAAGACTATATTGAAATCTTTAAAAGGAATTGGCGATTGGACGGCAGATATTTATCTTTTGATGGCAATGTCGCGAGCAGATGTGATGCCAAAAGGCGATTTGGCATTGCATATTTCGTGGCGAAAACTATCGAATCTTGAAAAAAATCCTACTTCAGATGAATTTATTGAAATGGCTGAAAAATGGCAACCTTTTCGTTCGGTTGCGGCAAGAATGTTGTGGCATTTTTATCTTTCAGAGCGAAAAAACGCTAACAAATAATTTCGTCAGCTTGTTCAAACTCAGTTGTTTCGAGCTGAATTGTCAGATGCAGAATTTTGAATTCTTGTTGAATTTGCGTCCGAATTCTCTTAAGCAGCTTTGCAGAATTTGTATCATCGGCGTAAACAACGTGGCAACTTAAAGCGTGATTTCCTGAAGTAATTGTCCAAACATGAAGATCGTGAACCGCAATTACGTCAGCAATTTTTAGAATTGATTCTTCCACAGCTGCGATATTTATGTGTGCCGGAGTTCCTTCAAGTAAAACATCGACCGACTCGCGGATAAGCCGAAATGAACCAAAAACAATAATTATTGCGATTAAAACACTACAAACCGAATCTGCCCAAGTCCAGTTAAACCACATAATTAATAGACTTGCGATGATTGCTGTAACTGAACCGAGAGCATCGCCGACAACATGCAACCAAGCTCCACGCATATTTAAATCGTGATGATGATCAGCATGAAGAAGTGCGGCACAGATAATGTTTACGATTAAACCACCAATCGCAATTATCATCATTTCGAAACTTTTTACAGTTGGCGGCGTGATAAATCGCTCGTAGGCTTCATAAAAAATCCATAGTGAAATTAGCACCAAAGAAATTCCGTTAATAAAAGCGGCGAGTATTTCTAAACGATGATAACCGTAAGTTTTCTTTGGGTTTGCGGGTCGCGAGGCAAACCAAAATGCAAATAACGTCAGTGTTAAAGCGGCAACATCAGTCAACATGTGACCTGAATCTGCAAGCAACGCGAGCGAGTTTGTAAACCAGCCGCCAAAGGCTTCGGCAAACATATAAACGCCAGTTAGTGCCAAAGCTATTTTGAGCTTTTTTATACTTTTGGGGTCGCGTGCGTGCGAATGATTATGTGCGTGATCTGACATTAAGTTTTGAGTGTATGAGAAAAAAAGAATCTAATCAAATCAACTAACACGAGAGAATTTTCCGCTTGAAAGCGATAAAGAATAACGAGTTTTTCCGCCGTGTTCGTCAAGTGCGTCAATTACGACTTCGCCACTTGAAATTGCCACTTGCAATTTAAAAGAACCATCACCAACTGCAATTGTTTCGCGTCCAAGAACACGAATAACAGCTCCAGAATTTGTTTTTCCGCTGACCATATACAAATTTCCGCCAATATTATCAGCACGTAAATCTGAAATTTTTATAACTCCGCTGCTGTCTCTGGTAGAAACTGTAAACTTTCTCGGCTCGCTCCATTCACTAATTTGCCCTGATGTTGCAACCGAGCGAATTCTCCAAAAATAATTTCCAGGTGAAACTTTTGAGAGTGTTAAATTAGGAGTTTTGAGCGGATCTTGCTCAGTAATCATTCCTTCGGCGACAAAAAATGGAGATGTTGCAACTTCCGCACGATAATGCGAAGTTGGCAAAACTTCAGGCTTTTGCCAGCGAAGCGTGACAGTTGTTATTCCGGAATCAGCGACAAAAAATTGTTCGAGTGTGTTTGGCGAAATCAATTTTGGTGCATCGAGAAGTTTTTCTTTCGGAGAAATTTTTCCAGTTGTGCCAATTGAAGCATATTCGCCATTTCTGATCACAGTTTTTTCACCGTTAGCGTTTGATTCAACACTTCCGCGTGAGATTCTAATTTCGCCGGTATTTGTAGTTTGGTTAATTCCAAAATTTGCTTCTGTTTGACCCGAAACTTTGTTTTCAACTTGTTTTACTTCAACAATGTTATTTGAGGTTGCACCTTGCTCTTCGGTTTTTACGTTAATTTGTCCGCCACCGAGCGAAACTTTAACCGTTGTCGTCCCACCTAAAATTGAGGTGTTATCGCGAATAATTACGGTGCTGTTTGGACGAATTGAAAGCGTTGAACCATCAATCATTTGAAGCTGAGCTCTGCCGTCTGATTGAGTTTGAACAGTATCGCCTGCGGCAACATAAACTGTGCCGATAACTCTTTCCGTCTCGCGGGTTGAGGCACGAATAATTCTCACATCGCCTTCAAAAGACATAACTTTTGCAGCATTTAAAGGAATTTCTTGCGTTTGAGTAAATGAATTGTTTTTCCAAAAATACCAACCGCCAAATCCGAGCAACGCAATCAAAACAAGCGATATTACGGCTACATAAATCGTGCTTTTTTTGATTGTCCACCAATCGAGGTAGAGTCTGCGAAATTTGTTATCTTTTTCCATTTAATATTCTGGCGTGGTTTTAGTTAAAGTTTAGACAATTGCATCTTCAGCTATTTTCTTTGGAAAAACTAACGATAAAACGATAGATGAAACAAGTGCTAAAACTACTATTGCGAGCGAAACGTTAATTAAAGGCTGATTGAAATCTCCTTTCACAAACCGGTGAAGAAACTCAGCACTCGCCGAATTGTTATCGTGTCCTAAAACTAAAATCAAACCTTCTGCAAGCAAAGGTAAGAGCATTTTAAAACCAATAAAACTCAAAACGAAAGCTAAACCGTATTTCAAAAAGTGGAATTTTTCTGCCAAATCGAGTAGCAAGAAGAAAAACGTCCGCAATCCTAGTATAGCAAAAATATTTGATGTATATACGATAAATCTGTCAGTCGTAATTCCGAAAATTGCCGGAATTGAATCAACCGCAAAAACAAGATCAACAACATTAATGACAACTAGAACAAGTAAAAGCAATGTTCCAACTGTTTTCCCGTCAATTTTTACAAAAAACTTTTCGCCATCATAATGTTTAGAAATTCTGACAAATCTCGTTGTAAATTTAACAATCCAGCTTTCTTCCGGATGAAAGTCTTCGTCATTTTCAAAAAACATTTTAATTCCGGTGTAAACCAAAAACGCACCAGCAAGATAAAGCAAACCATGAAACTGTTCAATTAAAGCTGCACCAAGAAAAATCATTACCATTCTCAGTATTAACGCCATGAAAATTCCCCAAAACAAAACTCTATGTTGATATTTTTTGGGAACCTTAAAATAATTAAAAATTAGCAGAAAAACAAAGAGATTATCAATAGAAAGTGAAAGCTCAATAACATATCCGGTGAAAAACTCGGTCGATTTAAGCGAACCAAACTGCCAATAAATAAAAGCATTAAAAAGTAATGCAAGCGAAACCCAAACAACGCTCCAAGAAATTACTTCCTTGCGTGTTGGTGCGTGAGATCGGCGATTTGCAATTCCTAAATCAAGCCCTAAAGCCGCAATCACGACTCCAAAAAAGAAAATCCAAGCCCATAAAGGATAAACAGTTTCCATATAGCAGATAGAATACAAGCCTTTTGTGTCAAGTGACAAGTTATAAGGCAATCAACAGTTTTCTGTTTCGAAGGTGGTTTAACTTTCTTTCACGATTGAATCATTTCTTAAAACATTTGGCTTTTGATTAATTATTGAAACGATATGTTCTATTGTTTCAAGCCTCAAAGATTATTAATTTAAAGATAAATGGAATAAACGCAATTGTTAATAGTGTGTCTAATTAGGATACCAACACGCTTCCTGACGTTCGCTTATCTGTATTTTCTTCAAACGAGACTTAAACAATCTCACGAATCTAAACAAATAAGCGGATATTTTTAGACTTTATTACGCAAGAATGCTAGAATCACGGATTGTTCAATGTGAGATTTTGTCTCAAATATTAATTTAAGGTAATAGAAGATGTTAAAGCTATTTAGTCGTCTCGAAAAAACGCGAAACTTTATTATGTTGGTTTTCGCTTCATTAATGGTTGTTAGTCTTGTGTTTTTCTATGCACCAAGTGCCAATGTAAATACAGCTCTTTCAAAGCAAAATACGGAAACAATCGCGAAAGTTGGCAGTGATTTAATCACTGCGGGCGAAATTGTGAGACAAAAAGAATCGCAAGAAAGAATGTTTGGCGGCAGAATGCCTGTGCAACTTAAAAATATTCTTGATCGCTCAATTAGCTCGAAAATTGTTAAACAAGAAGCAAGCCGCTTAGGATTTTCAGCTTCTGACGAAGAAGTTGCGACAAAAATTCGCGAGCAAAATAAATCAGAAGATGGCAAACCAATTGACAAAAAACGCTATGAACAATGGGCGGTTGATAATTTTGGTGGCGTTAAAGAATATGAAGATATGGTTCGCGAAGGAATTGCTTCTGAAAAACTTGAGGCTTTTTTAACTGCCGGAGTTGTTGTTTCTGAAGAAGAAGTTTTAAACGATTTCAAAAAAAGCCAAACAAAACTTGATTTGTCTTTTGTTGCTGTCAACAGCAAAGAAATTGCCGGAAAAATTACTCCAACTGATGTCGAACTAAAAGCCTATTTCGAGCAAAACAAAAAGAATTACTTCATCAGCACACCGCAAAAGAAAATTCGCTATGTGTTTGTTAATCAAGCAAAAATTGGTGAAAAACTTCAAATTCCGGAAGCAGATTTGAAAACCGAATACGATGCGTTGCCGATAGAACGTAAACAAGCCGGCGTTCAGGTTCAGCAAATTGTTTTGCGAGTTGCTAAACCCGAACTTGATTCAATTGCTTTAACAAAAGGTAATGAAATTGTCACCAATCTTAAAAAAGATGGCGATATTGTCACTGAAGAAAAGTTTACAGAAACCGTCAAAGGTCAATCTGAAGATCCGAGAAGTGCGGCTGTTGGTGGAAAAATTGCCGGTTTGGTTAAAGCAAATCCTAACAATCCGACTGATCCATTACAAAGAACATTAAGTTTAAAGGATGGAGAAATAACTGAACCAATTAAATTTGGCAGTAATTATTACATCTTTCGGCGGATGAATGCCGTGCCGAAAACTTTTGAAGACGCAAAAAAGGAAATCGAAGTTAGTTTGAGAAATCGTCGATCTTACACTGCAACTGCTGAAATTGCACAAAAAATTTCGGTTAAATTAAAAGAAGTAAAAGACGTTCAAAAGGTTGCTGATGAGTTCGCGTCGCAAACAAATATGTCCGCCAAAGATATGGTTCGCGAAACCGGTTATGTCACAAAAGACGATGACGTGCCTAATATTGGAGTTTCGCCACAGTTTGAAGAAGGAATTGCCGCTTTGCAAAATGCGAATGATGTGGGCGAAAAAATTCCTGTTAAGGACGGATTTGCAATTCCATTATTGGTCGATAAAAAAGAACCGCGAGATGCAGAATTTGACGATGTGAAAAGCAAAGTTACTGAAGCTGTTAAAAATGAGCAAGCTGCAACAAAATTAGAAGTTGTTGCAAAAGAAATTGCGAGCGGTGCAACAACAGCCGGAAGTTTGGCTTCAGTTGCAACCTCGAAAGGCTTAAAAGCTGAAGAATCTAAAGGCTTTACGCTCGGTGCTCCGATTGGTAAAGGCGAAAGTGCCGCAACTTCGAAAGAACTTGAAGACGCAATTTTGGCTTTGAAAGTAGGTGAAGTCACAAAAACTCCAATCAAAGCCGGTGACAATTATTATATTGTTGGTGTAACGAGCAAAGACGAAGGAAAAATGGAAGAGTTCACCAAACAACGTGATCAGCTTATTCAATCTTCGATGTTCCAAAAACGCGGACAAGTTTTCGAAGATTATTTGGCTGATGCTAAACGTAAAATGGAAGCTGCCGGACAAATTAAAATCTACAAAGAAGTTGTTGAAAAACTTGATACAATACTTGCAGAAGAAGCAAAAGCTGATAAATAAATATTATCAAATCTAGCTAAAAAAACTCCGTTCAAGAAATTGTGCGGAGTTTTTTTAATCCAAATTTCGTTTTAACGAAGATTACGCATTAGGAATTTAACCGCCAAGACAGTGAGAACGCCAAGAATATCTTCTTCAATTCTTACTTCTTCTTGGCTTTCTTGGATACTTGGCGGTGAAAACTGCTTTCTAAACTCATTATTAATATCTATTTCAGATTTATTTTTGTTTCGATAATCCAACAAAGAAATCTTGCATCCAAGCCTCGCCGGTTTTTTCCGGCAAACTATTTGGAATTTTTTCTGCTAAATCTAAGGCTTGAACCAACACAACAAAGCTCGTTTTTTTCATATTTCCCGAATCACCAATTCCACGCAGAACATCAGAAAGTTTTGAAATTATTTTTACTGGTTTTACTGTTTCCATGGTCGGTTGTGAGCAGTTTTCAGCCGGTGAGGTGACTAGATATTCGCGACAAGCAAGCGGTCGGTCTGGATGAATCGAGCAACTTCCCTCTTCTAAAAAAGGGCAATCAATATTGTATTCGAAATATTCCATTGCAGCTTCTTGTCGCTCTTTCATTTCTAATTTGAGAAAGTTTTCCATTTTCTCAAACCATTTCTTTTTGCTTAAAAATTTATTCGCATTAGCAAATTTTTCTTTAATCTCACTTCGTTTTGGTTCAGGCATATTTTTGACCAAATCTGCCAAGTGATAAACTTCAACTTCTGAAATTGGAACTGGTTGTTTGCAACAAGCACCGCAACCTTTGGTGCAAGAAATCGTCTCATTTTTTGGCAAAGCGTTGACACCAAGATCGACAAATTTGTTTGTCATTGATTGAAAGATTGGCAACATTCGCGTTGGTTTTACTGGTTTTACAGGAACTGAAAGATCGAGTTCAATCCGTTCACCTTTTAGTGTAAATTTAATTTGTCCGCTCACGAATTCGTCCATAAAAACCTCAAAAATTTAACGCTTCTTCGCTGACTCCAAAATCTTTTGGGTTTTGCGAAATCGTCCCGATTGCAAAAAATCTGATTGCGAGTTCAAATTGTGCGTCACTAATTTTGCCGTTATCTTTCAAAAACCAAATTGTGCGAATTTGCCTAACGCTCAGCTGCGAACTTTTTGTTAATTGAGCCAAACGGTCACGCATTTTTAACTTTTCGCCATTTGCACCTTCGTTGTATGCAGCCATCATCAACAAACAATCATCCGCCAAAGCGTTTCCAACCGATTCTCGCAATTCGTTCAAAACATCTCGCATTTGACTCGCATTATTTGCCGCATCGCCGCGTTCATTTCCAAGTTTAGCAAGAGCCGCAACCGCCAAAAATTGCGGTTTTAAATTTCTTTCACGAGCTAGGTTTTCAATATTCGATTTTCCAAGCCGTGCCGATTTTAAATTTTCTCGAAGTGACGATGTTGATTTTACCTGATTGATTTTTGCTGAAAGAATTTGCAATTGCGGATTAGTTAATACTGGATTTGCGTCGTTTTCCGCAATTTTTCGCATAAATGAATAGGCATTTCTTTCAACTTTATCAAGGTCACCTGAAACTTTTGGCGTTGCCACAACCTCTGTGTTATCAACGGTTGGAGTTGTTTCAGAAGTCGAATTAGCCGAATTGTTATCGACAGAATTTGGCAGTTCAGTTTTTACAGGTTTCGGAGTTGGTTTGTCAGCATCTTCTTTAACATCATCATTTTTCGAGTCATTTAAAGGAGTTTCCGAAGGTTTATCAGAGCGAATAAATATGTCACGATTTTCGGCAATCTCAGGTTTTGAACTAAATGCGTAAAATCCAACGCCAACTAATAGAACTAAAAACAGTCCAGCTATTGGTGTGATAATAAAAAACATCGGCGAAATTGAGCTTGAAGAGCTTGCCGGATTGTTGTTTGAACTTTGATTGATTGCCGGACTTTCAACTACTTCAGGTTCGTTGTCATCATCTTGATCAGAATCTGAAATCATTTCCACTTCAATTTCTAAACTATTACCAAGAATGAGCTTATCTTCTTTTTTAAGTCCAACTGGCTCGTCTAAAGCATTGTCGTTAAGCGTCGTTCCGTTGCTCGAACCGCAGTCTGAAACAATAAAAACATCGGCAAATCTTTCAATTGAAATATGCTTACGGGAAAGCGAATTATTTGCAATCACCAAGTTATTTTCCGAACCTCGCCCGACAGTAAATTTATCTTCATCAACAGCAATCTTCTTCGGATTGCCGTTTTCATCATTAAATTTTAGAAAAAGTTCAGTCATAGCCAAGTTTTAGACTTCCGATTATAACAATTTTTGCGAAATTAGTTTTTTTTGAATTTTGATTTGTTTTTAAGAAAAAATGTTGACATTTCAGAAATAAGGTATAAGATTCGAATTATCGCACAAGCAAGATTGCATTTTGTAATTGTTTACTCAATCTAAATAAAAATGTAATTTTAAATATTTTCCATTTCACCAAGTAAGAGGTTTTCACAATGAAGTTTTCAATTTTTTCTCGCGGAACTCAAGTCAAGCAAGCAATATTTTATTAAAAACTGTAAGTCTAATGCTGATGTGTAGTTTACTCATAAATTCTGTAAATGCAGCACCAAAGGCAATTATTTCATCTGCCGGAGAATTTTCTCAGGACATCAGATTTGCCTTTGTTTCGAGCAGTTTTTTGCTTTATTTTAGCAATTTCAGCAGTATCTCTATTTTCTCGTTTTTGAAATTGAGGAATTTTCTCAGGCAGAGTTTGACTGGTTAAATTAACTGATTTCCGAATTAGCTAACGGCAGAATAATTTTATTTACCTTTGAACAAAAACGCAATTTAAGTCTTGCCACAACCATTTAACTCAGGAGAATTAATATGACCGAAGATGAAAAGTCACAATCAACCGACGACAACACTACTCAAATGGACATAATATCAATCACTCAAGTTTCACCTATCGCTGCCGGAATATTGGGCGGACTCACTATAACTATTAATGGCTCTGGGTTTCAAGAAGGTGCGGCTATATACTTCGGGAGCAACATAGCGAAAGACACAACTTATGAATCAGCAAATATTTTTAAAGTAGTTGTTCCGCATGCGAAAGAAACTGGAAGTGTTCCTTTAACTGTTGTAAATCCCGACGGTGGACAATTCACTCTTGACGGAGGCTTTACTTACATTACATCCGAAATCGGGGACATCGCACAAGTATTTGGTGTTTCACCATTAATAATTACGGAAGATGCTGACACAGAGGTAACGTTACGCGGGCGGAATTTGATTGATTCTTACAAAGATGGCTTGGTAGCTTTGCGAAGTCCGAGCCGAGTAAATTTAAAAATTTCGTCAGTCGATCAAATCGAAGCAGATGAAAGCGGAATTGAATCTTTAACATTTAAAGTTACTGTCACAGCTACACCTCAACTTGAACCACTTGAAAGAATAGCCATTCAAGTATTGGCGAGTAAGCGATCTGGAGCAAAAGATGATCTTATGGTTGAAAGCAGCAAACAAATGTTTACTGTTATTCCGAAAGATATTCCAGTTCCAATTGCCTTTACTCCGAGTCTGAGTTCAGAAAAATCAACAATGGTAGTTGTCTTAGGAGAAAATCTTGAAGGCTGTGTTCTGCAATTTGATGATGATACTCAAACCCACATTCAAACGAATAATAACGATTCTCTGATGGCAATGGTGTCTCTAGCAAAAACAATTGCAGAAAATGCGAAATCAACTGCGGTCTCCATTATTGATAAAAACGGTAATGCCATCGGAACGTATGGATTATCAATTGCCCCGAGTGCGGATTTGAAAAAATCAGACATAATTCCAAGTGTTGATGATTTGTTAATGGTAAGTGAAGGTGTTTCACAAAAATCATTTGACACACCGCCTACTGATTTTACGCTTGATCTCATTCCAATTCCTGAGCAAAAATTCATCGGACCAACAGCAAAAGACAGTTTGATATTTGATTTACGAGGCGAACAAAACAATAACTTGGTCGCAAGTGCATTCAACTTTGAGATTCAGATATTTAGCGTCACAATAATTTTACCGATCATAAACAGAGTGGTAATGCTACCTTTATTTGATGGTGGAGGTTCTGTTTTTGATTCCCCAATACTAGCTAAAGTTGGCGAGTTGTTTCCCGTTCGTGGGGCAGGTATTTTAGTTGCTGCTAGAATTGAGATTATTATTACTGTCACAGTTTATGTGATTATTGGCATTAGGTTTGATTTGCCAGGTTATGGATTTTTTAATGAATTTCCTGGTCAATTCCCAAATGCAATCGGAATTGTTGTCATCGGATTTATTGTCCAAATAGAAATAACTATCATAATTTCTTTTCTTTCAGCACTTGTCTTACCTGATGGAAGGCTTCGTTTGATATTTGTGTTCAATTTAACTATCGGGATTGATTTTACAATTAGTTCAAATGGACAACGTCTTTCATTTATTCCAAACTTTACCCATTCAGTGAGATTTAGTAGCATACTTCCTTTCAATGACCCATTGCCTTGTGGTGGAAGGTTCCAATTAGCAGATGATAACGGACAAACATCATTTCTAGATTCTTTTGGCGGACATCAATCTTATTATTTTGCTCGATCTGCCGGCGAATGTTGTGTTTCGTGGAGATTTAATCTTGAATTAGTTAGATTTACCTCAAATGGTGATGAACAACCTGTGCAACCCCCTTTTGATGTAAGCCTTTGCCTCAACGCATTGGAAAGTCAAAATTTAGTCGATGTTGTCATTACCTCGGTTCCACCACCTATCGGAACTCCTCAGACTTTAGTAATGAACATCGCTGATACTGCAATGTTGAAAGCACTTGCGGTTCCGGTTGATCAAAATGGAAACCCGACAGGTCCTGGGCAAGACATCACAGAATTAGGTTATGGTGTTGAGTTCTACTTAGATCAGCCGCTTGAGGTGCTTTCTCAAGGTCAGTTACCGGATGGCTTTGCGGTTGCGATACAAGATGGGAGTAATGTTATCCGTGCGGCTGTCACATCTGTTCGTGTTCTCGATGACGAACAGTTTTTGTCTTTTTGGCAAGGCTCTATTCTCGGGTTTGATATCATCCGTTTTCTTGCAGAAGGACAACCGCCGAGATTACGCACAGGCAGTTTACCTGTTACCGTTAATCCAAATGCAGGTGCAATAAAGATTACGCCAACATTAGCTTATCGTGATGAAAATAATGCTAATCAGCTAGTCGCCACCACCGAAATGATTCGAGCTGAACCATTTGAAACATCTCCTCGGCAGTATTTATTAGCGGTAAAAATGACCGTACCAAAGAGCGTTTCATACCCACAAACTATAACGTTTAAAGTAAATCGTGTTCAAATGAGAGTCCAATCGCCTGGTTCAAGCTCAGTTGATAAACCACCTTTAGATATTACTTCAGAAACCACTAATGTAAGTTTTGGGCGAAATCGTAATACAGCGAAAGCTCCTGCACTATTCTTTACGGGAACTTTATCTGAGGTGAATCAAGAATTTAGTATCACAATAAATTCTCGACCAAATCCAACTGATCTGATCGAGGTTTCCGGCTTTTCTGTAGTGCCAAACAATAAAGAGGTTGGACCAAATACTGGGAATTTGACAAAACTTGTTCCGCCGGGCAAGTTAGTGGGAAACAAAGATGTTCTTCTGAATGTCGCGTTGTCTGCTTCAAGTATCGGAGCAAGTGTTTCGCTAATGAATGGCGAACTCAAACTCAAAGTTCAAAATGAAGAAACTTTTGAAGAGTATTTACGAGTTTTTGAGGAACAACAGAGAGTTATGAACGAATCTGGTGTTGCGGGCAAGGATCTGCGTGAATTTGCCATGAAGTTTTACGATGATTTAAAGACACAAGGATCAACCGATGCACTATTGAAGTCATCAGGTGCAAGACTATGGCAGTTTGGGTATGAATATGTGCAGGGCACAACTGACGCAAAGGATGATCGTTTGCTTTATTATGCTCGACTTCAATCTATTGCCGCTTTGCGAGCCTATCATAATATGCAAACACCACCGCAAACTCTCAATCAAATTACAATTAACAAATTTGAATGGGAATCGCGAGGTTTAGAAACTTCGCTCGGCATTAATCCAGACGAAATCTTTGCGACTATTCACTTTGACCCTACGACATCACGCAAAGCGATTGTCACGGGATATGACCCGTTTGGTCTGCCAGGAGAACCAGATAAAAGTAATCCTTCCGGATTGATTGCTTTACAACTGAACAAAAAAACTGGATTCGGCACTCCAGAAATCCCTTTCGGAACTGCTTCTGCTCCCGTAACAATAAGAACGGTTATTTTTCCTGTCCGTTACAGTGACTTTAACAAAGGGTTAATTGAAAAAGTTATGAGTAGCAGTATTGCCTCGAAAGTAGTAGTAATGACCTGTAGTCAAACAGGTAGAGATTTCTATGATGTTGACCGGTTTGCATCTAGAAGAAGATTGGTTGGAGCATACGATAACAACCTTAAAAAACTATCTAGCAACATTCCGCCAGTCATAAATATAAACGAATCAACGAATGAATCTTTTGAAAGCAATCTTTCTTATGAGTTTGCGATTACAGAAGAAACTCAACGAAAACTGCCGGGTCCGAATATTGACACCCCATTTGTAATGAATCAAAGCTACAGAGTCTTAGGATATAGTAGTTCTATTGAAGCAATAGGACTATTTCGTGATGATCCAAATTTTGGGGATGAAGATGCTTATACCAAACAACTTAATGATTTTCCTCCAATAAATACTCCTCTAGAAGTAGGTTCGGGCGGTAGTTATTTATCTAATGAGATTTTTTATCGTACTGCTCGAGTTCGAAGCAATTTAAGACCATCTGTTGCGTCTGGGCATTTACACATACCAAGTGTTGGAAATACGCCAAAAACTAAAGCAAATCGTTTGATTGATGGTGTTTCGCAAATTCTAAAGAGTTTTTTGCAATACTTATTTCCATTGCAAAGTAGTGGAGATTTATTTTTTCCGACAACCGTTGTAAATACGATCAGCTCTCCAAAGTTAATGACGATAATCAATCCCTTAGATAGAGATTTACTTATCGAAATAGCTTCGGTTGTAATAAGTCCTACGCAACCATTTACTGTTCAGGTTCCTCGCTCTTTACCGATTGTAATGAATGCTGGTTCGACTGAAAACCTGTCATTCACTTTTGCCCCAATGATGATTGGTGACTTCAGTAGCACTATTACTCTCAAAGATTCAAACAATATCGTTTTGCTAATTGCTAATCTGAAGGGAAAATGTGTTCCATTCATTCCGAGGATTACTATTTTTAGTCCAAATCGTGGACAAGAAGGTGCACTAATCACGATACGCGGTGAACATTTTGACGGTGCAACCAATGTGCGAATTGGATCTAGTAATATTCCTTTTACATTTGTTGACTCAACTAAAATAACCGCAACTATTACCGATGAGGTGAATAGTGATTTTGTTTATGTTGAGACACCAAATGGAATAGCTGTTAGTTCAACAAGATTTACTTTAGTTTTGCGTCCACCTAGAGATTAAGTTGTAAGGAGTTTATTATGAAAATAAATATCAAACATCTAGTCGTTTTTTTGATTCTCTTTGTAATTTGCTTTCAAAATGAAGCGGTAGCACAACCGCGATGTAATTCAAACGTGAATTTTTTTGAGTCTTGCAACTCGGCATATCTTAATCTTGAATATGTGTTTGTTGGACGAGTGATTTCATTAGGAGTTCCGCCAGAGGATACACCAAAATCTTTAACTATTCCTCGTAAGATTATTGTGGATGTTGAAACACCGCTCAAAGGTAATTTGAATAAACATGCCAGAATTGAATTATTTCTTGATCAACAGTGTGAGACAAATGTAGAAGTGAACGGGAAGCACGTTTTTACTGCTGAATCAATCATTTCCAAGAAGTTTACAGGACTATTTTCAGGAAAGTGGAGCAAAGAATTACAAGAATATTCTCCGAAAGAACTTAAAGAATATTTAATTCGAATTCGAGAGCAAATCAAAATCATCAAGCAACCAAGACTAGTCGGAAAAGTTATGCAATTCTTTGTAAAGAAAACAAGTTTTTTGATTGGTTCTGACCCTCTAACCGAAAAACTTGGATATAACCCTCAATTCTCTAAGCCTTTATCTAAGATTATTATCGTAGCAAAATTCAAAACAGGAAAAATGTTTGAAACCAAAACTAATAATCAGGGAGAATATGAGTTTAAAAACCTACCAAATGGAGAGTATGAAGTTTTCGCAAATTTACCAAAAGAATTTACCGTAGTTTCCAACGGAGATTTCACGAAAATTGAGGGTGAAAAAAAATATGTTCTGATTGATGACGGAATATGTAGTAAAAAAATAAATTTCTCTATACAAGTACTAGGAAGTCTCAAAGGACGTATTATGAATATTACGCGACGTTGGGTTTTTCAACCGATTGTTTATTTAATTAGAGTCGATCCGAAATCTGGAAGAAACGATATTTTTGAATCGGATTTTTATGAACCATCGGGTATGTCTATCTTAGATAACAGTTCTGAAATTGTAGCTGATTTCTCAATTGACGGTATTCCAATTGGACAATACTTAGTTTATATTCGACCATCCAGCAATGGTTTAGAAATTTATTACCCGGGAGTTAAAGACAGAAATAAAGCCAAAATTATTGAGGTAAAAGTGGGCAAACCTAACAATTTCGTGTTTAGTATTGAATAGTTTTTTTTGAACGCTGAAAGTGCCTCAAACGCATACTTTAATCTTGTTTTCGTCACTAATATAAATCTGAAATCAAATGAATCTTAGCAATAACAAACCTACCAAGCAGACAGCAACTATCAATGATGCAGGAGTTTACGTTGGTGCGGGAAATTCGGGAGCGGTTTGGAGTGAGGCGTTTGTTTATGACAATCGGTCAAATCTTGTCCAGAAAACCGACGCGAGAAATGTGAAGTCAAACTACACATACACCAAGCCGGACACGAGCGAAGATGCACTCAATCGGATTCAAAAAATCAGTTACGACATTTCGGGTTCGAGCAACGTTTTGCCCGCACCGGACGTGACATATTCGTATATGACCGCTGGCGATAAAGCACGG
>JANORS010000010.1:0-27802 GCA_031415455.1 Acidobacteriota bacterium | reverse complement strand
GAGCGGAACTTGGTATTGGTTGGAGAGTTCAACCGGACAATTCCGCGGGACGCAATTTGGACAAAACGGCGATTTGGCAGTTCCGGGAGACTACGATGGCGATGGTAAAACCGAGCTTGCAGTTTTCCGACAAAGCACAGGAGATTGGTTCTTTATCGATAGTTCGACAGGATTATTCAGGCATTACAACTTCGGATTAACAGGCGATAAACCAATTGCGGCAGACTACGACGGCGACGGAAAAGCCGACATCGCGGTTTATCGACCGAGCCTTGGAACGTGGTATCTGCAACGCAGCCAAATTGGATTTACATCAATCCAATTTGGAATCGCGGAAGATATTCCTGTGCCGTTTGCTTTTGTGTTTAGAAGAAAAACTCAAATTACGAGTTAGGATGTTTCACCGCCAAGCCGCAGAAAACTCCAAGGAAATCTTTCCAATTTATAACTCTTTCTTGGCGGTAAAAGATAACTTTCAATACATTTGAAAAATCTCTATTAAGTAATTTAGGTCAAATATAGACTTGGAAAATATCTATATTTGAAAATTAAAGGATAGAAATAACTTTTACAATTTCAAACCATTTCGATTAAGAGCAATTTCAAAACCTGTTTTATCGACGCATTTTATATAAGCATCTTTGGCTAACACAACGCCGTCAACTACAAGTTTCATCAAAGCGTCATTCAACATTACCATTCCGAGTTGTTTTCCAGTTTGCATTGCTGATGGGATTTGGAAAGTTTTTCCTTCGCGGATTAGATTAGAAATCGCAGGTGTAACAATCAAAACCTCTAAAGCCGCAATTCTTCCGCCGCCAATTTTTGGCAACAAAGTTTGTGAAACCACGCCTTTCAAAGATTCAGAAAGCATAACGCGGATTTGTTGCTGACGATCAGCAGGGAATTGGTCAATAATGCGGTCAACGGTTGATGCAGCAGTTGATGTATGCAAGGTTCCAAACACCAAATGTCCTGTTTCTGCGGTTTCAATCGCAATCGCAATAGTTTCCAGATCACGCATTTCACCAACGAGTAAAATGTCAGGATCTTCACGCAAAGCTGCTCGCAAAGCGTCTTTAAAACTGTCCGTATGATTATGAACTTCGCGTTGATTAACGAGGCATTTGTTGTTTTCGTGAGTAAATTCGATCGGGTCTTCAATCGTAATAATGTGATCTTCACGTTGTTTGTTGATGTGATCAACCATTGCACAAAGTGTAGTCGATTTTCCACTTCCGGTTGGACCGGTGACAAGCACTAAACCTTTGGAAAGATTACATAAATCGAGAATATGTTTCGACAGACCAAGTTGTTCTGCGGTTAATATTTTTGATGGAATAATACGAAAAACTCCGCCCATTCCTTTTCGATCCATAAAAATATTTGCCCGAAAACGTGCAAGCCCGGCAATTTCGTAAGCAAAATCGGTATCGTTTCTTGTTTGAAATTCTTCTCTATTTTTGTCCGGCATTATCGACATCAAAAGTTCTTTCATCGTTTCAGGTGAAAGCGTTCCTTCATCGCATTTTAGCTCTTGCATAATGCCATCTTTTCGAACCATCGGCGGCACGGAAACACTCAAATGCAAATCTGAAGAGCCAAATTCTGCCATTTTATAGAATAAAGCGTCCATTCTGCTTGGAGTTCCGCTCGCTCTATTTTCCATTTTCGGGGCGGTTGAAACAATAGTTGCAGGTTGATATGCCGGAGCTTCTTCGATTATTTCCGCATAGATATTTGACATCGAATCGCTCTCAGATTTAACCGAAACTATTGGTTCTTGCATAGATTCGCGTGCTTCATAGCGTTCAGTTTTTGGAGCCGGCTCGTAAGAATTAGATTGTTGATTATTGAGGTTTCCAAAAGATTGCAGCGGAAGTTGAGTTGTGTAAGTTGGAGTTTCAGGCTTCGGAATAGCAATTTCTTCCATGTTTTCTTCAGCACCGATTGGCACATAAACTGGCATCGCACTCGGCGAACCGCATCCGTTTCCATCTGTTTTGACCGTAACATTAAATCCGCTTGGCGATTTTTTAATATTTACGCAAAAACTCCCCAATTTATTACTAAAAGGGAATTCAATTTCTTGTTTATCAGGCAATTCGCGTTTCATATCGTCCGGAATCATCGGAAAAACAATCATACTAATCTGACCGCCCTGAAGTGGCGAATTTATGACATCAGACTGACCATTTGACGTGATAACGTATGGGTTTTTGTTTGGTTCGAGATGCAATTCAGTGCCTGATTTAGACACAAGGTCTTCTAAATAACTGTAGATATCCATAATTTGTAGCAGATTGTTGGAAGAGTTTTTTTGAGATTTGGAATTTAACGTAAGCAGATTTACTCACAACAAAAGTTTAACACGGTTGAAAGTTTGTTGTCACTAATTATTTTTTGAGATGTATTTTTTAGAAAAATTAAGAAACTATATCGTAATTCCTTCTTGATATTCGCCCCAAACTTTGCGTAACGTATGCGAGATTTCGCCCACGGTCACGTAATTTTCAACGCATTCCAGAATCTTCGGCAACAAGTTTTCGTCTGTTGTCGCAGATGCTTTGAGATTCGCGAGCGAATTTTCGGCTTTCGATTTATCGCGTTTTTCTCTGATTGCACGAAGTCTCTCAACCTGATTTTTTTCGATTTGAGCATCAATTGTCATTGTCGGAATCGTGCTTTCTTCGTCGGTTTGAAACTTATTTACGCCAACGACAACCGCGTCTTTTGACTCAACCGCTTTTTGATATTGATACGCGGCTTCCTGGATTTCGCGTTGCGGAAAACCTTGCTCGATTGCCTTGAGCATTCCGCCTAAATCGTCAATTTTTTGGATATAATCGACGGCTTTTGCTTCCAACTGATTCGTCAATTCTTCAATCGCGTAACTTCCCGCAAGTGCATCGACAATATCGGCAACGCCTGATTCGTGGGCGATGACTTGCTGTGTCCGCAAGGCGATTCGAGCGGCTTTTTCGGTTGGTAAACTTAACGCTTCGTCCATTCCGTTGGTGTGCAAAGATTGTGTTCCGCCAAAAACTGCGGCGAGTGCCTGAATTGTCGTGCGGACGATATTTACTTCGGGTTGTTGTGCGGTCAGCGTTGAACCGGCGGTTTGAGTGTGAAACCGTAACATCAATGATTTCGGATTCTTTGCCCCGAATCTTTCACGCATAATCTTTGCCCAAAGCCTGCGTGCGGTTCGGAATTTCGCAACTTCTTCGAGCAAGTTGAGATGCGAATTAAAGAAAAACGACAGTCGCGGTGCAAAATCATCAACCTTTAAACCGACCGAAATTGCCGCGTCAACATACGCGATTCCGTCCGCCAATGTGAAAGCGATTTCCTGTGCGGCGGTCGAACCTGCTTCGCGGATGTGATAACCGCTGATCGAAATCGTGTTCCAATTCGGCACGTCTGACGCACAAAACGCAAACGTATCGGTTATCAATCTGAGCGATGGTTTTGGTGGATAAATGTAAGTTCCGCGGGCGATATATTCCTTCAGAATATCGTTTTGAATCGTGCCGTTGACCTTATCAAACGATACATTTTGTTTCTTTGCGACTGCCAGATAAAGACACAAAAGCGTTGATGCGGTGGCGTTGATCGTCATCGAAGTTGAAACGGTGTCGAGCGGAATTCCGTCGAACAACGTCAGCATATCGTCAAGCGAATCAATCGCCACGCCGACTTTTCCGACTTCACCGAGAGCCAACGGATCATCAGAATCAAGCCCGATTTGCGTCGGCAGATCAAACGCGACCGATAAACCCGTCGTTCCTTGCGAAAGCAGATATTTGTAGCGTTTGTTTGAATCTTCGGCGGTCGCAAAACCCGCATATTGCCGCATTGTCCAAAATCTTCCGCGATACATATTCGCTCGAACGCCGCGTGTGTATGGAAATTCGCCAGCATCAGCTAAATCGTTATCGTAATTGATGTTGGTGTTCGCCGGATTATAATCGTTGGGCAATTCAATGCCGGAAGATGTTTCAAATTTTTCACGTCGTTCGCTCATATTGAAGCTAGATTAGCATATTTCAGATATTCTGCGGAACACTTTAAGGCTATATTCAATTCAATATGTTCAACACAAATTTTATCTCCCAAGCGGTTAATTGAATTTAGATTTAGATGTTAGTTAGTAGTTTTCAACGAAAAAAATAAAGTCTGTTTAAATCAATACATAATGATTTCTTTTAGTAACTCGACTTTATCTTATTGCACGTTTCTAATATGATTAACCTACAAGCTAAATTGATTTCTAAACTTCGAAGATGCATCGAATCAATTTACAAATAAAAGGACAAGATTTCGTTGATAATGAGATTTTTCAACTTTTAGAAAAACTGAATCCAGTTGAAACTAGAATTGAATGGGATATTGAATTAATTGGAAATTCTCAAGACTCCATCAAAAACATTTTTGTTTACGACCTCAAACTTACAGACGAAAAAACTTTTTATGCTTTTTTAGAAGCATAAGTATATGGATTAACCTAATACCTATTAACATGTTTACAAAAGAAGAAATTGAAAATTTAAAGAATAATAGCAGCAATGTATCTTTGGATATAACTGAAAGATATAAGGATGTTAAAAGTATTACGTTTGCATTAGAAAATTTAGGATTTCTGCCGCAAGGGTTTGACGGAACATTTTTATTTGAATTGTTGAGACATGATAGTCCAAAAGTCAGGCTTTTATCCGCAAAAAATATTGCTAAGCTTAATCAAACTGAAAATTTGGAATTACTTTGGAGAGCTTTCAAGGATGAGACCGATACTGTAACAAGAAGGGAAATAGTTTCTGCAATTGGTAGATTGCGAAAAGAGCAAAACAAGCCGCTTTTATTCGAGATTTTACTTGATGATGACCCAAAAGTTGTCTGTCAAGCGATTCGAGGGTTGCTACATTATGGCAAAGACATTCAAGTTGAAAGAAGGCTTAAACCTTTATTAGATCATCCTAATGAGACTGTTAGAACCGTCATATATAAAGAATTTTTCGCAGATAAAACTAAAAAAGAAAATCAGTTGCCACACCCAGAAACCTACAATTATTTAAAAAATGTAGTTGTAAATGCGGATGTAATTGAAACTTTAAAACAGGTTCCTGATGAGAGTATTCATTTAACATTTACATCACCTCCATATTATAATGCTAGAGATTATTCAATCTATCCAAGTTATAACGCTTACTTGGAGTTTCTTTCTGAAGTCTTTAAAGAAACACACCGTGTTACAAAAGAAGGTAGATTTTTGATAGTTAATACTTCTCCAATTATTATCCCAAGAGTTAGTCGTGCACATTCAAGTCGTCGTTATCCAATTCCTTTTGACCTTCATCATTATTTAGTAAAAATGGGATGGGAATTTATCGATGATATTGTTTGGTTAAAACCTGAGTATAGCGTCAAAAATAGAGTTGGTGGCTTTCACCAACACAGGAAACCTTTAGGTTATAAACCAAACTCAGTAACTGAATATTTGATGGTTTACCGAAAGGAAACAACTAAACTTTTGGACTGGAATATAAGAAGTTACTCTCAACAGTCTACTGAAGAAAGTAAAGTTAAAGGTGAATATGACACAACAAATGTTTGGAGAATTGATCCAAAATTCGATAAAGTTCATTCAGCAGTTTTTCCTGTCGAATTATGTAAGAGGGTAATTCAATATTATTCGTTTAAAAATGATTTGGTTTTTGATCCATTTGGGGGAAGTGGCACGGTTGGTAGAACCGCAAAAAGTATGAATATAAACTTTTTTTTGACGGAAAAGGATGAACTTTACTTTGAATATATGAAAAGCAAAGTAAATAAAGATGTTTCTTTATTTACTGAAAATACAACTACTTTTTTGACTTTAGAACAATTTATAAACACAATTAAAAAAAATGACCTTAACAGAACAAGTAACTAAAAACATTATTAAACGACTTCTCAAAGGGGAAGATTATCGCATTGAAGTTATTGCATTAATTAATGCTGAGTTTTTGCAATTTGCAATTGAATTTTTCAAAAAAGTTGCTCAAGCAAAGATTGATAATCTTGAAATAAGCGGAGATTGGTATAAAAGAACTTTTCTCGCTGAGTCCTTACCTTCAAATGAAATTGCCATAAATTCCGGGCTGAATAAAAAAACAATTACTAATATGTATAATTCAGCTAATAAGAAAGTTGTTATTGATGCTTCAAATGAGCATTATGACACTCTTTACAATGCAATTAGCGATTTAATTCAGAATCAGAGTGAAATTGATTTAACTTTAACGATTAAATTTAGACAGGTAAGTATTGAACTCAATATCAACAGTTTATTGGTTATAAACACCCTAGCAGTTAAGCGATCCGCTTTGCGTGGTGGTTTATGGTCAACATCAGGAAAGAAAGTGGAAAAGCCTTTAATGCTAACTTTATGTAAGCTTTATCAGGTTTCAGAAAACGATTATGCTGTAAAATTGCAAGGAACTAATATCTTAGCGGACGAAACAACATTTGAGAGAGAAATAGATTTTTATCTTATTAATGGTGATAAGCAATATGAATGTGAGGTTAAACTTATGGGTAAGGGCAATCCAGAAAGTGCCGATGCTTTTATAGCAAGAGACAGTAAGGTTTTTATAGCTGATAAACTTTCAGACACAAATAAAAAACAATTGAATAGCCGCGGTGTTCTATGGGTTGAACTTAGAAGCCAAAACGGCTTTCAAAGATTTTCAGAGGTCTTAGACAGGCTTAATATTGCTCATAGCGAGATGTTAGAAATTACCGAAAAAAATCTTAAAACGATATTTGATGAGATATTTAATTAACCAATCATCATTAGTAATTGAACTTAAATATGTGCAAATGAAAATATAGAGAGAAGTTAAAAAATTATTTTGGTTTCTAAATTAAAACGTCAATCGTAAATAAAACGCCGTAAAATACAAAAATGCAGTCAATCGCAAAAAAACAACCACCACTTGTTAAACAACCGCAGCTAATCTAGAAAAAGCAAACGATAATCACTAAAAAACAATTAACAACTACTAAAAAACAATACTTAATCGGAAAAAAACAGGAAACAGTTCATAAAAAACAACTTATGTTAGAATAAAAGCATCGAAAAGACCGATAAAAACAGTATTTAAGCCTATCCAAAATGGCGTAATCAAATAAAAAACTCAGGAGACCTGACCAAAATGAATAATCTGCAACAAAGAAAACTAAACAAATATCAAGCTGAACATGCGTTTATGATTGATAACGTGTTGGACTTTCCAAAGGCATCTGTCGGAGAAAAAACGGATAAAGCGTTGGCGTTAATTATCGCCCAAATTCAAGCATTATCGGGCGATCAGTTATCAAACGTGGTTCGTCAAAACATCGCGAATAAAGCCGATGCCTTGCAAGATTTAATTGAGCTTTTGCAAAAAATGAATCGGGCGGCGAATGCGATGGCAGACGAATTTGACAACATCGAAGATTTGTTTAGAATGCCGCGTCGCCGTTCGGAGGAAATATGGCTTGCTACTGCTCGCACATTTCACACAGATTCAGCACCATTTGATACACAATTTCAAGAGTATGATTTGCCTGCAACCTTTCGTGCCGATTTAATGGCGTTGATTACAAGTGTCGTTGATTTAGGAATTGCGGCAGACATTGCCGGAGAACAAAAAGCCGGAGCAACAGGCGGACTTGCTGAATCTTTCAGACTCGGCGGAAAATCATCGCGAAAGCTCAACGCCATTGTGCTAAATAAATATAGCGGAAATGCACAAAAATTAGCCGCGTGGGCAACCGCTTCACACCTCGAAGCTGCACCGAAAAAGAAAGAAGTCCCAACGCCGCCAGTCGTCTAATAAAATATGTAGTTAAGTCAAACAAAAGTGGACACAAAGATGTTCAATAATAAAGAAAGCGGACATTCGATTAAATTCGATGTCCGCTTTTTTATAATTGAATGCTTAAAGATATTTCGAATTTATCTCATCGTTCGTTTGTATTGGCAATAGATTAGCATATTTCCATAGTCAAAATGAAAGAAAGTAAGTGCGTAAATGATTTCGCGGATATGTGGAACGGGTTTTGCAATGAATGCAGTGTTCAGGGTTGCAGGGAAATTGCAAAGTTTCTTCAAAAACATGCAAACGAGCGGTATTTACTCACGTTCAGGCAGCTTCATGGAGGATTTAATGAATCGCACAAAGCAATTAAATGTCATTTTTGGAAGATTATTTCTAACAATTCTTGTTACTCTCACAGTTTTCGTTGCCGCATTCGCTGCTGACGGCGACCTTGATCTTTCCTTTAACGGAACAGGAAAGGTGTCGACCAATGTTGGGGATGCAAGCGATTATGCTATGGCATCCGCGATACAAAGCGACGGGAAGATCGTAGTTGCAGGGTACACCGAAGGTTACACCACTGGTTTCGCTCTAGCGAGATACAATAGGGATGGAAGTCTCGACAATACTTTTAATTTCGAGGGAAAAGTTGTAACCGAATTCGATGATCCGGATCTCGCGAACCAGTATTCAAACGTCGAAGCTTATTCGGTTGCGATACAAGATGATGGAAAGATCGTTGTGGCTGGCGAGGGCGGTTATCAATCTCACGGCGGATCGTTATTAGCTAGATACAATAGTGATGGCAGTCTTGATCTTACATTCGATGAAGACGGAATTGCCTTCATTGATGCGATCGGCGTCGGGAGATCAGTTGCGATTCAGGCTGATGGAAAGATAATTGCAGCAGGAAGAGCTGACCTGCCGGACGAGACACATAAGCATAGGATCGTGTGGGCAATCGTTAGACTCAATAATGATGGGAGTCTTGATAAATCGTTTAATAACGGCGGCATCGTAAAAACTCCCGAGAGTAGTCCGTATGCGGCTTCCGCCAAATCAGCTGTGCTTCAAGCAGACGGCAAAATCCTTGTGTATGGTTCGTCGGGTAATGAAGCTGCGATTCGACGATACAACACGGATGGTAGTCTCGATATGTTTTTCGGCACCGACGGCAAAATTGCCTTCGGTCAGCAGCTATATGGAAATGGTGCCTCTGCTATTGCTCAGGCTGACGGGAAAATTCTTGCGTTAGGAGAGACTCAACTCAAACTTGCTGCGTTTCGTTTCAATGCTGATGGAAGCCCCGATAATTCTTTCGGAAAAAATGGTGTGACATTGCTCGGCAGGGTTCCAACGACGGATTCATTCTCCGCAAAAACGCAATCGGATGGCAAAACGGTGATCGTTTTCGCCGACGTCGACTTCGCTAGAGTGATACGGCTCGAATCGAACGGAAGTTTTGACAGTTCATTTGGCTTAAACGGCATAGTGACGACCTATTTTCCGTGTTATCTTCAACAAGTTTCGCTGTCAATTCAATCCGATAGCAAACCCGTTACTACTCAATCCTGCAGGTTTTCCTCGAGTTCTTTGACGGATGTAGATTTCGAGGTCAGCCGTTATAATGCCGATGGGAGCCTCGACAATTCGTTTGATCTTGATGGACGAGTTACGACTGGCGATTTTGGCGGCGGGAGCGGATTGAATGCAATGGCAGCTCAGCCGGATGGGAAAATTGTTGCGGTAGGCAGTGGTGACGTCGGCTACGATATGAATTATCGACCGATGCGTGATTTTGCCGTCGTTCGCTATAACACAAACGGCACATTGGACACTTCATTCGATGGAGACGGGAAAGTCGCAACGCCCGTCGGAAGCCTTCGGATATCGTACGCCAATTCAGTTGCTGTTCAATCGGATGGTAAAATCGTCGCCGCGGGTGTTGGGTGCAATACTTCCAATTCCTATATAGATCGATGCGGCTTCGCGATAGTTCGATATAACTCTGACGGAAGTCTGGACAATTCCTTTGACGGCGATGGACAGTTAATAACTGAGATTCCGGGCAGACACAACGGCATATTGAAGTCTATTGTGATCCAGCCTGATGGCAAGATTGTTGCAGCGGGAACTACGGTGTCTTTCACTGCGAGTCAAACGATCATTCGCTACAACTCCGATGGAAGTTTGGATACCACTTTTGGCAGCAATGGTATCGTTATAGAATCGAGTTGGCAGGTCGTTAGTCTAAGTTCGTTGGCAATTCAATCCGATGGCAGTTTGATTACGGTTGGCAAATTATCCACAATTACTGACCCCGGCACTTCTCCGGACGTTAGCGTTGCGGTTGCCAAATATCATGCCGATGGCTCTCCCGACACCTCTTTTGGTTCGAATGGGAAAGTGCTTACTCCTTTTGAATCATATGGCGAAGTGACATCGGTTAAAGTGCAAACCGATGGGAAAGTGATTGTTGGCGGCAGCGTGCGA
Organism: Acidobacteriota bacterium; assembly: GCA_031415455.1. Classification (GTDB taxonomy): domain Bacteria; phylum Acidobacteriota; class Blastocatellia; order Pyrinomonadales; family Pyrinomonadaceae; genus JANNVK01. The sequence goes on along the minus strand of JANORS010000010.1, from coordinate 17,465 downwards.
ACGGGATCGTACGATTCGGCTGAATGTATCGTTCTTAGGTACGATCCAAATGGAGTACTTGATCCCACTTTTGCAAAAGACGGGATTCTTAAGATTGGTTTCTTTCAATACGACAGAATTACATCAATTGCAATTCAATCAGATGGGAAAATTGTCGCAGCCGGATATTCTCTCTCAAGCGGTAATACTCCGCGTCTAATCGTCGCACGAATCAATCCCGACGGGATTCTCGACGAATCCTTTGATGGAGATGGCAAATTGACGCTGTTCTATCGAAAATGCATCGCTAGCTCTGTGCTCATTCAAAAAGATGGACGGATCGTAATAGGCGGAACTATTGGATATCGTTATGCATTCGGATTGATTCGCCTTCAAGGAACACCGGTCTCACAAAACGCCGGAATTGGCGGACGCATTACAACGGCAAGCGGACGCGGTATTGCCAATGTTTCAGTCCAAATCTCGGGCGGAAATTTAACCGAACCGAAATATGCAAGGACGAATTCGCTTGGATATTATCGTTTTCAAACTTTGGCAATTGGGCAAACTTATGTCATCAGCATTTCCTCAAAACGATATTCATTTACAAAGCCAACTCGTGTGATCACGCTCAACGGAAATCTTGACGGCGAAGATTTTGTGAGTGAAGGGAGATAGTTTCCAATAGAAAACTTAAGACTCGGCGGATATTCGATTAATTTCGATGTCCGCTTTTTTGTGTTTAAATACCGGAAGATGTTTCGAATTTATCTCATCGTTCGTTCATCTTATAAAAAGTTTAAAGCAAACCCACGAAGTCTTGAAGAATCAGCAGAAATAATAAAGTTGTAATTTCGAAGTTAAATGTTTTCCATTGGAATAATCTGACCCGAGATTGACATATTTTAGTAGCCACAATTCTAATTTTATTTGCTCTGACAACGAAGCTAAGGTTCAAAATGAGCTTAAAAGAACTTTTTATGAAATATTTCTTGACAATTTTTGCAACAATTTTTGCATTTTTTTCGGTTTCGACTGTTTCTGCCAAAACTTACGATTCAAACTTAAATGGATTTAATGTAGTTCCGGCAAACAACTCGTCTGCGGTTGGAGTTGGTTCGATTTTGCTTAATGAAACAGAAACAAATGTAATGGTTACGCTCTATTTTTCCGGGTTAAATGGCATTCAAACCTCTGCAAGAATTAGTAATCAGACTGCGAATGTTTTTACGTTGCCAAGCGGAAATTTTTCTCAATCATTTTCGGTAAATCCGACTCAAGTTGCTGACTTAAAAGCCGGATTATGGTATTTCAATATCAGCTCGAGTGTTTTTCCAACAGGTGAAATTCGAGGACAAATAAAAGCGATTTCAGCGAATAATCCAATTAACTTTCCGTTTTCAAATGGCTCTTTAGATTCTACGTTCGACACAGATGGAATTATCACAACTCCAATCGGCACCGGAAACGATTTTGCCCAGGCAGTAGCAATTCAAAGTGACGGAAAAATTGTAGTTGCCGGTAGTGGTCGAGGTGCAAACGATGATTTTATTGTTTCACGTTACAATCCTAATGGATCGCTCGACACAACTTTTGACGGCGATGGAATTGCTATTACACCAATTGGAACAGGCGATGAACAAGCTCTCGCGGTGATTATTCAGCCAGATGGCAAAATTATTGCGGCTGGACAGACATCAAACGGAACAAATTTTGATATTGCCGTTGTTCGCTACAATGTAAATGGTTCGCTCGATACGAGTTTTGATAGTGATGGAAAAGCGGTTACGCCAATCGGCAGCAGCAACGAACTTGTGAGGACAATTGCCTTGCAAAATGACGGTAAAATTGTTGTTGCTGGACAAACGTTTAACGGTGCAAATAACGACATTTGTCTATTGCGATACGAATCTAACGGAAGCCTCGATGCAACATTTGACGGTAATTCTGGAACAGGTAACGGCATTATCACGACAGCAGTTGGAAACGGAACTGATCTTGGTTACGGCGTCGCAGTTCAGCCGGATGGCAAAATAATTGTAGCCGGATATTATTTTAATGTTACGAACGATGCAGTTGTTTTGCGATACGACACCAACGGCGTTTTAGATACAAGTTTTGATGGCGATGGCATTGCAATCACGGCGGTCGGCACCGGAACAGATGAAGCTTTGTCAGTTGCGTTACAATCTGATGGCAAAATTGTAATTGCCGGATGTATCAATCAAAATGCTACACCAAATGATTTTTTAATTGTTCGATACAACGCTGACGGCAGTATTGATAACACTTTTGGAACAAATGGTGCAACTATTACACCTATCGGAAATGCTTCAGAAATCGCACTTGGCGTTTCTATACAGAAAGATGGCAAGATTGTCGCTATCGGATTTAGCAATAATGGTGCCAACAACGACTTTGCTGTTGTTCGATACAATACGAATGGCACTTTAGATACAAGTTTTGATGGCGATGGAAAATTGACAATGCCAATTGGAAGCGGCTCAGATAATTCAAATGGAATAGCGATTCAAGAAGACGGAAAAATTGTGGTTGTAGGTCGTGCTTTAATTGGAGCAAACTTCGACTTTGCAATTACACGCTTTGGTTATGGCACAAATACTCAAACAAATGATGGATTTTTCAACTTAACTTCAACTACAGCCGTGAGATTTGAGAATGCAACTTTCAGCGGCGGAACTTCGTCAACATCAATAAATTCGCTTTTATTGCCTTCAGTTCCAAGTGGCTTAAATCAAATTACTGCACCACGTGTCATCCAGACAACAGCCTCGTTTTTAGGTGAAATATTGGTAAAGTTTACGTTGCCAAATCGTGTAGATTTAGCAAACTTTAATGCGGCACAAATTCTTCATTTCGAAAACGGATTATGGATAAATCGAACAGTTGAAACTCCACAACGTGATTTCACAACACGAACTATTTACGCCAAAGTTTCATCGCTTTCAGCATTTGCGATTGTCTCCAGTCTTCCTCAAAACCCACAAAATATACAAATTACCGGAAGACTTTCATCATCAAATGGGCGAGCAATTGCAAAGGGAATTGTTACCTTTGTTGATAACAACGGACAAACGAAATATGCTTTAACTAATCCGTTCGGCTATTATCGTTTTCAAAATGTATTAACGGGCGGAACATATACATTCAATCCAACTTCAAAAAACGGAAGGTTTTCACCACAGATATTTAATGTTCTTGATGAAACTAATGATTTAAATTTCTCGGCTTTTCCATAAACACGTTTTAAATTGTCGAGTCAAACAAACGGAAAAAGATTGTTTTCTTTATCCGTTTTTTGACTATTCTAAATTTATCCAATAGCATTTCAATTGCAATGAGTCTTAATCCAAATCAGAGAAAAGCAATTCAAGAACTTGGCGATGCGATAAATTCGGTCGTTGAGAAATCATTGGTTGTTCGCAATGCGATAAATCGAATTCGCGATTTTGGTTATGAGGCAAACATATCCTTAAATTTAGAAATCGGATTGCTTGAAATAGAGCAAAAAGATGTTGCAGAACCCGAAATAGAGTTTACAGCCGATGATGTCAGAGCCTTGCAACGAATGAAAATAAGAATCGACGAACTCTAATTAAGGGAACAACTTACTGCCGTTAATATTTTGAACTACTTTAACTATTTTAGCGAAATTGAAGACACTTTTATTCGTCGCCGCGGAAAAGGGTTGCTCTTGAGTCCGTTCGATTGGGCATTGATGGAAGTTTGGCAAGAAAGGACTATTCCGCTTCATATTGTCCTCCGCGGAATTGAGTCAGTTTTTGATAATTTCGAAAAGAATACAACTAAAAAACGTTCGATTAAAGGCTTATCTTTTTGCCGTGAAGAAATTGAAGTTCAATTTGCAGAATGGCAAGAATCGCAGATAGGGAAGTCAGCAGAAAAAGAAATAACTATCGAAACAGAATCAGACGATTCATTCTCACGGGATAAAATTTCGACGCATATTAACTCAGTTATTGAAACTTTACGAGATTTGAAATATCCAGAATTTAACGAAACTTTCACTCGGGTTATTGATCGTTTAACTGATTTACAAATTAATTTGACCGATAATTTTGAACAAATTGAGGCTTCGCTTTCAGACATCGAAAATCTAATTTCTGAAGGTTTGAAACAAAATGCCGACAACTTGCATCTAAAAAGATATTCGAGCGAGATTGATAAACAACTTGGAGTTTATAAAGGCAAAATGGAAAAGGAAGTTTATCAAAAAACTTTCGATATTATGTTGCTAAAAAAACTCCGTGAAGAATACGGCATACCTCGTTTGAGTCTATTTTATTTATGAGAAAAATATTTTACCTAATCGCAATTATCGGATTGTCAGTTTGTTTTGTAAATGCTCAAAACAAGAAGAAAACTTCTAAAGTTCCAGCTCAAGTAAAACCTTCTAAAATATTATTAAAAGATGATTTACAGCTTGCTTCAGCTTTAGGTGAGATTATCGGTAAAACTTATCGAAATAAGTTTTTTAGTTTTGAAATTCAGTTTCCCGACACTTGGGTTATTCCTGATAATGACTTTGAAAGCTATATGAAAAAGCAAGGTTTTAATCTAGAAATGCAAACGCCAAAAGCAAACAACCAAGCCAACCAAAGTAAATTAAACGCAGCTGCCACTAAAGTCTCGAATTTAATAACAACATATAAATTATTGCCAGGAAGTGCTGATAATGCAGTATTTCGGATTTCAATTGAAAACCTCGAAACAACACCTAATGTAAAAGATGCAGTAGATTATTTTGATTTGATGCTTGAAACTTTTAAGCTAGTGAAACTTCCGAAAGATCTTGTAATCTCCGAAGTTAATGCGGAGAAACTTGGGAAAATGCAATTCGCTTTTCTCAATACTTCAAGTAAAACAGGAAAGAAAAGAATGTATGCAACTGTAATCAATGGGTTTGCGGTTCTCTTTACATTGTCTTACAGCTTGGAGTCTGACCTAGAGACAATGAAAAATATCCTTGCCGATGGTGACTTTTCACTCAAATAAGCTAAACTTACCGCAGTTCGAATACAAAAAAAGGAGAAATTAATGAATAAACTAAGAATCAAAAAACTTGGCGTTCTTTCTGTTGCAAAAATGTATGCGGTAATTATGTTGGTCGTGAGTCTTTTAATAAGCATTCCATACGGATTATTTATCATGTTATTTGGAGCTGTTGCAATGGGTAGCGGTGCAAAAGAAGGTCTCGCTGCCGGTGGCGGTGCAATTGTAATTGGAATATTGGTTATGATTGGTTTGCCAATTATGTATGCGGTTTTTGGATTCATTTTTGGAGCACTTGGTGCTTTGCTTTATAATCTTTTTGCTGGATTCGTTGGCGGAATTGAAGTTGAGGTTGAAAGCGTAAATTGAGAAATAAAACTAAATCTCCCAGAAAATTTGGGAAAACAACAGAACAAACATTTGATGTTTTAATAGAGAAAATTGTCGCTAATGGATTTGGTTTTGCCTTCGCTGAAGGCTTAACAATTTTTGTTTCACTTGCCGTTAAAGGCGACAAACTTCGGGTTAGATTAACCAAGCAAAAAGGAAAAGTTGCTTTTGCTGAAATCATAGAAATTCTCGAACCATCGCCGCTTCGTGTTATTCCAGAATGTCAATATTTTGGACGTTGCGGCGGTTGCGATTTTCAGCAAATGTCTTATGAAGAACAGCTTGACGCAAAACTTTCGATCCTTAAAGATTGTCTCAAGCGGATTGGCAGAATTGAATTTGAAGCTGAGATAAAAATGCACGCAAGTCCGAAAGTTTTTGGCTATCGTTCGCGAACTTGTGTTCATGGAGATACGAGAACCAAAAAGCTCGGTTTTTTTAGACGAAATACAAATGAAGTTTTCGATGTTGATGAATGTTTAGTGCTTTCAAATGAGCTCCAAACTGCTTTAACTAAAACTCGCCAAAGTGTTGATTTCACGAAACTTTGGGCAAATATTGTCGATATTGAAATAGCGAGTGGCGACAAAGGTTCATCGCTTTATTGCGATGAAATAATGGAAGAAACCGAAGAAATTGCTTTAACTTTCGGCGATTTTAAGTATTACTTTAACGCAAAAACATTCTTTCAAGGGAATTCTTCGTTAATTCCAAGTTTAATAAATGCAGCAACTTATAGTCAAAGTGGAAAGGTTGCAGTTGAACTATTTTGCGGCGTTGGTTTGTTTAGTTTGCCTCTTTCAAAGAACTTCGAAAAGGTAATTGCTATTGAAGATAATGATATTGCGATTGAGTTTGCAAGAAAAAACACGGAATTAGCCAAGGTTAATAATATTGAATTTAAGATTGAAGATGTTGGCGATTTTTTGCTCGGAAATAAGTTCGAAACTATTGATTTGCTTTTGCTTGATCCGCCGCGAACCGGAATAGAAAAAGACGCGTTATTGAGAATTATTGAAATCAAACCAACTTGCGTTACTTATGTTTCGTGCGATCCGGCAACGCTCGCCAGAGATTTGAAATTGTTTACCGAAAACGGTTACAAAATTAAATCAATTGAGGCGTTTGATTTATTTCCAAATACACATCACATCGAATCTGTTGTGAAAATGAAACTTTTAGTTGATTAAAACGTGATATAATTTCGGCTTTAAGATTGGTTTAAATCTGACCGAAAATAGATACACAAAAACTCAAATATGGCTGAATTTATTTGTCGTTTAGGAACACCTTCCGGCGAAGTGATTACAAAAATTATTGAAGCAAACGCCGCAAATGATGCGAGAGCAAAATTTGAGAGCGATGGATTTCGTGTTTTTGCAATAACCTCGCAAGGTGGCGGAGTATCTTCGGTAATTCCTTTTCTTGGCGGCGGAAAGCGATCTAAAGTAAAACAAAACGATTTTCTTTTATTCAACCAACAACTTTCGGCTTTGTTGCGAGCCGGAATTCCTATTTTGCAATCAATTGGTTTGCTCAAAACCCGAGCTCAATCTGCTGCTTTGCGTGAAGTTTTAACGGATGTTGAATCGAAAATTAAAAGCGGAATTCCGCTTTCTGAAGCCTTTGAAGCTCAAGGAATTTTCCCTAAAATTTACACTGCTTCGCTTCTCGCGGGCGAACGAAGTGGAGCTTTGGATGATGTTTTAGAACGATATGTAAATTTTTTGCGAAGAAGCGTTGGGCTAGGTCGAAAGATAAAAGGTGCGATTGCTTATCCGATTTTTTTGCTGACAGCGGCGATAATAATGGTAGGTTTTTTGACGATTTATGTTGTTCCGCGAATGTCAGATTTGTTTAAAGGTTTGAGCGGTGGAAAAGGTTTGCCGACAGTTACCGTTGTAGTTTTAGCCATTTCAAACGGAGCCGCGAACAATATTTGGTGGGTTGGTCCGCTTATCTTAATTGGTGGATTTTCGCTTTATGTTTGGCTGAGAACGCCGGGCGGAAAAATGCTTCTTGATAAATTGCTTTTGCGAATTCCGCTTGCCGGAACATTAGTCCGCCAAATGACAACCTCGCAACTTACACGCTCGATGGCAACTCTAATTGCCGGCGGAATTACAGTTCCTGATTCGTGGCAGATTGCCTCGCAAAGTATTACAAACCTTGAACTTCGCCGCAGATGTCAAACAGTTTTACCGATGATTCGCGAAGGACAAGGCTTTACAGTTTCGCTCGAAAAAGCAAATTGGATGCCACCGCTGGCACTTGATATGGTCGGAATCGGAGAAAAATCGGGAAGTTTGAGAGAAATGCTTGACGAAGTTGCTAACTTTTATGACGCTGAGGCAGAAGTCCGGCTTGATCAGCTGACAACTTTGCTCGAACCGATAATTCTCGTTTTTATGGCTTTGATTGTTGTGGCAATTTTGATGGCGATTTATATGCCTATTTTGCAATCAATTTCAAATGGACCGTTTGGAGGAAGTAAATAGACAAATTTTAATTGTCTTGGGAAAAATTAAAAGCAGGATAGCTTCAAAAAAAGTTTTTATGGAAAATCAAACAAACGGCACAATAAATATTTCACCAACAGACGTTGAAACTGTTTTGGGCAATATGCCTGATCTCAACGAACCGCCGGAAGTGAAAACTGCAAAGCTATTGGCGAAAAGGTATCGTTTGCCATATATCGACTTGCTTCCGCCTGATAAAGAGTCGCCAATCGACTATGTTGAACTCGCGAAAATTCCGGTCGATTTAATGCTCAGAAATCATTTTGTCCCATTGCATCGCGTTGGCACAAAACTTCATATTGCAATGTCTGATCCTTCTAATCTTGAGCGTTTAGAAGAACTTGAAAATTCTCTCAACGAAAAAGTTGTCCCGCATGTTGCGACTCAAGGTGCAATTGATGTTGTCCTAAAAAAAGGTGACGCAACGCAGCGTGTTTTACAAGAAGCGACCTCAACATTTCGAATTTCGCTCGTTAAAGAAACTGAAAATGGCGAAGAAGTTTTAGATTTAGATCGACTCGCGACTGACTCTGATATGTCGCCGATTATTAAACTCGTCGATACAATTATCTATAATGCGATGGAAAATCGCTCGTCTGACATTCACATCGAAACCCGCGAACGAGATGTTCAGGTCAAATTCCGTATCGATGGAGCTTTATATGCCAAGGTTGATCCGATTGATATTTCTTATCATCAAACTTTAATTTCGCGTATCAAGGTTATGTCTGAATTAGACATTGCCGAACGCCGAGTGCCGCAAGATGGACGTTTTCGTGTTCGTTATAAGGGTAGGAACGTGGATTTCCGTGTGTCTATTATGCCAACAGTTCACGGCGAAGATGCGGTTATTCGTATTTTGGACAAAGAGCAAATCAGCGAAGAATTCAAAAATCTCAGCCTCGACATTGTCGGGTTTGACCCCGAAGATTTAAAGCGTTTTCGCCATTACATCAAAGAACCTTACGGAATGGTTTTGGTTACAGGTCCAACCGGTTCCGGTAAAACGACCACACTTTACGGTGCTTTAAACGAAATTCGCAACGACGAAGATAAGATTATTACGATTGAAGATCCGGTGGAATATGTGCTTCACGGCGTTGTGCAAATTCCTGTAAATGAGAAAAAAGGTTTAACTTTTGCCCGCGGACTTCGTTCTATTTTGCGTCACGATCCAGATAAAGTGATGGTTGGAGAAATCCGCGATGAAGAAACTGCACAAATCGCTATTCAATCAGCACTTACCGGACATTTGGTTTTCACCACAGTTCACGCCAATAATGTAATTGATGTTATTGGTCGATTTATAAATATGGGCGTTGAGCCATATAATTTCGTTGCGGCATTAAACTGCGTTTTAGCACAACGGCTCGTTCGCCAACTTTGCCCAACGTGCAAACGCCCTTATAAACCTAGCGATCAAGAAATCAAAGAATCCGGCTTGCGACCTGATTTAATGGCGGACAAGGTTTTGTATATGAGTGTCGGTTGCGATGCTTGCAATCACACAGGTTATCGCGGACGAACGGCAATTCACGAGTTGCTCGATATGACTGATAATATTCGCGAAATGATTATTGAACGCCGTCCCGGAAGCGAAATCCGTCGTGCCGCAGAATTAAAAGAAGGTTTAGTTAGCTTAAGAAAATCTGCGGTTAGAAAAGCCTTAAACGGAATAACAACACTGCACGAAATCAATCGGGTGACTTTTGTTGAAGAATTAGTCTAAGAAATGTAATTTTTTTGTTGATAAAATCTTGTAAATAAAGCAAAATAGGCGAGTTGAGTATTAAGCAGTTGGGGATTATTAGATGCGTTTGGCGTTTTGGTAATAAATAATTTCCAAAAATTCCACATTGCCTCCAGAAAAAAGCAACTTTTTGTTTGCTCATGCGTGCATTAAATCGAAGGCGAGTTATCTCGCAGAAAAAATCAAAAAAACCAGATTAAATTAAAGCTATGAAAATTTCCGCAACCATTCGTTTTACTACCAGTCTTTTGTTGATTATTTGTTTATTTGCACCAGTTGTTGCACTTGGCAGCGGCTTCGGCAATGATGGCAAAAAGCATTTCAAAATTGGAATGAAATTTGAAGACGCTGAGCAATGGGACAAGGCAGTTGAAGAATTTGCATTGGCTGTTGCTGATAGTCCGAAAAATGCGGAGTATCGACTTCATTTACAACGTTCGCTTTTTAATGCTTCGCAAATGTTTATGAAAGCGGGAAATACTTTGGCTGATGAGAAAGATTATGCCGGTGCATATATGGCTTTTCGCAAGGCTTACGGCTATGATCCGACGAATCAATTAGCAAAAGCTGAGATGGATCGGATGATTCGCTTGAAAGAAGCGGTCGATAATCCTGAGAAAAAAGAAGATGGAAACGATAATTCAAAGCCTTCAGATGTAAAATTACTAAAAACCGGATATTCATCACAACCAGATGACACGCTTCCCCAAAAGCTCGAAAAATTGCGTGACGTTCCCTTTCCGAGCGGTGTTGATTTGCAATTTATTATCCGTGAACTTTCGAAAGATTTAGATTTAAACGTGCTTTTCGATGAAGAATCGTTTCGTAGCGAAAGAAAAGTAAAAATTGAACTTAAAAATGTAACAGCCGCAAAAGCTCTCGATTATTTATTCTTACAGACAGGTTTATTTTTCTCAAAAGTCGGACCAAGAACAATTATTGTTGCCAATCAAAACAGACGACAAAATTTTCAGCAGCTTGTTCTTCGCACATTTTATCTCGGTAATGCAGATCCGGCTGAGGTTGCAAAAACAATTGTTTCGGCAATTCCGCCGCAACCAGGCAGAACGCCGACTGGAGTTTTGACTGATAAATCGACAAACAGCATTACGGTTCGCGACACTGAGGAAAACATTAAACTTATCGGAAAGTTGATTAAATCGCTAGATAAAGATCGCTCTGAAGTAGTAATGGATGTAAATATCTATGAAGTTTCGAAGAATGATTTATTGCAGATTGGGAATCAAATTGGTGCTGATACTACTTTGTTAAGTATCGGCGGAGTTTCCAGCTCAACCAGTCTTAACAATCGAAATCCTGATGCGTTTACAGCCGGAAATATAGCAAACAGATTGTTAAATGGGTTAAGATTACCTGTTGGAAACCTTCAAGCACTACAAAGCAAATCTAACACAAAATTGCTTGCCTCAACTCAGGTTCATGCGTTTAATAACGAAGAATCAACTGCAAGAATTGGTCAGCGAGTTCCCGTGCAAACAGCAAGCGTCATTCCCTTTAATGGTAATAGTGGTCAACAAGGTGGTGGGATTGGCGGTGGATTTCCGGTCATTAATTACGAGCAAGTTGGTTTAACTTTGAAATTCACACCAATTGTTTTTCCTAATCAAGATGTTCAAGTGAAAATGGAAATTGAATCGAAAGACGTTGCCGGTGCGTCGAGCTTGACGCCAAGTTTTACTGAACGTTCGATCAAAGGAACGGCACGAATTAGAAATAATCAAACACTTTTACTTGCGAGCGTTGCTCAAGGCACAGAAAGTGATAGCCGCCGCGGTCTTCCGTTTATTAGCTTTCTACCGGTAATTGGACGTCTGTTTTCGTCACCGCAAAAAGAAAATCGCCAAGTTGATATTGTTATCGCCGTTACGCCGAGAGTTTTGAGAGCACCAATTGTGCTCGAAGAAGATTTGGTTGAGCGACCGACCGGAAGTTTAGCAACGCCAACAAGCAGTTCACTTGAAGCAATGATTGTTCAAGAAGAACGCGAAGAGCAACTTGCCGCCGCGAGAAGAATTTCAAATTATGCAAATTTGCAACTTCCTGATCAGCCTGTTGATGCTCCAACTTATGTAAAATCAACTACTAACACGACTGAAGTTGCAACAAAATCAACGACTTTAACTGAGGTAAGTTTGCCAAATAAACCAGCAGCGGAATCAAAAACTGCTACTTTAAATATTCGTCCAATTGATTCAAGTTCGCGAACTTTGCCGATTATTCAAACTTCAGATTCAACAGAAAATACTGAACCAAAACCAGTTTCAACCAAAACTCCGGAGAAAGTTTTAACAATTCCAAATGCAGATTTGAGATTGTTTATGCCAAACGTTGGTGAAATGAAAGTTGGTGAAAAAGCTAAAATTTCAGTTTTAATAAGCTCCGAAGCCGAATTTCAATCAGCAATTGTGGCAATTGGTTTTGACCCAAAAAAGATTGCAATCAGAAGAGTTAGTTACGGCGATGTTTTTGGAAAAACTTTTGCCGATAAACAAGCTAATCCGTATTTTAATTCTAACGGCAAACTTTACGTGACGCTGAGTGCCGATGAAATGACGAAAGTTATTGATTCTGATGTGCTTGCCTATTTTGAGATTGAGGCATTAGCTGCCGGAAAACCTGAGATTTCTTTTGTCCAAAACGTTTTTGGTCTGATAAATGAAAATGGGCAAAGTTTTGTTCTAAATTTCGATAAGTAATATGAAAGCGACAAATTCAAAATTTGAAGGCTATTCTTTGCTCGAATTGATAATCACGATGGCAGTTTTGGCAGTGCTTGTTTTGGGAACAATTCCGCTAGTTCAAAACTCAGTAAAACGTCAAAAAGAGCAACGTCTTCGCGATTCGCTGGCGATGATGCGTCTCGCAATTGATGAATTTAAACGAGATACGATTGGTGCTTGTCCGCAAGGTCAAACAGGAGCAGAAGGCTCGCGTCCAAATCCTATTCCAGGCGGCGGTGGTGGAAACGCAACTTTTGATCCGCGAAGTCGCGTTGTCATTGACGATTGCAAGATTTTTGAAACCGAAAATCTCGACCGACTTCCGCCAACTTTAGAAATTTTGGTTGATGGCGTTAAGGTTAAATCGCGAACTCCAAATCTTGGCTCAGGAAAAGTGTTTGGTGAAGAAAACGCTACTGAATTGAACGAAACTAAAGAAGTTAAAAAAGTTTATTTGCGAGAAATCCCAATTGATCCAATGACAGGCGAGAAAGACACTTGGAAATTTCGCTCGCCGTATCAAGACAAAGACAATGATAGTTGGGACGAAGTGAGTGTTTTTGATGTGCGTTCGGGTTCTGACGAAGAATCGTTTAACGGAGAAAAATATAGTGAGTGGTAGAAACATAGAAAATTTAAAACTAAAAAAGCAGCGTGGTTTTTCGCTTTTTGAACTGATGATTGTGATGTTTATCATGGTTATTTTAATTTCTATTGCGTTGCCAACTTATCAAAACACAATTCAGCACGCTCGCGAAACTGTTTTAAAAGACAATCTTTTTCAAATGAGAAAACTGATTGATCAATATACAGCGGACAAAGGTAAAATGCCTGAATCTCTGCAAAAGTTAGTCGATGATAAATATATTCGCGACAAACCAATTGATCCAATTACTAACGAATCTAATTGGAATGAAATTTTAGAAGCAGATCCGAGCAACAAAGACGGCGGACAAGGTTTGAAAAATATTAAATCAATGGCTGAAGGCGAAGATTCGGCTGGCATATCTTATCAAGAATATTAAAATGTTTGGCAAATTAATTAATCCAAGTTATCCAAAAACAGCAATCGGGATCGAACAAGGCAGCGTTACAGCCGTTGGGCTAAACAAAGTTGGAAGACGAAAATTCGGTATTAAGCAAGCTGCGACTATCGCTGTTCGCGACAATGTTTTGCGACCAAGTTTTTCTGACACAAACATCTTAAACTACGATGAAATGTTGGTTTCATTGACCGAAGCTATTTCGGGTGCAGGTTTGGCGAGACAAAAACGCTGGTCTGTTTCTTTGCCAAATAATACGGCTCGTTCAACAATTTTAACTCTGGATGCAAAACCAAATTCTAAACAAGAATTGACTGACGTTTTAAATTGGAAATCTGAGCGAAGTTTTGGCACAAGTGTTTCGGAAATTCGCCTTTCGCTCCAGCCTTTGCCACCTGATAGTGAAGGAAAACCTCGTTGTTTTGCGTCTGCTGTGAAGCTCGCGGTTTTAGATGAATATGAAACGCTTTTCGAATCTTTGGGTTGGAATGTAGGCTTAATTTTGCCACGGCAAGTAAGCGAATCTAAATGGCTGATTGATACCGGAATTCCGGCTGACTCGTTGCTAATTAGTTCGCAAAATGATGGTTTGAGTGCAATTCTTATCCGAAATAATCAGCCAAATGTTGTGAGAACAATTAGTTGCACAAAAACGGAAATTGATGATGAAATTTTTAGGCTTTTGATGTTTTATCGCGATCGTTTTGAAACTGAAAATCAATCTTCACTCGAAACAATTTTGCCGATAGGTGAGAATTTAAATGTTGCGAAAATTAAAGAAATTGCCAACGAAGCTCTCGGAAAAACTCTTAAAATATTACTTCCAGAAGACATCGGGTTAACTCTTCCGGTCAGCAATCTGAAATTTGGCGATATTGCCGCTCCGGCTGGTTTGGCGAGTTTTGCATGGAGTTAATTTAATGAACAATATCTTCAAATGTTCTTCTGATGTTAAGTCGATGATGCGTTAATTCTTCGAGCAAATTATTAACATCAGAAAGTTTTAAAAATTTAGAAATGATCAATAAATTGGCACTCGAAAGAGAATTTGACCGTCCGACGGTAAGTCGCAGAGCGTGGTCAATAGTCGCCAAAAATTCATAACCTTCTTCAAATTCAGAAAAACTTTTATTACTCAAACTTCCAAAGTCAAACAATTTTTTGAGCATAAAAAGCGTCGAACGATTGACCGAATCATCAGGAATATTATCTTTTAGTTGCAAAAAACGCATCGCAAAATAAACATCAAGCACTCCGCCTTCGCCAAATTTTATATCAATTTTCGCCGTTTGTTTTTGTTCAAGTTTTTTGCGAATTCGCCGCGTTTCAGTTTTTAGTTCATCGATACTAAGTTTTTTAGCGACAGTATGAATTACTTCGCGAGCATTTTTTTCGACAAAGCTAGCAAGTTCTAAATCGCCGGAAATAGCTCGAAGTTTTACATAAGCCAGCAGTTCCCAAATTGCCGAACGGTTTTGTAAGTAACTCAAAAAAGACGATTTAGATGAAATCAACATTCCATTTTTGCCGTCAGGTCTGAGGCGTAAATCAACTCTGTAAAGATGTCCGTCTCGTGTGATGCTCGAAAGAGTTGTGACAAAAATTTCAACAACTTTCGAATAAAATTCTATATGTGTTAAGTTGCTGAGCGGAGTAGGTTTATCGTCATCGTAAACTAAAATTAAGTCTAAATCAGAACCGTAATCCATGCCTTTTCCGCCAAGTTTTCCTAATCCTAAAACTGCAAATGAAAAGTTTTCGAGCTTAGTTTGAAAGCGTCTTTTCATCTCGCGTTTTGTAATTAAAATTGCTGTTTCAATGCTTGCTTCGGCTAATTTTGTTTGTAGTCTTTTTGCTTCGCTGCGTGTGAACTTACCAAAAATATCAAAAAAAACAATTTGTAATAAAAAACGCGACCAAGTTTTTCTTAAAATTGATAATTCTTGTGCAAAAGTATTTTCGTTGTTAATTGCTTCTGAAAATTTCTGAAGATAAGAAACTTCTTCAAAGTTTTCGAGCCGGTTTGGAAGACTCTCAATTAAATTTGGGTTTGCGGCAATCATTTCCGAAAAATAAGGCGAAATGTTGCTCAATACTTCGAGTGTGTCTGTTTGTTCATCGTCAATTTCTAAATCTGATTTTTGAATTGAGTTCAAAATTGCTGTTTGCGAAGTGTTTAAAGTAATCTCGTTAAAATCAGAAACTAGGTTTTCAGAGTTTAATTTCTCAATTTGCGATTCTGCAAAAACTCGTGAAAAAACATTAGAAACGTTATTTGTATGGAAATAAAGTTGTTCATTAAAACTATCTAAATCATTGAACAACATATATTTAGCGACAAGCAACCGTTTTTCTAAATCGTTTGAAACAAGATGAGTCTGCAACCCATTTTTCATTTGTAAGCGATGTTCGAGCTTTCGCAAAAAATCGTAGGCTTCAAATAAATGTGTTAGTTCAAGTTCAGAAATCAACTTACGATCAGCGAGCCGTGAAAGACTCATCAAGGTATGTGGAACGCGAAGCCAAGCGTCTTTTCCGCCATAAGCGAGTTGTAAAGCCTGTGCAATAAACTCGATTTCGCGAATTCCGCCGCGTCCAAGTTTGACGTTAAATCCATTTTCGTCATTTTTTTCGAAGTTTATTTTTTCCTTTGAAAGTCGGACATTTTTTAGAGAATCTTCAACAGTTGTATCAGTTGAGAAAACGATATTTTCTAAGTCTGTGTGGAATTGTTTAAAAATTGCAATTTCGCCAGCCGAACAGCGAGAACGAATTAAAACTTGCTTTTCCCAAGCCTGAGCGTCATTTTTATAATAACGAATTGCATCTTTTAATGAAATTGCCAAAGCTCCAACTTGACCGTTTGGTCGTAAACGCATATCAATTCGATAGGCTTTGCCGACCAATTTCAAGATAAATTCTGAGAGTTTTACAAAATATTCGTGATTGGAGACAGTGCCACGAGTTCCACCGCCGGAAGTTTCACCATTTGACGAATAAATAAACAAAAGATCAATATCAGAAGCATAATTGAGTTCATTTGAACCAAGTTTTCCTAGTGCAACAATGCAAAATTTTGCGGTCTTTGAACGACCTTTTTCGTCGGTTTCGAGCGGATTTCCGTAACGATTATTTAGTTCCTGAGTCGCAATTTGCAGAGCATTTTCTAAAATTGCATCAGAAAGATTAGAAAGATCTTCAGTAATTTCTGAGATTGTGCAGAGACTACGAATGTCTTTGAGATAAATCCGTAAAAGCTCGCGTCGGCGAAAATCAGAAAATTGTTCGTCAGTTTCAATCTGTGAATTTGTCAGTGCAAATCTGCCAAGAGATTCGAGGAGTTCGTCTTTTTGCGGAATTTGAGTGTTGCTACGTTTTCTTGCAATCCAAGAAATATAATGTTGATTTTGAAGAAGTGTTGTCGCGAGAAGAGGACTAAAACTTGAAATAGTTAAAATATCTGATAAAAGACCTCGATTTTTTAATAATTTTGTTGCTTGATTTGTGGAAAATTCACGGAAAAATCGCATTGAGCTTTCCGGATTTGGGAGTTTTTCGACAAGTTTTTCAATTTCGTTCATTTAAAAATTAATATTCGATCTTCACTGTATTTTATTATCAAACACATCTTGAGTCGAATAAGATAAAACAAAAAAGGTTGAGAATTTTTCAACTCTCAACCTTAGTCCAAATAATTAAAACAGTTTATGGAAGATAAGCACGCGGAGCTGGTTTATCTGTCGCCGTTCCAAATATTGAAGCAGTTGCTCCGGAAGTTGAACGATTTAAATACCAAGTTCCTGCACGGTAAACAGCTTGATCGTATTTACCATCGCCATCGTAATCTCCGGGAACAGGAATATCACCGGTTGCTCCCCATTGAACGATAGTTGATCCGCCTGAACTCTTACTGATATACCAAGTTCCATTGCTTGGACGATAAACAGCAACATCATCTTTGTTGTCGCCATCATAGTCAGCGAAAACAGGATTATCACCGGTTGCTCCC
>JANORS010000009.1:0-14946 GCA_031415455.1 Acidobacteriota bacterium | reverse complement strand
AGCTTTGCCATCACCATCGAAATCACCAGGCATAATTGTATCAGTATTGACTCCCCAATTTACGGCAGTAAAGCCGGCAGTTGAACGATTCAAATACCAATTTCCTTCTGAACCACGGAAAACTGAAAGGTCAGTTCTTCCATCGCCGTCGAAGTCTGCTCTTGGTTTTGAATTAGCAGCACATGGCGAAGTGCAAACCACACCAGCTGTTACTGAAACATCATCAAGACGAAATCCGGGTGACGCAACTGAAGAGTCAGATGCCATTAACCAACGAAGTTGAACATTTTGACCATTAGTTGCAGCTGGAAGCGTTACCACAGATGGAGTAAATGTTGCAGAAGTTCCAGTCCATGCTCTTCGACCACCAATTGGACTGCTGAAACCAGTTGAAATTAATCCGGTATAATCGCCGGAAACAAACACACCACCAGCAGTAACAATATCAGTCCAAGCACCAGCACCTATTTTGATTTCTAAGACTACGCCATCAAAATCAGTCTCATTTGTAAATGCTTTTTGGAAAGACAAACTTGCATTTGAAACTGAAACAGGAAATACCGGACTTTCAATTGCCGTTGCATTAACAGCTGCCGGACCATTTGCAAAAGCAGTATTTGGAGCAGAATTTGGAGTTGTTGTAGAAGTAACCCAATTTATTGCTGTTCCAGATGTCTGATTTTGTGTCCAACCTGCCGGTAAAGCCGGGGCAACCACTCCATCAAAATTCTGAGTTAGATTGACAACAGGAGAACCAGTGCCGAACGTTTTCGTAATCGTTCCATAACTTGTTGCACCGTCTTGTAAATCCCAAGTTAGAGTTAAACTGTTTCCACAAACTAATGCAGGATTAACAGTAAATTGGAAACTTCTTGTCACTTCAGCACCAGATGGAGCAATTGAACCGTAGTTTTGGGCTACACTTGGGCTTGTAACTCCGCCTGTTGCTTGCAATGTTGCGACTAAATTTGCTGTCGAAAGTGTTCCCGCATTTCCAACCGGAAGCGAAATAGTTAATAAATCGCCCGGATCAGGAACGAGTCCAATACCGCAAGATTCTGCAGTAATTGTTTGTGCACTTGAAGATGGCGAAGCAACAGGAACTTCGTTCACGTTGCTGACAATCAATGCATAATCTTGATCTAAAGCTCCACCCGTATTTGGAACTCCATCTCCGGCAATATTTGTGGCTTTAACTCTGATAACAATTGTGCCTGATGTTCCGGCAGGAAGAATAACAGCTTCGGTATTATTTCTGACATCAGCAGTTCCACCAGTTGTAGAAGCTCCGCCAGTGAAAACATTTCCGAGAAATACTCCTCCACGTGTGACTTCAAGGTCGAGGTTATTAACAAAAGCATTTCCGCTTGTTGGTCCAGGAGCGTCAGTATATGCAAGCATTATTCGAACTGGCTTTGTTGTGTCTGCTATAGTTCCTGTATAGGTTCTAACTTGAGCAGAAGCCGTAAAAGTATCGCCGGCAACTTGATCGCGTAAGATTTTTGGAAGCGACATTGCTTCGAAATAATTGTTCAAATGAACCATTCCCATACCTTGACTGTTTGAGTAAAGATTATCATTTGCACCAACACCATTCATATAGCGAGATGTGCTCATCATTACAGCTTTAGTCATTGCAGGACTCGGCGGAGCCAGCGAAGAATTAATAAAATGTTGACGAATTAAAGCTGTAATTCCTGCTACAGCCGGAGCCGAATGGCTTGTTCCGGAAGAAGCTGTCGTCCATTGTTGTGTTGATGGGAAAAAGTTGCTCCCAACACCTGCACAAACTCCTCCAGCATTAAAACAAGCAGCCGCTGTGCCAGTTCCGCTCGTCGGATTTGCTGCAGAAGATTGATAAGCACCGCCAGTAATATGCGTTCCCGGAGCTTGAATGTCTGGTTTAATTCGACCGTCATCGGTTGGTCCGCGACTCGAAAATGCAACAACATCGTTTGCACTATTTGCTTCATTATCACCTGTTCCACAACCATCAGCACCACCAAATGGATGAACATTTTCAGCTGCACCAACAGAAATAATATTTTTTCCTGTTCCCGGCGAACCAATTGTGTTTGCTCCTGCACCCGAGTTTCCGGCAGAGAAAACAATTACCATTTCTTGGTTTCCGACAGTTGGAACTGAAGCAGTTGCAGGTTGCGAATCTCTTACTAATGAATCGTAAGTTTGAGCATTTGCATTATAAGCACCACCAACAGGTGCACCCCAACTGTTTGAACTAATTCTTCCACCACTTTGATAATTTTCAGCTTCAAGATTAACAACATTAGGATTTGTAAATGTTGTTGGTGTAAAAATTGTCGAACTTCCGATTTTAACAAATGGAGCAATGCCTAAGTTATAACGAAAACTACTTGCGTCTGAATGACTTGCATTTCCAATCAATGAATCAGGAACAAAACCACCAATAACGTGTGCGTTCAGGTTTCCGTGACCATCGCAACCTTCTGTGTCTGAGTCTGAAGCCGTTCCATATTTACGATTAAATGCAACTCTCGTTGTCGAACTTGTGTCGCCGCTTTTGAACAATGAAAAATGTGTTGTTGGATCAGGAACATTTGCAGTACTTCCGGAATCAACTCCATCATCTGAAACGTTGACAACAAAATTTGAAGCATCAAATTGTGCTTGAGTGAAACCTTTGGTTGCAAGATATGTTAGATAATTTCCCGGTGTCGGATTATTTCCGGTCAATTGTCCGGTCATAATAATATTTTGTCGCTCGTCCATTTTTATTGGTTCAACGTATGGATGAATCGAAATTACATCCGGTCGCAACGAAATCTGCTTCATTCCTTCAGCACTTAATCCGACCGTAAAGTTTTCATAATGCAAAACACTTTGTTGGTTGATTATTGGGCTTGTTTCAAGACTTTTTATCAACGAAATTGTTGCCTTATTTGTTTCAGCATCGCGAAAAAGTTGAATTGTAAATTGATTAAAAGCAACTTTGTTTTTATCAACTGAACCTTTTTCAGTTTTTCCAAAAACATCAGGATTAACTCGATATTCAGGTATAAATTCACTGTCCCATTCAATTGAACTTTCGGCTAATTGAGATTTAGTTTGAACTTTTTGAATACTTTCAAAATCGCCATAAACCAAATAAGAAAAATTAGGAATGTAATCCACAATTTGTAAGCCTGATTTAGTCAGCATTTTGTGCCATTCAGGTTGAATTGGACCGTTGAATTTAAATAAGTGCATTCTTTTACCTGAAAAATTTTCAACACTCTTTCGGCTTGCCTGAGCTTCCGCTGATTTCGTGTTGAGGTAAACTGCATTTAAATAAATTGTCGAAGAATCGTCATTTGTAAATGATGGTTCAATATTTGTAACTTTCGCAGTCTGTTTAGCTTTTCCGGCTTCAACTGGTTGCAAAAAATTCCAAAACAGAAACCCACCAACGACAAAAACGCCGAAAAACATAAGTGCTTTCAAGATTTTTGATTTCATTTTTGTTGCCTTCTTTTTTTAAAATTGGGGAATGAGTTTTTTTACTCAAGATAATTTACGGGGTTGCAATAAAAAATAAAAGTTAAAAACTATAAAATTTTCGAACTTAGAAATTTTTATTTTTTTTCAGCTAAATTAATATTGCAAACAAATTGTCGATTGAGAAAAAATTAACGTAATTTGTTTTAATTGTCAAGAAATAGGTATGTAACATCAGTAAAATAAAGAGTTTTTTCAACAAGCAGTTGATTTAAGAAGACGATTGGTAGCTAATAATGTTTTTGTAAAATATATTTTGTGATATATTTTACCGTTTTCAGTTTAACAATTTAAGAATTATGATTTTCAGAACGCTCTCAGCCGCAGTTTATGGCATTGATGCCAACTTAGTAGAAATTGAAGTTCACCTCACTCAAGTTCGTGGTGAAGCAGACACAGCTCCGCCGGTAATAATTGTCGGCTTGCCCGATTTAGCAGTTCGCGAATCTCGCGAAAGAATTCGTGCGGCAATTACAAACAGCTCTTTTTTCTTTCCATTTCAAAAAACAACAATAAATTTAGCTCCGGCAGATGTCCGCAAAGAAGGTGCAAGTTTTGATTTACCCATTGCTTTAGGAATTCTCGGTGCGAGCGGAGATCTCGGAAATGCTGATGAACTGACAGATACAATGAGCGTTGGTGAACTATCGCTTGATGGAAGAATTCGTCCGGTTCGTGGTGCTTTGTCAATTGCTCTTCGAGCTCGTGAAAGTGGACTTAAAAATTTAATTTTGCCGGAAGAAAACGCACTCGAAGCAGCAGTTGTCAGAGAAATTAATGTTTATCCGGTAAAAACTTTGCGTGAAGCTGTTGGCTTAATTAACGATTTGCAGAAGGGAAATAATACAAAAATTGGACCGACAAAACTTGAAACATCTGATTTTAAAGAATCTGAAATGAAGTATCGTGCAGATTTTAGAGAAGTTCGCGGACAATATTCGGCGAAACGTGCGATGGAAGTTGCAAGTGCTGGTTCGCACAATATTTTACTGATTGGACCGCCCGGATCAGGCAAAACAATGCTTGCGAAAAGACTTCCCTCAATTCTTCCGCCGCTCGAATTTGAAGAAGCTTTAGAAATTACAAAAATTCATTCGGTTGCAGGTTTGACAGGAAAATCCGGTCTTGTCACGGTTCGTCCATTTCGAAATCCGCATGTAAGTGTGAGTAGTGCAGGACTTATCGGTGGCGGCTCAATGCCAAAGCCCGGCGAAGTCTCTCTCGCACACAATGGAGTTTTGTTTCTCGACGAGTTTCCTGAATTTGATCGCAATGTTTTAGAAGTTCTGCGTCAACCGCTCGAAGATCAATCCATTACTATTAGTCGCGTCTCGGCTTCGCTCAGTTTTCCTGCAAAATTTATGCTTGTCGCTTCGATGAATCCTTGTCCGTGCGGATATTTTGGAAGTCAACGCGAATGTAAATGTAACGGTCATCAAATTCAAAGATATTTAGGAAAAATTTCCGGTCCGTTGCTCGACAGAATTGATATTCACATTGATGTTCCTGCGGTTGAGTTCAAGGAATTGCGGGCGAAAGATGTAAATAATGCTGAAACTTCCGCAACGATTCGTGAGCGAGTTGTTAAAGCTCGAAATATTCAATTAGATCGTTTTGGAAATGATGGTGGAAATGGCGTTTTTTCAAATTCGGCAATGTCGCCAACTCAGATTAGAAAGTTTTGTGAATTAGATTCTGAAAGCGAAAAAATGCTCGAAATTGTGATGACAAAACAAGGACTTTCTGCACGCGGACACGATAGAATATTAAAAGTTTCACGAACAATTGCTGATTTAGATGGAAGTGAAATCGTTCAAAGACAACATCTTAGCGAAGCAATCGGTTATCGTTCGCTCGATAAAAATTATTGGACTTAAATTAAAGATGAGCGAAGACTTTGAACATCTCCGGCTTGAACAATCACGATTTCGTTATTTTCAATTTCAACCCGCAAAGCTCCATTTTCCTCAAGTCCGCGTGTTGTTCCGTAAATTGTTTCATCATTTAAAACAACATTGACAGATTTGCCAAATGCATAACTTGAGCGTTCAGCCCACATTTCACGAATCGTTTTTGGATCAAAATTTTCGTATAACTTTAAAAACTGTTTTGTCAGATTTTGCAATAAAATTTCAATATCTGGTTTTTCGCCGCTTTCAGATAGGATTGAAGTGGCGATTTCACAAAATTCAACAGGAAAATTTTGAGAATTTAAATTAATACCAATCCCGACAACAACGGCAATCCCAATTTCTGTCTCAAAAGCCTCAGCTAAAATGCCACAAATCTTTCTTCCATTAATGTGAATATCATTAACCCATTTAATATCCGGCGAGAGAGAGAAAGTGTTTTTTAGAGTTTCGTAAACAGCCACAGCTGTCATTAAAGTCAGTAAAGAGATAAACTTAGGTTCAATTTTTGGTCGCAAAACGATACTAAAATATAAACCTGAATCTGAGGGTGAAACCCAAATTCGACCATTTCTTCCGCGACCGTTGGTTTGGCTGCGTGAAGTTATGCACATTCCTTCATCGACACCGAGTTTTGCTAAACGTATTGCTTCATCGTTTGTTGACGCAATTGTTTCGAATTTTATAATTGTAAGTTTCATTTATGTAGAGAGTTAAATCTTGTTAAAATTTTTAATTTCAGCAATTGCCCAAATGATCTCTCGTCGAACGTCATCATCAAGTTTAGGTTCCTGCAATTTTTTTTCGAGCGAAATTAAACTTTTTTCGTTTTTGATTTGACCAAGCGAACGAGCCGCACTCCGCTCAACAAAAAGATTTTTTTGATTCAATGCAGAAATTAAACTTTCGACAGAT
The DNA here is from genome assembly GCA_031415455.1 of Acidobacteriota bacterium. Lineage (GTDB taxonomy): Bacteria > Acidobacteriota > Blastocatellia > Pyrinomonadales > Pyrinomonadaceae > JANNVK01. Next base: position 8,605 of record JANORS010000009.1, on the reverse strand, counting down.
TTCACGTCACCGATTAATCCTAAGGCAAACGCTGCTGCTCCGCGAACTTCCAAATCTTTATCTTTCTCAAGTATTTTTATCAAAAATTCTGTTGCTCTGAAATTTTTTGTTTTTCCCAAAGCATAAACAGTTTCTTTGCGGACAAATGCGAGTTTTTCAGATAATAATGGCAGTAAAAGTGTGCAAGATTCTTCACTCGAGAGTGATAAAATTGAATGAGTTGCAGTTGCCCGAACAATTTCTGAAGCGTCAGATAAACCGCTAATTGCAACTCGCGACGCGGCTTCGTTCGACAAGTTTCGCAATTGATAAAGTGCTTCGCGTTTCTCTTCGATCGTTCCGAAACGTAACTTTTCAGCATAGATTTCAAGATTTGAAGATTGCCCCAAAATCGCAATTGAGAAGCTAAAAATCAGCAAATTCAAAGACAAAAACTCTTTTAAATTTTGAAATCTCATAATTGGGTTTAAATAATTATTTGTGGTTGGGGAAAAATAATTCTAAAACTAACTACATTTTGTTGTAAGTAATAAAAATTGTAAACTTCAATTTGGAATTTTTTACTTATGAAACCTTTTACATTGCCTGCTTTTGCAAAAATCAACTGGCAGCTAAAAATTATTGGTAAACGCGAAGACGGATTTCACGACATTTTTACTATTTTTCAAACAATTTCGCTCCACGATAATTTGACTTTTTCAGAATCAGACAACCTTGAATTAACCTGCAATAAACCACATATTCCGACCGATAAGACAAATTTGATTTTAAAAGCTGCGATCGAATTACAGAAAAAATTTAATATTAAAAAAGGTGCAAACATTCATCTTGAAAAAAATATTCCTTCGCCTGGCGGACTTGGTGGTGGTTCATCTGATTGTGCGGTTGCATTACTTGGGTTAACAAAACTTTGGAAAATAGCCACAAGCATAAAGGAATTAAAAGAAATTGGCAGTAATTTGGGTTCTGATGTTCCTTTCTTTTTTACCGGCGGAACAGCCTTAGGTAGCGGACGTGGCAACGAAATTTCTCCAATTGCAGATATTGACAAGAATTTTATGATAATAGTTACGCCGGATGTAGATGTTTCAACTCCAGAAGCATATAAAAGACTTGGCTCTCCAAACTTGACAAATTATGAGTCAAATCGTATCCTCGAACTTTGCCACAACGAGGCAAAAAACTTCTGCAATAAGCAATTTGTTCTTTTTAATGACTTTGAAGAAACAGTTTTTGAGATTTATCCGGAAATTAAAGCCGTTAAAAATGCTTTTATTTTTTTAGAAGCAAAAAACGCTTTAATGTCTGGAAGCGGTGCTAGTGTTTTTGGTGTTTTTGATAGCTTTCAGTCGCAACAAAACGCAATTGAATATTTAAGAAATGAATCTCTTTGGCAATTATTTCCGACACAAACAGTTTCGAGTAAACAGTATTGTGATTTTTTAGATTCGCTTCCGCAGCGGTAATTAATATTGGGGCTTAGCCAAGTGGTAAGGCACCGGGTTTTGGATCCGGCATTCGTAGGTTCGATCCCTCCAGCCCCAGCCATAAATTGAAGTGACGAGTGACTCTTGTTGTTCGTCACTTCATTGTTATTATCAGAACAATTTAAGAGTTAGATACCAACAGCACTAAGAGATGCCAGCGAAATGAACGTAACGGGAAACATCAAAGTCTTTACAGGCAATGCTCATCTTTCTCTTGCAGAAGAGATTTGTCACCATTTAAGTTGTGATTTAGGTCGGGCAAACACAACACGTTTTTCAGATGGTGAATTTAATTTTAGTATCGGCGAAAACGTTCGCGGAACTGATTCATTTATCATTCAGCCAACTTGTCCGCCAACTGATGCTAACTTGATGGAATTGCTGATTATGCTCGACACTTTTCGGCGTGCATCTTCAGAAAGAGTAACTGCTGTAATTCCATATTTTGGATACGCACGCTCTGACAAAAAAGACCGTCCGCGAGTTCCAATTGCCGCCAAGTTAGTGGCGAATTTGATAAATACTGCCGGAGCACATCGAATTGTTACAGTCGATTTGCACGCTTCGCAGATACAAGGTTTTTTTGATATTCCGGTTGACCATTTATACGCGGCTCCGGTTATGGTCAATTATTTTCAAGAAAATCCGGTTGAAGATTTGATTGTTGTTGCACCTGACACTGGTGGTGCGGAAAGAGCGAGAGCTTATGCGAAACGTTTAGACGCCGGACTTGCTTTGTGTGATAAGCGTCGCGAAAAAGCAAATGTTGCCGAAGTTATGAACATTGTTGGCGATGTTGGCGGAAAAAATTGTTTGATAATAGATGATATGTGTGACACTGGCGGAACGATTTGTAAAGTCGCCGAAGCTTTGCACAAAAGCGGTGCGAAAAGTGTTATGGCATGTTTCGTTCATCCGGTTTTATCAGGAAATGCCGTTGAAAATATTCGACATTCGCATCTTGAAAAAATTATTGTGACCAACACAATTCCGTTGAATGAAGAAGCCCAAAAACTTGAAGCCGAAGGAAAAATAGTAGTTTTGAGTGTGGCAAAGATTTTGGCGAGAGCAATAAAATCAATTCACGAAGAAACGAGTGTTTCGTCGCTGTTTATTTAAGGGTTTATTTAAGGTAAAAAGTATGTCAGAAAAAGTAATTATTAACGCAACTTTGAGAGAAGGTCGTGGCAAAAACGATTCAGGAAGACTTCGTGCAGCCGGAAAAGTTCCGATGGTTGTTTACGGCAAAGGCGGCGAGTCTGTTTCAGTTGTAGCAGTTTTAGCTGATATGGCTAAACTTCTCAGAACGGAAGGCGGTTCGGCTTCAACTTTTACAATTGCTGTTGAAGGCGGAGAAACTGCCCAAGTAAAATTTCAAGATCGTCAAATTTGCCCAATTAAAGGCAAATTGAAACACGCTGATTTGGTTCGAGTTTAATGTTAATTGTTGGACTTGGAAATCCCGGCTCGCGATATGATAAAACGAGACATAATCTCGGTTTTATGTTAATTGATTTGCTGGCAGAAAGAGCTTCTGCACAAATCAAACGTGAAGAATGTCGAGCATTAATCGGGCGTGCAGAAATTGAAAATCAGATTGTTGAACTCGTTAAACCGCAAACTTTTATGAATCTTAGCGGTGAATCGGTTTCGTGTCTTCTCAAAAAACGAGAAGATGCAAAAATTGTTGTTATTACAGATGATTTAGCGTTGCCAATTGGCAAAATTCGCTTACGTCCGAAAGGTTCTGCCGGAGGACACAACGGTTTGAAATCAATCATCCAATGTCTTGGAACGGACGAATTTTATCGGTTACGGATAGGAATTCAGCCCGATCATCCATTAGACAATACAAAAAATTTTGTTCTCGAAAAGTTTTCCAAAAGCGATTTTGAGACAATTGATAAAGTTTTAGAAGAAAGTGCGAAAGCAATTGAAACCATCGTTCGTGATGGAATTGACAAAGCTATGGCACAGTTTAATTAAAAGTGAATAGTGATAAGTGATTAACCAAAGATTTTTAGTTTTTCACTTTTCGTTTTTCGTTAAAACCCTTCTTGCTTCTCGTAAATGGGCGAGAGGCTTGATTAGCCATAAGGAGGAAACAAATTGGCAAACAGAGTATATGAATTAATGTATATCGCTGTTCCGGAGTCGAGCGAAGAAGAAGTAACTGCTTTGACAGAAGGAATTTCGAAATCTTTTACGGAACAAGGCGGAACCGTCTTGAGAATTGACAATATGGGCAAGCGTCGTCTCGCCTACGAAATCAGCAAAAAAAGAGAAGGACACTATGTTCTCTTCGAACTCGAAGGAACTGGAAAAGAAATTCTCGAAGTTGAACGTCGGATGAGAATAAATGACGCAATTATCCGTTTTGTTACTGTCAGAGTTGATGAAGATCGCAAAGCTGCTGACAAAATGAAAGCAAAACGCGAAAGAAGATTAGCTCGTCGTGCTGCTGCAAAACCTTCAGAGGGTGATGATAGCGGCGTTTCAAAAAACCAAGAGGAGGATAGCGAATAATGGACGGAGAAAGAGACAATCAAAATACTGAAGGGCAGAATGAAGCTCCAAGGTTTGACCGAAACAGAAGATTCCAACCGCGTCGCCGAACTTCTCATAAAATTCCAGAATATGTTGATTGGAAAGACGTTGAATTTTTGAGACGTTTTATTCCGGAACGCGGAAAAATTATGCCGAGGCGTATTTCAGGCATTACCGCAAAAGATCAACGAAGAGTTGCACAAGCAATTAAACGTGCGAGAAGTATGGCTTTAGTGCCGTTCGTCTTGGATTAAACATAGGAGGAATTTTATATGGCAAGCACAACAATACTTTTACGCGAAGATATTGAAAATTTAGGCGGTCGTGGCGAAATTGTCAAAGTTAAAGCCGGATACGCACGCAATTATTTGTTGCCACAAGGTTTTGCAACCTTAGCAACAAAAGGAAATGTAAAGCAAGTTACAGCTGAAAGAACTCATTTGTTAAAAAGAGTTTCAGCAGAAAAAGCAACTGCTGAGTTGCAAGCGGCTCAAATGAAAGACATTGTCTTTAAATTTGAACGCAAAGCTGGCGAAACAGGCACACTTTTTGGTTCAGTTACAACAATGGACATTGCGGACGAATTAAAAGCAAAAGGCTACGAAATAGATCGTCGTAAAATTTCGCTCAAAGACGCAATCAAGGAAACAGGCGAATATTCGGTGAGTGTTAAACTTCACCGCGAAGTTATTGTCGAATTTCCAGTTTCAGTAACACCAGAAGGCGGCGTTGCAGAAGTTAAAGAAGAAGTTAAAGAAGAAGTTAAAGCAGAAACCGAAACGGCAGAAGCCTAAATTATCTTTTTTCAAATTTAAAAAAGACTGTAAGCCATTGTGCTTGCAGTCTTTTTTATCTATTCACAATGGCAGAACCGCGACCGCTAGGAAGTTTGTATTTGTCGTGAACCCAGATTACTCAATAGAGATTTTTCGGTCGTTCCCGAAAATCGTCATTAGAAGATAAATACAATTTTTAACCACTGATACACACAGATAAACACTGGATAAAGACAAAGAAGAAAAACCCAAAACGCTGTGAATATAGTTATAACAGCCTATTATTCGATTTCATCTGACCGAAACGTGAGTTGCTACCTGCAAATGTAACGCAAACACTCCTGTCTCCAAGATTGAGTCCACAATCTGACGGCGTTTGGCAACATTCAAGTTGAAATTATCCAACCATTTTTCGAACGCTCTTGCGTCCATGCAGACAATAGTGTCTGCGTTCCATTTTGCATCATATTGTTAAGTTTCCGTCACTTGATTCGTTCCAGTCGTGCCAATTTTGATAGATTCAGTCTGGTCAGATGAATTATAGACAATATCGCCAGCTTGGACGACCGAATTTACCTTCAAACTAGAAAGCCTTGACGCGACATCATAAGTCGGTTCAATTATCTTTCGCGGACTTCCAGAAAGTCCATATTGTGCCGGATAACGAACCTCTTTTGTTCGGTCAAGCGAGTCGTAAAGATACGTCATTTTCATCGGATAACTCGTTCTGCCATCAACAGTTTCGGTCGATTCATAAAGTCTTCCTTCAACATCGTAGCTGAAATCTTCGGTCAATATTCCAGCAGTTCGAACGCTTGAAATCCGTGCTTTATCGCCCGATGTCAGATACGAATATGTCACGTCAGGTGCGGGCAAAACATTGCTCGAACCCGAAATGTCGTAACTAATTTTTGAATCCGATTAAGCGGATCTTCGCTCGTGTCCGGCTTGGTGTATGTGTAGTTTGATTTCACATTTCTCGCATCAGTTTTCTGCACAAGATTTGACCGATTGTCATAAACAAACGCCTCACTCCAAACCGCCGCCGAGTTTCCCGCACCAACGTAAACGCCTGCATCATTGATAGTTGCGGTTTGATTTTGAAATTTATTCAGCGGATGAATTTCTTTTCAATTATCTGAAATTGGTTATCAATCTTGTAAACTACAAATTTTCCTAATGAAGTTGAACCACCAAATACTGGTTTTTCATCAGCCTTTCTTTTTGGCGAAAACTGAATTTTATAATACCCAATCCCATAACTTAGACCAATAGTATAATTTACAATTTGCTTCTTTTCTGATTCAATTTTACTTTCCATTTTAAAATCATCAAAAGCAATTTGGAACGCTTTTATCAAACCACCATCAACGCCAACTCCCAACATTTCATTATTTTCATCAAGATTTTGGTTAGTTTGAGTTTTAGTGTTTGAATTACTTTGTCCAAAAACCTCAGTTTCTATAATTACTTTATTTACGCTGAGCACAATTACAAAAGCAATTAAAATAAAACCTAGAATTATTATATACTTACAATTATTTATTTTCTTCATTGTATTATCTTCTCCTTAATCTTCCCACACCTCTGATGTTCTCACCAGGTTTATAAACTAAGGCTTTTCCTTTTGGAGTTCCAAGATAACCTGGTAACCCGTCAGCATTGATTGCGAGAATATCACCATCATTACTTCTTCCAAACACATCTTTATAGTCAGAAAAAGTTTCCGACTCGTAATCAGCATCTGTTTTTCCATGAGTATGATAACTACCTTCTGTAGTAGTTCCTTTTCTACAAGGTGATTGGTCTGGATCTGAAGAATCTTTAGCATCTTCTCCCGGAAGTCGGTTTCCTTTAGTGTAAATATATCTGCCATCGCTTGGGCGTTTACAAAGCCGACCAGAATATTCAACATTAAACTTTCTCGATCTAGCAATTACACTGTTAAGTGCAGCAAGTGCAGCCTCATCAAGAGTTTTATAACTTTTCTCCCTCTTCTTTTTAGGTTTTTTACCCAGAAATGAATTAGCAAGTGCCCCAACCCCAACCACGGACCAAAGGCTTTTTAGTCCTAATTCGGCAAGTTGAAAAGATGTCTCAGATGCAAGCAACCCCCCACTTGCGAACTTGAAAATACTTCCGACTTGAGTTAAAAAAGCAGTTATATCGCTCAAAATACCAGCCCAAAATGGAGATAGAGTTCCGTGAGAAGCAGCAATTGAAAGTACAATTAACGCAACTGTAATCGCTACAACAAACCATTTAAATGCTTTCGATAACCAACTAAATAGTTTACCCCAAAATAAACCAGTTGGATCTGTATGATTAATTGGATCATTCCCACAGTAAATGTAAAGATTCAAGGTTTGAGGATGTTTTAGATTTACTGAATTCATCCCGATTGGATCAACCTGCGTAAATCTTCCTAGTTTGCTGTCATACGTCCGGTTTATTGCATAATCTAAGCCAGTTCTTGCATTCCTTTCATAACTTGTGAATTTATTCGTATTATTGTTGAGCGTAGTTTCAGAGGATAAAGCGGTTCCAAAGGGTAACGAATTTTGTTCAGAAACTGCTCCAGTTTGTTGATTAGTTGTTAATCTTGTGCCGAGTCTGTCGGGATGATTAAATTCCGTATTTTCTCCGCCGTTTCCACTAGGTGTTATCGTTGATAAAATTGATTCGCCCAAATAAACATAGGTTTTCGTCCAACTCAAAACATTTCCAGCAAATTCGGTGTATTCAACCGCACCGCCGTGACCAAAAATTTTCAGATAGCCGTAACCATAATCAATATCCATCAAACGCTGATTCGTTGAACCAAATTGAAACGCTTGAACATAAGAATTATCGCTGTCTTTTTTGATTACTTGAAGCCGATTCGCCGCGTCATATTCGTATTTCAGCCACGTCACGCCGTCTTCTGCTAACGCCCGAGTTTGGTTTCCAGCAACATCATAAGTCACGCCCGAATTCGTGATTCGATTCGTCAAATTATCATAAGTCAGATTCGGAGTTCCATCGCGTTGGATTGGGTTGTTGTCGATTCCGTTGCCAGTCGCGACAACATTTGTTCTGTTTCCAAATCGGTCGTAGCTGTAAGTTTGTTGCCAACTAAAGTTGGAACTCAGAACGCCACCTTTGGCTTTAGTCAATCTGCCAAGTGCATCAAATTCGTATTCTTTGTTCTTATTCGTGTTCAAATTATCCGTAATTTTTGTCAAATGACCAGTCTTGCCTGTTCCAGTTCCGATGCTGTTATTTTTTGCGTAATCGTAACTCAAATCAAGCAGGTTCTGCCCACCTTTTATCACTTTCTGATTCGTCAGCAAACCCGAAAGTCCATCGTATTGATAAGTTTCGGTCACTTGATTCGTTCCCGCCGTGCCAATCTTGATAGATTCCGTCTGGTCAGACGAATTATAGACAATATCGCCAGCTTGGACGATTCCATTAACTTTGAGTGTCGAAAGCCTTGAAGCGATGTCATAAGTCGGCTCAATAATCTTTCTTGGACTTCCTGAAATTCCATATTGTGCCGGATAACGAACCTCTTTTGTCCGGTCGAGTGAGTCGTAGAGATAGCTCATCTTCATCGGATAACTCGTTCTGCCATCAACAGTTTCGGTCGATTCATAAAGTCTTCCTTCAACATCGTAGCTGAAATCTTCGGTCAATATTCCAGCAGTTCGAACGCTTGAAATCCGTGCTTTATCGCCAGCGGTCATATACGAATATGTCACGTCCGGTGCGGGCAAAACGTTGCTCGAACCCGAAATGTCGTAACTGATTTTT
>JANORS010000008.1:0-34312 GCA_031415455.1 Acidobacteriota bacterium | reverse complement strand
GTAGTCTCCCGGAACTGCCAAATCGCCGTTTTGTCCAAATTGCGTCCCGCGGAATTGTCCGGTTGAACTCTCCAACCAATACCAAGTTCCGCTCGATGGTCGGAAAACTGCAATGTCTGATTTGCCATCGCCATCGAAATCGACAATCACCGGAACATCGCCATTTAATCCAAATTGCGTCGCATCAAATTGCCCTGTCGCACTTTTCAGACGATACCAACCGCCATTTGACGGTCGGAAAACAACTCGATCTGCTTTTCCATCGCCGTCAACATCAGATGGAAGCGACAAATCGCCACTTGCTCCCCATTGTGTTGCGAGAAAATTTCCATTCGCAACATCTCGATACCACCAAGTTCCCGTTCCAGGTCGGAAAATCGACAAATCAAACTTTCCATCGTTATCAAAATCAGCCGGGGCAATCTGGTCTGCCGAAATCCCAAAATTTAGCTGAGAGAAACTTCCATTTGAAGAATTTAGCCGATACCAATTATTACTAGACGGTCTATAAACTGCAATATCTGCCTTGCCGTCGCCATCAAAATCGAATTTCCCAATTGCGTTGATCGGAACACTAGTATGTCGAGCCAAACGAATATCAGATAGACCTCTGCCTCCCGCAACAATTTTTCCATCTGAAGCAATTTCTATCTTTGAAACATTGAGGCTTGTTTCGGCACTACCGCCGAACCCAAAATTGCTGTCGAGAGTTCCATCATCATTAAATCGAACTAAATTTCTATTATTCGGAGATACCATTCTGCCAGTAACTACTTTGCCGTCCGCCTGTACAGCCAAACACGAATTTAACCCTTCGCCAGAAATTGCCGAAAAATCAATATCGTGACTTCCGTTATTGTTGTATCTAATTACTGGAAGTCCAAAGCCTGCAACAACGAATTTCCCACTTGGCAGAACCTCAATCCCACTAAATGAGCTATGAATAGAGCCTGCTCTGAAAATTTTTCCACTATCACCAAAAGAAGTATCAATCGAACCATTAATATTATATCTGATAACGGTTGCCACATCTTGGTTAGGTAAAGGGTCAACGCGATAGCCAACAGCTAATATTTTTCCGTCAGACTGAATTGCAGAGTCATTCGAGTATTCATTTGAACCAAGCTCGGTAAAAACTCGACCACCAGAACCAAAAGTTGTATCGAGTGAACCATTTGGATTATATCGAACAATGGCAAAGTCACGATTGGAAGTATCCGTCAAAGATGTAAAACCAACTGCCAAAATTTTTCCATCGGTTAATATTTGTATTGAAGTAATTACAGAATGAATTCCAAATGTTGTTGAAACTATGCCATCTCCATCGAAAGATGTATCTAAACTTCCATTCGAATTAAAACGTGCAATAGAAAATTGATTTCCATTATTACCACCAACTAGGATTTTCCCATCTGATAAAATTTTGACATCAGCCACCGTCTTCATAAAATTGGAGTTGTTAAAGCCATCAGCATCAAATGTTGAATCTAACGTTCCATTTTCATTAAACCGAGCAATCATACCTGTAGCAACAACAACAGTAGGATCCATCGTAAAGCCGACAACAACAATTTTTTTGTCTGGCTGAATTGCTAACGCGTCAAACTTTGAAGAGACATTCAAAGGCGTTGATAATCTTCCGCTGGCGGCAAATGACAAATCAAAATTACCTGCATTACTTGCACCTACATTGATACTTGCAAATGACAATTGCAAGAGAATGAATAATGCTAACAATGAGTGATTTAAAAAACTTCTACAAATTTGTTTCTTGGAAATTGAAATTTGTGAAACCTGCGATATGTTGCGATCGTTTGTGCAATTCATTGAGTAACTCCTTATATTGGTGAACCAAATCGAGTAAAGCTAATACATTTAGGGAGACAATACTCTCTTTCTTACTGTTTGTAAATAATTTTTAGCGACCAGGTTATATAAAACCGAAACATTTTCATTGATCAAATTTTGTTTCGGTTTAGATTTTGATACTTAACTAATTCATTTCTATCATTTAGCTTTCAAATCTGGAAATTTAACCTCTTCTTTATATTTAACTTCGAAACGCAAAAACCTTGCCCAATAACTAAATATTATTTGGCAAGGTTGATTATTCGTGATAATTCGCTCATCGCAAAAAAGTATTCGGAATACTTATATCTGCTACGATTCGAAAATTGGCTTGTCGTAAATCTGAATTCAAATCTGTTTAAGTTTATAGGTTTGATTGTCGCCTTTTACACCAACAAGATGAAAATATAACTCGTTTTCGAGTTTATTGGCGTATGGAAAATGAATTGTACCAAACATAAAGAGTGACTTTTGCCACATATCTTTTTCGAATGAAATTATTTTTTCGAAATCGCCTTTTTCATCAATTCGCCAAAGTGCAGCAACGTTTTCTTTCTGACTTGGTGCATTTTCGGCAGTTGTAGTAAAAAACGAGTCTTTGCCGATTGTTTTTGAATAAAAGACTGTTCCACTTACTTCACCAAGATTTTTTCTTTCTAAAGTTTGGCGATTCATTTGGAACAAGTGATTTGCACGAAATTCGGCATCAGTTCCGTAATACAGGTTTTCTTTATCAAAAAGAACACTAACAGCACGCCAAGATTCGTCACCTTGACCGAAAACTTCCACTGTTTTAAAGCCATCAAACGACTGTAAAAACTGACATTCTTTATCATCGTCACCAGTCAGGCAAAATAGAGATTTCGTGAATTCATCAAAATAGATTCCATGAATATGTTTAATTGAGTTTGGCGGAAATGTATAGACAACTTTGAGCGAGTCGCTACCGACTGAGTATTTATAGATACGCATTTCACCGCGTTCGTTATTTGCGAGATATTCACCGAAAAAAAGATTTCCTTCGGTATCCATTGCACAAGCGGATCTTAAAACACGGCAAGGTCTTTCAAGTCCTTTTAGTTCTATGTATTTACCGTTACTGATTATTCCAACAGATTTATCAAAAGTTACAAACAAATCTCCATTATTGAGCGGAATAACATTTGTTACCATAAAACGTAAAAGTCTTTGGGCGAGTCGAAATTTACTAGCTAATTGTTTCCAAGATGAAGCAGAAATCCTGGCAATTTCTTTAAATGGTAGTTTCAAATTTTCGGAATGAAATATAACATTCCGCTGAGAAAGATAATAATTGCCTTCTTCAGCCCATTCAACGGTATATCCTTTAAGTTCAGTGATCTTTTCAACAGTCCAATTCATTTTAATTACCTCAAAACACTTACGATAATAAATTTTCTAAACCGAATTATCTTTTTTACAGAAAAAAGAACCTATAACCAAAACATCCATTTTTGTCCGGAGAAAACATTCAATTGCTTCGAATGGCTGACACACAATCGGCTCGTTTTCGTTAAAACTTGTGTTCAAAATTACTGGAATTCCTGTTTTCGATTCAAATTTCTTAATCAAATCGTAATAAAGCGGATTTTCATCGCGAGCTACGGTTTGTAATCTTCCAGTATCATCAACGTGATTAACTGCCGAGAGTCTATCACGCCATTCTGCACGAATTTTATAAACGTGAAGCATAAAAGGTGATGGATGATTTTGCTCAAAAAGTTCAGATTGCCTTTCTTGCAAAACTGAAGGTGCAAAAGGTCTAAAATTTTCTCGGTGTTTAATTCGGGCATTCAAAATGTCTTTCATGTTTGGAAAACCCGGATGTGCGAGAATTGAACGATTTCCTAACGCTCGCGGTCCCCATTCCATTCTTCCTTGAAACCAACCGATTACATTTCCGTTTTTAATTTCTTCAGAAGTTGCTTCTAATAAGTCTTCGCGTTCTAATTTTTTGAATGAAACGTTGTAGCGTTCAAGTTCAGTTTTAACGAATGAGTCATTGTATTCATCACCCAAATATGAATTTTTCATCACCCAACGCTTACCTTCTTTGAGAACAGAATTGCTCACATAAAGTGCCGAACCAAGGGCAAGTCCGTCATCGCCAGCAGCTGGCTGAATGCAAGTTTCACGGAAAGGAGTTTCTATCAGCATTTTGCCATTTGCAACACTGTTCAATACACATCCACCAGCCATCGAGATTTTTTCATTTGGCACGAGTTTATGCAATGAATTGAGCAAATGCATATAATATTTCTCAAAAACTTTTTGCAAGCTAAAAGCAATATCGTTATCTCGCGTTGTAATTTCACCGTGTCTGTCGCGTGGTTCACCTAGTTCCTTGATAAACTTATCGGAATAAAGTCGATGAACAATCATTTCACCTTTTTCGTTTATTTCCATTCCTTGATTTGCCCCAAAAGGTAAAAAATATTCTGGATTTAATTCAAAACCATTGGCGGTTGGTTTTAGCATTTTCTCAAAAAAATCGTGATAACGGTCTTCGCCAAGCGGAGCAAGTCCCATTACTTTGCCTTCATCTCCATATTTTCCGTAACCAATAAATTCACAAACAGCCGTATAAAGCGTTCCAAGAGAATGCGGAACAAAAATTTTCTTGAGCGGACGAATCTCATCACCGACACATTCACTTAATAAACAAGAAACAAAATCGCCTGAACCGTCAATTGTAATTCCAGCACATTTGTCCCATTCTGAAATAAAATAAGCACTCGCCGTATGAGCTAAATGATGTTCGACGTTGTATGTTTTGAACTTCAAATTCGACTCATCAGTTTCGCATTCTCGTGCAATCAATGATTTCAAATCGTCAAATGTTTTACTTTTCCCACGCATCCGAACCATATTTAATAACTTTGTCGGATGTTTTAAGGCAAATTCGAGTTTTTTATTGAGATTTGCAGAAGAATCACGACCAACGGCAACTGCATCAATATCAGAAAACTTCAGTCCAGCGATTTCTAAACACTTATTTATTGAAAGTGTCGGGAAACCTGCATAATATTTCACTCGATTAAGTCGCTCTTCGGCTAAAGCAGCAATCGGCTGTCCGTCAACAAGAAGTGCGGCTGAAGAACCTGCATGAAAAGTATTTATTCCTAAAATTACACTCATTTTATTTATTTTATTATTTATGAAGATTGATTGATTCGAGATAAACGCTATCGGCTAATTTCCTCAAAGGCGTGATTACTTGGCTAATTCTCCGCAGAATTCCTGATGAATACACGACTGCTTTGTAATGTATTGGTAATAAATCAACATCACTTCCCTGAATTCCTAAACCAAAATAACAGTCAGATGTAAGTTTCATTTTTCCAAATCGTTTTTCAAAAGTTTCCATCAACTCAGCAGGTGTCCAATGCCGAACATCAAAATCTTCACCTTCAGTAAATCCTCGTCTCCAACGTTGTTGAAACGAACGAATTCCATATTTATTCGCCATTTGGAAAAGAGTTTTACCATCTTTTTGCAAAACTCGTTTAGCTTCGTCTAGTGAAATTCTCGTATTTTCTTTACTAAAATGCTGATACACACCATAAGAAAACACAACTTCAAAAGACTCATCTGCAAACGGTAAAAACCTTGCATCGCCAACAACAAAATTTGTTTCAACTCCAAGATGTTTTGAAGCACGCCGAGCAGCTAAAACAGCATCGAGATTTGGATCAATTCCAACTGGCTTGTATCCTTTTTGAGCCGCGGCAATCGACCATCTTCCCCAATTACATCCAATATCAAGCAGTCTTTCTCCATTCCCTTTCGGCAAACGAATTTCAGGTATTGGATAGCGAGTCAATTTATTTTGAACTGAAAAATACAAATTCCCTGATGTAAGTGGAATTTCTTTTTGAACAAAATCGTCAACTTCAAAATCTTTTTCAGTTTCGTTTTGAATGTCAGAAGCCGTAGAACTAGCATCTTGCTTATCAGCAACTTTTTCAAAAGTTCGATCAATATAATGGTGCGTAATTTCGGCATCATTAACCAGCATAATTGGAATACCATCATAAATTGGATAAATATGATTTGCCGAGCAAACAAGCGTCTCATTTTGCAATACTAAAGGTTGTTTATCTCGCGGACAAACTAAGTGATTTTTTAAACATTCGTTCATATTATTAAACCTAAGTTTATTATCACAAAACTTTATTTGCAATCGAATAACCTTGATTTGAATCCATTTTATTAGTTTTGAAATGATGAAAAAAAACTAAGCCTTTTAGTTTTTTAGAAAAATTAGGCTTAGTTAAATTAAGTAAATTTGTTTAATTAGTCGCAGTCCCATCTGTTTGGAAGTTTTTTAGCAAAAGCTCCATTGCCTGAACCAACACAAGTATTAGCCTCTTGGCAATCGGCACAATAAACCATTGTTCCAGGCGTTGGAGAACCAAGTTCAGAAAAAGTCACACTTCCTAATTTTATTGAGCCGTCATTGTTAATATCAACTCTCTTTATAGCGTTATTAGCTGTCATTTGAAAAGAGTAGCCACTATAATTATTTTGGTTTCCGATAATTTCTAACTTACCGTCCGTTTCGCTTCGATTAAAATCATATTTAAAGGATCGGACACCAAGTCTAAAAAGTGGAACTTGAGAGAAAAGCGGAGCGATAACGCTCAGATTAGGAGTAATGTTTGGTGCGTAAGTATCCCTACTAATATCTAAATAACCTCCAAATCCTTTCATAAAACTAGGTACAGATGTTGTATTTTTACTTTGATTCGAACTAAAAATAACTCTTGCATTATCTTGAGTTGCAAATCCACGACCTTCATCACAGTTTGAACTGCCCTCAAAACAGAACTTATCTCCGATTGAGTAAATTTGAGCTACTCCAGACGCGATCGTTGGTAACTCTCCAACCGTAGTTACAGAACCATACTGATTACTATTTGAATAAACAGTAGCGTCTTTGATTCTTACTCCACCTTGAAATTGATTATTTGTCAAATTTATCGGTAAATTTCTAGTGTTGCCATCGACAACCAAATCTTCTCTAATTCCTTCCGAAATCGCGTTTTTAATAGTAAGACTCGCGTGTTCTTTAACATAAATAAATACGCTTCCAAAGTTGTTTATATCCGTTGAAGAATTACCATTACCAACAAGCCAATCAAATGAAGTATATGTGCTTCTTTCCAAGAAAATACCGTATGTCTTTCCGGTTATGCTACCGTCAGTTCCTTGAGCAGGACCATTTGGAATAAAAAAATCCAAACTACTTGCACTTAGACCGCCATTAAGTGTGTTCAGGTGTATTCCAATAATACAACCAACAAATCTCGCATGGTCAAGTCTCATATTATCAATCTGCCATTCTCCAGCATTTTGAGCATTTACATAGAACCCTTTATTCAGATTGAAAAAATGTAAATTGCTAAACTGAAATCCAATACTTGCACAATTGTCAGTGTTAACTGGATTACCTGGTGAAGCAACGAGATTACAGATTTTTGATGTTCCGCTTTCCGCATAAATTCCAAATAAACTTGTGCTTGTGTTTGACATACCGCCAATCATTGCTAAATCACGAATAGAAACATCTACAATGTTTGTACCAATCTTAAAAATCGGTAAATTCGCCATTTGAACAATCTTAGAACCTGCAAAAGCACCTGGATTCAAACTACCACCTACACTTGTTACATTTGTCCCTACTCCTGTTCCCTCTATAAGTTGATAAGACAAAACAGTTAAAGTTCCATTGATGTAATATTCATTTTCATTAAATATAATTTTCCCGCGGCACTGAAGGGCGGCTTGAAGTCTTGTGGTATCGTTAAATTTTAAACCTTGAGATGTTGTTAAATTCGGAGTCCCAGTTCTCGGAAAACTGCTTGTGTAGGTAATTCCATCTCCACAAGATTGAGCAGAAATTGAATTTGCTGCTAATAGACCCAAAAAACATAAACACATTAAAAACATTAGTGATTTTCTCATTTTTACTCCTTTTAAAAAACAAAAAAGTCGTAGAATTTGACAATCAAATTCTACGACTCAGACTCGTACCCAAAAATTCAAAGAAAAAACTAACTTGCTTGCTTGCTTGCTTGCTTGCTTGCTTGCTTGCTTGCTTGCTTGCTTGCTTGCTTGCTTGCTTGCTTGCTTGCTTGCTTGCTTGCTTGCTTGCTTGCTTGCTTGCTTGCTTGCTTGCAATAAATATCTCTCATCGCGAAATTTTCGCAACCAAGTGTTGAATAAATAAACATCTTGTGGAAGATATTTTTCATATTGCTTACAATGAAATTAGATTAATGATCCTTTGAAGTCAAGTTTTTTTTATTTTGAACTTTACCCTTTTTGATTGATGTAACTCTGCTAAAGTAAATCTTATGACTAATAACAATCAACCAAATGAATTTGAAGAAATCTACCTTCAAACTAATTATATTGTTCAAGATGGCGAGTCGCAGTTTGTTTTTCGGATTGGTGAAACGAACGTTGATGAGCTATTAAATCGTTATGAAGCAAAGAGTTGGGCGTTTATTACGGCACACAATCCTTTTTCGAAGCAGCTTTCTATAGATGAAAATGAAACTCGCCAAAGTGAGTTGATTGAATTGGTAAAATCAAAAAACCTCCGATTTCTCGAAGGTTTTGGTGAATGCACAACGCCCGATTGGGAACACGAAATGTGTCTTTTTATTTTTAATATCGAATTAAATTTAGCAATCGAATTAGCAAAAAAATATGAGCAAAACGCAATTGTTTACGGCGAACTTGGTGGAGTTCCGCAATTGATTTGGTGTGTTTGAAAAGAAAATTTAGCCGCGGATTTCGCAGATTAACCCATAATTAACTTTAGAAAAATGCTTTTTAACACAGATGCACACTGATAAATGCAGGATAAGTAAGAAGAGATAAAACCGCAAAAACGTTATAAATGCTGTTTTATCTTGCTTTTATCTGTTTTCATCTGTGTTTATCGGTGGTAAAAATTTATTTATTATCTCAAATTTGAAAGTTCTCAAATATTTTTCTAATGCAATCTCGGTTTATCTGATTTGCTCTAACTTAAACTACAAAGAATAAATACTTTACTTTTCTAGTCTGGCTGAAGCTAGCGGCAATTTATTAAGAGATTTTCTGTCAAACGTTTAACATACTTTCCACGAATCCCGATACTAAAATCATATTCTTTGAGCATTTCCACTTTTTCACTTTTATTCTTTTTCATAAACTACGCAACTAATTGCCGCAAAACATAAGGCAGAATACCGCCGTTTTTGAAATATTCGATTTCGATTGGAGTGTCGATTCGCAAAGTAAGTAAAACTTCTTGCTTCGTTCCATCGGTTTTTGAAATAACTAATGTGACATCTTGGCTTGGTTTCACCTCGCCATTGAGTCCAATAAGGTCAAACGATTCGTTTCCAATTAGCCCGAGCGTTTGAGCATTCTCGCCGTCTTTAAATTGCAAAGGAAGCACGCCCATTCCGACTAGATTCGAACGATGAATTCTCTCAAACGATTGTGTAATAACGGCTTTCACGCCCATTAGCGATGTGCCTTTTGCTGCCCAATCTCGCGAACTTCCGGTGCCGTATTCTTGACCGCCAAAGATAATTGTCGGCGTATTTTCTGCTTTATAGCTTTCTGCCGCGTCGTAAATAAACGCTTCTTTGCCGCTTGGTTGTTGTAAAGTCAAGCCACCTTCTTTTGGTGAAACCATCAGATTTTTGATGCGAACATTGGCGAAAGTTCCGCGAAGCATCACGCGGTCGTTTCCGCGACGCGAACCGTAACTATTAAAATCTTCGACCGCAACACCTTTTTCTTGCAAATATTTACCAGCCGGAGAATTCGGCTTAATCGCACCAGCGGGCGAAATGTGATCGGTCGTGACTGAATCGCCAAAAATCGCTAAAGCACGAGCGTTTTTAATATCAGAAAATTGTCCGGTTTCCATTGTGAAACCATCAAAAAACGGCGGTTGCTGGATATATGTCGAAACATCGTCCCATTCATAAACTAACCCAACGCTCGATGGAATCGCATTCCAAAGGGGATTTTGCTCTGCAAATTCGCTATAAAGACTGCGGTAAGTTTCTGCGTCAAAGGCAGTTAGCATCGCTTCCGCTACTTCTTCTGATGTCGCCCAAATATCTTTCAAATAGACATCAACACCATCAATATCTTTGCCGATTGGCTCAGTCGATAAATCTCGCGTCACGGTTCCGGCAAGTGCAAATGCGACAACCAATGGTGGCGAAGCGAGGAAATTTGCCTTAATATTTTGATGAACTCGAGCTTCAAAATTACGGTTTCCACTCAAAACTGAAGCCGCAACAATATCGTTATCAACAATCGATTTCTCGATTCCCGCATCTAACGGACCAGAATTTCCGATGCAAGTTGTGCAACCATAACCAACCAAATTAAACCCAACTTCATTCAAATATTGCTGCAATCCGGCTTTTTCGAGATAAGCCGTGACGACACGCGAACCAGGTCCGAGCGAGGTTTTTACGCTTGGTCCAACTTTCATTCCGCGTAACGCCGCTTTTTTCGCGACAATTCCGGCAGCAATCATCACACTCGGATTCGATGTGTTTGTGCAAGAAGTTATCGCAGCAATCAAAACATCGCCGTGTCCAACTTCGGTCGCGGTTGCGTTCGATGCGTTCTGTCCGTAAATCGGAAGTCCGCCGCGTTCGTTCATTTTGGCGGAATATCGTTTGTTGTAATCGCCCGCAGGTTTATTAAATCCGCTTTCGGCAATCGGTTTTGAGAAAAGATCTTCAAATTTTGTTGCAAGATTTGTTAATTCGATGCGATCTTGCGGACGTTTTGGACCTGCAAGACTCGGCACGATCGTCGATAAATCGAGGTTATAAACTGTCGTGTATTCGATTTCGCCAGCGTTTGGAATTCCAAACATTTCTTGTGCTTGATAATAATTTTTGATGGTTTCAACTTCGGCTTCTGTTCTGCCGGTCGCACGAAAATAAGCCAAAGTTTTTTCGTCAACTCCGAAAAAGCCCATTGTCGCACCATATTCTGGTGCCATATTTGCAATCGTCGCACGATCTGTCGCAGCTAAACTTTTAGCACCTTCGCCGTGGAATTCAACGAATTTCCCAACAACTTTTGCGGCACGAAGCATTTCTGTAACTGTTAAAACCAAATCAGTTGCGGTCACACCATCGTTTAATATTCCGGTCAGATTTACGCCGACAACATCTGGCGTTAGGAAATAAACAGGTTGACCGAGCATTCCGGCTTCAGCTTCGATTCCGCCAACGCCCCAAGCTACAATGCCCAAACCGTTAATCATTGTCGTGTGCGAATCAGTTCCAACCAAAGTGTCAGGATAAAAAACGCCGTCTTTTTGCCACACGCATTTGGCGAGATATTCCATATTTACTTGGTGAACAATCCCAATTCCGGGCGGCACGACTCTAAAAGAATCAAAGGCTTGCGTTCCCCATTTGAGAAATCTGTAACGCTCAGCATTTCGCTCAAACTCGATTTCCATATTCTTTTGATACGCAGCTTCAGAACCTGCGTAATCGACCTGAACGGAATGATCAATCACCAAATCGACAGGAACGAGCGGTTCGATCAGCTTCGTATCTTTACCCATTTTCGCAACCGCTGTTCGCATCGCGGCGAGATCAACGAGCAACGGAACGCCTGTAAAATCTTGAAGAATAACTCGTGCGACAACAAACGGAATTTCGTCAGTCCTCTCGGCTTTTGCCGCCCAATTAGCAAGCTGACGAATGTGCATTTCCGAAATCTTTTTGCCGTCATCAAAATTACGCAAAACAGATTCGAGAACAATTCTAATTGAGATTGGAAGATTTGAAATTTTGCCAACTCCTTCGCGTTCGAGCTGCGGCAAAGAATAAAATGTGGCTTCAGTTCCAAAACCGGTTGTGAAAGTTTTTCTAGTGTTAAATAAGTTGTGATTCATTGATTCTCCATTTTATACAAAAATAGTATAACTAATAACTTTTATAATACTGCTTAGGTATTTTGAGGTCAATTTAATAAGAAAATTTCAATTCCTGCAAAATAGCTTAAGTTTTACTAATACTCGCAGGCTGGCAGCTCGCGTTCCGTGCTTTCAACTTTTTCATTTTCACGCTATATTCTAGGTTTGTTATGAAAGTTGGTGTCAATGAAAAGTCCTATTTCTGCATTGAGAAAAATTCGACAAAAATTCTCTCGCGGCATGTCGCGGCTACGCACTCGTCTGTCTTCTTCAAATAATCGTTTTCTCGCATATTTAGCCATTTTAGGTCCAGGAATAATCGCCGCAAACGCAGGGAACGATGCCAGCGGAATTGCCACTTATTCATCTATCGGAGCGGGCTATGGCTATACGCTGATGTGGGTTTTCGTGCCGATGATGATTAGCTTGATTGTTGTGCAAGAAATGTGCGTGAGAATGGGCGTTGTGACCGGAAAAGGGCTTTCCGATTTAATACGGGAGCAATTTGGAGTCCGTTGGACTGTCCTAATTATGACAGCACTTTTGATCGCAAATTTGGGTGTGATCGTCTCAGAATTCGTTGGAATCGCTCAAGCGTCAGAACTTTTTGGTGTTCCGCGTTATTTTACAGTTCCTTTGACTGCCGCATTGATTTGGTGGCTCGTTGTCAAAGGAACACAAAAAAGAGTGGAACAGGTTTTTCTCGCAATGTCTCTAGTGTTTCTCTGCTATGTAATTTCAGCGTTTATGTCAAAACCTGATTGGTCGATGGTTGCGAGCGAGATTGTCACGCCGAGCTTTCAATTTAATGGTGGCTATCTCTTTATGATAATGGCACTTATCGGCACGACCATTACGCCATTTATGCAAGTTTATGTGCAAAGTTCGGTTGTTGAAAAAGGAATGGATAAAGACGATTACAAACTCGCAAGAGCTGATGTCATCGTCGGAACAGTTTTCGCGTGCTTAATTGCAGCGTTCATCGTTATCTCAACTGCAGCGACGCTGAATCAGCAAGGGATCACTCAAATCGATTCCGCCGCAACTGCCGCAAACGCACTCGTTCCGGTCGCAGGAATCTACGCTAAATACATTTTCGCACTCGGACTTTTCGGAGCGGCAATGCTCGCGATGGGCGTTCTTCCGCTGGCAACAGCATATTGTTTGACCGAAGCGTTGGGATTTGAAAAAGGTCTTTCACACAGCTTTCGCGAAGCTCCAATCTTCTTGGGAATTTTCACTACACTTATCGTAATTGGTGTAATAGTTGCACTTATTCCAAACATTCCGCAGATTCAGCTTCTTCTCGTGACACAATCGATCAACGGAATTTTGTTGCCATTTTTGCTCGTTGCGATAGTTTTACTTTCTTCTAACAAAGAAATTATGGGCGAATATGCAAATAGCTGGTTTTACAAAACGTTTGCCTGGCTTTTAACAATCACAATTTCGATTCTGTCGCTGATGTTGCTTGGTTCGGCGATTGTTGGTATTTTTTAATCAAATGAAATCAAACGAACTCAAAAGCCGACTTTTTTTCCTATTCATTTTTGGTGTAATTATATCGGTTCTGTTGCTTATTTTTCCATTTATTGAACCGATTGTATTATCGTATCTCAAAGAATATTTCGGAATGTCGGATGCCGCAATGGGTAACACTATTGAAGTAATGCTTGGCAATTTGGTCAAGTTTTCAAAGGTCGTGCTATGGATGTGCCTCGTGGTTGCAATTGTCCGTTTCGTTAACGCTCTGATTTTTGCGACCGCACTTGGCAAAGCTGGAAATCTAGAACTCACAACGCTTCTTAGAAACGTCCTCTCGATTGTGATTTATGTCGGTGCATTTTTCACCTTTTTCAAATCTCAATTTCCAAACACAGATTTAACGAGTCTTTTTGCTGGTTCGACCATTATAGGAGTCGTCATTGGACTAGCAATGCAAGACACGCTTGGCAATTTATTCGCCGGACTCGCGATGCAAGCCGATCAACCTTTTCAAATTGGTGACGTAATAACTGTTCCGAATAAAGGAACCGGCGTTGTCGAAAGCATTTCGTGGCGTGGAATGAAAATTCGCACGTTTCAAAATAAAATTATAGTCATCAGTAACACGGTTTTGGGCAAAGATTCCATTGAAGTTGCTCCAAAAGACAATCTCAATGCTCGTCTTGTTTTTTTCAACACTCTTTATTCTGCTTCCCCAACGAAAACAATTCATTTAATTCGCGATGTTGTGCGGCAAGTTGAAAATGTTTCAAATAAAATTCGTCCAATTGTCCGGATTCGGAATCTTGGCGATAGCGGACTTGATTGGGAAGTAAAATATTGGCTCGAAGATTATTCTAAGTATAACGATACAGATGCTTTAGTCCGTCAACGAATTTGGTATGCGTTTCAGCGAGAAACAATTCATTTCGCTTTTCCAACACGAACTCTTTATCACGAAAATCAATCGCTTGAGCCAAATTTTGTTGAATCTGTTAATGAAATATTCGAAAGATTTAGCGATGTTGAAATTTTTGAGCCGCTTTCAGATGAAGAAACAATGAAACTTGCCGAATCTTGCGAAGCTAAAATCTTCTCGCCAAACGAGCCGATTGTTCGAAAAGGGCAAGACGGAAGTTCGATGTTTGTGGTCCATCGCGGTTCTGTTAACATTCAAACGATGGAAAATGGCTTTGCCAAAACTGTTGCAACACTCCACGAAGGCGAATATTTTGGCGAAATGGGACTTCTCACCGGCGAACCGAGAGCCGCGACTGTTGTTGCTGCCGGCGAAACCGAAGTTCTGGAAATTAAAAGTAAATCAATAAAACCGCTTTTTGATAAAAACCCTTACCTAATTGAAGAATTCACAAAAACAATTGCCTCGCGACATAAATTATTAGCCGAAAAACCAGCAACTACTTCCGAATTAGAAGTCGAAAAAGAAGGTCTTTTTAATTCGATACGAAAGTTCTTTGGTGTCAAGTAAAACAAAACGATCAAATATCTTGACCTTATATTTGACTTTATAATTTTTGAATATGTTAAAAGTTCAAACATATTCAAAAAGTATTACGAATTTAAAGTTATTTAGACAGATTCATCACCTGAAAAAATGCTTTAACCTTTTAAGTAATTTTACAATCACAACCAGAAACGTTCATTTTGTTTAAAAGATTAACAAATAAATGAGAAGAATAAATCCCCAAAATTTTACTCTTGCAAAACAAGGAACTTCGCGTGAAATAAATCGTCAAATTGCATTGACCTTGATTCGAGCTCACCAGCCAGTTTCGCGGGCAGATTTATCGCGTTTGATGGAAACAAATCGGGCAAATGTAACTTTTATTGTTACTCAACTTTTGGAAGAAAGTTTGGTTCGTGAAGGCGATCAAGGAAGCGAAAAAGTTCGTGGACGCAAGCCAACTTTTCTTTATGTTAATTCGAATAAAAGTTATGCGGTTGCGGTTGATGTGCGTGCGAGCCGAACATTTTTGATGTTTACAGATTCTATCGGTAAACAAATTTCGGGCATTTTGAGTTTTCCTACTGAACCAAATCCGGACAAATTTGTTAAAAACTTGAGTGCAAACATCAAGAAAAATATTCCTGACAGCGTTAAAGAATCGATTTGTGAAGGTATCGGTATCGTAATTCCGGGAATGGTTAATCGCAAAACCGGTGTTGTTTTAAACGCTCCAACGCTTGGTTGGCGAGATATTAATTTGCTTGCTCCGCTCCAAACTGAATTCGCTGATGTCGAAATTCATCTCGAAAATTCGGGGAAAGCGTGTGCGTTATCGCAAATCTGGATGAAGCGAAGCGATTTTCCGCTTTCAAACGACATTGTTTTTGTCAGCGTTTCGGACGGAGTTGGCGTTGGTGTTGTCATCAACGGTGAATTAATGCGTGGGAAACACAACACAGCCGGTGAATTTGCACATATTCCATTGAATATTGACGGTCCGAGCTGTTTCTGCGGAGCAAATGGCTGCTGGGAAGCATACATTTCTAATTTAGCCACGCTTTCAAGATATTTCGGCAGAAGTTTGACAAAAAAAGAACCGCAAACTATTAAGCATTCAGTATTTACGATTGAAGACTTAATTACGAGAGCAAGAGGCGGCGATGCCAAAGCTGTTACCGCTTTACATTCAACTGCTCGTTATTTAGGGCTTGGTTTGGCATCGGTTATTAATGTTATTGACCCGAATTGCGTTTATATCGGTGGAGAAATTACGGAAGCCTGGGATTTAATCGAACCACAAGTAAGAGAGGCGATTAAAGAAAGAACATTAACAAAAGACCTTGGTTTAACACAGATTAAAATTGTTCCGGCGACCGAACATCCGCGTTTGCGAGGTGCAGTCGCACTCGTTACTGCTCCGGCTTTTGCGGCACCAAAAGTTGCATAACAATGACAAAAAACGAAACACAATTAAAAATCAGCGGCTTCAAATTTAAAGGAGTGCGTTGGGTAATTATCGGAATGGTAATTTTTGCCAGGCTGATAAATTATATAGATCGCTTGACGATTTCAGTTCTCGCACCGCTAATTATGGCGGACTTAAACCTGTCAAATACTTAATATTGTGGCATCGCAACTTGGTTTTTGCTGGCTTATACAGTTAGTCAAGGTCTTTCAGGGAAACTTTACGACCGAATCGGCATTAAAAAAAGGCTTTAAAGTTTCAATAGTAGTTTGGTCAGTCGCGGCAATGTTGCATGCTTTCGCGAACTGTTTATCAGTTAATTATTCCTGGTGTTTGCGATTCGTCGCAGCTTGTCATGGGTTTGACCACGCTTGACACCGGAAGCGTTTGGAACACTTGTCCGCCGCATATTCACGAACGGCGTTCGGAAGTTTACTTGTATTTTGATTTGGATGAAAAAGCTCGAATTATGCATTTTATGGGACAAACCGAAGATACTCGGACGATGATTATAGAAAACGAACAGGTTGTTTTGTCGCCGCCATGGTCAATTCATATGGGCGTTGGGACATCGAATTACAGTTTTGTTTGGGCAATTGGCGGCGAAAATCTTGATTATACAGATATGAATGTTTTGGACATTTGCCAACTACGATAATTTCTATAAATTGCCACCTGTCATCATTAAACCAATATCTTCAGGGCTAGTGTTCTTCGGATTTACTTCTCCGACAAACTTCCCTTTTGCAATTACTAAAAGCCTGTCAGCTAAAGCCGTAACTTCCTCTAATTCCGCAGATACGAGCAAAATCGCTGAACCGCTGTCACGTAGTTCAATCAGCTTTCGATGAATAAATTCGATTGCTCCGATGTCAACTCCGCGAGTTGGTTGCGAAACGAGAAGAAGTTTCGGATTTGAATCAAATTCACGTCCGATGATGAGTTTTTGTTGATTTCCGCCAGAAAGCGATTTAGCAGATAATTCGGGTTTTGGTGGACGAACATCAAATTTTTCGATGATTTCTGCAACTCTTTTCTGAATAAACGAGTTGTTCAAAACACCAAATCCGGATGCAACCGGACTGCGATAATGAACTCCTAGTATTGAATTCTCAGCCAAATCTGAATCTAAAAGCAAGCCGCGTTTGTGTCGATCTTCGGGAATATGTGCGATTCCTTTTTCTTTACGCATGCGAGCATCGAGTTTCGAAATATCGCTTCCCAAAAAATGAATCGAACCTTTTTGCGATGCTAAAAGTCCTGCAAGTGCTTCAATTAACTCGGTTTGTCCGTTTCCTTCAATTCCGGCAATTCCGACAATTTCGCCGGCTTTAACTTCAAACGAAATATCATTTACCGCCAAACCATTTCTTCCATTAACGCACAAATTATCGACTTTCAAAACAGTTTCTTTCGGCTGAGCATCAGTTTTTTCAACGCGAAGCAAAACATCACGTCCGACAATCATCCGTGCTAAATCTTTTTTGCTGGTTTCCGAAGTTTTCACAAATCCCACAGATTTTCCATCTCGCATCACAGTCACGTCATCAGAAATCGCGATAACTTCTTCGAGTTTGTGCGTAATAATGACAACAGTTTTGCCTTGATCTCGCATTTTTCGCAAAATTCCAAAAAATTCTTCAACTTCTTGCGGTGTCAAAACAGCAGTTGGCTCGTCTAAAATCAACAAGTTAGCGTTTCTATAAAGAGCTTTTAGCAATTCAACACGTTGTTGCTGTCCGACAGAAAGTTCTTCAATTCTCGCTCGCGGATTTACTCCAAGACGAAGTTCGTTTGAAAGTTTAAGAATATCTTCATTCGCTTTTTCCAAATCAAGATTAATTCCAGAACCGGTTTCTGCACCGAGAATGATGTTTTCGGCAACAGTCATTGTATCAACCAACATAAAATGCTGATGAACCATTCCAATTCCAAGTTTAATTGCATCTTGTGGATTTCTAATTTTTACAGCTTTTCCGTCAAGTAAAATCTCGCCCGAATCAGCCGCGTAAAATCCGTAAGCGATTTTCATTATGGTCGATTTTCCGGCACCATTTTCTCCAACAATCGCATGAATTGTGCCTTTGGCAACTTTTATCGAAACATCATTATTGGCAACAACCGAGCCAAATTTTTTTGTAATATTTTTTAGTTCGAGCATGAAACTTTACCTTTTTACTTTTAATCACTTCGCCATTGCATCAGTTACTTTAATCTCACCGGCAACGATTTTTTTCTTGGCAATTTCTACTTTGTCTAGAACTTCTTGTGAAATTAATGGTTTATTAAATTCGTCTAATGAGTATGCAACGCCATTTTTATCAAGCCCAAAAACATGGAAGCCGCCGTTAAATTTCCCGCCTAAAACTTCTTTGACAACGTCGTAAACTGCATTATCTACTCGCTTTACCATTGAAGTCAGCACAAATCCGGGCTTCACTCCGTTTTGATTTGAATCAACACCAATAACAAATTTCTTCGCTTGCCCATTTTCGTCTTTTCCGGCTTGTTCGACCGCATCAAAAGCTCCAAGACCAGAATTTCCGGCAGCAGTGAAAATAACATCAGCACCTTTATCCATTTGCGAAAGCGTTAATTCTTTACCTTTTCCCGGATTATTCCAAGCCGAATCAGTCACGCCAACGTAATTATCGACTACTTTAATATTAGGATTTACTGATCTCGCACCTTCTTCAAAACCTGTTTCAAACTTGTGAATCAGCGGAATATCCATTCCACCAATAAAGCCTAGAACGCCACTTTTTGACTTCGAAGCCGCAATAATTCCGACAAGATACGAACCTTCGTGTTCACGAAATACGAGAGAGGCAACGTTAGATTTTGGTGTTTTGCCGTCTGCTTCAAAGATTACGCCATCAACAATTGCAAATTTTATGTTCGGGAAATCGGTCGCAACCTTTTGCATAATTGGACCTTGGGCAAAACCAATTCCGATTATCAAATCAAAATCTCGTTCGGCAAAGGCACGCATTGCCGGTTCAATCGAAGTCGGATTTCCTGGTTCAACATCGCGAAGTTCGATGTCTAAATCTTTTTCCGCACGCTGAACACCTTCCCAAGCTGCAGCATTAAAAGACCGATCGTTTTTTCCGCCAATGTCGAAAACAATTCCAACCTTGATTTTCCCTTTCTTTTCGGCGGCAGTTTTAACACAAGATGTTGCGAAAAATAGACTTAACGCTATGAATAAAACGGACAATATTTTCGTTTTCATAATAAAATTTTGCTTAAAAAACTTCTTTCACCAATTCAAATTTTCGATTTGTTTTTTCTTCGTTGATTTTATACGCCATTTGAAGTTTTGCCAACACTTTCGCAGCCTGCATTTCATTTCTGCAATATAGAACTCCTAAAATTTCTTGTTCTTTGACAACATCACCGATTTTCTTCTCACAAGAATAGCCAACTGCGTAATCAACCGAGTCTTCTTTTTTAATTCTTCCGCCACCAATATCACAAACCGCTTCGCCAATCGCCAAAGTATTAATTTCATTGATAAACCCAACATTTGGAGCCTTTATGGCAACTTCAATCAATCCTTTTTCCAAAAGCGTTTCGGGTTTATCACAAATTCGCGGATTTCCCTTTTGCAGTTTCACATTTTGTGAAAACTTTTCTAAGGCACTTCCATTCCAGATTTTTTCAAGACACATTGCCGTTGCTTCGTCAAAGCTGTTGCAAATTCCGGTTAAAACTAGCATTCTAGCGGTTAATTCCACCGATAAATCTAATGTTTGCAACATTTGGTCATCAGCTTCGCCACGCATAATTTTGATACATTCATAAACTTCGAGAGCATTTCCGACATATTTTCCGAGTGGCTGATTCATATCAGAAATAATTGCTTCGGTTCGCACATTACAAGCGTTACCTGTTGCAACCAATGCCTTTGCAAGATTGCGAGCGTCTTCTTCCGTCTGCATAAACGCACCGCTTCCGGTTTTCACATCTAAAACCAACCCATCTAAACCTTCGGCAAGTTTTTTTGACATTATAGATGCAACAATCAATGGAATTGACGAAACTGTCGCCGTCGCGTCTCTCATTGCATAAAGTTTTTTATCAGCAGGAACAATGTCAGTAGTTTGTCCGGCGAGTGCGAAACCACAGGATTTTATCGTTCGTTTAAATTGTTTTTCGGTGAGATTGACGTTGTAATTTTTTATTGATTCGAGTTTGTCGAGCGTTCCGCCAGTGTGTCCGAGTCCGCGACCGGAAATCATCGGCACAGCAACGCCACAAGCTGCGGCAAGTGGTGCAATTATTAGAGAAGTTTTGTCGCCAACGCCACCGGTCGAGTGTTTATCCGCTTTCGGAGCGTCAATATCAGAAAAATCGAGAACTTTGCCGGAATGAAGCATAGCCTGCGTCAGCGAGTTTTGCTCGGTTTGATTTAAACCATTCAAAAACATTGCCATTAACAATGCCGAAACTTGATAATCTGCCCAACTTCCGCTACAAACGCCATCAACAAACGACTGAATTTCGACATTTGTAAACCTCGCTCCATCACGCTTTTTAGCAATAATTTCTTGTGGTCGCATATAATAAAAAGACTGTCCAAGTTTCTCACAAGGACAGTCAAAAAGTCTATTTTCGTAATTGTTTGACGAAATTATTGAGCCGAAACCGATCCCGAAATTTTCTTTCGAGTAGTTTCACCTGTTTTCAAAACTGAAACACCGATTTCTACTTCATCGTGCGGACGCGGAATTACGTGAACAGAAACTACTTTTCCGACGCGATTTCCGGCAGCTGCACCAGCTTCAACCGCAGCTTTGACTGCACCAACTTCGCCGCGGACAATTGCCGTAACGAGTCCAGCGTCGATTCGTTCATAGCCAACTAAAGTGACATTTGCAGATTTTACCATTGCATCTGCTGCCTCAATCATTGCCACGAGTCCAAAACATTCAACCATTCCAAGTGCTTCCATAACTTTATTTTACCTTCAATTAATGCGAACAGCAATAAATGCTAACAGCAAAAATTATTTCTTCTTTCGATTAAGAACCATCAACATCATCGCCAAAAATACCATTCCGGCAAGAATTACCATTAAAAATATTAAACCTGCTGTAGCCATATTAATTCCTTAAACTGAGAATCGGTGCCGGGATTCTCCCGCCACGATTGATAAGTGTCGAACAATCAAACTCATTAACTGCCATAATCGATGCAATACACCGCGTCAGTCAACATTGCAAAATTGTGCCGTAAGTTCAGGCACGTTAGAAACACATTTCTTCGAGAATGTTCGCCACAGGCAAACGTAAATTTTTGGACTTCAGCAAACTCTCAGACCGAAAACTCCAACATTTACAACTGCTTCGGCTTCTACAACTCAATGAAAAACACCTACCAAAAACGAATTATCTTCAACAACATCTGCAAAACTAACGAAGATACCAAGCCGAGACAATTAATCCGGCGGCAATTGCAATCAACAACAAGGCTATCAAAACAGACCAAATATTTAAAGAATTTTCCGGTTCTTCCCAAACAATCTCAACTGATTTGTTTAGAACTTTTTTAGGTTTATTACGAATTGAAGCAGCTGATTTTAATTCTTTTACCTCATTTTTCTCTTCTTCTAAAGCAACGGCAACAGTTTTTGGTTCTGAAATTTCTTCACTTTTTGTTTTCGCAATAATCGGCAAAACTTCTTGAGATTCGCTTTCTTCAACAATACTTTCTTTAAACCAAGCATCGCTCATGTTGCCTTTGTTCCTAGATTTATCTACGATAGCGGCTCCGCAATGAAAACAAAACTGCGAATTTGGACGCACTTCAGAACTACACGCCGAACATTTTTGAATGCCAATTTCTACTTCTGCCATAATTTCTAAAATTAATTAAATTCTATGCATTGCGTTAAACAAATCTTCACGCTGAATGTAAATACTTACTCCTAACTCTTTCGCCAGAGTTCCACAAATTTCTTTTAAACGATTGATCTTTTCGCTCGCATCTGTTGTGTTTGCAATAATTATCATCGCAAACTTGCCGTTGACAACAGTTTGGTTGATATCGACAATCGAACAATTTGCCGAAGCCAAAATCTCCGTAATTCTCGCGACGATTCCTGAATGATCAAGCCCGAAAACTGAAATAACAACTCGATTACTTGAACTTATCGACGAACTAGCCGCCGAAAGAAATGGCTGGATCGTTTGGTAAATGCGAGTTATTAAACTTTCCGCCTTCGTTTCATCGAAATCTTCGCCGAGTTCGCTAAATACATCGCTCGAAATTTTGTAGAGTAAATCTTTATTTGGCATCTTAAATTTATTGAGCTACAAAATTATATGTCACAATTCCAGTTACTTTAACTCTTTTTCCTTCTAGGGTTGTTGGGGAAAACTTTGTTTCGAGTGCGGCTTTCTCAGATGATAATCGCAAAAGTGGATGCCCATTTATTGCGACAGCACAGATAACATTGCCATTTTCATCAATCAAAACCTCCACATCTACTTTTCCACTTGCTCTAACTGCTTTTGCTGCGGACGGATAAGCGGGCTTAACAAGTTGTATCGTGTTAATACCCTTTTCATTGCTTGATATTTTAAATTTCTCAACACCAACAGAAACTTGAGATGGATTGCAAAGCGGCTTTACAGGAATTAGAGTGTCTCCTGGCACGACTATTGAAGCTGGGTTCGGGTTTGGATCAATCCTAAAATCTCCTACTGGTCTCGCTATTTTTTTTGGAACGAGCTTTTTCTTCACAGATAAAGTTCTCTTTCCATTTTTTTTAGTTTGAGCAACCAGCTCAATTGAAAAACCTAGACAACCAATTAAAAAAATGATTGCAATCATAAAGAAATAACTTTTTTTAATAAAATTCATCATTTTTCACCTCGTAATTTCTTCGCTTCTGAAATCAATTCCGACGATCTCGTCATTTCTTGTGAAATATCAACTCGATTGACAATTCCGACAACAGCGACTTCAATCGACATTTCTTGGTCGC
Source organism: Acidobacteriota bacterium (assembly GCA_031415455.1). Lineage (GTDB taxonomy): Bacteria > Acidobacteriota > Blastocatellia > Pyrinomonadales > Pyrinomonadaceae > JANNVK01. The sequence continues at coordinate 11,067 of JANORS010000008.1, read as the reverse complement.
CATTTGCCGAACGTACAGCTTTTCCTAAAACATACAAAAAAGTAATGCGTTATCGCGTTAAGATCTGAAAAATAGTTATTTAATCGAAAAAAGTATTACGCAACAAACACTAAAACGTTTTCCCCAATATCGCGAGCCGAAGGCGTAATGATGGTCTTTGCATTAACAAAAATCTTTTCATTTTTGGCATTTGCCGATTTCACATCGTCTTCGCTAACAAAAGAAACTGTCGTTTGATGAGATTTTGGCTCTTCCGGCTTAACTTCATGAATAATAGCTTTCGTAGGTTCTTCAACCTTTTGAGTTTCTAAAGTCGGCGAATTTGCTAATTTTTGCGACAAAAACTTATCAACAATCGCCGCAATATCTTCACGTTTCACAGACTGCTGACCACTAACTGCTGATTTAATACCGCTAACTGCTAATTGCTGACTGCTGGTTTTCCCAACAGGTTTCGTCTCAAAAGCAACTCGTTTAATATCCATCAAATGAATCGGTGAAACATTGTCGCTTGTGACATTTCCGCCCCAAGAACCGCAACCGAGCGTCATAGAAGGCGTTAAATCGGTCGAAAAACCGATTGCTCCATGAGTCGTCGGCGAATTGATAATCACACGAGACGCTGGCATTTGCTCACCGTAACGAATTGCAGCATCACGCGAACTTGTGTGCATTCCGCAAGTGTGTCCCATTCCGCCATATTGCAAAATTTCTTCGCATTTGTTCGCACCTTGCTCAATTCCATCAACAACAAAAAATGCTAATGTTGGCGAAAGTTTTTCAATTGACCACGGAAAATCTCTTCCAACTCCGCCACAATCGGCTAACAAACATCGAACATTACTTGGTATCGAAATACCAGCCAAACTTGCGATATGTTGTGCAGATTTGCCGACAATTGCGGCATTCAAAGTGCGTTGCGGTGTCAATAAAATGCTTCCCACAGCTTCAGCTTCAGCAGCATTCAAAAAATGTCCGCCTTGCAATTTAAATTGCTCGCGAACTTGATTGGCGATTGGTGCATCGACCACAACTGACTGTTCAGATGCACAAATTGTTCCGTTATCGAAGCAAGTTGAAGTTAAAATATCAGAAACAGATTTCGCCACATTGGCAGATCTTTCAATAAAAACCGGAACATTTCCGGGACCAACTCCAAATGCAGGTTTACCCGAAGAATATGCCGCCCGAACGAGTCCAATTCCACCTGTTGCGAGAATTACGGCAGTTCGTTTGTGCTTCATCAATGTTTCGGTTCCTTCGATAGTTGAATTCGTCAAAACCTGAATCGCATCTTTCGGAAGTCCTTGTTCGACAGCCGCTTCACTTAAAACTCTCGCACTTTCAGCGATACATTTAGCAGCCGATGGATGAGGTGAAAGAACAATCGTATTTCGAGATTTAATTGAAATAATTATTTTGAAAATTGCGGTTGAAGTCGGATTAGTTGAAGGAATAATCGCTGCCACAACTCCTCGTGGTGACGCAATTTCGACAACGCTTCCAGTATCTTTAATAACACCAACCGTTTTCAAATCACGAAAATAATTCCATAAATCTTCTGACGCAAAACGATTTTTTTCGCGTTTATCTTCCGGGTTGCCAAATCCGGTTTCTTGATGTGCGAGCAAGCCCAAACGTGCAGAATCACGAAGTCCGGCTTGTGCCATAGCTTCGCAGATTCTGTCTACTTTTGCTTGATCAAATTTCGCAACAGTTTTCCACGCGAGATGTGCGGCTTCAACCTTATCCCGAGCTTCTTGTTGGGCAATTAAGTCTGTGTGCATAAAACCAGTCCAAAGTCTTGAGTTTAAAGTCTTTAGTCAAATGAATAAAGCCAACAAAACTAAGACTTATTTTTTCTTATCATCACCCAAACTTAGCTGTCCTTTACCGCCGAGAGCTTTTTCGTCAGGACTAAGCCCAACTGCACCATTTTTTGGCAAAACTCTTTCAACTTCTTGGTGTGGACGAGGAATTACATGAACGCTAACTAATTCGCCAACTCTTCTTGCAGCAGCCGCACCGGCATCTGTTGCAGCTTTTACTGCTCCAACATCGCCACGAACAAAAATTGTGACAAACCCGGCACCGATATATTCTTTGCCGACAAGTGTCACATTTGCTGCTTTAACCATTGCATCCGCCGCTTCAACTGCTCCGACGAATCCTTTTGTTTCAATCATTCCCAATGCTTCAAGAGACATCTGAAAATCCTCACTTAATTTAAATTTCTATGTCAGATTTTATAACAACATACAAGCAAAAGCGAAACGTAACATCGCCTTTGCTAATAAAGATGTAAAACCTGTTAAAACTTTTCAATTAAAGATTGACATTTTCGCTTTAAGAGCGATATATTTCAAGTTTAATTGTTGTATAACAAACCTTAAGAACAGGCAAAACTAAAAATATAATGTCATCACTCGGTGAAAAGTTACGTCAAGCACGTGAAGCACGTGGAGTTTCGATTAGTGAAATCGCTGATCAAACGCGGGTTTCTGCATATTATCTCGAAGCTATCGAATCTAATGATTATCGGGTCCTTCCCGGTGGCATTTTTAATAAAGGCTTTGTCAAAGCTTTTGCTAAGTATGTTGGCGTTGACGAGCAAGAAGCATTGCAAGACTACGCAGTTTTAATTGCCGAGCAAGGCGACAAATTAAGCGATCCTGAAAAAACTCATCGTCCGGAAGTATTAACCGGTGGCGGTGGCTCAATGTTGCCGACATTAATATTTGCCGCTGTAATTTTAGGTTTAATGACTTGGGGAATTCTTGCCGCAGTTAGTTGGTATAACAACAGACAGCAATTGCCTGTTGTTGTCGCAAATACAAAAACCGGTAACATTGCAAACACAAATGTTTCAAATACAAATTCTGCCAATTCGAATGTTGCAACGCCAGCTGCTGTTCCAACGAGTGGTGAATTGAGTGTTCAATTTAAGTCAATTTCTACTGAAGTAACTAAACCAAATATTACTACTTATCTAGACGGTAAATATGAGAGCTACACTTTTCAAGGAGATGAGCCAAAAGTTTATTCTCCGCAACAAGGCGTTAAAGTTAGATTTTCAAAATATCAAGCTGTAAATTTACAACTAACAATCAATGGAAAAGCAATCACAATTCCGCCATCAAGTGCAGTTAAAGGAAATGGAATGGAATTTGAAATTAATAAAGAAAATGTTGCTCAAATTTTACAAAGTGGAGCAATAACATTAGGAGCGGCTGTTCCGCCGGCAAATGTGGCAAATACCAAACCGCAATGAAGTATAGAATCGAAAAACTAAAATTAAGTTAGACAATTTAGTCAAATTTCGCCTGCTTGAGAAACAGCAGGCTTTTTAATATCAAGAATTATGTTAGTTGAAGAAATAAAAGAAGGGTTAACATTTGACGATGTTTTGCTCGTTCCCGCATATTCGGAAATTTTACCGAATGAAACAGATACTTCCACCCAATTTTCGCGAAATATTCGTCTCAATATTCCGCTCTGTTCCTCTGCAATGGACACGGTAACTGAAGCGAGTCTGGCAATTGCACTCGCACAACAAGGCGGAATCGGCGTGATTCACAAAAATTTTTCCATCGAACGCCAAGCCGAAGAAGTTGACAAAGTAAAACGTAGCGAATCTGGAATGATTGTCAATCCGGTGACAATTCCATACGACCGACTGGTTTCAGATGCTTTGCAAGTGATGGAACGTTTCAAGATTTCCGGCGTTCCGGTTGTTGACGAAAATGGTCTTCTCGTAGGAATTATCACAAATCGCGATCTTCGTTTTGAAACACGTTTCGACGTTCCGGTTTCTGAAGTGATGACACCGCAACCGCTCGTCACAGTTCCGGTCGGGACAACTCTCGAAGAAGCAAAAGTTAAACTGCAAAAACATCGCATTGAAAAGCTCTTAGTTGTTGATGACCAAGGACTTTTGAAAGGTTTAATCACCGTAAAAGACATCCAAAAAGCGATTAAATACCCGAATGCAGCGAAAGATGAACTCGGCAGATTGCGTTGTGCGGCGGCGATTGGTGCAACCGGAGATTTTCTCGAACGTGCGACAGCTTTAATAAATTCGCGTGCCGATGCAATCGTAATCGATACAGCTCATGGGCATTCTTCTCGTGTGATTGACGCGATAAAGCTCGTGAAAAAGCACTTCCCTGAAGTTGAATTAATTGCCGGAAACGTTGCAACTGCCGAAGCTACAAAGGCATTAATCGCGGCTGGAGTTGATGCCGTAAAAGTTGGAATCGGACCAGGTTCAATCTGCACAACGCGAGTTGTGACAGGTGCAGGCGTTCCGCAGGTTACCGCAATCGACGAATGTGTTAACGCCGCAAAAGGCACTGGAGTTCCGATAATTGCTGATGGCGGAATCAAATTCTCGGGCGATTTCGTGAAAGCAATTGCGACTGGAGCAGATTGCGTGATGATTGGTTCACTTTTTGCCGGAACCGAAGAATCGCCAGGCGAATTAATTTTATTCCAAGGCAGAACTTTCAAATCCTATCGCGGAATGGGTTCAATTGGTGCAATGAAACAAGGCTCGAGCGACCGCTACGCTCAAGAAGGAACAGTTTCAGATTCGAAATTTGTTCCCGAAGGAATTGAAGGAAGAGTTCCATATAAAGGCTCACTCGCTGATATGGTGACGCAATTAGTCGGCGGTTTGCGTTCCGGAATGGGCTACACAGGCTGCAAAGATATTGCCGAAATGAAAGAAAAATCGAGATTTGTACGAATCACATCAGCCGGATTGAGAGAATCTCATGTACATGATGTGATCATAACGAAGGAAGCTCCGAATTATCGTTTGGAGAGTTAGGATTTTCCGCTCCACTTTTAATACGAGTAATTTGAATACAATGACTTTTTTAAAGAAAATAGACGCAGCTTCGCTGTTCGGTGGGTCAATTTTGTTTTTAAGTTTTCTAGGTTCAATAATTGCGAGCAACTATTTTGAAATGGCAATGATCGCGGCAACAAAACGCTTCGAAGATTCGAACATTACGTTATGTTGTTATCCCGGACCATGCTTTACTTTTGGTGAAATGATAAGTCAGGAATATTCGTTCATTGCAGGTTGGTCTTTTCTATTCGTGATTTTTTGTTTTTGGCGTTATTACTTAAGAAACCGTTCTCTGAAATATCGAACGCCAATTTACTTTAGCATTGTGAATCTATTCATTTTAAGTGTAATAGTTTGGTTTTCGTCGTCCGCTCTGGCATGGAAGAATCCTGAGCAATTGGAGAACTTTTATGCAACGACATACAAGGCACTGTTGATGAACTCAATAATCTTTGACCGTATTGTTCTTTTGAGCGTTTCGCTTCTAATTGCAATCGAATTCTCTAATCTTGTTGTAAGCATTTCAAGCAACTTGCGAAAAAACATTGACTCCAATACTTTTGCTTAAATACACGAATTAACTTCTTTTCAACAATTCCGCTACATCGTCCAAATCGCTCGTGATTCTGCATTTTGGTAAACTCTGCAAAAAATCTTTACCGTAGCTTTTTGTCCGCAGACGCGAATCTAAAATTGCGATTACACCTTTGTCTGTCGCACTTCTTATCAATCGTCCAACTCCTTGTTTCAGCGTAATTACCGCATTCGGAACGCTATACTCAAAGAAAGATTTTCCACCGTTTTCATCGATAAATTTTGTGCGAGCGGCAACGATTGGATCGCTTGGAACCGCAAACGGAAGTTTGTCGATTATTACGCAAGAGAGTTGCTCGCCGCGGACGTCAACTCCTTGCCAGAAGCTTGATGTTGCGAATAAAACCGCGTTTTGAGTGTGACGAAATTTATCAAGAATTCCCGCTTTCGACATTGTTCCTTGCACAAAACACGGAAAATTAACGCGAACCGAAACGAGTTCGTAAAGTGCCTTCATGGAAGAATTACTCGTTGCCAAGACAAACGCTCTGCCTTTCGTGACTTTCAAAATATTAACAATTTCATTTGCCGCCATTTCCGTAAATTCGGGCGAACGCGGTTCTGGCATCGTTTTTGGAAGATATAAAATCGTTTGTTTTTGATAATCGAACGATGACGGAGCGAGCAAAACGTCCGTCTTTTCAGGTGGAAATCCGAGTCGATCGCGAATAAAATCAAATTTTCCGCCTGTTGACATCGTTGCGGATGTCATAACGACAGTTTCGAGTTTATCGAATAATTTTTCACGTAAAAGCCCAGAAACATCAATCGGAGAACTTCGAAGAAACATTCCTCGTCCGCGACGTTCCATCCAATAAACGAAATTCTTTTGGGTTTGCGAAACGATAAAATCTAATTCGAAACGAAGTTGTCTCGTTCGTCTGACTACGCTGTCAATATCGGTGTCTTCCGGACCGTGATTTTTGAACATTTTCTCGAGCTGATCGAGTGCAGCATCGAGTGCAAAATAAGCATCGCCCGCCGGAGTTGTTTCAATTTCACCGCGTTTGTTTTGAAAGGCAAAAGCATTTTGCAAAAGTGGAAATCTGCCGTCATAACCGCGACCTTGCTGAAACGAAGACCACAAACTGTCTGCGAAACTCGAAATTTTGCCACAATTTTTGGTCAATTCCCTGTTGATTAAAACGTCAGTAATTGGAAGTTTGACAGCATCGCGGACTAATTCATCAATCTGATAACTCGAAACCTGAAAGCCAAAATAATCGCTCGCGATGTCTTCTACAAGATGTGCTTCATCAAAAATAACTGCCGAATAATCAGGCAAAACTTTGCCAAATTCGCTTCCGCGTAGGTTCAAATCAGCAAAAAACAAATGATGATTGACAATAACAATATCGGCATCAGACGCACGAGTTCGCATTCTGGTAACAAAACACGTTTCAAAGTCAGAACATTTTTGCCCAAGACAAGTTTCGCTTTTAGCGTTGAGTTGTCCCCAATAAGGCAGATTTTCGGGCAAATCGACAAGTTCCGCACGATCTCCGGTTTCAGTATCGCGAACCCAATGACGAATTTGGTCGAATTGATCAAGTTGATCCATTCCTTCAAGAATCGGTTGATCTTCAGCACGCTTAATTCGATGCAAACAAGCGTAATTTGCTCGTCCTTTCATATTTGCAACTTTAAATTTTTTCGGCATAAAACGTTGTAAAAACGGAATATCTTTCTCCATTAATTGCTCTTGAAGATTTTTTGTGCCAGTTGAAATAATAATTTTTTGCCCTTTTGCTAATGCCGCAGCTATTGCCGGAACAAGATACGCGAGAGTTTTCCCTGTTCCGGTTCCGGCTTCAACGATGAGGTTTCGCTTTTCATCAAACGCATGAAATACAGCTTCTGCCATTTTCACTTGTCCGCTGCGATGCTCGTAATTGTCGTGATATTTGGCGATTAAACCTGTTTGACCGAATATTTCTTCCACTTATGTTTAATTTTATTCCTTTTGTTGCTGATTAGCTTTAATTTTCTGTTGACTAATTATACTTTCTTTGTCACAATACGCCCATTCAGATAAGACAATTTTTGTGTCCAATAGATTTAATCTTAAAATCAATAGTTCACAAAACAAGAGGTTTCCACGGTTGAAAATTATATTCCAGTTTTGTTATTGAAATAAAATCTTAGCCAACTTAGCTCAACCAGAGCAAAAGCCAATCGTATTATTTGTTAAAACCCCATTTTTTTTAAAGCTTTGAGGAGGGCTTAAAATGCATAAGAAATCAAAAGTAAAAGCAGACGACCGGAAAGGTTTGATGCTTGGTTTGTTTGCTTTCGGATTAGTGTTGGCATTGGTAATTTTACCATTTCAATTTCGGTCTGAAGCTGGCGGGAAAAAGTCTAAAGGACTTGTCAGAACAGAAAGTTTAGACGAACGTTTAGGCAAAATGTATGACATCAGAGAAGATAAGGCTTCAGCTGAAGCTATTTTATCGTTTCGGCAACAAGCCGGAAAAGATGCCTTTGCTGTTTCTGACTCACGTGACAAATTTGTTCGCGGTGAGCAGTCGTTAAAGCAACGAGTTCCGCATTCGAAAGTTGAATATAATACCGATATTCGAACACCTGAAGTTATTACACCTGATGTTTGGAGAGACAAAATTGAATTTTTGACTTCACCATCTGCTGAAAAACGTTCAGAAATCCTTCGCGGATTTATCAAACAAAATAATGACTTGATTGGTGTTAATGACACACAAGCCGATTCATTGAAAGTTACTGCTGATTACACAAATCCTGATGGAAATATGTCATTTGCACATCTTGAGCAATTAATTAATGGCGTTCCGGTTTTCCGCGGCGAAGTTAAAGCTGGATTTACAAAAGACGGGCGAATAATTCGCGTAATTAACAATCTTGCTCCGAGCCTTGATTATGATTCACTTTCAACTGATTTCCGTAATCCTTTAGATTCAGTAAAATCTGCCATCACATATATTGGTGCAGACGAAGCTAAAGTTCTTGGAAATCGCAACGATGCAGCTTCAACAGATTTGAAAGTTGTTTTCGGCGAAGGCGATTGGGCAACAACAGCAGAAAAAATGTATTTCCCAACTGAGCCTGGCGTTGCTCGTGCTTCTTGGAGAATATTAATTTGGCAACCGGTTAATGCTTATTATGTAATTGTTGACGCTGAAACAGGCACAACACTTTGGCATAAAAATATTGTTGATGACCAAACACAGTCTGCAACCTATGAAGTTTACGGAAATGCAAATTCATTTAATGACATGGCTGACAGCCCTGCACCGTTAACACCTGGTTCTGCCGATCCTACTTTAGGCACACAAGGAACCATTGTTCCACGTGTGAGCAGAACACTTATTGGAAATGAAGGAACTCTTTCATTCAATAATAACGGTTGGATTACTGATGGCATCAATTTGACTGACGGAAATGCTGTTGAAGCTGGTTTAGATATAGATGGTGTGAATGGTGTTGACGCTGCAAGTATTTCTGTTGGCGATCCAAACAGAACATTCTTGTCAACCAATACTGCTATCACAACTCCTTGGAGTCCACCAGCAGGAACAAGCGGAGTTGGCGATGCTCCAACTGCACCACAAGCAAGACGCGGTGCAGTTAATCATATGTTTTATGTAATGAATCGTTATCATGACGAACTTTACAAACGTGGATTTACTGAAGCTGCACGAAACTTTCAAGCATCTAATTTTGGTCGCGGTGGTGCTGAAGTAGATAGAGTTTCTGCTGAAGGACAAGATTCTGCTGGAACAAATAATGCAAATTTTGGAACTCCAGCTGATGGTGGTCGCGGAAGAATGCAAATGTTTGTCTGGACTGGTCCAACACCTGATAAAGACGGAACTGCTGATACTGACATCATTATTCACGAAGTTACCCACGGAACATCAAACCGTTTACACGGAAATGGTTCTGGATTGGGAAATCAAGGAGGAATGATGGGAGAAGGTTGGGGCGATTGGTATGCTTCAACAATGACAGCTGAGCCAACAGATCCGGTAAATGGAGTTTATTCATTAGGCGGTTATGCAACTCATTTGCTTGGTCCAACTTTTACTTCAAATTATTATCATGCGATTCGAAGGTTTCCAACCGCTGTAATTGCATCTACTGGCGGACCAAACAATCGCCCGCACAATCCATTGACTTTTGGTCACATCAATTCAACTTGCGATGCTACGCTTGGAACAACAGCAACTGCTGTTGCTAGTGCTTATCCACGTAATCCTGTAATTGCTACAGCAGGCAGTTGTTCACAAGTTCACAATGCTGGAGAAATCTGGAAAAGTGCGTTGTGGGAAGTTCGTGCTTTGATGGTTGCAAGACTTGGATTTACAGCTGGAACAACTAGAGTTCTTCAAGTTGTAACTGACGGAATGAAATTGTCGCCGCTTAATCCGATGATGTTGCAAGAACGTGATGCAATTATCGCAGCTGCTGCTGCTTTACCTGTATCACCAGAAGCATCTGCTGATGTTGTTGATGTTCGCGAAGGCTTCCGTCGTCGTGGATTTGGTTTCTCGGCAAGCACACAATCGTCAACTGCTGTTACTGAAGCGTTTGATCTTCCAAACGTTGCGATGATTAATCCGTTTTCAGTCAGCGATTCAGTTGGCGACAACGATGGTTTCCCTGAGCCAGGCGAAAATGTTTTACTTAGCGTTGCTGTTACTAACGTGACAGGTGCAGCCGTTACAGCTGTTACCGGAAATGCAAATGGTGGAGCAAATGTTTCTTACGGAACTGTCAATGATGGTGCAACCGTCGTTCGTCAAATTCCATTTACAGTTCCAGCCGGAACAGCTTGCGGTGCATTACAATCTGTAACAATCAATATTGCAAGTTCAATTGGTTCACAAGTTCCACAAGTTAGAGAATTCCGTGTTGGTGTTCCAGTTGGTGGAGCTCCGGTAACATTCACTAATACAACTGCACTTACTATTCCAACTGTTGGTGTTTCTACTCCTTATGGAACAACAATAACAACTACGGGTTTAACCGGAAGTAAATTAGTCACACTAGAAATAACTGGTTTGACACATACTTTCCCTGGCGACTTGGATTATTTATTAGTTGGTCCAGGCGGACAGAAGTTCTCTTTATTGTCAGATTCTGGAGGCACAGGCGATGTCACTAACTTAACATTTAACTTAAATGACACTGCTGTTGCACAACCAAGCACAACACAATGGGTAACAGGCGATTTCAAACCTGTGAACATAACTACTGGAGATCTGTTTGCTGCACCTGCACCTGCCGGTCCGTATCTTGAAGCACCTGCCGCTGGAGCTGCAACATTTGCTTCCGTGTTTGGAACTGATGGAGCAACAATGAACGGAGTTTGGGCTTTGTATGTAGTTGATGATGCTACTGGAGATACCGGAACACAAGTTGGTTGGAAACTTACCTTTGGTGGTAACGACTACACTTGTTCAATTGCTCCGGCTCGTCCAAGAGCAGACTTTGATGGTGACGGAAGAACTGACCTTTCAGTTTTCCGTGGTTCAGAAGGAAATTGGTATTTGAATCGTTCAACTGCCGGCTTTACTGCCGTAAATTGGGGAGTCAATACTGATACAATTATGCCTGGTGATTTCGATGGTGATGGCAAAGCT
>JANORS010000007.1:0-114237 GCA_031415455.1 Acidobacteriota bacterium | reverse complement strand
CGCATCATTTGGAGTCAAAGAACTTTGGCGTTATGATGGAGAGGAAGTCAAGATTTATCAGTTAGTTAGCGGAAAATACGAAGAAGTTTCAAACAGTCTTTCGTTTCCAATTTTAACCGCTAAAGTTTTAACCGAATTTGTCGGACGCACCAAAACTGAAGGTCAAACTGCAATTTTACGAGATTTTAGAAATTGGATTAAGAGCCAAATTTAACTTTTTTCTCAAAAAAGTTCTTCAAAGCCACCAATCTCTTTTTCGTTTCCCAAGTCAAAACAACTTTCATAATTGGATGGAAAAGCCAACTTAAGAATTTCGGTTTTGCCGTAAAATTAACTTTATAAATGATTTCCGATTTATTGTTGCCGATGTTTGAATGGCGAATACTAGCGGCAAAAGTGTCGAAAAAAGGTGGTTGATTGAGCATTTTAACTGCTGCAACCTTTCCTTTTTCAAACGTCACATATTCAGTTCTCAGAGCAAATCCGCCTAAAATCTTTCTGCCTTGGCAAACAGAAATTGCACCCTTACAAGATTCGGGAAATTCGGGTTCAAGATACGCTTTTTGCAACAGAGTATCCCATTCCAGCCGCCGTTTGTAATCGTGAACTAGATCAAAAACTTCAACGGCTGGTGCGTGGATAACTTCTTTTATTTCGGCAGTTGGCAATTTAACCCTCTTTCAAAACATTCAACAATTTATCGTGAATTCCACCGAAACCGCCGTTTGACATAATTGCAATAACATCGCCTTCGCGCATTTCGGGTGTTAAATGTTCCACGATTGCATCTGCATCAGCCAAACAAATTGCGGTTTTGCCTTGCAATTTAATATCTTCAACCAACTCATTCACGTCCAAAACTTTGCCTAGTTCCGAAGCCTTTGAAGTGTTATAAACTCCCGCGATGACAACGTAATCTGCATAATTAAAGGCTTTAGCATAAGGCTCTTGGAAAATAGCGAGACGCGATGACCACGAGCGCGGTTCAAAAACTGCAATCAATCTTTTATCGTGATATTTCGTCCGCAAGGCTTTCAAAGTTTCTAAAACTGCGGTTGGATGATGCGCGAAATCGTCAATCACGGTCACGCCTTTTTCAACTCCGCGAATTTCGACACGGCGTTTAACCGATTTGAAAGTGCGAAATGCTTCTTGGATTTTCTCACGCGAAATTCCCCACGCATCCGCCGCAATGATGACTGCTAAACAGTTGCGAACATTGAATTCGCCAATTAAATTAGTTTCAAATTCTGCCCATTGTTTGCCTTCGCAGAAAATGGTAAATCGTGTCACATCACCCGAAAAATCTATGTAACGCGCTTGCCATTTTGCCTCGTCCGAAGTTCCGAAAGTTTCGACTTGGGTATGCAATTTACCGCTCATTTCGTCCAAAACTTCTTTGGCAACCGGCGAATCAATTCCGACAATCAAGCGTCCGTTTGACGGCACAAGATTCATCAAGCGCGAGAACTGATATTTGATTTCCCAAAGATCGCGGTAAATGTCGGCGTGGTCAAATTCGACGTTATTAACAATCGCAATTTCGGGCAAATAGTGCATAAACTTGGGCTTTTTATCGAAATAAGCCGTGTCGTATTCATCGCCTTCAATTACAAAACAATCGCTTTCCGTAACTCGAAAACTAGCACCAAAATTCTGAACAATTCCACCGACTAAAAACGATGGATTCAAGCCGCCAACTTCCATCACCCAACTCGCGATACTCGTGGTCGTGGTTTTTCCGTGGGTTCCGGCAACAACCAACGAACGTTTTCCGCGAATAAATTCCTCTTTAACGATTTCTGCTTGCGAACGATACAACAATTTGCGGTTCAAAACTTCTTCAAGCTCAAAATTTCCACGAGAAATTGCATTACCGACAACCGTGCAATCTGCTCCAATGTCAACATTTTCAACTTTGTAGCCATTTAAAATCTCGATCCCGAGCGATTCAAGTTGTGTGGACATCGGCGGATAAACATTTTGATCCGAACCTGTAACTTTGTGTCCCCGAGCTTGTAACATTCCTGCAAGCGATGCCATTGCCGTTCCGCATATTCCGATTAAATGATAGTGCATTTTTGATGATTTTAGATTTCTGATTTCTGATTTTGGATTGGTATATCTTCTTAAATTAGCCAAGTAAGATATTAACTTAAAGTGTATTTTAACAGAATGTTTGGAATTAAAAAAAGAGCGAGAATTTTCTATTTCAAAAATTCTCGCTCAATCCAATATCATTCTATTTTGCTACTACTTCCCGGTTAATTCTTTCGCCAAACCACCAGCATCATAAAGCTTTCGCAAGGCTTCGAGAATTCCGCTGCTGTGAACCGCAACCGCCCGACTGCCTTCATCTTCTTCAATATACCAATAGCGATTTGAGAGTTTTTGAATGTTGCTGTCGAAGTTAATTCCGACAAATTCGGCATTGCGATTTATTACAGGCGAACCAGACATTCCGCCGATTGTGTCGCAGGAATATGCAAAATTAAAAGGTGTAGAAAGATTCAATTTATCGCGTCCTTCTTTGTAGCGAATCGGCAAATCAAATGGCGATTTTTCGCCGAAACTTTCCGCACGATCATACAAGCCAAAATAAGTAGTTTTAAATGGTACGAGCGTTGTGTCTTCTTCGTAACCCTTTGCTTTACCGAAAGTTAGACGCAAATTCGAGTTCGCATCTGGCGAAATTGTTCTGCCATAAACTGCGAAACGTGCTTTTGCAATCTTCTCGCCAGATCTCGCATCAACGCTCAAGATGTTTTCTTCATTCCAAGCTCGAAGTTGGCGAACTATTGGTTCAATTCGGCGAGCTAGCGTTATCATCGGATCATCTGAATTTGCGATTGCCTCCGAACCGCCTTCGAGCAACACTTTCCGAGCCGCAATATCTTTCAATTTCGTTTCGTTTACCGCACGTTTTACAATTTCCGCAGGTTCAGCATCGCCAATCGCCGCACGAATAAACGGATCATTTCCACCCAGAGTTTTCACCGCTTCTTCGAGCCACGCGGTCAATGCCATTTCTTCCATTTCGGTATAAATTGGAGCTGGCGAAAGCAAATTAAACTTGAAAGATTCAAGTCGCGTATCGCTAAATTCTGGATAACGCTGATTGTTTGGCTTATTTATTTCTTCATTATAACGAACAAGTTGCGAAGCCATTGTACCAAGTCTTGACGGCGACAAATTTGAAAATGCGTTGCGTTTTGCCATCGCAGGAAGTCCGGAATAAGCCTTCGAAATTTCTGCCCAAGCCGGAGCGTATTCTTTTTCGAGTTCTGGCTTTTTGGCTAATCCAGCTTTCAAATCTTTTTCTTCGGCTTCTTTTTTGGCGAACATTCGCGGATTCATTAAGCCATCTTGTTGTCCGGTCAAGCGTTTGAGGGAATTATTCAGCGAGCGAATCGTTCCATTTGATTGCCGCGTTTGCTCCGCACCTAATTTTGCGTAATTCTCAAGTGCGGTTCGCCGCGAAGTCCAAACTTGTTTTTGCAAAGGATTTCCGACGTCTCTTTGATATGCAAGCTGTGCGACCGTTAAAAGTCTCGCAGTTGAACCCGGATAACCGGAAGCAATCACAAATTCGCCGTCTGTTGGTCCCGTCTCAGACCATTTGAAAAAATTTGGAGTCTTTGCAGGTTGACCATTTTCATAAACGCGAAGAAAAGTTATGTCGAGATTAAATCGTGGGAAAACAAAGTTGTCGTAATCGCCGCCAAAGAAAGCAATCTGCTCTTCGGGAGCGAAAACTACTCGAACATCCGTATATTTTTTATTACGATAAAGCCAATATTCGCCGCCATTATAAAACGAAATAACATCACTCTTGAGTCCGGTTTTTTCGAGAGATTCTTTTTCAATTGCCGAAATTATCGCTCGCCGCGAATCGCTAACTTCTTTGTTCGTTGCACCTGTTTTCGCGGCAGACTGAACGCGATTTGTCACATCTTCAAACGAAACAAGCACATTTATTTCGAGATCAGCAGCTTTCAATTCCTCAGCTTGAGTTTTTGCGTAAAAGCCACTTTTTATTAAATCTCGCTCTTTTGTCGAAAGTTTTTGCAGTTGTCCGCTCGCAACGTGATGATTAGTAATCAGCAAGCCATCGGGCGAAACAAAACTCCCCGAACCGCCATCAAGCCGAGCCGAAGCGAGCCGAACTTTCTCAAGCCAAACATTTGTCGGCTCAAAATTGTAACGCTCTTTCCATTGCTTCATCGGTGGATTATCAAAAGTCCACATTCCCTCATCTGCACGAACGGCAGGAATGCTCACCAATAAACTCAAGATAAGGAATAAAACTGATACTTTTTTCATAATAATTATTTTGCCAAACGTAATTCTCTTAAAGATTCTCTGATGGGAAAATTGTTGTCGAGTCTTTGCAGAAGATTATATTTTATTTTCAGAAATTTTGCTCTTAATCTTCTCTGCCGTTTTCGCAAATTCCTCTTCGGTTACGCCGACTGTGCCTTTTTTCGAGAGTTCGCCGCCTTTGTTGATTGGCACAAGGTGAATGTGAACGTGATTAACTCCAAAGCCTTCAATAATTACGCCGATTCGTTTTGCGTCCATCGCGGTTTTAATCGGCTTCGATAGCTGCTTCGCATGCTTGAGTATTTTCCCGTAAAGTTTGTCTGGCATGTCGAAGAGGTAATCGAAATGCTGTTTTGGAATCAGCAAAGTGTGACCTTCGGTAATTGGTCTGTAATCGAGAAAAGCTAGGAAGTTTTTGTCTTCCCAAAGCTTTACAAATTTGCCTCGTTTTGACGCAAACTCACAAAATACGCACTCGCTTTTGTTCTGAGCTGCCGTCTGATTTTGAGAAACCAACGTAAACACGCCCACGGACGTGCCTGCTATGATGAATTGTCGTCGTGATATTTTCATTTTTGAAGAGAGTGGGCATTCACCGCAATGATTGTTTTAAGAGCCTTGCGAAGGGTAGTTTGCCAATGCTCTTGTAATGATTAATTTCGGAAGAAGGATCTATATTTTCTTTTAGGAATTCTTTGCTTGGCTTGAACGGTTTCTTTGATTGCAGATCGAGATATCGGGCGGTTTTTCGCAGCAATTTGCCTTTTTGATTATAATAGAAATCCTGAATAATGATCGCATCGCCATTGAATGTCCGCATTTCCTGTTGGGCTTTGGCGAGCGTTCCGTCATTGCGAAAATAGTGATAGACGTATTCCGCCCAATCGCCCGACGGACTAAAATTCGTGAAAGTCGACTTCACAATTCTTCCGTTTCTCTGCCAATTATAAGAAATCGAATAAGTCTCAGCCGTATTCTCGCGGTATTTTTCCAAAGCTTTTTCCGAACCAAACTTTCGCCACTTCTGCTTCGCATTGTCGTTATAATCCGAAGTGTCTGCAAAAATTAGATGTGGATTTTGGTTGCGTTTGGTGAAGTTATCAACCGTTTTGCAGTATGCCCTTATGCGATTAATCTCCGTCTTTTTGTTGGCTTGAGAGGATACGAAAACACAGATTAGCAACACCGAAAAAACTACTGATATGCTTTTATAAAAATTCAATCCCATTGAAACCTCCTTTTACCATTAGCAATTATCATTCTACTAATCCAATTTCTTCAAATCCGACGAACGGTTAAGCAATTCAAGCAAACGATCCGGATAATCCGTCATAATTGCGTCCACGCTTAAATCAATAAGTCTTTGCATATCAACGCTTTCGTTGATTGTCCAAACGTGGACCTGCAAGTTTAATTTATGTGCAGTTTCAACAAAATCTTTCGTTACAATTTGCAGACTGCCAATCGATTCCGGAACTTGTAAGGCTTGCATCGGCGGAGTGTATGATTCGCTCAAGCCTGTTTTTTGATAGGCAAGAAATTCGCTCACTTCAGAAGGACTCGCGGAAGTGCCGACTTCAGGACATTCACGACGAAATTCGTCGATTACGGTCTGATTAAACGATCCGACCAACACTTTATCGGTCTTTTTCTTTTCTCTTAAAAGGTTGCAAAACGGAATAACAATTGAAGGTTCGGCTTGCTTAGGTTCGATATTGAATTTAGTTTGAGGAAATGCATCAAAAATTTCTTCGAGCGTTGGAATCGTAATATTTTTGCCGCGAAACGGAAATGTCTGCCCGTTATCGATTGAAAATTGATACGCTGCATCGAGTTTTTTCAACTCGGCAAGCGTGATTTCTTTGATACTTCCTGTTCCGTTTGTCGTGCGGTCAACGCTCGAATCGTGGAAAACAACTATCTTTCCGTCAGAAGTTGCGTGAATGTCCAATTCCAAAACATCGACCTTTTTTTCAGCAGAATGTCGAAATGCTTCAAGAGTATTTTCAGGATAAAGTCCGCCACCGCCGCGATGTGCAAAAACTAAAATGGGCTGTTTATTATTTTTGAAAATCTCTTTTACAACCGCTTTTTCGCCTTTTTGTGAGGCAAAATAAATGTAAGTTATGCCAAAACATAAAATTAATGCAACCAACAAAAAGCTCAATACTTTGAATAGTTTACGAAAAAATATTTTCAAGGTAATGACTCCTAAGCTTAAAAACTTCTCAGCCCCAAAAGGCACAAACCTGAAATTATCAAAAATATCAGCCAATGAAATTGCTGTTTCCAAAATTTTCGACCGTTTGTGGCAAACAAAGTGAGAAGCCACGCAAAACCCCAAAATAGAAATTGCAACCCAATAATCAAAGCAATTGTTTTTTTGCCTTCTAAAATATCAGACGTCGAAATTGCAATCAGCAAGATTGAATTCAATAGTAAATCTGCCGTTACCAAATGCCATGCGTTAAGTGTTTGATACCAATTTTTCTCAATAGTTGAATTATTGAAATCAATCTTTGTTTTTAACGTCTCAAAAGTTCCGAAAAATGTATGAGCAATAAATGTCAAAAACGTTAAAATCCCCGCGATTAAAACATAAACATTCATAATTTAACTCAAAGCCGACTTAATTTTCCCCATCGCACCTTCCAGAACAGAATCTTCGCGAGCAATACAGATACGCATATAAGCGTCCCAATCGTCTGAATCGGCAAAGGCACTTCCGGGCGTGGCTCCGACTCCGGCTTTTTCCATCAGCATTTCGTTAAACTTCAACGCATCATCAAATTCTTCGGGAATTCGCGTCCAAAGATAGAATGCCGAGCCGGAATTGTAGATGTTAAAACCGAGTGATGTCAGTTCTTCGGAAACAAAACTGCGTTTGCCGTCGAATTTATCACGGAGTTTGTCGTAATACGTGTCGTCTGCCATCAAAACTCTCGAAAGTGCTGCTTGCAAAGGTGTTGCGGGACAAACGTTGACGATATTCGCAACATTGTTTATCGGTTGAATCAAGTTTCCCGGACCATACGCGTAGCCCAAACGCCAGCCGGAAATATTCCACGATTTCGAGAATGAATTTACCGTAATAGTGCGTTCCCACATATCGGGCAGCGTCGCAATCGGCGTGTGAGGATTTTCGCCGTAAACGTAATGTTCGTAAACTTCGTCGGAAACAACCATCAAATCGAGCTCTTTGGCTACCTCGGCAATTGCTTCAAGTTCAGTTTGCGTCATCACCTTTCCGCACGGATTCGAAGGCGTACAGACGATGATTATTTTGAGCGGAAATTCTGTTCGATCTTTTAACGATTTACAATGTGCAAGCAGTGCGTCCTTCTCGAAAGTTAAGTTTTTATCGAGTTCAAAGACTTCGGTTTTACTGCCGAATTCTTCCAGAATCTTGCGGTGATATGGATAATACGGTTCAAAGACCAACGCCGATTTTCCGCGTAAATACGATTGTGCGATGCCAATCAATGCACCTGTGCCGCCGTTTGTAATCATCAATTGATACGGCGTTGCGTCAACATCAACGTCAACGTTGTTATATTTTTTAATCTTCGCGGCAACGGCTTTTCGCAAGTTTATGTCGCCTTCCGAACCGCCATAATGGTTCTGACTTGCGGCGATGATTTCAGCCGCGGCTTTGGCGAGTTGCGGGTCGATTGGAAGCTCTGATTGTCCTTGCACAAGGTTTCCACTTGGCGGAACAAGCCGCGTAATTGCACGAATATCGGGTTTTATTTTTTGTGTTTTTGCTTCAGACATAAATAATTATTCAGTTAAGGCTTTTTCAATTTGCTCTTTCATACTGTTGATTGTTTTTGCTCCGGCACCGGCAAAAACACCACGAAATCTTCCGTCACGGCTAATCAAAAAACTTGTCGGAATTGAACCTAGCGGATACATTTTCGAAAGTCCTTGTCGTAAATCACTATCAAGCCAGCCAAGTTCGTAATTTAAGTTCATTTTTTGTGCAAAGGCTTTCATCTCATCTTCAGATTCAGGATCAACATCAAGACCTAGAACTTGAAAACCTTTATCGGCGTGCTTTTCTTGCATTTCAACGAGATGTGGCATTTCCATCCGGCAAGGTCCGCACCAAGTTGCCCAAAGATTTATTAATACAACTTTGCCTTTATAATCTTCAAGTTTTGTCGTTTTTTCATCGACTAATTTTATCGGCATTTGAATTATTGCGGTCGATAATAGCGGATATTCGCTTAAACCTTTGCTTCCGCTAGAATTGCCATCGCTTGGACCTTTTTTCTGGCTCGAAACATAAGAGCAACTAACGAATAAACCCAAACAAATAATAAAAATTAAACTATATTTCTTCATTTATAACTCCAAATCACTTGCCCAAATTACTTATTAAAACCTTTTTCAATTGCTACTTTAAAGGCTTCATAAGACTTTCCGCCGACCAAGGTTTCTATTATTTTACCATCTTTGTTGATAACAAAATTGACAGGAATTCCCGGTGCTTTACTAAGTTCTAACATTGCGTCCCAAGTTTTTTCGTTTGATAAAACCTGCGTGTAAGTAAACTTTTTTTCTTTCAAAAAATCGCGAACTTGCTTATCAGAATTATCTTCATTAATAAATGTTACGCCAACTGCCTCAAAACCTTTGTCCTTAAATTCATCGTTTAATTTCTGAATTTCCGGCATTTCTTTAACGCACGGAGCACACCAAGTTGCCCACAAATTAACCAATAAAACTTTTCCTTTTAAATCGCCAAGTTTGAAAGTTATGCCGTCAAGTGTTTTCATTTCGGCTTGCAAAATTTCATTTGGCATTGCCGGAAAATTACTTGTTTCAGGTTTTGCTGTGTTTGTTTCGGTTTTTACAACATTTGTTGTGTTCGCTGGTTTGTTTTCAACTGCTTTTTCCGCAGGTGATGTGCAAGCACCTATAAACAAACAACTTAAAATAATTATAAATCCAAGTTTTTTCATATTTTTATATCTTTTCATTTTACATCTTTAAATCTTAAAACAAATAATATCGACAAAACCAACGCTAAAAACATTAGCATCAAAACAATTTGATTCAAAATTTCGTGCATCCAAGGATGAAGAAAGTTGACATAACCGCTCAAATCTTCCGGTATTTTCACAGCATCATTTGGTTTCGGCGGTTCTTTCAAATTTGGCGATTCGCCTTTGAGAAAACTTTCGGTAATAATGGCGGAAGATTCGTCCCGATATTTGTCAATTTCCTGCTTTGCATCCGCAATAACAGCATCGTTTTGCTTTTCGATAAATTTATAAAGTCCTAGTCCTTTAGTCTTTCCGTTTTCGTCCGCACCTTCTGCTTGCAAAGTGTCGAGCGTTGAAAAACGCTTAATTGTATCGAAAGACCACGTCGCAGGCATCGTTAAACCTGCCACTTTAGATATGCCAATCGGCACGCCAACTAATCCCGAAAACAGAATTTGTGGAATTAAAATCAGCGGAACAAGCGAAGTTGCCATTTCCGAGGTTTTCACAATCGCCGAAATTAATAATCCTAAAGCAACGCCGACTGCGGCTGTCAGAATCATCGCCCAAAATTGTGGGATGCCGCCAAGTTCGCCAGGCATAGACATTAAACCGACTAAGTCCAACAACTTAAGCGGAATAAAAACCATTAAACATTGAAAACTGACAATCACTCCAAGCACAAAAAGTTTTGAAACCAGATACGGAATTAAACCGAGATTTATCATTCTTTCGCGGTTATATATAGGACGTTCGCGGATAAATTCGCGTGCTGAAACCGAAGTTCCAAACCAAATTGCCACTAACGCCAAAACAAAATAGACAAAATCTCGTGGTTGTTTGCTGTCCATCACAAGTGCCGTGAGAATTGAAATAATCGGTGCTTGGATTAAAAGTATGAAAAGATTGAGCTTATCTCGCAACAAAACTTCAAGATAGCGTTGAGATAAAGTAATTGTTTGCCGGATTGAGCCAAATATTCCGAGTCGATTTTTCTTTTTCAAACCTTGCGATTGTTTGTTGCCAATTTCTTTCAAAGGTTCAAAAATATTTCGTTGAAATTCGGGTGTTTTAGCAAATTTTTGTTTCCAATTTTCCGCAACCTTTTCAGTAATACTTTGTCTGTTAGTTTCGCCTTGTTTGCGAACTTCTTGTTCGATTGGTTCTTCAAGTTTATCGTAAAGTTCTTTGAAACTTGTTGCGTTCAAATGCTTTAAGGCTTCTTCCGGCTTGCCATAAAAAACTAACTTTCCACGCATTAAGACAACTATTTTATCGAAAAGTTTAACGTTTTCCATTGCGTGAGTCGTCAGAATTACTGTTCGCCCGGATTCTGCAATCTGGCGAAAGAGTTTCATTATTTTTTCTTCTGTCGCCGGATCAAGTCCCGAAGTTGGCTCATCAAGAAAAATAACAGAAGGTTTTGTAATAAGTTCGACAGCAATTGAAACACGTTTCCGTTGTCCGCCTGAAAGCTGATTTATCGGAACATTTTTACGCTCACTAAGTCCAGTAACATCGAGCACTTCTGAGATAATATCGTTAATTTCTTTTGATGAAACATCGTTTGAAAGACGAAGTTTTGCGACATAAAAAAGAGTTCGATAAACAGTTAATTCTCGATGAATAATGTCGTCTTGCGGCACATATCCGATCGATTGTTTGAGCGAATCAAGATGCCGATAAAGATCAAGGTTATTGACTAAAACATTACCACTCGTTGCCGGACGCATTCCGTTAAGTGCGTCCATAAAAGTCGATTTCCCTGCTCCCGAAGGTCCGAGAAGTCCGATAAATTCGTTAGGTTGAATTGATAAAGAAACCGAATCGAGAATTTTGAGTTTTCCACTTCCGCCGCGATTTTTTACTTCTTTTGTAATATTTACCGCATCAATTCTAACTTTTGAACGAGTGTCAAAAACGCCAATATTATCGTTTTTATCAACTTTTAAAACAAAAGAACCAATCTGAACCGAATCGTTTCCGGAAATTTGCGAACGGGAAACGCGATTTCCATTAACAAAAATTCCGTTTGTCGAACCCAAATCTTCAATCGTTACGCCATTATTAGTTTTATTTAAATTTGCGTGTCGATTGGAAATTTGCAAACCATCGAGCTTAATATCGTTCGAATTATCACGTCCAATTTTAAGCTGATTATTATTTCCAAATCCGATTGACAATATCAGTTGCGGCTCGAGATTTACTTTGTTTGGAATAATTGTATCAGCTTTGAAAACCATAGTTTTCGGAGCATTAACTTCTTGAAAGGCAATAGCTTTATTATTATTCGCAGCCTGATTTTGTCCATTTGGAGCAACAAGTTTTGGTGAATTAAGACGAAGAACCGGACCTTTCATTCCAATCTGAATTTCGTCTGTGTGGAACAAAGTTGTTGGTGTTGAAATGCGTTGTCCGTTAACCAATGTTCCATTAAAACTCTGATTATCGGTTAAAATTACTTCATTACTTTTCCAAGAAATTTCTGCATGTTTTCGCGAAACCATAATCGCTTGATCGTCAAAAATAATATCGCATTCAGGACTTCTTCCAAGTGAAATAGTTTGTTTCGTCAAGATAAATGGCTGCTTTCCGCTAGAAATAAAGTCTAACTGAACATTGAGTTTAGATTGTGGTTTTGGTGGAATTTGGGCTACTTCAACAGGTTGCGGTGAAGCGATCTGCGGTTTAGCTTTTATATACTCAACTGGTGCAGAAACAGGTTGTTGTTTTGGCGATTCAGCCGAAATTTCATACCACAAAACAATAACAATTGGACCGTCTGTTCCAAACTGAATTTTACTTGCAACTTGAATTGGCTCAGATTTTACAACCTTTTGTCCGTTAAGATATGTTCCGTAAGTTGAATTACAGTCAATTAAAACCCATTGATTATTTTGAACGCGAATTTCAGCATGTTGCCGCGAAACTGAGGGAAATAAAGATTGCTCAAAAACAATCTGACATTCATCCGCATTGCGACCAATTTTAATCACACTTTCTGCAAATGAAAGTTCTTTTCCATTATATTGGGTCGCTAAAACAATCTTCATTAGCTAAATTATACAAAAAAAACGGCTGATTGTCAGAATAGTCTTTCAATCAACTGTTAATTTGCAAATTAGTTTTTAACCTAGATTTTTAGATGAAAAGAAGGCAAGTATTTTTTATGGACAATAACTTTTTTTCCAAAACAATAATCGTATAGATTTTTAAATATTTCATTTAAACCTAAAGCAGAAGTATATATTTTTAAAGCGGTCTCTCCATTAATGAGCGAGATATTAATAACAGATTTTGAAATCAAATTATTTTTAGATGTAACGGTTTCCTCAAATCCTAATAAAACCAATGATTTAAGAATGAGCAATAATTCATTTTCATTTTTTTGTTGCGTATATCTTCCACCTTCAATTGGAATTTCTAAGGTGCAGTTTTCACCAACTGACATGTAAATAATTGATTCACCATTAAAATATGTTACGGCTAATTTTAAAAAAGTATTAGCTAATTCAGTTGGCTGAGTGAGGAATGCATCTAAAATAAAACTTGTTCCATTTTCACCTTTTTCAATCTCAAAAGACGGAAGCTGTGGCTTAAGCAAATTAATCAAATACTCTGAAATTAAAACAGTTAGATCAGTTTCAATATTTTTAACATCCATAAATACAAAAATAAAAAGGTTTTATATCTACTCCTGATTAAGAAATTCGAGTGTTTCAAGAACTAAATATTCACTTACTTTTAACCGAATACTATTTCCTTTCGCATCAGAAACTTTATAATCTGTATAAATATCAGAATCAAAAACTTCTAAATCGCATTCTAATTCACGAACAGTTTGAAAAAATTCAACCTTTTCGTCATCAATCTCAACCTTAATTGGAAATAATACTTCTTCGTCAATCATCTTAAATTGTTAATTTAGCTCAATTTCATTACCAGTCCATTGAGTTTTATTCGAATGCGGAATATCAAACTGATCTAAAATCCGATAAACGAGATGATTAACCAAGTCATCAATCGTTTTCGGTTTATGATAAAAACTTGGACTTGCTGGCAAGATTCTCGCACCAGCATTGGCAAGGCGAACCATATTTTCTAGATGAATTGTGTTAAACGGAGTTTCCCGCGGAACAATAACGAGTTTTCTGCCTTCTTTAAGTGCAACATCTGCCGAACGATGAATGAGATTTGTTCCCGCTCCGCTGGCGATTGCACCAAGAGTTCCCATCGAACAAGGCACAATTATCATTCCAATTTGTTTATTTGAACCCGAAGCTGGTTTGGCAGCAAGATTTTCATTTCTCCAGTAGCGGATAATTGTTGAATCTTTTGGTAAACCTATCCATTCATTGATTTTATCTTGATTAAGTTCTTTTAAATTAACCCCAAGTTCAATTTGTGCAACTGTCGGAACAGTCGCCGACATTATCAAATTAATCGTTTTAACAACGCCGCTTTCTGCTAAAAGTTGAAGTGTTCGCTGTCCGTAAATTGTTCCAGACGCACCTGTAATTGCAACTGTAATTTCCATAATTTCAATAAAATAATATCATAATTAATCAAACCTTTGTCTCATTTGCTTGCCACTCAAAATTGCAACGAACGCAGAAATGATGCGTTTTTCGTTGCTCCGCTGAAAATTTGGTTGGCAGAAGTTTGAAAATTAACTTTTCATCTGCGGACAATTCCTTCCAATATTTTATTTTTGGCGAATCGCACTTGGGACATATTTTTAACATAAATTTTTACAAACCTTTTTGTTATTTGTTGCGTAAACATTGTAGAATCACATCAGCACAACCGCAAATTTTCCGTGTTTAAAAGACAAAGTCTCACGACTTAAATGAACTTCAGAACTTATGTTTGTAATAAAAGCCGGATTTAATGATAAAATTGAAGTTAAAACAAATATTGAAAATGTGCGAAAGTTCTTTTCCAACATTCAAAACTTTGTCGAATTAATGCCAAATCTTGAAAGTATTCACACTGACGGGAAAGGCATTACAAACTGGAAAATAAGAGCCGAAGTTCCTTTTGTTGGTTCATTTATTCAATATTTCAAAGTTCAATTAACAGATCAATCTGATAATCATATCGAATGGTCGCCTTTGGCTTTTGAAAAAGAGAACTTTTTACGATATTTTGCAGATTTTGAGGAAGTTAGTTTGAACACAACAATCGTTCAATTTTCGCAAAATGTTGAGGTGCGGAGAAATAATGCAACTGACTTGCATCTTCTTGCAGGTTTAGCCGGCGAAGGAATGATTAGTCGTGAAATGAGCAAAAAAATTGCTGAAATGTTAAGAATTTTTATTAATAGAGCAAAGGAAAAATTAGAAAAATGAAAAAAATTACTTTTATTACGTTCGTCATCTTAGTGTTGAGTTTTGGTGTTTTTGCCCAACTCACTTTACCGAGTGAATCAAATAAACAAGAAATATCGCAAACTGTTGGCGATACGAAAATTAATATCGTCTATCATCGACCAAATACTCAACGCATCAATAGCACTAAACCTAGAGATGTTTTTGGATGTGAATCAAAAGATGTTGTTCCAGTTGCTGGCACACAATATCTTTGTCTTGTTCCGAACGGTCAGGTTTGGCGAACTGGTGCAAACGATAACACAACTTTCGAGGTTACAAATGATGTCTCAATTAATGGTCAAGCCTTGCCAAAAGGAAAATACGGATTGCACACAATTCCGAATAAAAAAGAATGGATTGTAATTTTTAACAAAGTAAATAATGCTTGGGGAAGTTACTCATATGATGAAAAGAATGATGCACTTCGCATTAAAGTTGCTCCATTGAAAACTCAAATGCAAGAAACTATGTCTATTTCATTTGGCAATGTTGTCGCAAGCAACGCCGCAATTGCAATCGCTTTTGACAAATTCAAAGTTGGATTTGATGTCAATGTCGGCGATATTTCAGGCAGAATTTTATCAAACATCCGCACGGCAATTGAAACACGCAAGGCTGATGATGTTCGTCCTCTAAATCAAGGAACGAATTATGTTATCGGTTCAAAACTCAAAAATAATTACGCCGAAGCCATGACTTGGATAGAAAAATCTATCGCCACAAAAGCGACTTTCGGTAACATGACTATTAAAGCCAGATTATTGAATGAAATGGGTAATATGAAAGAAGCGATTTTGACTGGTGAAATGGCTGTTAATATTGGTAAATCATCAACTCCAGCAGCTAATACTACTAGTTTTGAGAAAACTCTAGCTGAGTGGAAAGCTAAAAAATAGAGCATTAGAAATGAAGAATAATGAAGGCGAAGATAATTTACATTATTCTCGCCTTCCTTTTTTATAAATTTACATTCTCACCTTTCAAAAGTTCTCTTCGTAAATAATCTAAAGCTGCTTGTGAAGCACGCCAACGAATCAAATATCTATCGCCTGGTAAATTTATCTGGAAAGATTTAGTCGAGTTTTTATCTGCGTAACCGATGAAGACTAAGCCGACTGGTTTATCCAAAGTTCCGCCATTTGGTCCTGCAATTCCAGTAATAGAGATAGCAAAATCTGTCTTCGCACG
Source organism: Acidobacteriota bacterium (assembly GCA_031415455.1). GTDB lineage: Bacteria > Acidobacteriota > Blastocatellia > Pyrinomonadales > Pyrinomonadaceae > JANNVK01. The sequence continues at coordinate 98,363 of JANORS010000007.1, read as the reverse complement.
CTCTCTCATTCCTTCAGCCATTGCTTCAGCTACTTGCAACGAAACTGCTCCAAATTGTTCAATCAGCTGAGGTGGAACATTAAGACTTCTAATCTTTGCTTCATTCGCGTAAGTTACTGTGCTTTCAATAAAATAGATAGAAGAACCTGAAATATCTGTGAGCCTTTCGCTGACCAATCCGCCGGTGCAACTTTCGGCAACTGAAATAGTTTGCCCGCTTTCAGTTAAGAGTTTTCCGATGACTTCTTCCATTGATTCGCCCGTTTCTGAAAAAACTGCAAGTCCAAGTTTTTCAACTATTTTTTCGGAGACTTCCGCGTTAATACTTTCAGCTTCATGCTCAGTTTTTGCGGTTGCTGTCAGATGAATCTCTAAGTGTGAACGGTTGAAAAGAATTGTTGTCTGCGGATTTTCGTAAGTTGTGTAAATTGGAGCAATCAATTCATCGACAGCGGATTCGCCCATTCCTGAAATCATCAAAATTTTTCGTTTGACAAAAATTTCACCCGCTTTCTCGCGAATTTTTGGCAAGACAAAGTTTTCAAACATCGGATTCATTTCTCTCGGCGGTCCGGGAAACATCGCAAATTGAGATTCGCCAACTTCCAAAAACATTCCAACAGCTGAACCATTCGGATTCGGTAATACTTCTGCACCTTCTATAATAAATGCTTGTCGTTTATTTATTTCCGGCATATCGCGTTTCATTCGGGCGAATTTTTCTTTAATTTCTTGTGCGATATTTTCATCAAAAATTAATTCTCTACCGACAGCTTTTGCCGAAATTTTTCGCGTAATATCGTCTTCAGTCGGACCAAGTCCGCCAGTTGTAATTACAATATTCGAGCGTTTTAAGGCATCTTTAATTGTTTCTTCAAGACGCAGAGCATCGTCGCCAACAATAGTTTTTAGTTTAACTTCGATACCTATTTCGTTAAGTTTTTGGGTTAACCAAAGACTGTTAGTATCTGATTTTGTTGGAGTTAGAAGTTCAGAGCCAATTGCAATTATTTCAGCAGATAACATATTTAGATTTTAATACATGCGGCAAAATGTCCGTTTGAAATTTCCTTCATTTCGGGTTCAATCGTTGCACACTCTTCGCTTGCAATCGGGCAACGTGTGCGGAAACGGCAACCTGAAGGCGGATTTATTGGAGTTGGAACATCGCCTTTCAAAATTATTCGTTCACGTTTAATTTTTGGATTTGGAATTGGAATTGCAGAAAGCAAAGCCTTTGTATATGGATGTTGCGGGTTTTCGTAAAGCTCAGTAGATGTCGCAATTTCAACAATTTTTCCGAGATACATTACAGCAACTCTTGTCGAAATATGCTCGACAACTGCCAAACCGTGCGAAATAAAAAGATAAGTCAATCCAAATTCTGACTGCAAATCTTGCAAAAGATTCACAACTTGGGCTTGAACAGAAACGTCCAATGCTGAAACTGGCTCATCGGCAATAATCAGCTTTGGATTTAACGCTAAAGCTCTGGCAATTCCCAGCCTTTGTCGTTGTCCACCAGAAAATTCGTGCGGATAACGATACATATAATTCGGGTCAAGTCCGACCTTTTTGAGAAGTTCACCAACACGATCTTTCTGTTCAGTTTTATTACCAATTCCGTGAATTTTCAAAGGTTCGCTAATAATTGAAAGGATCGAAAGTCGCGGATTAAGCGAAGCATAAGGATCTTGAAAAATGATTTGCATTTCTCGCCGAACTGCTTGCATTTCACTTTTTCCAAGCTCGTAAATATTACGATTTTCAAATAGAACTTCACCGCTAGTTGCCTCGTAAAGTCTTAAAATACAGCGACCTACGGTAGATTTTCCGCAACCGCTTTCTCCAACTAACCCAAGAGTTTCGCCTGACTTTATTTCAAAAGAAACGTCGTCAACAGCACGCACAAAATCGTCGCTGTTATCAACGGGAAAATACTTAACCAAATTTCTCACAGAAACTATATTTTTGGTCTCTTTAGATTGTATTGTGCTGCCAAATTCCATTAGAAACTCAATTTGGTTTGATGTTCGCTCTTGTGTTCGAATTTACATTAGTATTCGCGTTTAAATTTAATATTGTATTTGTAACTGGTTGTAAAACTTGTGGTTGTATCACTTCAACAGGTTTCATTCCGAGATAATAATACATTCCGGCTGCACCTAATAAACCACCAATTGCAAGTAAAAATGACCAAGAAATTATTCTTCCAATAATTCCTTTTCGCGAACTTTTTATTATTTGATTTCTCTCTGTTTGGAGCGTTTCAAACTGTCTTACGTCATCATCTGAAGCACTTCCCGAACCATCTTCCATTCTAAACATCGCACTTTCATGTCGTGCTTGAGCCGGAATAGAAAGATGAGATCCATCATTATTAATTGTCTGCCGCCATGGTTTTGCAGTAACTTCTTCCTCCTCAATTTGTTCTTGCCCAACAAATGGGATTCGCGGACTGGCAACTGTAGATTCATCAATATTACCAGAACTATTTCCTTCAATTTTAACTATAACAGCAGTTAAATTATCTTCCGCACCTCTCGAATAGCAAAGATTTTTCATCTCGCGACAAGCATCTAGTGGCGAGTTGCAAGTTAACAGAAGTTCACGCATTTCGTGATCAGAAAGATGCCGGGTAATGCCATCAGAACACAATAAAAATGTTGTGTTTGCATCAACCATTATTGTTTTCAGGTCAATTTCGACGGTTGGCTCAGAACCTAATGCTCTACTAATTATATTTTTACTCGGATGATTTTCGGCTTGAGCGGCAGTCATTCTTCCCGCACGAACTTCTTCTTCAACAACAGAATGATCGTTTGTTTCACGAAATAAATTTCCACGAGAATCAAGTCGGTATAACCTCGAATCGCCAACATGTCCGATTGTAGCAATATTTCCTTCGAGGTGAAGTGCGACGATTGTTGTTGCCATTGTCGCGAGTTTTGGCAACTCGTGAGACATTTGATAAATAGAAGCGTTAGCGTGTTGAATTGCAAGGCTCATTAAAGATTCGACATCAGAAGAACCTTCTTTGTAGTTAGCAAAAGCGTCTTGCAAAACTTCCATTGCCATCTGCGAAGCAACTTCGCCACTTTGTCCACCACCAACACCATCAGCTACTGCAAAAATCCCAGTTTCAGGAATGTCGATAAATGAATCCTCATTTTCGGGTCGTTTATTGCTCAAACCTCGATCTGTAACTGAGGCAGAGTTGAGCACGAAAGAATTTTTCATTAAATATTATTCTCCAATTTCAATCATTTTTTCAACATCGGTTGAGTTGCGATGAGAAAAAGCTAAAAGCATACCAAGCATTGCAAAGCTCGTTATTAAACTAAAACCGCCGTGACTAATAAAAGGCAAAGTAATTCCTGTCATTGGTAAAGCTCGCGTTATGCCTCCAATATTTACTAATGCTTGAAAACCTATAAAGGCAGTCAGTCCAACAGAACAAAGTTTTCCAAACATATCGCGGGATTCAGCTGCCGTGCGAACTCCTGCACTTACAAGAACTAATAGGGCAAAGATTATCAATAATCCACCAAAAAGTCCAAGTTCTTCTGATAATGCAGCGTAAATATAGTCAGAATCAGCTACTGGAATCAACTCAGGATAACCAAGCCCTAAACCTCTTCCGGTTGTTCCGCCAGAGGCAAGTCCGAAAGTAGCCTGTGCCGGCTGAAACGCCAAAACATCAAACCACGCATCGGTGTTTATTGAATTCTGAAGCTCAGGCTCTTCTTCAAGTAAATTAGGCAAATCAGGATTTTTTTCAACCAATTTTTTATAATAGTTGTCGTAATCTTTTTTCCACCAATCTGTTTCTGGACTTGGCGGATTAAATCCATCAAGCCACAAATGAAAACGTTGTTGAATTCTGTCAGGCAAAATTGCTTTTACAGGTTTTGCAATAGTCGGAAGCAAAGGCAATTTAGATTGTGTTTCAATCGGCAATGCTCCCACAACCAAAATAGTAACAAAAAATAATACGCTTCCAATTAACACAGCACGTTGAGGTAATTTCTTAATTGCCACAAGATAAAGTGTTGCGTATGCTGAACTAAACACAAGCATTTGTCCAAAATCTTTGAGCAAGAAAAATGGAACAAAGGGCAATATTGCCATCACAACGAGCGGAAGAACATCTTGAAAACGCGGAATTCCCCAATATGTTTTTGCTAAATTTCGATACAAAACTGAAAGTATAGCCGCAAATCCTATTAGAAATGGAACTTTCGCAGGTTCCCAAGGTGTCATATTTCCAAATTTCCCGGCTCGAGACATTACCGCAGCGAAAATTAAAGGCACAAGTGTCAGTAAAACTAACAAGAATCCATTTTTTTGCAATAAACTCAGCACGTCATCACGCTTACACAAAATATATGCTAGAAGAAGACCAAATATGGCAATCAAAGGGTTTACAGTTCGCGGATTAAGCAAAAGCGAAGAAACGCTTTCTTGTGCCGGACGAGGCTTTTCTTTTGAAAGATCGACCGGCGAAGGTTCGCTAGGCGGCAAACCCATCATCTGCTTTTTTTCAGCAGAATAATTTTCTTGAATATAATGCAGCTGTAAGGTTTCAATTTTTGCTTGGCGAGCTTCTGCTTTATCAACTCTCGATATATATTCAGGATCAGTAAAGAGTCTGTATTGACCAATTAAACCGATTGAAAACATTAAAACAGCCGCAGTATAAAGCGTCCAATTTCCTTTAAATTTTGTAAATTTAGTAATGAAAATAGGCAAAATTGCTAGTAAAGTAAGAAGTCCAATATTACGATAAGCCGTTAGCCAAGAAGTTTCATAACCACGAATCAATGCACCATAATGAATAGAATAATGTGCAATAAACGTGAGAAACACGATTAGCAACAAAATAATTATGTGTGATGAAGCCCGATTTTTCATTATCTGCCTTTCGTTTTAACTGGCGTTTTTTTCGAATTTACAATTGGAGCTTTTGGTTTATATTGTTCACCTAAAAGCCCTAATTCCCGAGCTTTCAAAATCATATTTGCTACAATTGGTGCAGCAGTTCTCGCACCAAATCCTCCCGATTCAACCACAACCGCAATTGCCAATTGTGGTTTTTCAAGTGGTGCAACTGCGATAAACCAACTGTCGGTCCGCTCAAACATTTGCGGAGCATCATACTCAACCCAATTACCTTTGTCGTCTTTACGTTTCTTTTTTGTTGTTTTTAGCTTACCGGTTTTTTCATCATACAATGGAGCTTGTTTTTCCGCAGTTCCTGTTTTTCCGCCAACTCTTACACCTGTTCCGTTTAGCATACTTCTAACATTTTTAGCAGTTCCGCCTGAACCTTCTGTGACCAATGCCATAATATTACGAATATCTAGAGCTTGTTGTGGAGTTAAAACTTGTGAAAACATTTGTGGCGGCTGGTCAAATTCTATCTTTGTTTTCATCAACTTCCCTTCCATATTTCCAGCGACACTCGCAACCAAAGCCATTTGAAAAGGGGTCATTTGACCGGCATATCCTTGTCCCATCCCTTCCAAACCGATGTCATAACTAGAAATATTTTTTCCGGTAACAATTGTCGATTGTTTTGGTGCAAGTGCATTCTGAATTCGCGTCGAACTTGCATTCCAAATATCTGGAAAAAACTTAGCGTTTAATGCATCTTCCGGTGTTTCAACTGCTGAAATTCCCAGGATATACGCCGTTTCTCTGATTCTTTCGCGACCTAAATCGACGGCTAATTGAGAGAAAAATTGATTGCTCGAGGCTTCAAATGCTTGTGCAATATTTAAAGTTGCACAACCATACGGCGGCTCACAAGGTGGAACTGCATCGAAAATTGGACGCGAACCTCGAAACGCAACATAACCTTCAGGTGAACTTGTTAGTTGAATATTCTGTTTTCCGTTTCTAAAAGCAGTGATCATTGTGAAAGCCTTAAACGTTGAACCGGGAACATAATATTCTTGAAAAACTCGATTTAAAAGTGGCTTATCTCGTTTGTTTCCTTCAAGTTTAAGCCAATCAGATAAAGTTTTACTTTCGCTTAGTGCAAATGAAGGATTTGAATAAGCTGCAAGCAATTCACCTGTTTGCGGATTTAATATAACAACAGCACCTTTTTTACCTTCAAGTTGTTTAGCAGCATAAATCTGTAAATCTCTGTCAATAGTGATTTTAACATCTCGTGGCAAATCTTCTTTACGTTTTATGGTTGTCAAAACTTCGTAGCTTTCCGGCATTGTGTCTGTATCAGTTTTAAACAAAACTCTTTCTAGTCCAGGCGTTCCTCTTTCTGTTCCAAGCAAATGAGCCATCTCTTTTTCGAGCGGATAAGAGCGAACAATATCTCCACCAGGTTCGTGTTTATAAAATGCTAATGAACTACCAAGTTTACCGGTTCGATCAAGCATCCAACCGCGTAATGTTGCTGCTGAAGCTCGCCGGTTTCTGAGATCTTTGTAATTCAAGGCTTGAAACTCTTCGTTACTATCATCGGCAAAAGCCGTCCAGTAAATATGAAAACCATAAACAAAGAAGGTTAGGCAAACAAAAAATATTTGCCACAATAGAAGACTTCTGTTTGTAATTGTTGAGCTAAGTTTTCGTTTAACTTCTGTTGATAAATTTTCTTCGTAAATTGATTTCAAACGGCGATTTCTAAAAAATGATAAAAAAAGAATACTAACTACAAGTAAAATTCCAACGAGATAAAAAAGACTTAAAAAAGCTGGAGTCCTTTCGAGAATTTGAAGTCCAAAAAGTTGTTCGACAATCTTTTCAGGTCGTAATTTCTCCCAATCAAATTGAAAAAATAAAAGCATAATCACCTAAAATTCAATCGTAATTCCGGGTTGTGCCGCTGGAAATTCTTTTGTTTCTTCAACAAATTCAGTCGGTTTAGCAACTCTCCTAAAATAAACTTCAACTGTTCCAAACATAACCTTTCCGTCGTTTGCAACTGTAAATGCTCGTCCGTAAGCGATACGTTCACCACTTAGAAAAGTTCCGTTCGTCGAGCCAATATCAGCGACTATCAGATTATTTTCAGCATTTAAAACCAACGAAGCATGCGACTTTGAAACGGTTGCGTCTGCAATCGCTAAATCGCTTTCTTTCCCACGACCAACGCTTAATCTTTTTCCTTTTTCAAAATTTAACGAAATTTGCTTTGAAACTTCGCCAATTTTGAATTCAGCTATAATAATTTCTGCGTCAACTATTACAACTTGTGGTGTTTCGGGAATAAACTTCTTAGCATTAGAATTTGTCAGCGAAACATTCATTTCAACTTCTTTTTCTTCAAGCGAAAAATTTTCAAAACTCGCAATAAGTTGCACGCCTTCAGTAAAATAATCGGCTTTCACACTAACATTTAGTGGAGCGTGAATGTGGTATCTGCGATCGTTAATATGATCAATCGCCGCAACTAAAAGTTCATTTTCGACAGCTTTTAAAACTTCAGGCGAATCAGTTGAAAATTGATTCCAAGCCATTTTTAGTTTTATTTGATGTGGAACAAACTTCCCTTTTGCACCTAAATCTTCAACTTCAGAATCAAGTAAATTCTTTAACCGTTCAGCTAATTCACTTGTGGCTAAACTGCTTGTCTTATTTGGATTTCTGCCTGTTAGCGAATCGGCAATTTTCCCGATTCTGCCAAGAAATCCGCTGACGAACCAATCCGCCGATTCTGTCTTTTTATTTTGCTTTTCGGTTGACATTCTAGACTAGAATTGTAAAACGTTAATCGTCAATAGTAAACAGCGAAAGTCCTTAACACGCAAGCAATTAGTTTCAAATGTTGAAGCTCAATAATTGCGAAGAATAGTTGAAACAGATAATTTATTTTTCTCGTATTGGAATCGTAGCGGTTTTACGATTTTTCGTGTAGCATTTATCGAGAATTGGTAAGAATAAATGAAAAAACTTTCATTGTTAACGAGCAGAGTTGATGGCAGATATGATGTTCAAGATTATCTTGGGTGCGGTAGCTATGCGGAAATTTTTCTTGCCCGCGACATTTTAGCTTCAACTAATTCTCCACACAAATATGTTGTTATCAAAGCACTTAATGTCTTTTTGCAAGGCGACTTAGATAATGATTTGGAAAGAACTTTAGTCGAAAATTTCCAAAACGAAGCAATTGCACTCGATCGGCTCCGTCATCCGAACATTGTCAGCCGGCTTGGGCATGGCACCGCTAAAGATTTACACGGAACAGTTTTTCATTATTTAATTTTAGAATTTCTAGCTGGCGGCGACCTTTCTAAAACGATTAAAAATCAGCGTCTTCCATATACTCAAACATTTTCGTATCTCGAACAGATTTGTGCAGCAGTTGCAAATGCTCATAAAAACGGAATAATTCATCGCGATATAAAACCACAAAACTTGTTGCTTTCAAAAGACAAACAAGTTGTTAAACTTTGCGATTTTGGTGTTGCCAGAATCAATATTTCTGATGAGCCGATAACTAGAGTTGGCACTAATATTTACGCACCGCCGGAACACAGTCCTTCTTTTATTAACACTCAAGGAATTATAAAAACAAACAAACTAACACCAGCTTCTGATATTTATTCTTTAGCCAAAACAGCTTATGTATTGTTAACCGGAGAATCGCCAAGAAAATTTGCAAACACTGCAATAACAGAACTTCCAACATCTATGAATGGCGATATGTGGGCAAATTCATTGCTTCGTGTATTAAATAGAGCAACTCAATTTGAGCCTCAAAACCGCCAACAATCAATCACGGAATTTTGGCACGAATTGCTTTTAGTTAAAATTCAAATCGAAGAACCGGAGATTGAAACTCAAGTCGCAACTCGCATTAGTTCGCAACCAAGTGCAGCTTTTTCACCCGGATTTTCACCTAACATTCCAACGGTTGCAAAATTTAACACCTCGCGTGATTTTAAATTACCAAATAATATTTCTAATAATCCGCAAATTGTTGTCAAACTTCAAGACAGTCCATATTTTAAGTCGCCGCCAGTTTTGCCGCTCATTAACAACAACAAAGCAGCAGATTTATTGCAACCAAAAAAACAAAGTAGTTTTTTGCGTAAACTTACGTTCACCGCAATTTTTATTGCAATTTTTTCAGGTGCATTGTATGGCACGCATACATATTTGCGTAGTCGCGGTATATTACCTGAAATCAGAAATCCATTTTCGGCACAAACCGGAATTGCTGTCCAAGATGTAAATATTCGACCGACTGCCGGAACAGAGCAAGAAAAAATTGGTTTATTAACAAAAGGTTCGCGTGTTAAGGTTTATAATTCTAAGGAAAATTGGATTGAAATTGGTATTCTTGAACATGGTCGCCCAAAAGACGATTCAAACTCGGCTGAGCGTGGTTGGGTAAATAAACGCTACATTGATATTGATTAAATTTTTAAACATAAATTATGAGTATTTTAGACAAAGTCAGACGGTTTATTGACGGCGATAGTGCGGAAATGGTTTTGGATAAAGCTGCTAAAGATGCGAAAAGCAAACCTAGAAGTATTGCTGAAGAATTTATTGTAAAACTCGCACGAGCCGTTGAAGAAGTTATGCAACGCGAAATGGTTCCGCTCCCGCAAGGCACAACTTTAATCCCAACAGAATACCTAGTTTTTTTGAGCGAAGCGGACGATAAAGAATGGCAAGGCGTTAAAAGAAAAGGACTTGAGCAAGGCTTGTATCACGTTCTGTCTGAACGAGCGAAAGAAATTTCGGGCAAAAAAAAGCTCGAAACTCAATCTTTTGCGGTCGAATTACGAGTCGATGGAACGCTCGAAAAAGGTGAAACCAGAGTTCAACACGGTTGGGACGAAGCCTCAAATAATCAAAAAACGGGAGTAATTGCGAGAGGAAAACCTCAACTTCCAAGTCAACAAGCTCAATATGCAAATTCGGTTGTGCGACAACCTGTCGTTTCTACAGACGATAGCGAGGACGCAACCAGAGTTCAAAGCAGAAAAACTGAGTTATTTAAACTTGAAGTTTGGCAAAACGGAGTTAGGCAAAGTGTGATTCCGGTTTTTCAAAACGAGATTAGTATTGGACGCGGTTCGAGGTCGCAAAAAGTTGATATTCCTTTGCTTAACGATGTAGAAATTAGCCGTCGCCATGCATCAATTTTGTGCGATGGGAATCGTAATTTCATTCTAGTTTCTGAAGGAAAAAATCCAACAATTATTTCTAATCGTGAAATTCCAACTGGTGAAAGAGTTCGTGTTAATCTCGGCGAACATATTTTAATTTGCAGTTATTTACTAAGAATTCAATAAAAAAAAGGCTCAACAGATTAATGTCGAGCCTTAAATAAATTATAGTTTTTGCAATTATCTAACTTTTAAAGTTGGATCACCAAGAAGTGCCCACGAAAGTCTGACATCACGTCCATAAATAAGTGTCGTCTTTGCATCTTTTATTAAATCGCCCATTCTCTCAATACTTCCATCAGCAATCTTTTGATAATATCTCGTTGCCATTACTTCTTGAACGTCTGGAGTTGTTAAACCAGTCGATGCCCAAGTTGCAACTGCACCGCCATTTGGAGCTTTTAAAGCACCTTCAGCAAATGAATCAGTTCCATTATTATGAAAATATCCGTTTAGACAGGTTAGCAAGGTAAAAATAGTTAGATTGTTTCCATTATTCATGGCAAACGCATCATCTCTATGGAAAAAAGTTGATGCTGCCCAAAATGAAACTGAACCATGTCCAGCATAATTTATTATAAACTTACCGGAATCTAACGATGAAATTATTTGAGCTCTTCCATCTGTCTGCGAGCGGTTAACCATTGTCGCAGGCATTGTTGCAGGTAATATTTGCCTCAAGCGATTGTTAACACCTTCAAAATCATAGCCATTAGGTAAATCTGAAACAAATAAAGCACCTCTTTGCAAAGCAGTTGCTCGAGTTAATTCGTAAGTTATTGTTTTATTTAGCATTAACGTTACGCCAGCACTCGTAATTGTCGGAATTCTTCCGATTGCTAGTTCTGCTAAACCATCGTCGTTAAAATCTACTAAATATTCATCACTAACAGTTTCAGAATAACTTGTATCGATCATTTTTGAAGGAACTAAATTATAAGGTGCAGATGAGCCTTGATAGTTGCGGGAATCAAATGTTGTATCGCCAATAAGCAGCGTGTAATTAGGTTTTACGAGCCAATTATATTTTGCATAACCGAGGAAACTTTTTATTGCTTCCGGATCAGGTTCGCCAAAACCAAACTCATCAAAAACGTCTTCAATGTCGACAACTTCAACCAACATTCCTTGATTTCGTCTGTAAGTTGCCCAATCATTAGCTTGCGTAATAAGGCTTTTGTGCGAAATAATCACAAAGTTTGCTTGTTTTGAAACCGATGACAAATTCGATGGTGTATTTGCGACAACAGAAAACGGAGTTAAAAGTGCTTCATCCGTAATTGCATACATCATCCGCGTTTTGTTTGAAGAAACAGTTAAATCATAAGTTGCACCATTTTGAGTAATTCCAACATTTCCAATAATGCTTGGATTATCAATTTCCGTCAGATCAAAAAGTCTAATGTTTGGTGTTGTAAATCCTTCAATTTTTGCAGTTTTATAATTTGGTGTCGAGAAACTTAATTTATCGCCACTTGAAACATATCTTTTTGGATATGTGATAGAAACTTTATCGAACAAGCAATAATCATTCGTGTTAGCAGAAGCTAGCTGAACAACATTATTTCCACTTAAAAGAGCTTGCGAACTCAAATTGTAAACCAAGTTCATTGAACTGGTATTATTTCCGGTAAGTGTTCCAATTTGTTGTCCGTTTAATAAAACATTGACCGAATGCGGTGTGTTTGTTAAGCCTTGAACTCTAATTTCTAATCTCGCTGAACCATTATTAATTGTATCGACTGCCGGAACATTAAAAGTTAAATTAACTGGCGTATTATTAAAAACCGCTCCAAAAAAGTTATCAGTTTCTCCATTTAAAAGTGAACTTAGATAAGTTTGATTATCTGAACGTTCATATTTGCTTTCAAAATTTCTGCTGACAATTCTCTCGCGAATATTTCTGCGATAGAAACTAGGAATTCTTCTTCCGGTTTGAGTGCCGACAACTAAATAATAAGATCTCATATCAGTCGAAAGTGTATCTAAACCTCGACCATAAAATTCGATGTAATTTCCGTTTGGTTCAACAATAATTGATTGCTCAACTCCATCAGCATATAACTGCCAAAGAGATGTTGAAGCATTAACATCAAATCCGGCAAGTTGGAGTTGGCTCCGAGAAACACGATAAACTCCGTTTTGCTTGATTCCGATTTTGGCGGCGTTTTGTGATGCAACCCAAAACTGAGTTGTTTGAGCAGTTGCTACTGATTGTGCAACGTTTCTAGTCACTATATCTTTAGGTATTGTCGGCGTATTGTTTTCTGTATTGCTAGTTTGCAGCAAATTTAAATCGCTTGCCAATTTAGAAGTATGTTGTGCTTTTTCGCCTAAATCATTCACATAAGTAACATAAATTGGACCGTGAATTTTGTTTTGTCCACCAACACTTATTGCTTCAATAATATAAGTAGCTTCTAAATTGCCTTTAGCGTCAAATAATGAATAACTTCCCCCAGATTGTTTATCGCCGGTTGCTAAAGCACTTCCTAAAACAATTGAAGAATTTATCAAAATTCGCTCTTTGCTTGAGTCAGAAATACGATAAACATTAAATCCAAGATTATTAAATTCATCATCGGTGTTCCATTCAATAAATGCTCCGTTTCCGTCAGAGAGAATCGTTGTTTTTCCAAATTCGACAACTTCGGCGGGAAGTTTAGAGGAATTTGCTTTCTTTTGAGCAAAAACTGAAACAACGCACATTGATAAAATAATTAAAAATGTCAGGCTAAATAATAATCTTTTCATAACTTTACAACCTTTAAAAAAACAATAGTGAGTGTAGAAACACAAATTTGACCGTGAACTTTTTTGCTAGAATAACCGATTTTGTCAGTTTCGACAAGCTATTTATTGGCTTCCAAACGATTTTACAGATCTGAATAATTCTAAATATATGCAATAGCTGCAATTATCCGAAAACAGAACTTCGTAAATAAACTCAATATACTTTTTTACTTCTATTTTGTATGATGTTTGAAACGTCCAAATCTATTCCCGAAATATATGAAAAATAAGAAACTTTGCCGGATTTCGTTACTTTTATTCACCTTAATTTTTGTTTCACAACAAATATCAGTTTTTGCAGCTTGGCGAGAACCGGTTCGTGCAAAAAATGCAATCGTTGCGTCACAACACGAATTGGCTTCAAAAATCGGTGTTGAGATATTAAAAAAAGGCGGAAACGCAGTTGATGCCGCAATTGCTGTCGGGTTTGCACTTGCAGTCGTTTATCCCGAAGCGGGAAATATTGGCGGTGGTGGATTTATGTTATTGCGTTTGAAAGATGGCAAAACAACCGCGATTGATTACCGCGAAATGGCTCCGAATGCTGCGACCCGTGATATTTTTGTTGACGAAAAAGGCGAACTTATCAAAGGTGAAGGTTCTTCGACAATCGGTTATCGAGCATCAGGCGTTCCGGGAACACCAGCCGGATTTGAAATGGCTTTCAAAAAATATGGCTCAAAGAAAGTTACTTGGTCGCAACTTCTAGAACCGGCACGTTTATTGGCTCAAAATGGCTATGTTTTAAGTTTTCGACTCGCTAATTTATTTAAAGCGTATCGTGAAAATCTCGAAAAATATGATGAAACTAAACGAGTTTTTCTCAAAGATGGCAAATTTTATGAAGAAGGTGAGGTTTTCAAACAACCGGATTTAGCCAAAACTTTGGGACGAATTCAAAAATTTGGGGCGAAAGATTTCTACGAAGGTGCGACCGCAAAGCTAATCGCCGAAGATATGAAACTTCATAACGGCTTGATTACGCTTGAAGATTTACGTGGCTACACACCAAAAGAACGCACGCCGATTCAAGGAACTTATCGCGGATTTCCGGTAATTTCAATGCCGCCGCCGAGTTCTGGCGGAATTGCAATGCTCGAAGTTTTGAATATTCTTGAAGGTTACGACATTCGCAAAATGGGTTACAATTCGGCGGAAAAATATCACGTTTTGACTGAAGCAATGCGGCGTGCTTTTGCCGATCGTTCACACTTTTTGGGTGATCCTGATTTCGTAAAAGTTCCGGCAACTGAGTTAATTGACAAAAAATATGCTGATGTTTTGCGAAGCACAATTGACCTCGCAAAAGCCTCAAAAAGTGCAGAAATTAGACACGGCGAGCCAACTAAAGAACCAACTGAAACAACACATTTTACAGTTGCAGACAAAGACGGCAACGTTGTCTCTAACACATACACAATAAACGATTTATACGGTTCAGCTGTCACAATTAAAGGAACCGGAATGTTGATGAATGATGAAATGGATGATCTCGCCGCACGTCCTGGAACGCCAAATTTATATGGCTTAATTCAAGGCGAAGCCAACGCTGTTGCTCCAAAAAAACGTCCGCTTTCTTCGATGACTCCGACAATTGTTTTGCGTAAAGATGGCTCAACATGGTTCGCACTCGGAGCTCGTGGCGGACCGCGGATTCTGACAACTTCCCTGCAATGCGTAATCAATGTAATTGACCATGATATGAACATTCAAGCCGCGATTGACGCACCACGAATTCATCATCAATGGTTTCCTGACGAAATTGTTTTTGAACCTTTTGGATTATCGCCAGACACTCGTAAAGTGTTGGAAAATATGGGGCATAAGTTTGTTGCGAGACCAACAAATATTGCATCTGCAACCGGAATTATGATTGACGAAAAAGGCATTCGGCTGGGAGCAATTGATTCGAGAAGTGATGGCGAGGCGATTGGATATTAGTTTAGATTCTAAACTTTAGTTTGCCTTATTGTTTTTTTCCTCAAGCATTTGAGTTGCCTTTTCTGAACTATCTTTATTCAACAAATCCGTTGTGCTCCGCCAATTTCCGGCTGCATACAACGGATTTTGATTTGGTGCTTGATAGGTCTCAATCGGTATTGATTGTTGTGGCGGAAGAGCGTTTTGATTTGTTGGGAAATTTAAAATGTTTTGTTGTTGCGGAGCAAAATTCTGTTGTGGTAGAGCCTCAATTTTAGGGTTATTATCAAGAAAAAAGAAAGATAAAATTGTTAATGCAACGCTTCCAAAAACACCAAAAATTGCAAAAAAACCTATAACATTATCAGGTGCATCTGTTATTCCTGCAAAAGCAGTCATAAAACAGGTAAAAAATAAAAACCATAAGAAACTAATTACTAACCCATTTCTCCGTGTGAAAATCTTCTTTTTCTTCGGCTGAAGAAGATTCAACTGCGGTAAAGTTCCTCCATGAGAAAGAATTTCCGCAACCAACATTAACGGAAATCCGCAACGCGAGCAAAATCGCAAATCACTTGATACTTGTTGTTGTCCGCAGCTTGGGCAATGCATGTTTTTTTTCACTCCAAAGTTATCATCGACATTCTAGCTACGTTTTTTTATTTTGGAAAGTTCAATTGAGCAAATAAAGATTTTGGTAAAATTCAGTGAACCAAAACAAATTACGAAGATCTAAATATATAAATGCCTCAAAATCACATTTGTGATTCTGTGGCGGATCGGAGTTTCCTCCCAGTTGTTTTGTGGAAAGAATCAAAAACTTATAAATTCCCAATTTTGAAATCCTTCCATCAGCCTCTGTTAGTTTTTCCCATCCGCATTCGCGTTTATTTGAAAATCAGTGATCGAATCACCAATGAAAAGAACTTGCGAATCAAATGTATAGCCTTTTGCCGAAGCATTTATCACGTAATTTGCTCCCGCTGGAATATCTAAAACCCTGAAATATCCGAATGGATTCGTTCGTCCAGTGAGGACAATTCCATTCTGATCAGTAACTGAAACAATTGCCGAACGAATTGCCCTTCCATTTTTATCAACAACTCTTCCAGCGAAATTGGCATTTGCAACAGTTGGAGAAAGCGATATAAGCTGATAGATTGTGTCGTCGAAATCATCTATGAAATAGAGAGTTTGACCGGTTTGTCCATCGCGTCGAACTCCGAAATCCATATCTGTAACTCCTTTCGAATCAAGATTTTCTGCACCATCTATAAAATTATTTCCGATTTTGTTAACTGCAGTAACGGACGTTCCTGCCATCATTTTTGCAAACGAACCGCTATTATTCTGCGTGTAGAGAATCACACTCGAACCATCGCCGAAGTTTCCGCCTGAGGAGAAAACGTCGCCGTTTGCTGGATTTATCGAACCAATCGAGAAACCAAATGCGGCACCAAGAGTGCGAACATTTGTGTTGGAAAGATAATTAAAATTGAAGGGCGTTCCAGGCGTATGGTTACCAGTCATGATTTGCGTGATTCGCGGATTATTTGTGCTTGGTCCGTCGGGATAAATCACATAATCGCCGTCCGGCTGAATTCCAAAACGAGTTCCGTAGTTACTGTAATTGTCAAGCGAATAGCTTCCGATGAAGACCGAACCAGAGCCAGCAGGAATTCGATAGAATGAATTCGGAGCGTTTTCGGTCATGAAAATCAGATTTCCAGCGGCGTCAAATTCCATTCCATAGCGGAAATAGTTGAGTCCAATATCGGTATTGAAGACCGAAATTGAGGCATCGGTTGTATTTATTCGATAAACCACTTTGTCGCTTCCAGCGGTATATAAACCACCATCCGGACCGAATTCGAGATTTACAAGATCGAAATGAAACACGTCATAGCGACCAACGAGCGAAACATTTCCGGCAACATTTATTTTGTATAAATCGAAATATTCTTTTTCGGTTCCCAACAGCGGTTGTGCAATTCCATCTTTGAATTTGATCTGCGAGCGGTTTGACGATAACGAATTTGTATCTTCGTCTGCAGCAACGAAGATGTTTCCAATCGAATCGATGGCAATACCCGCGAGATGTTTGCCCGAGAAAATTCCTCCGCTTTTTACCACATTCAACTGATAACCCGGAATCTGAACTGTCGGTTTCACTTCTGTAATATTTAAACGAGCGGAAGCCGGCGAGCCTAAAGTCGCCTCGCCGGTTGGGGTAGTGAGGGAGATATTGAGGAATTCAACTCCTTCCGTAATCGAATCATTCAAAAGCGGAACATCAAAGGATATTTCTGTTTCGCCAATCGCAAATGTCAGGCTTCCGTTTGTTGCGGTGTAATCTAAACCCGAGGTCGCGGTTCCATTTAACGTTGTGTAATTCACGGTGACTTCTGTATTCGGATTTCCGTTTAAGACAACAGAAATCGTTGCCGTTGGTGAAGCTTCATTCGCGGTAAAAGATGCTCCGCGAAATTGAACTACGGGATCGACTATGCCGACCCGTGAAATTCCGCGAGATATAGAAGCTTCACCCGAAACGACCGACATCGATACATCAAATATTTCAATTCCTTCCTGCACGGAATCATCCAAAATCGGAATCGTGATTGTTTTGAAAGTTTCATTCGGGGCAAAACTAATTTGCTCATTTATTCCTATAAAATCTGTTCCATCGGTAGCTGAAACATTAGAAGTGTTCCCCGAAACAACCACTGAACTTGACGCAAATCCGCTACGAAGAATTTTCAACGTAACTGAGCCGCCATTTTCATTTACCGAATAGCTAGCTTTTTCGAACGACAAACTCGCAATATTATCTTCTATAATTGTTGCCGGAACTTCAGAACCAAGCCCATTTGCAAGAAAGGTTTCTCCGACAGGATTTCGTAAAACAACATTCAGTGTTTCCGTTCCTTCAAAAAAATCGTCGTTGATATTTGGAATCGTAAACGTTTTCGAAGTTTCGCCAACAGCAAAACTGAGCGTTCCTGAAACCGCTATGAAATCAAGATTTGGCGTCGCCGATCCATTTGTAACGCCTGAAATTCCGCTCGTTGCATAATCTACCGAAACTGCATTTGCCGCATCACCTTCTCGAACGACATTCACCAAAATACTTCCCGATTCAAAACCAGTAAAACTTCCTTGACCAAATCTTATTGTTGAGTCTTTAAGCGTGATTGTTGAAACATCTCGCGAAGTGTTGATTGCCGATTGTCCGCTTACAATTCCGGTTATATTGAGAGTAAAAGTTTCGTCGGATTCGCTGATTGAATCGTCCAGAATCGGAATCCGAACGGTCTGTTGCGTTGAACCAGTTGGACTAAACGTTACTTGTCCGGAAGTTGCTGTGTAATCTTGTCCGGCAATTGCAGTTCCATTTGCGGTTGAATAGCTAACGATTACATCCGCAGGAAAAGCCCCGGAAATCGCAATCGGAATATCGATAAAAGTCGTCGATTCTGGAATTGAAACACTTCGCCAATCACGGCAGTTGCTAGGAGCAATATACTCACATGGAAATTCAACAAGTGATTCATTGATTGTTAGTGTTCCAGAAGTTCCGACAACAGTTGTTTCACCTGAAATGTAGGTTAGAGTTAATCCTACAGTTTCCCTTCCTTCGCTTAAAGAATCTGGAAGAATTGGAATGGTAAATGTCTTTTCAGTTTCATTTGACGCAAAAATCAGATCGCCGTTGACCGATGTGTAATCCTCTCCGGCGATAGCAGATCCGCCACCGGTTTGATAACGAATCGTTGTCGGGCTTTCCAATACACCAATTCGGCGAACTGTGATTGTTGCAAATCCCGCATTTTCAAAAACTGAAAAATCGCCGAAAGAAACACCGACAAGTGACGTTCGATAACCGGGTGATTCCGGTGAGGATACCAGAAAACCCGCAAATGAATCGCGAATCACAACATTTCTTTGAATATTCGAAATCAATGAACCACTAGATGGATTGCTCAATGTAACCTTAAACGCCTGATTTCCCTCGGCTTCCGTATCATTGGCAATAGGCACAACGAAGGTCTTTATAGTTTCGCCCGCGGCGAATTCGAGTCGTCCGCTTGTTAATGTGTAATCGCTTCCAGCTATTGCAGTTGTATTTGACGTTGCGTAGTTTACTCCAACTGCAATTGCAGAATTTCCACTTCGCTGGACAGTGATTGTTTTTGAACCGACATTTTCCAAAGCTAGATACTCGCTAAAAGAACAACCTGAAACCGTTAAACAACCGGCTTGAATCTCGTTTGAATTCGATGCAATAAACGAAAAGTATGCCGGAGTTGAACGAATCGTCACATTCGAAGTTGAAGGTGAAGCAAGTGCTGCACCATTTGGCGACGAAAGCGTAATTGAAAAATACTCATTCCCTTCGGTGATATCGTCTGGGTTGGTTGGAATTGTGATTGTTTTTGATGAGTCGCCCGGATTGAAGGTCAAATCACCGGAAACTGAATCATAGTCTGAACCCGCAATTGCACTTCCATTTGCAGTTTGATAATGAACTGAAGCCGTGAGATCAACTCCGCCAGTTCGCTGAACAACAATCGACGCAGAAACGCCTTCATCCACAGCATAATTATTCGCAGAAAACGAAATCTTCGGGTCATTATCATTAATCGTAACGGTTGTTACTGCTGGCGAACTAATCTGAACACCATGAGAACTCGGCGATAATGGAGCTGAGAGAGCTACATTAAACGTCTCATTCACTTCAGAATTGAGATCGTCGATGATTGGAATCGAGACTTGTTTGCTAGTTTCATTTATTCCAAAAGTAATTGTGCCATTGGTTGTTGCTGTATAATCAAGACCCTCAGTTGCAGTGATATCGATGGTTGAGTAGTTCACAGAAATCGCCCGATTCGGTGAACCTGTTCGATTTATCGTCACAAGAGCATTTCCGCCGACGACGTTTTCAGCCACAGCCGTCGCACTCAATGACATCGAAAATCTCGCGTCATCGTCGAAGATCTGTGAAAGTGCAGAAGTTGAAGCGATTGGAGTTCCAGAAGGTAAAGCAGCCGAAAGCACAAGGTTGAATGTTTCCGGTATTCGAGTCGTGCTTTCCATAATGTTGTCGTCGAGAATCGGAACTGTAAAGGTTTTTAGACTTTCATTTGCAGCAAATGTGAGAGTTCCATTCACAGGTGTGTAATCAACGTTTGGAGTTGCTGAGCTGGGAGTTGCTGCATAATTCACGCTGTAAGTAGAAGTCGGCACAAGTGTTCCGGTAAGTCTTACACCAACTGTCATCGTGCCATTTCGTTCATCAACCGAATAAAAAGATTGATCGAACGAATATGTCGGCTGATTTTCGAGAATATCTACAGAAACGGTCGCTGGAGACCTAATCGTGCCTCTCGACGCATTGCTCAAAGTAATTGTGAAATTTTCAGGACCTTCAAAAATCGCGTCATTCGTGATTGGAATCACGATGTTTTTTACGCTCTCAAATGGCTGAAAAGAAACAATTTGATTGATCGCGGTGTAATCAAAACCAGCCGCAGCCGTTCCATCTACTGTTGCAAAATTCACTGAAACGGCACGATTTTGATTTCCGCGGCGTTCGATTTGAGTGACAAATTGTAATTGATTTTCTAAAATCGAATATGAAACGTCGGTGCGGAAACCAATTTCCGGCTCGCCGTCGTAAATATCCACAATTCCAATATTAGGCTGAGCCGTTCCTGCGTTTGTCGTTTGCACAATCCGATAGTGAAATCTTTCAAGATCTTCGACAATTATATCGACCGTAATCGGGATCGAAATGGATTTCTG
Source organism: Acidobacteriota bacterium (assembly GCA_031415455.1). Classification (GTDB taxonomy): domain Bacteria; phylum Acidobacteriota; class Blastocatellia; order Pyrinomonadales; family Pyrinomonadaceae; genus JANNVK01. The sequence continues at coordinate 77,694 of JANORS010000007.1, read as the reverse complement.
ATTCTCGCCAGCCGCAAAATTCACAACTTGCGAAACAGGCGTGAAATCGTCAAAAGGTATCGCACCATCGCCGCTTTCCAAGTATGTTTCGAATAGCACCGAACCGGCTTTCGCCGAAGAACCATTCGCTCTTACGATCGATAAATTAACGATTCCTGCATCTTCGTTAATCTGTCTAAAATCCTGACTCGAAAGATTATCGAACCTGAATGTTGGCTCATTATCAATAATTGTGAGCGTTCGCAGCGGAATCGGAATCGTGCCATTTAAATGATTTGATAGTTGAATCCGAAGATCTTCAAATGGATCATAAATATCATCCCCAATTATCGAAACGTCAAATGTTTGCGATATTTGACCGTCGGTAAAACTTAGCGTTCCCGAGGTTGGAGTAAAATCGATTCCATTCGTCGCAGTTCCATTTGGAACAGTTCCGATGCCGCTGGTTTTGAAATCTACGCTCGCATTTCCACTCGTATTTCCGGCTCGAGTAACAGTGATTGTCGCAATCGTCGTTTCACCCGTATCGCCTTCATTCACGCTCGAATTTGCAAACGTAAATTCCGTATCGTCATCGATAATTGTCGCGGTTGCACCGCTTGGATTTCCTGTGCTTGTGCCAGTTTGAAATGCAGACAGAGCAATGTTGAAAACTTCATCACCTTCGCCAATTGTATCGTTCAAAATCGCAATTTGTGCTGTTTTAGTAATTTCTCCTACTCCGAAATTTACCGTTTGAACTGCAGTTGAAAAATCAGCTGTGCTTGCCCTTCCGGCTGTAATGGGGAAGAAAATGCTTGGAGCTACGCGAATCGAAGACGCTGATTCCGTTCCGCCAAATCGATTAACTGTAACCACCAAATTGCCCGCACTTTCGCCCACGCTATATGTGGATGAGCTTAAAGTGAAGACCGCAAAATCATTGTCTTCAATGGTCAGATTTGTGGTTGCCAATTCAATCGTTGAGCCTACAGAAGCATTCGAAATTGTGAGAATTACCGTTTCTGCAATTTCTACAATTGGATTGTTAATAATCGGAACGGTAAAGGTTGCAGTTGTTTGATTCGGGTTAAAAGTCAGAGTGCCGGAAACGGGCGTGAAGTCAGTCCCAACAGTTGCCGTTCCTGCGGTCGCCGCGTAATCTACGCTAACAGTTTGGCTCATACCGCCATATCTTTCGACGGTGATTACACCCGTTCCTGCATCTTCTTGCACGCTCGGATTCAATGTTGCAAAGCGAATTCCGCTATCCATATCCTGAATTGTTACCTGTGCGGAAGGTGTGAGAATTGTAGTTTCGGAAGTTCCAGAAACGATATTTACAGTAAATGTCTCATCCGATTCTGGGATATTGTCGTCGAGAATATCAACCGTAAAGGTCTGTGTCGATTGGTTTGCATCAAAATGAACTGTTCCGCTCGAATTCGCGAAATCGAGATTCGATAATGCTGTTCCAGGCGTTGTCGAAAATGTAATATCCGAAGGTTGTGTAATTACGCCTGTTCGGTTTAGCGTGAGCGTAACTGTTGTATTTCCCTCAGCAATATCGTAATTCGAAGCCGTGAATGAAACGGAATTTGAGAAATTCACATTGGGCGTAGCAGCATACGAAGCTTCACGCCCTGAACCGCCATAAATCTGCGAAACATTCAGCCGCAAATTTCCATTTGAGGCATTCATTACAAAGAGTTCAGCGTCTTTGTCGGCGATGATTCGGGTGCCGTCCGTTGACCAATCAGGATTTTGCCAAGGATTGCCGATGGTATGGACGTCTAATTGGAGTTGGCTACTTCCATCAGCGTTTATTGTGGTCGGATCGCCGTTGGAATCAATGAAGACAATCTTAGTTCCGTCGGGCGAAAAAGCAGGCGAACTTCCAACAATTCCGAGGTCGGCAACATTTGAATTGCTTAATCTAATTATTTTTAACCTGCCTATATCGTCAGTGAAAACAACCTTTTGTCCATCCGGCGACCAATCGGGCGTGGTTCCGGTAGCACTCAGAAAAACGGGATTACTGCCATCGACGTTAACTTTGTAGAGGTCGCCAAACCCTGAATACGCGATTTGAGTTCCATCGGGCGACCAGCTTGGATCTGTTTCATTTTCGCCATCATCTACCAATTGCTGATCATTCGTTCCATCGATATTGATTATCCAAAGCCCCGTTCGGCGATAAACGATCTTTGTTCCATCCGGTGAAAGTGCGGGTTTGGAAGCCTGATTGTGCGTGGTTAATTGAACGACATTTGTGCCATTCGAATTCATTTTGTATAAATTGCTGTCGCGAATAAAAACAACAATTTCCGTAGTAGGTGCTGCAAAACCCGCGAGCCAATCAGGCTGCAAATCTTCGGCAGTAATTGGGCTTATTTCTCGCTGATTCGATCCATCTACATTCGAAACATAAATCTTGCTTGATGAATCCGCGTAAGAAATTGTCAAATTATCGGGCGAAACATCGGGCGATTCGTAAAAACCCCCAACTGCCGAAGGACTCGCGAATCGCAAATCGCCACCATTCACATCAGTTGAAACGATTCTCGAACTTTGTGCTGAAACAGATGTGAAATAGATCCGCACACCATCACGCGAGAAAGTTGGTTCTTTCGCATCAGAAGCGATTGACGTAAACGTGCTTGTTCCGATGTTGAATTTCAAAACATTACCGTTTTGCGTTCCGCTATCGAAAACGATCGTTGTTCCATCCGGCGACCATTCTGCGTTTTGTCCGTTGCTGACAATTTGGGCTTCATTTTGTCCATCTGGATCTGCCTGATATATCGCACCATCAAACCGTGTATAAGAAATCTTCGTTCCATCGGGTTTCCACGCCGGATGAAAACCGCTGAGCGAAATATCTTGACGATTCGTTCCATCGGAATTCATTACATAAATATCAGAACCACTTTGGTAGGCAATTTTAGTTTTATCCGGTGAGATCGCAGGTTCGGTTAGGTTTGAAATTAGTTCATCGGGCGTTAGATCAATACGCGAAGTTCCATCGACGTTCATTTTGAAGATGTGGGAAATTCCATTTACTTTGCTTGAGAAAACAAGGCTTGGAGTTGGCGTAGGCGTTGGAGTCGGCGTTGGAGTTGGCGTTGGCGTCGGGACAAAAGTATTCGCTTGAATAGTTGTAATTCCGTTAGATAAGTAGATTACCGTGCCTGCCGAATTATTGAAAAGATTTACATTGAAAGATTCAACAGGTTCCGTTAACTGGTCATTGGAAATCGGAACTGAAATAGTTTTTTGAGTTTCATTTGCTACAAAAGTGAGGATGCCGGATTGAGAAGTAAAATCTCCCGGAGCAGTTGTTGTAGAGCCAATCGCAGTTCCATCCACAGTTTGAAATTCGACCGAAGCGGGCTGGTTAAGGTCTCCATTTAAACGATTTACAATAAAAACTGCATTCCCGCCTTCGGCTACAGGATTTCCATTATTTGCATCAAGAATTTCAAAATATTGCTGATCGTCATCGTAAGCGTAAATTATTGAGATCGGTTCTACAATTGCGGCTCCGATTGGATTGCTCAAATTTATCTTGAATTGCTCTTGTGGCTCAATAACCGCATCATTGACCAACGTAACCGCCACATCTTTTGATGTTTCATTTGCGGCAAAATTGACCGTTCCGCTATTTGAGATGTAATCATCAACCGCAACAGCCGAATCGTCAGCGGTTGCAAACTGTACAGTCGCTGATGAATTCAGGTTTCTTCCAAGTCGTTGGATCGTCCAATTAAAAGTCGGAGTATCTTCAGACACTCCATAGTTGAATACATAAAAAACTGGCTCATCAGCTAAGATATATCCATTTGCAATGCTTGAGCCAAGATTTACACCATTCGTCGGATTTGAGAGATTTAATGCAAAATACTCAGGAGCTTCGGGACTGGCATCGTCGATAATCGGCACATTTATTTGCTTCGAGATTTCGCCTACTGCAAAATTTAGCGTACCTTGTGTCAAGGTATAATCGTTGTTAACAGTCGCTGAAGTAACGCCGAGCGGAAAATCTGATGTTTCGAAATCAACGGAAAACGCATTACCCGAATCGCCAGTTCTCGTAACTGTAAACACAATAAATCCTGCATCTTCTTCCACCTGAACAAAATTTGAATCAAAGCCAACCGAATCGATAATTGCCGTTTTACCTGAAAACATGCTGGAGATTGACGCAACCGATGGCATTAAACTGCCTGCGATTGACGCTGTGCCCAAAGTGATAACGATAAATAGACCAATAAGTGATTTTTTCAACATAAATAAACCTATGTAAACTACCGGATCATTATTCTTTATCAATGAACGCTCAGAAGTCCTTGCAAAACTCCGAAATTTGGCTTAAATTTTTCTGTAAAACTTCTGTAAATAAAAAAATGGACGATAATCAGAGAGTTTACGAATTTGGAGAGTTTAGCCTTCTTCCCACTCAACAATTACTGATGCGAGGTGATGAAAGAGTTTCCCTGCGTCCAAAAACCTATCTTCTACTGCTTTTTTTCGTAAAACATCCGAATCAGCTCTTCGAAAAGAAACAAATTATTGACGAAATTTGGTCTGATGCGGCGGTTGAAGAAGGAAATTTGAATCGAACGGTTTCGGAACTGAGAAAGCATCTCGGTGATTCATCCGGCGAATCTCGATTTATTGAAACAGTTCCCAGAGTTGGCTATCGATTTATAGCTGATGTTGTGTTTTCAGAGCCAGAAAACCAACTTCTCGATGATGAAAAACACACAACAATCGAACCAAAAGTAAGCCCGACAATCGAAAAAACATCAAACCGTACCTTCGCAAAACTTGCTGCAACCGCAATTATTTCTCTTGTATTTGTGGGCATTTTAGCTGGTGGCATTTGGAGCTATTCAAAAAATGCAAAACTAACATCGAATGTAAATAGCGAACTCCAATTAACTTCGGGTGCTGGAGAAAAGACTAATCCGCGTTGGTTGAATGACGGAAAAATATTGTATTCGGTGCAGGAAAAAGGAAAACAATTAAGTTTCATTATGATTAATTCAGATGGAACCGATGCAAAACCTATTAATTGGCGTTTATCGCCTGATGGCTCGAAAGCAATCATTTCGCACGAATCTAATCCAAAATATTCGTTCATCGCAAATGCAGATGGAAGCAATCAACGCAGGCTTCCCGTTCCATTTGGAAACAACGATTGGTCGCGTGTTTCGAATGAACTTGTTGTGCAAATCGAACCTGCAGGAAAACGCGATGCGATGGATATCGGGATAATAAATCTCGATACACTTGAATTTACAAATATTACTAATTCGCCAACTTTTGATGCTGATCCTTCATTTTCACCAGATGGACGAAAGATTTTGTTCACTAGCACACGCGATGGAAACGCCGAGATTTATGTGATGAACCGCGATGGTTCGAATTTAGAAAGGCTTACAAATAATCCGGCGTGGGACAGTTTTGCGACATTCTCGCCAGACATGACACAAATTTCTTTCAATTCTGATCGCGAGAATGAAAGGAATAACGTCTATATATTGAACATGGATGGCAGTGGCAAAACCGTTTCATTGCCTGCGGGAGATTATTCAAATTTTGTGGGCACTGATGTTTGGTCGCCTGATGGGACAAAAATCGCTTATTCTTCTGATCGAAATGGCAATGAAGATATTTTCGTAATCAATGCGGAATTTGAAAAACCATCTTTGCTTTTGTCTGATTCAAAGGCTGAGATTACACAACTAATTCAAAGTCCGGACCGAAGATTTGGAATATTTCTAGCACAATTGGGAAAAGACGACTTCGAGATTCGAAAATATGATTTCGAAACCAAAAGTTCTTCGTCAATTTATAAATTAAAAGATGATACTGGAATCAGCTTATCTCCTGATGGAAATTCATTTGCTTTTCAAGAAAAGATTGGCGGAAACACAGAAATCGTGGTTTCGAACCTTGATGGATCAAATAGGCGGAACTTGTCTAATAATCTCGCAACCGACGCAAATCCTACCTTTTCTCCTGATAGCAGTAAAATCGCATTTGTTACAAATCGCGGTGATAATCGCGGACTTTTCGACATTTATGAAATGAATTCCGATGGATCAAATCAACAACCAATCACGTCTAGCAACGGCGGTACAAGTATTTCTCCAACGTGGTCGCCTGACGGTAAAGAAATTTTCTTCACGAACGACAAAGAAGATGGACGAAATGGCAATTTTGAAATCTTCAAAACAATTGTACAAACAGGCAGCCCGCTTACTCGGATTACAAATCGACCAAAAGCGGTAGATGAATCACCTTCGGTCTCGCCGGACGGAAAGAGAATCGCGTTTCAATCAACACAAAAAGGAAATTCGGAGATCTACGTCATGAACACCGATGGCAGCGGACTGCTGAGAATCACGAGAAACCTAGCCGATGATAAAAATCCGAAATGGTCTGCCGATGGCACAACGCTATTTTTCGCGAGCAATCGAAACGGTAGATATCAGATATTCGAACTTCCGATTTGATATTTCTATCTTATCGACTATTGGCTGCAAAATCTGCAACGTGTAATTCCCACAAATCTTGCAAATATTCCGCTCGATGAGAATCGACTATCGAGTTTGTCGCCCGTTCCGAAGACGACATATCCGCCGTTTCGCGATATCGCCGGGCGACCGACGCCGAATCGTTGCTCAGGAACCACAACGCGGGTTTCTCCGTTTGACGTGTTTTTCAAAATTATGTTTCCACCGAGGCTTTTCGCGGCGGTCGAAAAAGCTATCCACGTTCCGTCGAACGAAATTGCGATTTTCTCGCCTTGCCCGATCGGACTATCGCCATTCCCTTCTGCTCCGTCTGCACTCACGCTTACTCGCTTAACTTGCCCCGTATCAGCATTTGCAACAAATACGTCCTGCATTTTATTGTTATCGCCGCCCACAATATTCGAGGCAGTAGTGGAAAACGCAACCCAATTTCCATTACCGGAGATTGACGGTGCAACGACCCGGCTGATGCTTTCACTTCCTTGATTTCGTTCAGAACCTTCCGCGGTGAGACTCAATCTTTTGAGTTTCGGACTGCCGGAATCGTAAAGAAAAATGTCCCACAGTCCATTCTTATCGTTTTCGACCAGCGTTGACGCATACGAATAAAATGCCAACCGCGAACCATCATCGGAAATTGAAGGATTTGATCCGCCAACTCCTTTTTTCGTTTTTGGATCCATACTCACCAGTTTCGCAGGCAACCCGCTGCCGACACGCTTAATATATACGTTTATTGTGTTTATACCGCTCACGCCGGGAGAGAGATTGCTTGCACCAGAAGAAAATGCAACTAATTTGCCGTCGCCTGAGATCGTTGGATCAAAGCTCTCCGCGTTTGTCTCGATTTCGCCCGCACCTGTGCTCACTGCGGTAACCGTATTGGTTCGTGCATCCCAAACGAAAATATCGCGAACGCCATTCGTATCGATCGGCACAAGATTCGTAGCATAAGATTCAAACGCAACTGATAAACCATCAGCCGAAATCGCAGGTGCAAAACTATCACCGTTTCCTTCGATACCATTCATTCCGGTGCTAACGAGTTTCGTTTCGTCCGTATTTCGGTCTCGCCAGATGATTTGACGTTTTTTCCCAAGCGACCCTCCGAGTCCGATTCCTGAAGAGACGAACGCGACGTATCTTCCTTCTTCGGCAATATCTCCGCCGACGACTGGTGCAGAACTGTCGTAAAACGTGCCGAATTTTGAATTATCTGTGCTCCGGCTCAAAAGTTCATAAGTGAAATCGCAGCCGATACGAATAAATCCGGGACTGAGCCCGATTGTTCCTCTCACGCCTTTTTCAATATTACATGTTTGCCCTGCGGTCGAAGATTTGATCGCCAAGCTGTAAGGCGTTCCATCGACAAACGGCGTCGGAAATTTGAATGGATTAACCGTGAAAATAGAATTTCCGTCTGTTTTTGCGACGAGCGTCAAATCATCGGTCCCATCTTTTTGCAGAACAACACTAATTCCCGGCGGAGCAAGAAAGCTCCCATCGAGATATGAGCGTCCCGCAGGCAAGCCACAATTTGCTTGAATTTCAACATTTACGTTAGAAACCGTGCCGACATTTGGGTTAATTTGGCACGTCCGCGGACCCGACAATTGAGAGAGTGTAAATGAATATCGGTCAGGAAATCTCGCGGCGAATTTTACGGAGACGTTTCCCTGATTGACCGTTACCTGCTTTCCAGGTCCAAGCGAAAAGACGAAATTTTCGCCCGCAGCCACTTCGTTTACCGTAACACCGATTGTAAAGGTAGAGCTTACCGTTGTCTTTTTCAGCGAAGTCGCCGTTTTTTTCGGCTGACCAAAAGTAATGCCGGAAAGCATAAATAGAGCAATAGCCAAAGGAAGCAACACTTTTAATTTATTCATATTATTTATTCACAAAAGATCTGGAAACTTTATTTAACGACAAAACTCAATACTTCAACGACTGTAAATTTTCGTTGGGAATCACAACGAACGATTTTCAATCGCCGCGAACATTTAAAAATCCCGAAAACTCACGACGACTATTTTTTCCCATAGATCGTATATACTCCGCTGCCGGGAAAATTCGCGTTGAGAAGGTTTAATAATCTAGCACCTTTGATGCATGTCCAATGTGCATTATAAGTTTTTGCACCCGATTCTATTTTCGAAAAGTGAACCTGCCAGTTGTTTAGAACGTTGAATTTTCCTGCTGAACTGACGTTTGCAACTTTTATGCTGCCGACCATGCCGTTCACGACAAGCAGTTTCCAACTGTAAGAGTTGCCTGAGCCAAACACGAACTCTTCGTTTGATTGATTCATGTTCATTCCCGCATAATTTCCCGTATACACATTATACATTTGCTGCACGCCGGTAAAATCGCTGGTCCAAGTGCCGGTAAAGTCGCCTTGAGCAACCGCGAATTTGTTGTAATTCATCATTTGAGCTAGAGGTTTGAGCAATTCATCGTTGCTATCCCATCTGATGGCTTCGGGATCAAATTTATATTGCTGTATGAAACTATTTTTGTCTGGAGCAATAAACTCAAGCCAGCCGCTATTGCCTTGCCGTAAAAATAAAACGAAAACTTCTTTTCCTGAGATATTGTCAGCAGCATTTCCCATTGCTAAATACGCTCTGTCATAAGTGCCGAGATAACTCGTTTTATAATTTTTCAGGTTGCGGTATCGCGGAGCTACTAAAATATTCCAGGCAGCATTCGTCAGCGGTTCCGGATCCGCCGGAAAAATCGTACCTTGCTTTGGGTAATGGATCAAAACTTTGATATTCCCTTTCACTACTTCTACCCAATCTTCCTGAACCGTGCTTGTCCAGCCGTCATCAAAATTCGTGGTGTTAAATGCAAAAGCACTTTTAGCGGCAGTCGGAATAGCAGGTTTCTGAATTGAAACGGATTCTGGCTTCTGTGTCGCAAGTGCGGGCTTCTTTAAACTGATTGACGCGATAAAATCCGAAATATCCGTCTCAAAGACACTCGAGTTCGTTAAAATAACGAGGTTGACCATTTTTTGAAAACCCGTAGCGGTTACCAAAACCGCCACGCCTTTTGTCCCTTCAAGTTCAAACGGTGCAAAACCGCTCAGCGATTCCCAACCGTCTTTCGTTTCTGCCGTTTGCATTTCAGGTGCATTGGTAACTGTGACCATTTCTTTGACCAAAGATTGCCACGCCGCATCAAAATTCGCTTTTGAATCGTTCAAACCGGGCGTCGCTTTGGTCAGCATTATGATACAAGAAGTTCCTGTTTTGGTATCTTCAGTCGTATATTGAACGGCATTTTCGCTCAACTGTTTTTTCCAACCAGAAGGCGGACTAAAAGTCGCTACGTCGAACGTTGATCGAGTTTGAGCTGACAACTGAGCCGAAGTCAAAAAGACCGCCGACAAAACAAAAACTAAAATTAGGTATCTCGTCATTTTATTCTCCCATTGTTAGAAACTTCTATATGCGGGCACAGGAATATCAGTGCCAAATCCAAACTGCAGAATCTGCATTCCAGCAGTCGTCCGATTAACGTACCATACGCTGTTTGACGGTCGGAATACGCCAAAATCAAATTTCCCGTCGCCATCAAAATCACCCGGCGTAGGCACATCAGTGCTTACCCCAAATGGAGCCGAATAGTAGCTGGAATTCTCACTTCGAAGCACATACCATCTCCCTTCTGAAGGTCGGAAAAACGCGAAATCGGCTTTACCGTCGCCTGTGTAATCACCTTGCACGGGTTTATCGGTGGAACTTCCGAATTGTGCTCCACGAACCTGCGAATCGCTGCTACGCATGTAATACCATTCGCCGACGCTTGGGCGGAAGATCGCGATGTCCGATTTCCCATCGCCATCGTAATCCATAGCAACGGGAACGTCTCCACTGATGCCAAACGGCTGACTCAATACCGTACTTCCCGATCTGTTTATATACCAAATTCCGGTTGATGGGCGAAAAACTGCCACGTCCGCTTTTCCATCGCCATCATAATCGCCGGGCATCGGAATGTCGCCATTTGAGCCAAACGGGAACGAATAATAGCTTGAATCTTCGGAACGAATAACGAACCACTCGCCGGTTGATGGTCGGAAAAATGCGAAATCTGCCTTTCCGTCGCCAGTAAAATCACCCGGCGTAATCTTGTCGGTCGAAGCTCCGAACTGTGCTCCGCGAACCTGACCATCTATGCTTCGTGTGTAATACCATTCACCATTCGAAGGTCGGAAAATCGAGATATCTGATTTATTATCGCCATCAAAATCAAAGAGAGTTCTTGTTGCCGGAACATATATTACGGACTCAAATGACGATTTTTGATTCGAGGAATCCGGGTAATATCCGCGGACTTTGATGAATCCCGAACCAAACCCTGTACCGGTCATCGACCAGATCGTTGTGGTTAGATTCAAGGTTGCGTCACCTAGAAATGTGTAGTTGATACCATCCGTAGATTTCTCGAAAGTTACCCTTTGGAGCTGAGGTGCGGCACTTAGATTGTTCCATTCAATGAATCTTTGCGTATTGGTCCACGCAGTTTCAGCAGCAATATAGGTATTTGAAATTCGTGCGAATTTGCCGCGTGTTTGTCCGCCGATGTTCGTGAAATTTCCGCCCGCGAGAATTTTCCCGTCGCGTTGAAGGGCAATTGCAGTCATCGTATCATTCGCGTTCATCGTAAAGGTTGTGTCGAGCGTGCCGTTTGAATTGAAGCGACCGATTGATACACGCGGCGTTGCATTCAGGCTTGTAAACCGCCCGGCTGCGATTATCTTCCCATCCGCCTGAATTGCGATCGAAAGAATACTCGAATCAGCCGTTCCCGTAAAAGTTGTGTCCACGGCACCGGACGCAAGCAATCGTGCGATGCACAGGTTTGTCGTTGAACCGTTGATTCCGGTAAACGAACCGCCGAAGAGAATTTTGCCGTCATTTTGAATTGCGATCTCATAGATTTCCTGCACGATACCATTGAATGTAAAACTTATAGTATTATCGAGCGAACCATTTGGATTGATCCGTGCGATTCCAACTCGAGGCGTTCCGCCAACGTTTCCAAAACCGCCGCCGATCAATATTTTCCCGTTTGGCTGAATTCGAATTTTATAAACGCCTTGATCTACAAGAGAATTAAATGTCGTATCCAATGTGCCATTCGAATTCAACCGGGCGAAATTGTTGATAATCGTGCCGTTGATATTGGTAAAAATTCCGCCAATGAGGATTTTCCCATCGGTTTGAATAGCGACTGCGAACAATCGATTATTGATCGCGGGCGTAAAAGATGTATCGAGTGTTCCATTCACATTAAGACGAGCCAAACGCGGACGACTTATTCCGCCGACGGTCGTAAACCCGCCCGCGATCAAAGTTTTTCCGTCGCTTTGAATTGCGATGTCATCGATCTCATCGTCTAGTGAAAGGTTTGGAAAGGTTGTATCGACTGTTCCATTTGCATTGATCCGTGCGAGTTTTGAATAGTTAAGACCTCCAAAGGTTGTAAAACTACCACCAACCAAGGTTTTTCCGCCCGCGACCGGTAACATAGCTAACGGAATTCCGGTGCCAGCAGCGAGATTGGTCGTTGCATCCAAAGCTCCATCTTGATATACACGGGAGAGACCAAGTCTTGAAATTCCGCCGACTGTCTCATATCGCCCGCCAATTAGAATCTTTCCATCTCGCTGAATTTCTAGGGCTTCTAACCGATCCGCATTTGCGGAAGCTACATTCGGATTGAATCCGGCATCAAGCGTACCGTCTAGATTCAAACGGGCGACATGATTTCGCGGTGTGCCATTTATTGAGGTAAAAAATCCGCCGAAGACAATTTTGCCGTCGCCCTGAATTGCACTAGCATTAACCCATGAACCCGTTCCGATGTTTAAGGTCGGATCGGCAGTTCCATCGGGGTTTAGACGCAATATGCTTGTAGAAGTGCCGACGACGATTTTTCTGTCAGCTTGAATCGATATGGAACTAACTCCAGCGGTAATCTGCGGCTTAAATGTTGTATCTACAGTTTTGCCGTCGGTGTTCAGCCTCGCAAAACTCGACTGAGTAATTCCGCCAATTGCACTCATCACACCGCCGACATAAGTTATCCCATTCGTTCGGTCAAATTTTAATTCGTAGATCACACTGCCCGTAACGTCGAAATTTGTTGTCGTGTCCACGTTTCCAAAGGTGCTTATTCTCGCTAAATTGGATCGGACGATTCCATTGACTGTGGTAAATGCTCCACCAACAATAACGTCCTGACTAAACAATAGTGCTAATGAAAAAACAGGTCCGCTGACATTGGTTACAAATCCTGTGTCCAAATTCCCAAATTGATCGATTCGTGCAAGATTCGTTCTCGCAACACCATTAACTTCCGTAAAATCGCCGCCAATGATTATTTTCCCATCGTTTTGAACTACAATTGCATGAACAGTTCCTGGAAACAGGTTGCCATTGAACAATTTCTTAACTCCGACAGCGTTGAAAAGTGTGTTGCCTGATCCATCGTGATTAAGTAACGCAATACCGCTTCGAGTTAATCCACCGATTGTCGTGAAATTTCCGCCGACATACATCTGACCATTTGAGAGCGGTACAACCACACTCACTTCGCCACCGCCCGACAACGGATCGAAACCATCAACCGCAGACTGTGCGGAAACCTGGAAAAAGGAAGCCATTGCAAACACCACAACGATTAAGAATGCGTGTCGCCATATTTGAATATTCGTGATTATTTCGCGTTGGTTTGTTTGATTCGTTGACATCTCGTTCCTCTTTCTAAAGTGTCCGCTTCGCAGATCAGCAAAGCTATATGTTCGTTAACTTTTGTTTTGCGAAAGGCGGAAAAGTACCGCCCTTCCGCAGAAAATATCTATCTAGTTTCCTGTGAATCTAACGCTATAAAAGAATTGTCCGTAGCTGATAAATTGCGTGGTGACTCTCAGATTCAACCTGATCGTGATCGGATTCTTGTAGATCTGATTGATCACATGCTGCGGAAGTCCGAGTGCGGCAAAATAACTGCGGGCAAAACCACGGGTCGCGGACGTCGAATACCGATCGGTAATAAACTCCTGAGAATTCGCCTGATAGGTTTTACCTGTGATTTTGCTTGCACTAATTCCGGTTGTGAACGAGCCATTCATAGGAAGTCCGGTATTTGGATTGATCGCTGCCGGATCGTTTAGTGCAACACTCTCAATCGTGTAACTCGGCGTGTATGCGAAAGTTGCAAAAACGGAATTGCTATTGCTATTCGCAAAGTCATAGCTCATTTGATTCAATTGAAGAAAATAGATCACATTGTCGGCTGAATTCCTCGGGAAGGTAATTCTTCCAATGTCATTGAACGTCCCCGAAACAAGTTGTCCCATTATTGGTGCCGCAAGGCAGCGATCATCGGCACCGAGAACGATGTCGAGATCGGCTAACAATACAGCCGGATCACAGCTTGAATAGACAATGACGACACCCGTTTGGGCTGTTCCAAGAAACTTCACATTCCTCCCGAATGAATCAGGATCGCCAACATCGGCTGCCGTCAAAAGTGCGGATTGTGTGACACCGCCTCCATTTTTTGCTTCGTTGAATTCTTTTAGGATGCTATTTCGCTCTTGTTTAATTACCGATTTATTCAGATCGTCGCTCTCGACAGCGGTTTTTTGTTGTGCTGCGGCAAATTGAATTCCGATCACAAAGACCAAAACTAGTTTGATTGTTTTCCTCATTTTTAAAACTCCTTGATTTATTTCAAATGTTTTTTTCCTTTCAATTCACTACGCGAAGAACAAACAGAAATAGGCTCATTTTCCCCTCCGAAATGTAAAAATAAAAAAAGACGGACAAATTGCCGTCTCGGTTTTGTGTTCAAATTGCGGAAAACACATCTATCACCTACTTTTTACAAGGCTCTTAACCGTATTCATCGAACCAGTTAAAATCAAAATTCTTCCGCCCTTGATTGCTTCAAATTGACATTGGAATTTCTCGGTTTGTCCGCGGAAGCGATTTGTCATTGTGATCGTCCAATCCGTAGTGGTAAAACTTCCTTTATAAACCTGCCGCGAAAACTTCTGATTTCCAACTACACCGTCGGCTTGTGCCGAATCGCTAGAATAGCCGCGGGAATTTAGAAACGTGAATGAATCAGAGGTAGATGTCGCGGTTGTACCCGCAGTGCCGCCGCCATTTACGTAGTAATACGTTAGCGACGCATAATCGCTCGTTGACCATTTCCCCACCAAATCTTGGTTATTAACCGCAAATTTATTCCTATATTGCATATTTGCCAATTTATCCCAACCAAATTCATCGTTATGATACGCACCAAATTCCCTTTCAAAATCTGCTTTTGTATTTGTGATAAATTCCAGATACCTTCCGTTTCCTTTTGACAGATGTTTTTTGAACAAAACAACGTGAACATTCTTCCCGCCTGCTCGGTCGGTTACGTCTGCTTCCATAAACGCGATCGATTCCCAACTTTGAATCGGCTTGATTTCCATGTTTTTCGCATTTGAATACAGCGGTGCAACCAAAATATTCCAAGCATTCACGAGTCCATCTTTCAGCACTGAGTTATAAGCATCGGCTGACTTATTCGGGTAGTGCACAAGGACATTTGTATTTCCCTTTGCCACGCGAACCCAATCTTCCTGTTCGTAAGTTGTCCAACCGTCGTCGAAAGTCGTTGACGTAAAATGAAATCCGCTATTTTTGGAACTCGCGGAAGTATTCGGCGGTGTGTTTTGAATAGTTGTCGGCTTTTTCGGCGTTTTTGATATTTCAACTTTCGGCAAATCAAGCGTCGCGAAAAAACCTTCGATCTCGTTCTGATAACCGCTTGAATTCATCAGTATCGTTACATTCACAACTTTTTGATTTCCGCTAAGAGTTATGAGCATTACAATTCCCTTGTTTCGATCACTTTCGTAAGGAGCAAAACCGCTCTCAACTGTCCAGCCATTTTCAATCGACGATTGCTGGGTTTCCCGCTTCGCGGTTAATTTAACAGTTTCCTTTTCGATCGAATCCCACGAAGCTTCGAAATTCATCTTCGAATCATTGACTTCGGGAATCGCTTTAAAGAGCGTTGTAAAATACAATCCCTTTTCAACATCAATTTCGATTTGAAATGAATTTGTAATCAAATTTTACTGTCATCCATTCGGGACCGTAAAAGTGGATATATCAAATTTTTCGGACTTTTGAGCCGCAAGATTGATGCCGAATATGCAAAATATCACTAAATAAAAAATGTATCGGTTCATAGTATCTTCACCGTCAAATGACTACGCGAAACTTGTGATAGAATTGGATTAAATTTTTTATGGCAAATGAAGTCACCCTTCTTTTAAATGAACTTGCCGGCGGAAACGCCAATCAAACCGACTCCTTAGATAAACTAATGCCGATGGTTTACGACGAGCTCCGACGTCTTGCGGCGAGTTTTCTCCGCCGTGAAAATGCCGTTTCTCTCCAAACAACCGAACTCGTACACGAAGCCTATTTCAAACTTACAAATCAGAGAACCGTGGATTGGGAAAATCGCGGACAATTTTTTGCGATCGCCGCCCAGGCGATGCGGCGAATCTTGATCGATGCCGCAAGACAACGAAAATCACTGAAACATGGATTCGAAAAAGTGTCGTTGGACGAAGCACTCAACAAATCCGTACGATTAGACGAAGATCTTTTGGAACTTGATAAGGCATTATTGAAACTCGAACAATTCGACGAACAGCAATGCCGGATCGTAGAACTTCGGTATTTTGCAGGACTCACAATCGAAGAAACTGCGGGCGTAATGAAGCTTTCACCTGCGACAATTAAGCGAGAATGGGCGGTTGCCCGAGCGTGGCTATTTCAAAAAATTAACGGCGATTGAGCTGTTTTTTGCCGATTCTTCGCGTAGTGATTTAGAGAGACGTTATGGATTCAGCGAAATGGAAAGAGATAAAAGCGGTTTTTTCGGAAACCCTCGAATTGCCGCATAACGAACGCGAAGCGTATCTCGCTGCTGAAGCGGATATTCAAGTTCGAATTGAAGCCGCAAAACTACTCGCCGCATACGAAAAAGCTGA
Source organism: Acidobacteriota bacterium (assembly GCA_031415455.1). GTDB lineage: Bacteria > Acidobacteriota > Blastocatellia > Pyrinomonadales > Pyrinomonadaceae > JANNVK01. Next base: position 61,089 of record JANORS010000007.1, on the reverse strand, counting down.
TGATTTCATCGAATCGCCGATCTTCGTAAATTCGGAAAAAGCCAACGACATTGATGCCGATTCGTTGATCGGGACCGCGATCGATGGATATGAGATCATCGAGAAGATCGGAACCGGCGGCATGGGTTCCGTTTACCTGGCACATCGTTTGAATTCGGATTTCACGCAAAGAGTCGCCTTAAAAGTTATAAAACGCGGAATGGATTCCGAAGCTATTTTAAAACGTTTCGCTACAGAACGCCGCATTCTATCAACCCTCAAACATCCGAATGTTGCACAAATGCTCGACGGTGGTATTTCCTCAGAATCTTTGCCGTTTTTTGTGATGGAATTTGTTGAAGGCAAACCGCTTCAGGAATATTGCAGGGAAAATAATCTTTCGCTCAAAAATCGCCTCTTACTCTTTCGAAAGATTTGTTCGGCTGTGGAATATGCACACAAGAATTTGGTAGTTCATCGCGATTTAAAGCCTTCCAATATTTTGGTTACGGCTGACGGTACGCCGAAGTTGCTCGATTTCGGAATCGGCAAGACATTAACAGATATTGACGTCGATATTACCGCAACTCAAGCAAAAATATTCACGCCTGAATATGCGTCGCCCGAACAGATCCGTGGACAAATTGTCACTACCTCAACTGATGTTTATTCCCTCGGAGTGCTTTTCTTTGAGCTGCTTACTGCAAAGCGACCATACGATGTTAAAGGCAAATCATTTGACGAGATCATTCACACCGTTTGCGAAACGGAACCACCGAGACCGAGTGAAACGGGTGAATGTCGCCATCTGACCTCTGAAAGGGAGAACGAAGATCGTCAAATTCCGAAATCTGAATTGCGTGGCGATCTGGACACGATAGTTTTGAAGGCTTTACGGAAAAATCCCGCCGACAGATATGGATCAGTTCAACAGTTTTCTGAAGACATCTCAAGATATCTAAAAGGCTTACCGATTTTTGCTCGTCCGCAAACGCTCGTTTACCGCTTTCGGAAATATGCAAAACGACATACGCTCGGTATCGCGGCGGCTGGTTTGATTTTGGTTTCGTTGATCGGTGGAGTTTCTATCGCAACGTGGCAGGCAATTATCGCCGAACGCGAGCGGGCGAAAGCCGAACAGCGGTTTAACGACGTTAGGAAACTTGCGAATACGATATTATTTGACCATTACGAGCGAATAAGCAAACTGCCGGGTGCGACAGAAGCACGGCTTAAGTTGGTTTCTGATGCACTCATTTATCTAGACAGCCTCGCGACAGAAAGCACTGACGATCCGGATCTTCAGCGAGAGCTTTCTTCCGGATATAGGAAGCTAGCGATGATTCAAGGAAGTACCGCAGATGGCGGGAATTCAGGAGACAATAGAGCTTCTAGTGAGAATTATCTGAAAGCACTCACAATTCAAGAAGCTTTGGTTTCATCAAATAATGCGAATATCGAAGATCAAAGAAATCTCGGGAAACTTTACTCGGATATCAACTTGGCTGTTGAAAACCAGAGCGATCAGCAGGCATCGGAAGCCTATATTGAAAAGGGTTTACGGATTTTCGAAAAACTTCGAATTACAAATCCAAATCGCACTCAGGCAGATTCTGACTATGCAAACGCTCTCTGGAGCTGGGCAAATGTAATTCGCGTGAATGGAGATAACAATGCCTCGATTGAAACGTACAAACAGGCGTTAGAAATTTATGATTCGCTCGGTGTCGGAGACGAAAAACCGCTTGTTTACAAGCGAAATGCGGCACTTACAAGAAAGAATGTGGGTGCGATCTACATGATCAACAAAGAGTTTCAAAAAGCACTCGAATACTATCAAAGAGCGTTCGTATTTGATAAGGAAAACGCCGATTCATCGCCAAATAATACGGAAGTTCAGCTGGATCTATCGTTTACATACGCAAGTATTGCGGGTGCATTTGTAAATTTGGACGAAAACGAGAAGGCATTGCCGGAATATCAGAAAGCAATCGAAATTCAGGAAAGGATCAGCAAAGCCGATCCAAAAAATAAATTTGCCGGATTTGCGTTGTTTCAATCATACAATAAGACGGCGGATGTTTATCTGGAAATGGCAAATTTTGAAAACGCAAAGTTTTACTACGAGAAATCGGAAACAATAATCAAATTAGAAGACACAGAAGCGATGGACATAAATCAAAAAATCAACGTCGCTGATCACCTTTCGAGCCTTGGAAAGTTTTTCTTAAAACGATCAGAAACCGCGAAGACTAATTCTCAGAAATTGACGGATTTAAAAGCTGCAAGTCAAAAATTTACGGCTTCAATGGCTATTTATCAAGCGTTGTCCGATAAAGGTATTTTGGATCCCGCATATTCTGCGAATCCGACTGAAATCGCCGAAGCACTCTTGAAAACGAAAGTTGAAATTTCACGTCTCATTGGGAAATAAGATTTTCGACGTACGCACTATTTCAAACAGTATTTGAGACGACGATCGCTCTGCCCTGAAAATTTTCCGCCCTCGAAATTGTTTCGAGTAAAAGCGTACAGATTGTTTTTAACTCAATTGGAGCAGGAAATTCTCGTTTTAGATCATCGTCTGATTGAAAAAAAGCGAATCCGTTTTTTCTTGCTTTCTCAACCTCATCGAAATATCTGAGAATTCCGTCGGTGTTGATTAGTTGCTCCGGCAATGTCCATTCAAATGGATCATCCCAAAGGCGTGTAGTGATTCCATTGAACGTCTGCTCAACTTCCGCGGCACTTCTCACGATATATTCGCCAAAAGATTTACCGCCAGACGAAACTGGACGCCACAGTCCTGCGGCGTCCGGGTAATTTTTGACAATCTCAACGGATCTTTCGTGGAGATTAAGAAAATGAGAATCAAATAGTGAAATTATCGTTTGCATCTTCGAAGTATAGAAATTAAATCACTCAAATTCAAAGGTGCACTCACCATTCACCATTCACAATTTACAACTCACTTAAACTTCCTCTCGTCTTCGGTCATTCCAAGCCCGTAATTCCTGCCGCCAAAGCTAAATCCATCCTGAATTCTGCCTTTTACGCCAACTTGTGCACCTTTATTCGGCACTCCACGTTTTGAAATTATCCAAATCGAACCGGTTCCATCATCAAGTTTGTAAATTCCTCCTACGAGCGGAATCCCAAAACTATTCGTTACATTTCCCGCCACCACAACATCTTTGTCGTAATATCTCTGTGGATTTGATTGAACTTTTCCAATACTCGTTCGCTCCGGGCAAGCCGTTGCGAGCAATGAAACCAATAATACCGCGATAATCGTTAGCTTTCTCATTTCTTTACGTTCCTTTTTTCAAATAAATTAAGGAGAGTTAAACGTAAAGATTCTGAAAAAACCGAAATAGTTTGCTATTGTTTTCAAAGCGACTCATTTCGCTACAAGATTTGTGTTTTTTCGTCTATTCTATCGGGATGACACCGAACGAAACCGAGAAAACCGAATCCGAGAAAACTGAAAAAGGTTCGTGGAAAGAAGACATCGAAAAACTCGATTATTATTACGATGATTCAATGGGTTATGAGATTTATGTCGATGAAGAATCGGAAGCTGAACCAGACTCCGACGATTAATCAATCCGTTGGAAGTGGTCAAGTCAAACGGGACAGAAAAGTCTCTATCGTTTCTTCCCATTTGAGTTTTTGGTTATTCGCCTATTGAATTGTTCTAAAGATTAATTTCACGGCTGCTAGGTTCACCGGTGAGAGAAATAAAATTAGGTAAACATTGTAAAAAAACTCTTCCAAAAAAAAGGCGACCTCAGGTTGAAGTCGCCTAGATTATAATATTAAAAATCCGATTTATTGAAAAGCTTTTTCAGATTTCTTCGGACGTTCGTTTGCTTTTAATATTCTCTTTCTCAAACGAATCGATTTTGGCGTTACTTCAATCAACTCATCGTCCGCAATAAATTCGAGAGCTTCTTCAAGCGAAAGTGGTTTCACCGGAACCAATCTCATCGCTTCATCAGCACTTGAAGTCCGCATATTTGAGAGTTTCTTCTCTTTGATGGCGTTAATGTCCATATCAGCATTTCGTGCATTTTCGCCGACGAGCATTCCTTCGTAAACTTTCGTGTTTGGATTAACAAACATCGTTCCGCGTTCTTGAAGATTAAATAAAGCGAAAGTTGTAGTTTCGCCCATTCGATCTGACACAAGCGAACCGGTTCCGCGACCTTTCATTTCGCCGAGCCAAGTATCGAAGCGTAAAAACAATGTATTTAGCAATCCGGTTCCTTTTGTTTCAGTTAAAAACTCTCCACGGAAACCAATCAATCCTCGCGATGGAACTTCAAATTCGAGACGAACACGACCAGTTCCGTTGTTAATCATCTTCGTCATTTGACCTTTTCGTCTGCCGAGAGCTTCAGTAACAACTCCAATAAATTCATCAGGCACGTCAATAACAACTAATTCAATCGGTTCTTGTGTTTCACCGTTTGGTCCTTTTCTCGTGATAACTTCCGGTTTCGAAACTTGAAGTTCAAATCCTTCGCGACGCATCATTTCAATTAAAATCGAAAGTTGTAATTCGCCACGACCGGAAACCTTAAATTGATCCGCCGACTCAGTTTGAGCAACACGCAACGCAACGTTGCCGAGTAATTCTTTTTCGAGACGATCTTTGATCTGGCGTGAAGTTACGAATTTTCCTTCTAAACCTGAAAACGGCGAAGTATTAACACCAAAAACCATCACGATTGTCGGTTCATCAACGGCGATAATCGGTAAAGGCTGTGGATTTTCAACACTTGTGAATGTTTCGCCAATGTTGATTTCGTCATATCCGGCAATCGCCACAATTTCGCCAACACCAGCTTTTTCTACAGTTTCACGCTTCATTCCGTCAAAAATGTAAAGCTCTTTGACTCGTATTTTCTGTAAAGTTCCATCGATTTTTGAAACCATAATTTCTTGGTTCTTTGAAATTTCACCACTAAAAATACGTCCAATTGCAAGTCTTCCGACAAACGCATTGTAATCAATATTTGCCACAAGAATCTGCAAACTATCATCACGAACCGCGTGCGGAGCAGGAATTGTTTCGATAATTTGCTCAAAAAGTGGAACCAAGTTCTTCGATTCATCAGCAAGATTCTTTTTAGCAATTCCGTCTCGCGAAATTGAATAAAGAACCGGAAATTCGATTTGTTTATCAGAAGCTCCGAGATCAATAAAAAGGTCGTAAATTTCGTCGAGAACTTCTTCGGGACGAGCATCTTGACGATCAATTTTATTAACCAAAGCGATACAAGGAAGTTTTAATTCTAAGGCTTTTCGCAATACAAATCTTGTTTGCGGCAAACAACCTTCAGCAGAATCGACCAGCAAAACAATGCCGTCAACCATTTTTAAAACTCGTTCAACTTCTCCGCCAAAATCGGCGTGACCAGGTGTATCAAGAATATTAATTTTGTAATCGCCGTATCTCACTGAGGCGTTTTTTGCCATAATCGTGATTCCACGTTCGCGTTCAAGATCCATCGAATCCATTGCACGCTCAACAACAGTTTCGTTGTCGCGGTACGTTCCGGCTTGCTGTAACATTGCGTCAACCAAAGTAGTTTTCCCATGGTCAACGTGGGCGATGATTGCGATATTTCGTATTTTAGATGCTTCTACCATAATATATGTCTATTAAATCCCGTTTAAAACAAACGATAAGAATGACGGATTAGTTGAGAAAAGGCAAATATCAGAATCGGAAACACTGAGATTTAATACTTTTGTAATAACTCAGGTTGCGAAGTTCGTTCTTACAAATGAAAATCTCAGCTCCTTTTTCGGGTTAATTTCATCCAAAAACCGAAGCTATTCTGTCGAAATTTTTGATTATATTTTTCTTGAATTGAATAACAAAAGGTGATAATCTTATTACAAATTCCGAATAGATAATTTTTTTTAATTCTTTTCGCACCATTTATGGATGTAAATCAACTCGAAGTTTTGGTCGCTGTTGCAAACGAAAAGAGTTTTTCGCGAGCCGCAGATGTTTTAAAGCGAACCCAACCTGCCGTTAGCCAAGCAATAAGACGACTAGAGAATGAAATTGGCGAAAAACTTTTTGATCGCAGCTCGAAAGACGGAACACTTACTTCTGAAGGTGAAGTTCTGCTCGAATACGCGAGACAAATGCTTAATCTTCGCGAAACGGCTTACACTGCAATTAAAGAACTTCGCGATTTACATCAAGGAAAAGTTGTTTTAAGTGCAAATGAACACACAGTTTTTTATTTACTTCCAATTATTCAAGAATTTCGCAAACAACATCCATTAATTAAAGTTGAAGTAAAACGTGGTGTTGCATCGCGAATTCCGAGCGAAGTAATGAATCGCGATGTTGAACTCGGCATTATTTCTTTTAAACCGGACGATGAATCAGTCAAATCAATTGCCGTTGCCACGGACGAACTTGTTTTGATAGTTTCGCCGCATCATCGCTTTGCAAAAAAAACAACCGTTTCAGTCAGCGACCTCGGGATGGAAACTTTTATTGCACACAACGCCGTTTCACCATATCGGGAAAAGGTAATTGAAACCTTCGAGAAATTTAAAACTCCGCTCAATATATCTGTCGAATTACCTTCGCTGGAAGCAATAAAAAAAATGGTCGAAATTGGTTCCGGTGTTGCATTAATTCCAAAACTTACGGCAAAAAGTGAATTAGTGAACGGAACGTTAGTCGGTTTATCAGTCAAAGAAATGAAACTTGAAAGACGGCTTCACATTATTTATCGCAGAAATTCGGCACTTTCAAATGCTGCGAGAGTTTTTTTAGAAGTTGCAAAACAGTCGGCTAAAATCTGAAAACTCAACTTTCAGATTTTGGTTAAATAGAGTTAATATTCAAAAATAATAAAAAAATATTGGGGGCGAAATGTTACCAAAAGATCCTGAAGAATATCTGTCATCGGCTGAAAGGCGTAATGACGACCGGAAAAAACTCATCGTTGATGTTCAATTCAGCGGTGGCGATGCAACTGGAATCGCAAACACTAGAGACATCGGCATCGGCGGACTTTATATTACAACTAAAGTTACGCTTGATGTTGGAACGCCAATTTCGATGAAAATGACAATAGATACGGAAGAATTGTCACTTTCGGGTGTTGTAGTTTACTCAGATCCGGGACACGGTGTTGGCGTTCGTTTTGACGACTTAAGTGAAAAAAATAAAACGTTTTTGAAGAATGAATTAAATTTGAGCTAGAAAAGGGAGAAATATGTTTGACCAATTTACGCTAGGAATTGAAGAAGAATTTCAGATTGTTGATCCGATTTCAGGTGAGCTTCGTTCGCAAGTTTCAGAAATTCTTGAAGAAGGAAAGCTCTTGCTTGGCGAAAAAATAAAACCGGAAATGATTCAATCCATGATTGAAGTTGGAACTGGAATTTGTGCAAATATTCGCGAAGCACGCGAAGATTTATCAAAACTTCGGTGCATCATTTCTGGACTTGCCAGAAAAAAAGACTTAGCAATTGTTGCGGCTTCAACTCATCCATTTTCTCATTGGGCGGCTCAAGAGATTTTCGAACATGAAAGATATAAATTATTGGTTGACGAACTTCAGATGGTTGCTCAATCTTTGCTTATTTTTGGTGTTCACGTTCACGTTGGCATTCCTGATAAAGATAGGCAAATTCATATTATGAACGCCTCGCGGTATTTTTTACCACACATTTTGGCGTTAACAACTTCATCGCCGTTTTGGCTCGGATTCAAAACCGGACTCAAATCTTATCGCTCTGAAGTCTTCAAAAAATTTCCGCGAACTGATATTCCCGATCATTTTGATTCGTATCAATCATTTGAAAAATACGTTGAAACACTCGTTAAACTCAATTGTATCAACGATGCACGAAAAATTTGGTGGGACGTTCGCCCGCACCCGATTTTTCCAACGCTCGAATTTCGAATTTGCGATATTCCAACTCGGGTTGACGATACAATAGCTGTTGCCGCACTTTTTCAAGCGATTGTCGCTAAACTGACTCGCTTAATGGACAAAAATCTTGGTTTTCGGCTATATCGCAAAATGTATATTCAAGAAAATAAATGGCGTGCAGTTCGTTACGGATTAGACGGCAATATGCTTGATCTTGGTAAAATGAAAGAAGTTCCGACAAAAGATTTAATCCGCGAACTCCTTGATTTTGTTGATGATGTGGTCGATGATTTAGATTCGCGACACGAAATTGAACATATTCATACTATTTTAGATCGCGGAACTTCGGCTGATGAACAACTCAAAGTTTATCACGAGAATGGTGATCAATTTGGTCCGGTTATTGAAATGTTGATGAAAAATACCTTGGAAAATGTGCCAACCGATTGCTTTGGTTAATTCTATTTTTCAAGTTAAAATTAAGCAGACATTTTATCTAAAGTGTCTGTTTTTTTAATTATATATGGTGACTTTTATGAAAAACAAAAATTATCTTCTATCCGCAACTCTCGTTTTCGCATCTATTTTGGGAACCTATTTTGTGACGAATTCGGTAGTTTCCGTTCAATCGCAGGTTGTTGTTGCCGACAACGAATATCAAGTTGCCGCGACGCTTTTTATGCAACATTCCGGTGAATATCGGGCTTTGTGCTTTCAGGCATTTAACATCGCTAAACTCTTTCTTGACAAGGACTTTGAAAAAAAATCTGTCAAGCTGTTGCCAAAAGTTGAACGAAAAAGACCGCGTGCAATTGTTGTCGATATTGATGAAACTGTTTTAGATAATTCGCCGGCTCAGGCATTTACAATAAAAAAACGCTTACCTTTTAATCTAACGGATTGGTATGCGTGGGGCGAAATGCGTTCGGCAAAAGCAATTCCCGGCTCAGTAGATTTTCTAAAATACGCTAATGGGAAAGGCGTGAAAATTTTCTATGTTTCAAACCGCGATGAAGTGCAAAAACAGGCAACGATAGACAATTTAAAAGCAGTTGGATTTCCGGACGCAACAGCAGAAACAGTTTTGTTGCGACAAACAGAATCTTCAAAAACTGTAAGACGAACCGCAATTTCTCAAAATTATCGAATCGTAATTTTAGCTGGCGATAATTTGAACGATCTATCGGAAGTCTTTGAAAAGAAAAGCGTTGCAGATAGATTTATGGAAGTTGATAAAACTCGTGAGCTTTACGGCAATAAGTTTATTGTGCTTCCAAACGCAATGTATGGTGCATGGGAAGAGTCAATTTATGACAATAAACGGCTCAGCGAAACCGAAAAAACCGCAAAACGCAATTCAGCTCTGATGAGTTATTAATTAGTTTAATTTTGATGGACAAAATAGTTTTTCTTTTTGATGTTGACAACACTTTGCTCGATAACGATCGTGTTTCCAAAGATTTACGCAAGTTTCTTGCTATTGAAGTAGGCGAAAAACGGAATAATCATTATTGGGAAATTTTCGAGCGTCTGCGTTCTGAACTCGGTTATGCAGATTATTTGGGAGCGTTGCAGCGTTACCGCGTCGAAAATCCATACGATTCGCATTTGCTCGCATTGTCGAATTATTTGGTCAATTATCCATTTGCCAATCGTCTGTTTCCGAATTCGCTTGATGCTCTGGAACATTGCAAACAATTTGGCAAAGTCGTGATTTTAACCGATGGCGATGTTGTTTTTCAACCGCGTAAAATCGAGCGTTCGGGTTTGCTTGACGCGGTCGAGAAAAACATTCTCATCTATATTCACAAAGAGCAAGAACTGCACGATGTTGAACGCCGTTATCCTGCCGAACATTACGTTTTGGTTGATGATAAAATCCGAATTTTGACTGCAATCAAGAAAATTTGGGGCGACAAAGTGACAACCGTTTTCCCGAAACAAGGTCATTATGCATTGGATGAAACTGAAATTGCCAATTATCCGAAAGCTGATATCACGATTAAAAGGATTGGAGATATTTTAAACCTTTCAATATATGATTTTACAAAAAGATGAATGAAATAAACTCTCAATCAAAATGGACAGGCATTACTTACGCTTTTCTCGCGGCGGGATTATTCGGAGCAAGCACGCCTTTTGCCAAACTGCTTTTGGGGCAAACTTCGCCTGTTTTGCTGGCGGCGTTACTCTATTTAGGTTCGGGAATCGGATTATCATTTTGGCTTTTAATATCCACGAAGACAAAGAAAAAATCGACTGAAGCGAGTCTGAAAAAAGGTGACATTCCGTGGTTAGCCGGAGCCGTTTTTACTGGTGGAATTGTCGCACCGATTATGCTTCTATTCGGTCTAAATCTGACACCTGCTTCGACCGCTTCTCTGATGCTGAATCTTGAAGGAGTTTTGACGGCAGTTTTGGCGTGGTTTGTTTTCAGAGAGAATTTTGATCGGCGAATTGCTTTCGGAATGTTGTTTATTGTCGCAGGCGGAATTATTTTGTCTTGGGAAGGAAAGCCCGAAATCGGTCTTCCGTGGGGTGCTCTGTTGATTGCGGGAGCGTGCCTGATGTGGGCGATCGACAATAATCTGACGAGAAAAGTTTCGGCAGTTAATCCTTTGCAAATCGCTGCGTTAAAAGGAGTTTGTGCGGGAATCGTCAATTTAATTATCGCTTTGATAATCGGAGCAAAATTTCCTGACGGCTTTTCAATCGTCTCGGCGGGAATCGTTGGACTAATCGGTTACGGCATCAGTTTATCGTTTTTCGTTTTAGCCTTGCGGCATCTCGGCACAGCCCGCACAGGAGCTTATTTTTCACTCGCACCGTTTGTCGGAGCCATTGTTTCCATCATAGTTTTGCGTGATTCATTGTCGGTCGCGTTCATTTCCGCCGCCGTTTTAATGATGATCGGAGTTTATCTGCACTTAACGGAAAAACACGAACACGAACATATTCATTCAACTTTAGAACACGATCATCGGCACATCCACGACGAACACCACCGCCACGACCACAAAATTGAATTTTCGCCTGATAAACCACATAATCATTTGCATAAACACGAGGAAACGAATCACGAACACGACCATTTTCCTGACATTCATCATCAGCATTGAATTATGAAAATGAAGACTTTTGAAGGCAAAAAGTCAGAGTTAAAAACAAACGAACGTGTTTCGTAAAAGTTATTACTCATCGGATGAAAACGAAGTCGCCAAATATCCGAAGGCTGATGTTTCTATTGAGAGAATAGGCGATATTTTGAATTTTGGGATTGAAGATTTTGTGAGTAATTGAAAATAAAATTTACCAAATCAAATTGATATGTTGATTGATGTTTTAATCTAAAAATGGAGATAACTAATTATGAATCTTTCACCGTCAGAACAATTAACTTATAGCACTGTTAGAATTGAGTGTGAACTCGAATCTGGGGGGAGTTGCAACTGGAACTGGTTTTTTCTATAGATTTTCAACGAACATTGAAAACTCTAATATTCCTTCCATTGTTACTAATAAGCATGTCGTACATGGAGCTATTAAATCTATTATTCACTTTAGTTTAGCGGACAACAGTGGGAATCCATTTATTGGCAAATATTTTAGTGTTATTGTTGAAAACATGAAAGAAAATTGGATTTATCATCCTGATAATGATGTAGATTTGTGCATAATGCCAATCGCCACTTTGTTAGAGCAAATCAAAGGACTTGGACACAATCCATTTTTTATTTCTCTGGAAAAGTCACTATTACCGTCTGTTTCGGAACTTGAAGAGTTAACTGCAATAGAAGAGGTAATTATGATTGGCTATCCAAATGGGATTTGGGACAACATTAATAATAAGCCAATTGTCAGAAAAGGAATTACGGCTACACACCCTAATCTAGACTATAATGGATCGAAAGAATTCATGATTGACGCTGCCTGCTTTCCAGGTTCAAGCGGCTCTCCTATTTTCCTTTTTAATTTTGGCTCTTATGCTACAAAAACCGGTGATATTGTAATTGGTTCAAGAATAAAATTACTTGGTATTTTATATGCTGGTCCGCAGTATACTGCGACTGGAGAAATTCAAATTATTGATGTTCCAACTCAACATAAGCCTATAGCACTTTCTCGCATACCAAATAATTTGGGAATAATAATTAAATCAATCAAACTTGCTGATTTTGAACATATTCTTAACAATCTTATTGAAAAAAAATGACAAATAATTTCCTAATTACATCCGCTCTCTCCCGCACCGAAATCGAATCACTTTTCGATTTGGCGTTGCAGTATAAAACCAAACAAATTTCCGATAAACCTTTGTCGGGAAAATCGTTTGCACATTCAGAAAGCAATTTTGACAAAACTTATTAATTCTAATTGTTTGACTTAAAAACTCCTCAAAATAGTGAAGTCAGCAATTCTATTAGTAAGAAAGTTTGATTCGAGTTAATATAGATAAAATTTTAAATAATTCGTGTTTAGTTAAATTTAAAGGAAAAATTACTTATGTCATTGTTTTCAATTCCGAGTATGCTTTTGCGGCAATTCTACACTTTAGGCAGTCTAAAAAACATCGAAAATGGCGTTCAGTTTTCGATAAAAAATCGTTTGACTGACGTCACATTTTCTGAAATTACTACGATTAAAATTAACGGCGTAGAAATTGCTAAAGATAAGATTTCACTCGATTTAGGCGATGGTACAATCTTGAAAGCTACCGAAATTTCTGACAGTAAAATAGTTGAATTTCCTCTTAAAAAAGTATTACTTATAAACGCCGAAACTGAAAATCTTTCACACGGAAAACATAAAATTGAAATAGGTGCAAAAGCGAAAAGTTATGGCTCGCTTAAATTTGATGTCGAAGATTCAATTGCCGAAATCGAAAAACTTGATGTTCGAATTCCGCGTGATAACAACGATGATTACTCGGAAAGTGCAATAAAAACTCGTCAGGAATTTGTCGAAAAATTTTCAGGTACAAAAGTAAATCATATTAAAAATTATTCATTTGATCCACACATTTTGGCAGGAAATATTGAGCATTTCACAGGTGTTGCACAAATTCCGATTGGTGTTGCCGGACCTTTGAAAGTTAACGGCGAATTTGCGATTGGCGATTTTATGATTCCGATGGCGACTACTGAAGGAACGCTTGTTGCTTCTTATAATCGAGGAATAAAAGTTCTAAATCTTTCGGGCGGCGTGAAATGTACTGTTGTTGCAGATGCAATGCAGCGAGCTCCGGTTTTCGTGTTTGAAGACGCGAGAGCAGGAAGAAAGTTTGTCGGTTGGATGAATGATAATCACGCGAAAATCAAGGAAGAAGCCGAAAAGACTTCGAGTATTGCAAAGTTAAAAGACCTCGATTCTTACACGTCAAATAAGTTCGTTTACGTTAGGTTTAATTATTCGACCGGCGATGCGGCTGGGCAAAATATGGTAGGACGTGCGACTTTTGCTGCTTGTAGTTGGATAATCGACAACTACGAAGGCATCAAACATTTTTATCTCGAATCAAATTTTGCGACCGACAAAAAAGCCTCGCAGGTAAACATTATGCGAACTCGCGGCAAACGTGTCACAGCAGAATGCACAATTCCGCGAAACGTTTTAATCGAACATATGCGAGTTGAGCCGGAATCTTTGACATATCACGCTGGGGTTGCAAACATCGGTTCAATCTTGTCAGGAGCAAACAATAATGGAGCTCATTCGGCAAACGGAATTACTGCAATTTTTATCGCAACAGGACAAGATGTAGCGAATGTTTCTGAAAGTTCGGCAGGTTTATTATATTCTGAAATCACGCCCGAAAAAGATTTGTATATTTCGATTACAATTCCGAGCCTGATTGTAGCAACTCACGGCGGCGGAACAGGTTTGGCAACTCAACGCGAATGCTTGGAAATACTCGGTTGCGTCGGTCGCGGAACGGTTAATAAATTTGCGGAAATTGTCGCGGGTGTTGTGCTTGCTGGTGAGATATCACTTGGCTCCGCGATTTCTAGTTCGGATTGGGTTTCGAGTCATGAGAAATATGGAAGAAATCGTTGATGATGATTATTTGTTGAAAAATGTGTTAAAATCTCAAAATATGAGTCTAATACTTCAAGAAATTAAATCAGAAACATTAGAAATCTTAGAGAACCAAGCAAATATGTTTGGTCTCTCTGTTGACGAGTATTTACGGAGTTTGTTACCAAAAACTGTCAAGAATTTGTCTCTTGAAGGTGGTTTAAATGATGAATTTGAAGCAGATATGATTGCTTTTGCTGAAGAAACCGAAATTGTTTCAACTTACAATGGAACTTACTCACGCGAAGATATTTATTTTGACCACGACTAATGCCTTTTTTATTCGATTACCTTTTTGACACAAATATTTTGCTTAGTTTGATTCTTTATTTTCTTCCGATAATTTAATAAAGTTTATTGAAGGTAAAATTACAGGGTTAATTCCGGCTTGTAGTGTAAGGTTTGAAATAAAAGCTCGTAGGTATGGAAAAGCAATTGCGGGAGCATTTACATTTGCAAAACCTGATAGCTTAAATTCTTCGGTAATATTTTCGTCTAATTCAAAGTTAAAAACTGCTTCAACAAATAAATCAATTGCTTTTTCTTTGATTATGAGTTTGAAAACAACGCCAAAAGTTTTACTGTAATCTTCGGGGAAGACTTTACCTGTTTCGAGGTCAAACTTGCCCTCATCCCCTTCGATATCTTTATTCAAAAGAGAAAAATTAATATTGATAATTTTCCAATCACGCAACCGAATGTTCATAAACTTATGCCGCCAACGCGAGGTCGCATACTTCTCGATACGAGTCTGAAATTCTAGTCACTGGTCTAACAAAATCAACTACTGTCTTAAAACTCTCATTCTGTAATTCAAACGTAATTTCGGAAAAGTTGTATTTCTTGACGGAAATTTCAAATAATTCTTCTGCTGAAATATTATCAAAATAAACGTCAATTCTATTTTTTAATTCATTTGTCAGTTTCATATTGCAATATCTCCTGTTTTTATAATTTCTTTTGAGATAATATTTTTCGCAGGATTACATACGGTGCAGATGGTGCAATTATTCGTTCGTAAATTTATTCGATGAATCCTTTCTTTTGTAAATTTTATATAAAAACTTCCTTTTACAACTTCAATCGGTATAACATTTTCATTTCGGGCTAGATTCAGCAACATTCCATCATGAAAATCTAATTTCTTCCCAATTAATCTAATCTTATCAATATATTTGTCAACTAAATACTCTAAAATTTCAATGCCATCTTCCGATGTTAAATCCAAAAAATTGTCTTCCTCAACGATTATAACAGATTTCAGAACAGCAAATTGCTTATATTTGTAGGTTTTTCTTTTATTATCCCAAGCTTGAGCAATTGCCCATTTCTCAGCTAACTCCGCAGTATTTGATTTGATTCCTTCAACAAAAAAATAAACACCATCACCTAACCATTCATCATCACCTGTAGAGAGTCTATAGTCGTTTCCTTGTATCAGTTCTGCTGAAGCAAAACTTGTGCCGTGATGTCCTTCTATGGAAATAACCATCAGATTTACAAAATACTAGTGCAAGTAAAAGTTACTTTATAAACTATTACTTGTACTAGCTTAGCAAATTTTAAGGCAAATTGCTAAATAAACATTTAATCACCTAATCAAACAGCGAGTTTTCGATTTTCAGCCGCTCGCCAATCAACTTATAAACCTGATAATTAAACGCCATTCCGCAATGTGTTCCTGAAACTTCAAAGTTTTTGTCTTCATCGCGATAGATGCAGTTTTCCCAATGAACAACGCCGTCGGTTTTTGAATAAATCGCGGTTTTTTTGATTGTATCGGGCAAAACTTTTTGCATTTCTTTCACCGCAACGCAATCACAATAACCTGTGTAGCAATTTTGAGGATGATTTTCATCGTGATTAACAAAAATTCGGCGGCGGATTTTTTCCGACATATCTATCAAAAACGGATGCGATTTAACACCGCGAAACGGTGAACCTAACGTGATAACTGAATCAACTATTTCCAAGTTTTGGGCTGCCGATGAACGCGACAAAATTCCGCCTAAACTATGCCCGATTAAATGAACTTTTTTTCCTGTTTCCGCATGTGCTTGGGTTACGGTTTCTGAAAGTTTATTGACCAAGGTATTCAAACAATCCGCATTCCAACCGATATTTGAAAGGTATGGTTTGTATCCGATTCGTTGAAGCCAAAAATATAAATCGTAAAGATAAAAATCGCTCGCGAGAAATCCGGGAACTAAAACCACTGGAGATCCATCACCTTTCGGAACGCCCCAACCATAATAAAGCGGCGAAATGTGCAAAAGCGTCCAATCAACTCCGATTAACGATTCCATCCAAATCGGCAACTCGAATGGTTTCATATCTTTATCGAAAAATATGCCCTCAATGCTCTCGATTGCTGTCGATAAACTGACTTCCGGTTTTTTTCGTGATGTTTTTACCAGTTTAGTTTTTGTTTTACTAATTGCAACTTCCATTTTTTCCCCTTGATCTATTTTTTTGCACTCATTACTTGCGAATCAATCGCTTCAACGCCAGCGTTTTCGCGTAATTCAAGATAACATTCGTCCAAAATTTCTCGGAATTTTTCGACATCTGCCATTGCCAAAGTGTCTGCTCCGATGCCAAAAAATAATTTACCGTCATAACTGAAAATCGCTGTTCCCATTCCTAAATTATAACCAATCGGGACAAACGGATATTGTGCAATCATCCGTTTTCCGTTCATATACATTGGCACTTGCGGTCCCGGAACGTTAGTCGCAACGGTGTTAAAAACGGGAAAAGGTGTGTTAATTACTGCCCCAATCGCGGCTTGAACCGGTGCCGGCATCATTCCGAAAACTGCTCCGAGCATTCCCAAACCAGAAGCCATTTGCGTTGCTTTCATCATTGCCGTTTTTTGATTTACGCATTTAAACAGATCAAGAGAATTTTTTATATCGAGCGGAATTTCAACCGGTAAAATAGAAATAAGATTACCTAAAGCACCGCGTTGTTCTTTTTGTCGGAGCGATACAGGAACCATAAACCGAACGAGTTTTTCTTTAATTTCGTCGCCGTGCATTTCTGTATAACGAGAAATTGCCATCACTAAAATCGTTAAAACAACATCATTGACGCTGCCATTTAAATTGCCGCGAATCGCCCGAGCTTCGGCAAAGGAAACTTCAGTCCACGCCAGAATTCGTTCGCCGCCGCATTGTTTATTGAACGGTAAAACCGGTGCCGGTGTTGTTGCAGAAGGCAGATTTTCTGCCAGAATCGGAATTGCACCAATCATCTGCGGATTTTGTGCAAATGTCTGTGTTAATTGAAGTAAGCCGGTTTGTAATTCGACAAAACGATTCATTCCTTCTTGCATTGAACCAAGCAAAGATTCCATAAAAACTTGGCTTGCGTCCTTTGGTTTTGGTGCTTCTTTTGGGGCAGGTTTCGGCGGCGGCGGCGTGGATTTCGGTGAAATATCAAACAATATTTTCATCAAATCAACGCCTGAAATTCCATCAACCATACAATGGTGAATTTTCGTAATCATTGCCGAGCGGTCGCCTTCAATATTGTTGACGATATGGATTTCCCACAGCGGCTTTTGACGATCCATCACGCCTGTCAAAACTTTTCCCACACACGACATCAATTCGTTTTGTGAGATTTTCTTTTTATTTTTGATGTGAAAAATATGTTGTGAAATATCAAAATCGACAGCACTTTCCCAAGTCGGGTGACCTAAATTAAACGGATCAGG
The DNA here is from genome assembly GCA_031415455.1 of Acidobacteriota bacterium. GTDB lineage: Bacteria > Acidobacteriota > Blastocatellia > Pyrinomonadales > Pyrinomonadaceae > JANNVK01. Next base: position 43,395 of record JANORS010000007.1, on the reverse strand, counting down.
CACAACTTTTTGTAAATATCGCGGAACAAGATGTAGCCTGTCGCCGATATGTTCAACTACTTCCGCAAACGAAATTTGACCATCAAAAATGCTCGTTCCGCCGATATGAAGTGGCGATTCAGGCTTTTCTAAATAAAGAAAAGCCGAGTCGAGTGTTGATAGACGATGATTTAGTTCAGGATGACTCATATTCTAAGTTTTAGTTCAAACTCGTTATCTTGCTTCATAAAGCAAACATCAAATAACGAAAAGAAATTTGTTTGACCAAGAATTACGGGAATATCATTAGCTTCTGTCCACGCAAATGCTAATTTCATAGGCTCAAAGTCGTCAATTTGTGCCATTACAATTAAACCTCTTGATTCGTAACTTCCTAAATTCCCGCCAAGTCGAGACATTCTAAGTTGATCTTCCCAAACGCCTCCAAGTTCTAAGCCAACTTGATATGGCAAAACATTTATCGTTGCTCCCGAATCGGCTAAACCTAAAACTTCTGCTGTTGCAGTTCCTCTTGATAGTTTAAGCGGAAAAAACGGCAAAGCATCATCGGATAAAACAGCCTGTTTTGTTAAGACGTAGGGAAATCGCTTTGACTTAGACATTCACGCCCTCATTTTCTTTGAGGAGTTGTCTAAGCTGCTCTGCTGCCTCAAACGATTCATATGGCGAGTAAATTTCGTAAGTCTTGCCTTCCTCGAAATATACTTCTTCCTCTCTGGCAACTTCATTTACCAAAAAATGAATCACCCGAATTTTGTCTTTATGATTTAACGTTTTCAATGTCGGTAAAACTTCGATATAGTTCATAACTTTTTCTATTGTAAATTGTTGATTGTGAATTTGGTTCGTATTCACCATTAACAATTAATCATTAACAATTATAAATTGAATCCCGTAACATCATACGACATAATAATCAGGTCGTGTGTTTTGTGGTTTCGGTCGATGACGCAATCAGTCAAAAGTGCTTCGGCTTTGAAGCCTAATTTCTCAAAAACCTGGATTGCTCCTCTTTGTGTTGCCGCCATTCTTGCCATAACTTTCCGCAATCCAATTTCTTCCGCATATCCGAAAAGTTCGCCGGCTAAAATGTTTCCCAAACCTTTTCCGCGAGTTTCAGGTGAAAGCAGCAAAATCATTCCGCCAATGTGTCGCGTCCAAACTTGTTCCTCGTGAATCAAACTACCGTGTCCGACCAATTTGCCGTTGCACTCAACTAAAATTGTATGAAGACGACCTTTTTCAACGTTTTCAACCCAATTATCTACCGCATCTTCTTGAGTAATATCAATTGCCAAAAAGAGCAAATCGTCTTCCGGCAAACTTTTCGCAAATGCGAGCATTTTGGGTTTATCACTTGCCGTCATCAAACGCAAGGTAAAAGTTTTACCGTCAATTACGGTCGTCCAAGGATATTTTCGTTTTGAAGTTTTTTGTCCCATAAATGTCAGTCGGCAGTCGCAGTTAGCAGAAGCAGTATTATTTTGCGTTACCGAAAATGTGTATTTTTTACATCAAACTTGTCTGTTTTACTGCCTTCTGCCACTGCCAACTGCTACTTCTTCTCGTTATTCAAAAAAGGCAATTGCATAGCCATATCGAGCCAGCGTTTTTGAACTTCGATATAGCTGTTCATCGAAGATTCAGCAAAATTTGCCATCATCGCTGCAGGCGAATTATCGTCCAAATTTAGACTTTTCTTCATTGCACCTAAAACTTGCGAATTTTGCTGCGAAGCAAAATCTAGCCACGCCAAACGCATCTTGACAATTATCTCAAGTCCTTGTCCCGCAGAGGCTTGCAAGCCACTAAGCACCGCTGGATCAGCAAAATTTGCACCTGATTGAACTGCTGTCATCAACTGCGAACTTTGTGCCATCGCAATCTCCGACCATTTCTTTTGAGCTTCAATAAAGCCTTCCATTCCCTGTTTCGCCCAAGCGGCAAGTGCTTCGGTCGGTGCATTATTGGTCATTCCCGAAACTTCGGAAATTGTTTTAAAAACAAGCTGATTTTGTTTAGTTACTAATTCAAGCCACATTTTTTGTGCGTCAACCATTTGATTAACAACCGCAGTTGCCCATTCGGTCGGAATTGCACTGCTAGTTGTTTGGCTTTCAGATTTTTCGGATGTTGTTGTGTTTTCTTTTTTAGCTCTCGGCATAATATTTAATCTGAACACGGAGCGATAGCGACTTGGCAAACTCTGAAATGTTTTGTTCAATACGGACAGCCCATTCGCTATCGCTCTCGGTTCTGAAACTAATGTAGCCTAGAGTATATTTCAACACTAGGCTACGGTCAATTTTATATATTTGCCTTAAGAAACTATTTACCTGAAGACGCTTTTTTGCTTTTAGGAGTAACTGTTTCTGAAACTGTTTCGGCAACTTTTTCAACTTGCGAAGTTACTGTTGAAGCAACTGATTTAACTTGATCTGTTGCCATTCCGAAGATTTTTCCACCTTGTGTGAAAATATTTTCGCTAAATTCAACAACTTCTTTTTGAAAAGGAATTTCCAAGCTGCTCAAAACACCGATTGATTCAACTGCTTTGTCGCCAGTTTGTTGAGCCAGCGAAATCCATTCGTTGCGGATAGTTGAAAGTGCATCCCAATATCCTTTTGCAACTGACAAGCCAGCTTCATTCATATCGTATCCAACTTTGTAAAGACCTTGAAGTGAATTTTCAGCCAATTTAACAACTTCAATTGAAGTGTTTACTGTTGCTTTTGCTGTATCTTGAGTTAAGTCAACCACTTTAGTGATGTTTTCGTTTACTTGTTCTGTGACGTTTTTTGTTGTGTTTTTCATTTTAATTTGTCTCCTAAAAATTTATGTTTATATTATTTCGTTAAGAACTTTTCTCAACCGATGAAATGAGAATAAACGAAACTAAAATGATTGTCAAGCTATTTTTTCGCGTTTGCGAGATATATTTTTTAATCTATTTATTTACAACAGTTTACAAATAAGAATTTATTAATTTATTTATAATCAACACTATATTTAAAGATTTTATTGAGCAAATAACAACATTCAAATAAACATCTATATCGCAATCGCAAAAATTTTATATCACAAGTATTTTCAATGCTTTGCGTAAACTAAATAGACTTGCATAACGCAATTATGATATTTTTTAGCGTTATGGCGAAAGCAAAAAAAGCAATAAATGAAACTGGTATTTTAGTTATCAAACGTTATGGAAACCGACGTTTGTATAATACTGAAACGCAAAGCTATGTAAATTACGACGATTTGATTAGGCTCGTTCGTGATGGTCAGGACATAAAAGTTATAGATTCAACCTCGAAAGAAGATGTCACAAAAGCTGTTTTGATTCAGCTCATTTTGGAAGAAGAAAAAGATAAAAAAAGTATTTTACCAACTCCTTTTCTCTTTCAACTTTTGCGTTCGCGAGAAGAATCGATGCAAGATTTTTTCACAAATCATCTTTCTGCAAGTTACGATGCTTATCTCAAAACAAAAGAAGAATTTGATAAAAGATTTCGTTCGATGCTTGAAATGGCGACAAATGCTCCGCAAATGTGGGAAAAGTTTATTCCCGGTGCAGAAGTTATGAAAGAACTTTTGCTTGGCAAACCCCAAAAAGATGATGAAATTGAATAGTTGTAAACCAACTGAATCAAAGTTTTAAACTCAGATTACGCGATAGATATTTATGACGAGTTTAGAAAGCAATTTCACCGCCAAGTATCCAAGAAAGCCAAGAAGAAGTAAGAATTTAAGAAGATATTCTTGGAGTTCTTTGTGTCTTAGCGTATAAATTTCCTAATGCTAAATCTCGGTTAAAGCAAAAAAATGATTATTGCAGAGTAACTATTTTATTTCTTGTTCTTCAGCTTTTTCTTCGGGTGTTTTTCGATGTGGCATTCCGTCTGTTGATTCAATAAGTGCAATGCTTCCAACAATATCCCGTTTATCCGGATCGCCTTTTGATTCATCGCCACGAATAATTTGTCGGGCAAATTCGGTTGCATCTTGATAAGCTGATTGCTCGCCAAGTTCATCAGCTTGCCAACCTTCTCGCTCAACATTTGTCTTTTCTAGTTCTTCAGTAACTACTTCAGTATCAGTTTTTGTGTCGTTTTTTGATAACATTTTTTTCCTTTTATGCAGAACGCAGAGTTCCGTTTCAAATAAGAAAAACGAAACTCTGATTGGGTTGGGGTAAGAATAATAAAAATTAATTTCTCGCAACTTGTTTCGGAGTCGAAGAAGAAATTGTAACTTCCGTTCCGCTATTTAGTTGCAAATCTTCGCGTCCTTGGATGAGAACCGAACCAGCACCAGCACCAGCACCAATTCCTGCACCAATTGCCGCACCTTGTCCGCCATTAGCGATTGCTCCAATTAAAGCTCCTAATACTGCCCCAATTCCTGTTCTTGTGACAGTTTTTGTCGTTTGGTTATCATCGCTTTTTATTTCGCCTTCGTTGCTAATTCGAACATTGTCGCCATTTGAAGATTTTGCACTTTGAATAAAACCAGCAAAACGATAAGTTTGTCCGTTTCGTAAACGAATTTGATCAAATTCTAAAGTCATTTCTGCACGTCCGGAAATTTTACCTGAACGTTCTAGTTTCGAAACTCGCCCTTCAATAATTGCACCGTCATATTGCGAAGGTGAATTAACAGTCATCGTAAAACGGTCGCCTTCTGATGAACGTTTTGTGCTGATTTCATTATTCAAAACAGCAATCAAATTTGTTCCGTTTGGAATATAAAAATTATTATTATTAGTGTTGTTGTTATTGTTGCCGCTATTGGTATTTCCGTTTTGATAAACGTTATTCCATTCCGCAACTGTCGACGTGCGATCATAAACACTAAAAACAGAAACTTCGCGATTTATTCCTTCTAAATATAAACGACGTGTTACACGCATACGATTAGTATTTTTAATCGGCTCAAATGTTAGCGAATAATCGTTCATTTTGTCGCCGGTGAAATCAATGATTAACTGTTGCCCGGAAAATCTGGCACGAGTTTTCATCGTTCGACCGTTGTTCATTTGTTCTGTATTGTCTCGTCCATCCGCTTCAATTGTCAGTTTTGGCGAATTGCTCGACGCAATTGTAACTGTGCTGTTCATTCTTTCAAATGCCAACATTTGCGGAGATTCAAGTCTTCGAAAAGCATTTTCACGAATTTTCTGTTGACGATCAGAACTGATGTTTGCATTGCGAATTGCTTGATTAATTTCTGACTCAACATTGCTACTCTGCGAAATATTTAACCTATAAGTTCCATTTATTTCGTAGTTGCTATTATTGTTATTGTTTAAAATTGAATTCCAATTCCACGAAATATTGTAATATCTTGCTAAACCGTTTAAATCAGTTTTAATATAATTCCAATCTCTTTTTGTTGCTGAATTTAAATTATTACGTCGCAAAAATTGGTCAATGTAAGATGCTCTATTCAAAACATCCTGAACTTCATTCAAGGTTTCATTTTGATTCTCGAAACGAATTTTTAAGTTTGCCGTTGCGTTTTCAAAGTCTCGAACGTTTTCAATCGCTTGATCTTCATTTTTAGAACCATTTAGCGAACTTCTATCAAGTGCTCTTTGGAAACTTCTTCTAAAAGTATTTGTGCGATTTTCGATTCGCGACATAGTTGTTTCAATTTGTTTGTCTGAAACACGATTTCCACGTTCAGCTCTTTGTGCTGAAACTGTCGTTGTTGCTCCACCTAAAATTGCAAAAGCAATCATTAAAGTTCCAATATTTTTTAAGATAAAATTTTTCATAATTTATTAATTCTCCATTAACTAACTATTCGGCGTTTGATTAAAACGCTACGAAATATATTGGTTGCAAGAACGATGCCAAAGAAATAATTAGTATTATTGAGATTTTAACTGTTGTGAATAATGAGTTTAAAGTTATAATTTGTTTTTAAGCCGCATTTCTTTAATCGTCTGAATTTAATTTATTTTGTTTGCAAACGTTACGAATTGTGACTTGTTTTAATACAAAAAAAAAGAATCGTTTTCGCAAATTCGACGAAAACGATTCTGATTTTATGAACATTTATATAAATTAACGATCAAATAAATAAATAAAATTTACTAAGCAACTAAGCCATCTTTCTTTTCAAGAAATTCACGGAGAAACCATTCGTGTTTTTCGTGAATTTGAACAAAACGAGTTAAAACATCGGCAGTTCCTGGATCTTTTTGGTCACTTGCAGTTTCGATTGCAGCTCGCATTTCTTTGATTAAGAAAATTAAATTGCCGTGTGCTTCCTTAATCATATCTTGCATGTTTCCGCCACTTTGGGCAGCTTTAACAGTTGCAGTTTTAATAAATTGATCGAGCCGCGAAACCGGATTTTGTCCAATCATCCGAACTCTTTCCGCAAGTTCGTCAACCGTTTCGTAAACCTCTCCCGCGAGTTCGTCAAAAAGATGATGTAAATCTCGAAAGAGTGGTCCAAATGTCTGCCAATGATAATGTTTGTAATTTGTATAAAGGACGAATGCGTTTGCTACCTGAATTTGCAAACATTCAACGACTTCATTTTTCGGACTGTTAGTTTTAGAAATTTCTTTTGATACCGTTTCCATTTTTTTTGTTTCAGTTTGTGCCATTATTTTCTCCTGATTTGTTTAATTAACCTTTCACGTTTCTACTTTTCAAACCTGAATCAATGCAAAAAACGTGCCAACAGAAAACATAGTATACAAATATCTACTAAAGTGTTGTGTAATATGCATTTAAGTCTCCAAATGTAAGACATTAGTTAAACTTAAAAAAGCGTTCGGAATCAATAAAAATGTTCTATTTTAATACGTATTAAAATTAAGCACTTTTGAATGATTTAATTTTGAAATTTAAAAACACTAAGCAAAACTAAGTATTTATTTTCAAGGCAAAATTTGGAAGTGAAATCAACAGCATTTTGGAATGCCTAATGAAGACGGTTATCAATTAACAAAAAAATCAGGGCATTATCGAAAGAAATTGCGGCAATATTCCGGCAATCGAATTAACGGCTTTCGCAAAAATCGAAGATCGAGAAATGGCATAATCGGCTGGTTTTCAACTACATGTTAGTAAACCGATCAATCCAACTGAGTTTGTCAAAATTGTTGCTAATTTAGCAACAGAAACAATTTAGTAATTAAATTAATGAATGTTTCTCATCCAAACTGTATTGAAATATTACACTTAAAACAAATCTCTTCACACCTAACCTTTCGTCAATAAATAGTATTATTTAACAATTTACTGAGCAAAAATAAATTTTTTAAAATTTACGAAGTTTGAATTTCTTTGGCACGTCTCTTGCACTTGTCAGAATATAACGATTACTTAAGAAATTAAATTTTAAGTTTTAAATCAATAAATTGGCTGCAAAATAGGTAATAAAAAAGGAGAAAAATATGCTTTGGACAATTTTTATAGTTTTAGCGATTTTATGGGTTCTCGGAATGGTGACTTCAAACACAATGGGTGGTTTTATCCACATTCTGTTAGCTATTGCGGCAGTTGTAGTTTTAATTCGGGTTATTCAAGGGCGAAAGATAGTTAATTAACTTTTATAAATCGTTGCTTAACATTTAAAAGGAAAATCATGATAAATACACTTATAAATAATTCTAACGAAAAATTGCAGAATCAATATTTGGAATCTAGTAAGAACCCAAATATATTTAAAAAAGTTTCAGTTCAACACGACACTAATGTTGAAACAAAATATGAAACTTTAGTGTTGTCAGATTTTGGAATAAGCATTCCGCGGTTTTCACCTATTTTTAGAATGATTTGCGGCGGAAAATTTAATGACGATTAATAATTTAAAAAAATAAAAAACTTGAAATAGAGTTTTGAGAGAGGAAAAAATATGAAAAAAGTAATGAATTTGTTTTTTGCAGTTGCGATGATGTTGTCAATTACCTTTATCGGTGAAGCAATTTCTTCAAATGGTAATTTGTCTGTTCAGGCACAGCAACAAGGCACTGTAAAAAGCACGAGAAAAGGTGTAATTCGTTCAACTTATGCAGGCGGAAAATATGTCACTCGCAAAACTTGGAATGGAACAAAATGGGTTTCAAGAAAAGTTTGGGTTGGAACTAAATGGGTCGGAAAAAACACCTGGAAAACAGGTAGAAAAGTAGTTAGCCGAACTAAGAAAATTGTTTACTAAAAATTTAAGGAGTAATTAAAATGTCACACGAAAAATCAAATACAAGCACTAATTTATCGTTCTTTATAATTGGCGGTGGAATAGGAGCAATTATTGCTTTACTTTTTGCCCCAAAAGCCGGACAAGAACTTCGCACAGATATTGCATCAGCAACTCGTAAAGGTTTGGATAAAACTGAAGAACTTGCCTCGCAACTAAGCGAAACAGCCCAAACGGTTTATGGCGAAACGAAAACAAAAGCTACGGAAATGTATGATTCTGCAAAGCAAAAAATCAACTCAGCGACAACAGCAATCTCTGAATTGCCTGCTGATTTGCAAAATGCTGTCAACACAAAAGTAGAACAACTTTCGACTAGCATTGAAGCCGGAAAAAAAGAATACGAACGCGAAAACGGTATTTTAAACCAAAAAGTATCCGCAAAATCGAATTCGTAAATCAATGAAAATATCAAATTTCATAATAAATAAGAAAATATAACAAGGCGAAAGGTATCGACTTATTTTTACGAAAATCGGCGTAAGCTCTTTAACCTATGTTGGAGAACTTACGCCGAAAAAATTTATTAAGCGGAAAAAGGTAGAAGTTATGTCAGTTCAACAAACATTAAAATACCATGCAATTCACAAACTTTTCGACCAAGTTCGTGGCGGCTCGTTTGCAGTTGAATTCAATGACGGTTCACAAAATTTTTACGGTCAAGGAAAGCAACAATTTAAAGTAAAATTTAATGATGAAAATATTCTTGGATTAATCAGCGATGATATGTTAACAAGTTTTGGCGAAGCCTATATGGAAGGGAAAGTTGATGTTGAGGGCGATTTGGCAGATTTAGTTTCGCTTGCTTTAAGAAGCGGTTTAATGTCTATAACCCAAAAACCAAATGGATTAGCCGGAATAACATTGAAGATTGCTGATAAGTTGCGTTCGCTCAAAACCGTTAAGGAAAACATTGCTCATCATTACGATTTAGGAAATGATTTTTTCCGACTCTGGCTTGACGATTCTTTAACTTATTCGTGTGCTTATTTTCGTGATTCGAAAGACACTTTAGAACAAGCACAATCTCAAAAAATAGATCATTCACTGAGAAAATTACGACTTAAAGAAGGCGAAACACTTCTTGATATTGGTTGTGGTTGGGGTTCTTTGATGATGAGTGCAGCAAAAAACTACGGCACTACAACAACTGGAATTACATTAAGTGAAGAACAATTTGCAGGTGCAAATTTAGCTATCAAAAATAATGGATTGCAAGATATTGCTGATGTCCGGCTAATTGATTACAGCATTTTGCTTGATGAAGGTAAGCAATTTGACAAAATTATCAGCATTGGAATGATTGAACACGTTGGGAAAGAACATCTTGGGGAATTTTTTCAAACAGTTCAGAAATCATTGAAACCCGGCGGATTAGCATTGTTGCACTTTATTACAAGCGTTAAAGAGGAACCTATTAACAATTGGGTTGAGAAATATATTTTTCCGGGCGGTTATATTCCAACCTTACCAGAAATTCTTAATCATTTAGAAGCTCGTGATTTACGCATTTGGGACATTGAAAACCTTGCTCCACATTACCGTCTGACACTCGATATTTGGTCTGAAAGATTTGAAAAAGTAGTGCCGCAAGTTCTTAAACAATTCAACGAAAGATTCGTCAGAATGTGGCGACTTTACTTACGAACGTCATCTGCAGCTTTCCGCGAAGGTGCAGTTGAAATTCATCAAATTTTGGTTTCACGCGGATTAACGGAAAATTTGCCGCTTACTCGTGAAGATATTTACGCGGTTAAATAAAATTTATAACGCCTTAAGAGGCTAAATATCTGATACAGCAAGATTTAAGCAAAACATAAAGTCGAGATGAATTATGAAAAATTTAGAACAAAAAATAAACGATAAAGAAGCAATTTCGAATTGGGAAGATGAAGGCGGTGCTTTAAAACCAATTTTTGTTAGTGAAAAAAAAGATAACAAAATTCTGATTTGCGTCGGAATTCTTGCTTGTTTGCCTTTAATTTATTGGCTGACAAGAAAGATGTAAGAAGTTAGAAAAAATAGTAAAAAGGATAAATTATGATTAACGAACAAGCACAAAATGTTCCAACTTTGGAAGCACAAGAACATTCGGAAGGAATAGTAGCAAGAACAATTGAAGAACAAACGGCAAAATTGCCATCTGATATTTTTCTTTGGGGAGCACTTGGCTCAATCGGCGTTTCGCTCTACTTTGAACTTAAGGGCGAACCAGAAAAAAGCCGTTTTGTTGGGCAATGGGTTTCACCATTTCTGTTACTCGGGGTTTATAATAAGCTAGTTAAAATCGCCGGTTCAGATCGCGTTCACAAATAAATAAATTAAAACTTAGTCTTTAAAACGAAATAAAAGCCATGTCTAAAGTTTCGATTTTGATGACTAAGTTTTTTTAGTTAAATTTAATTTTCAATAAATAAAGCTAGGAAAAATCACAACGATTATTCCTGGCTTTTTGTTAATTATTTTCTTGAATCCACACTTCGCCATCGGCGTAAAATTCTTTTTTCCAGATTGGAACAGTTTGTTTGAGCTCAGTAATTAGCCATTCGCACGCGGCAAACGCAGATTTCCGATGCGGTGCCGAAACTGAAATAACAACGCTCGTTTCACCAATCTCAAGTCGCCCGATTCGATGAACTATTCCAACACAAGAAACATCAAATTTTTCACGAACAGCGATTCCTAATTTCTCCATTTCTTTAATCGCCATCGGAATATAAGCTTCATAAACGAGATACAAGGATTCTCTGCCTTTCGTCCATTTTCGCACATATCCATCGAGCGAAACCGTTGCACCGCATTCTGGTAAAACAATGCGGCGAGCAACATTATTTATTTCAATCGGCTTTTCTGTAATCTCAAAAAAATCAATAATTTTTGTCATTGTGGGAATATTCTAAACATAATCCGGCGTTTTATCTATTCGTTACGGACTAAAAAACGGACTGAAAACCATTTCAGCAAAACGAAGCGTATAGTTCGTGAGTTACAAAAAACTATAATAATGTTATAAAATCTCAGTTATTAATTTAGTTATAAAAATAATGATAAATAAATCTGCAATCTTTAATAAAGTTACTTTGGTTCTGCTTATGTTGCTAAGTTTTTCAGCAATAGTAACTGCTCAAAATCCGGTTTCTTTGTCGCTTGAAGTTTCTCCAAAAACTATCAAAGCCGGCGAAAAAGCGTCTGCAAAAATCGTTGCAAAAATCGACACCGAATGGCATTTATATTCGACAACTCAAGCGGCGGGCGGACCGATTCAGACAAAAATTACATTTGACGATGCGGTTTTTACTCAAGCTGGAGATATTTCGGGAACAAAACCAAAAGTTGCATTAGACGCAAATTTTGGAATAAACACCGAAACTTTTGAAAAGGAAGCTGAGTTTAATGTTCCATTTTTAGTTTCGAAGGATGCAGTTTTCGGCGAACAAAACTTGAATATGAGCGTTCGTTATCAAGTTTGCACAGACACGACTTGTTTGCCGCCAAAGACTGTAAAAATTTCATCTCCAATAAATATAACTGGCGGAAAAACAGCGGCTGAGGTAAATGTTTCTAATCAAACTTTACCTAACGCAGCCACTCCCGAAAAAGTTAAAACCGAGCAAATCATTAGTGAAAATCAGAATCTTGAAAACGTTTCGTGGTGGTCATTTATTTGGTTAGCGATGAGTTTTGGAGCGTTGTCGCTTTTAACGCCGTGCGTTTTTCCGATGATTCCAATTACTGTTTCATATTTTACCAAAAACGCCGCAGAAACTTATCTCGGCTCTCTTCGCGATGCTGCGATTTACGCATTTGGAATTATTTTTACGTTTACTGGTTTAGGAATTTTACTGGCAGTTGTCTTCGGTGCAACAGGTCTAAATCGGTTTGCCGCAAGTCCTTACGTTAATATTTTGATAACAATTATTTTCGTCAGCTTCGCGTTTAGTTTACTTGGTGCATACAATCTCGGAATTCCGTCAAGTGTTTTGACAAAACTTGATGGTTTAACGAGAAAAAAAGGTTCGAGTAAAATTATCACACTTTTGTTGATGGGATTAACGTTTTCTCTGACTTCATTTACTTGCACAGCACCACTTGTCGGGACAGTTTTAGTTTCAGCATCGCAAGGAAAATTGATTTTCCCAATTGTCGGAATGTTAGCTTTTTCGAGCGTTTTTGCGTTGCCGTTTTTTATTCTGGCAGTAGCTCCACGTTTAATGAATTCTCTGCCAAAAGCTGGTGAATGGATGAATTCGGTCAAGGTTGTGATGGGACTTTTAGAACTCGCCGCAGCTGCAAAATTTATTTCAAACGTTGATCTTGTTTTGGGTTGGGGAATTTTTACACGTGAAGTTGTGTTAGCTATTTGGATTGGCTGTTGTATCTTGATCGTTCTTTATCTACTTGGAAAGTTCCGACTTTCACATGATTCGCCGGTCAATACAATTGGAGTTGGACGTTTAACTTTCACACTTATTTTTATAGCCGTTACTTTTTATATGACCGCCGGACTTTTTGGAATGAAACTCGGCGAACTCGAAGCATTTTTGCCACCACCAACATCAAGCTCTTTATCAATGAAACAATCTTCAGGTGAGGCAAAACCGAGCGACGATTCTGCTTGGATAACCAACGATTATAAAGCTGCTCTCGAAAAATCAAAAAAAGAAAATAAGCTAATTTTCGTTGATTTTACTGGTTATACATGCACAAATTGTCGTTGGATGGAAGCAAATATGTTTCCTGTCAAAGAAGTTAGCGATGAATTAGGTAAGTTTATTCTCGTGCGTTTATATACTGATCGCGAAGGTGAGCCTTATGAAGGTTTTCAAAAAATGCAGGAGCAAAAATTTGGAACTGTCGCGTTGCCACTTTATGCAATCGTCAATGGAAATGATGAAATTAAAGCTACTTTCGCAGGTTTAACTCGCGATAAAAACGAATTCGTTAATTTTCTTAAAAAAGGACAAAATTGAAAGAAAAGCTATTTTCGATAAAATAATTTTAATAATCGTTGAATATTACAGTCTAAAGTTTCAGACAGTCAGATTTTCTTGCTATACTTATGTTAGTTTTTGCAACTTTGTGAAAATTAGGTTCGTAAAGTAATCTGGCTGTTTTTATTGAAATCTTGAGGAGCGAGAAAAAGAGATGGGATTGTGGACAAGAGTAAAGCGTTTGTTTCGTGCGGGAACAGGTGCGGCAATGGACAAAATGGAAAATCCTGAATTGGTTTTGCAGCAAACCATTCGCGATATGCGTGATCGTGTGCCGGAATTAAACAATTCTGTGGCTCAAGTAATGGCGACTGAAAGGCTTTTAGCCAAAAACAAGGAACGACTCGCAACACAAGTTGTTGACCTTGATTCTAAAATTAAAGCGTCAGTTAAAATGGGACGCGATGACATTGCCACAGCTTATATCGGTCAATTGCAACAATCGCAAGTTGATCTTGAAAAAACAAGTGCTCAGCTTGATCATGCCGGAATGGCTTCGAAACAAGCTCTGAAAGCACGTGACAACTACGTTATTCAGCTCAAAAATCGAACTGCGGAAGCAATGCAATTAATTAGCTCAGCAAAACAAGCTAAATTGCAAGAGCAACTCGCACAAACAATGTCGAGTTTTGATTTGGGCGACGATGCTTCAACGTTCAACGAAATGCGTGAGAAAATTGACCAACGTGTTGCCGCTGCTGAAGCAAAACTTCAACTCGGAACTACTTCTGTTGATAATCATATGCAAGACATCGAACGCGAAGCGATGGATATGCAGCTTCAAGACAAACTTCTTGAATATAAATCAAAAATGGGATTGCTTGGCAGTGCAACAACGAATACAAATCAATTGAATGCCGGCGAAAATGCCCAAAATTCTGATGTATTAGATCAAGTTTTGCTAAACGAAAGCAAAGGTTAATGAACAAAAAAGGCAACGGTTTTTAGTTAAATAAAATCAAAGGTTTTATGGCAGATTTAGCGAAATATCAAGAAGACCTCAGCAAATACAACACTAAATATCACAAAGAAGCGATCAAAGAACCGGTCAATTTTTGGGGTTTAGCTGGTTTTGCGGTCGCTGCGGCATATACACAAAGCGTTATTCCGCTTGCGATTGCCTTGCTTTTTGAACTTATTTATTTGTTCGTTACGCCGATGATTCCAGCATATCGAAAACTTGTAAATACACGAGAAAAACAAAGACTTTTTGCCTTAAATCAATCCAATCGCGAGAAAATGATTAAGAGTTTTAGTCCTCGCGAACGCGAAGCTGTGGAGTTTTTGCGTTATCAAAAAGAACAAATTTTTCGTAACTATCATAAATTTACAGGTGCGAAAGAAATTCCTTCAAATTTGACTTCCCTTAATCAACGTTGGGAAGATTTTGTTGATCTTTTGGACGTTTATCGGCGACGTAAACAGCATTTAAAATCTATTAATCGACAGTCTGTTCACAACCAATTGGCACAAGCATTTCGTTCGGCTGAATCAGCTCCTGACGAAAAAACGAAGAGAATTCAGCAGACAAATGTTGAGATTTTGAAACGAAGAATTGGTTCATTTGATGAGCTTGAAAGAAGTGTGAAGTCGGTCGAAGGTCAGCTTCAATCTATCGAAAACTTTTTTGGTTATTTGAATGATGAAATTGTCACAATGTCCACGCCAGAGAAGTTTTCTCTACTTGATTTTGAACAATTAAGCGATTCTATTTCGATGACCAAACAAATGCTTGACGCGACATCTGACGCAATGGGTGTGCTTGATTCGCACAACCGACAAATGGGAAATTACGAACTTTTGCCTTCAAATCAAAATTCTTAAAATCATTCGCTCAAATTCCCCGTTGAGTGCTTTTTATGTTTAATATTGCCTTGGTTGAGCCGGAAATTCCGCAAAATACCGGAAACATCGCTCGCCTTTGTGCGGCAACTTTTTCTAATTTACACATTGTTGGCGTTGCCGGATTTAGACTTGATGAAAAAGCAGTTAAGCGTGCAGGTTTAGATTATTGGGAAGATGTGCGACTTTTTCGTCATCGAAATATTGCAGATTTACAAATCGCATTGCCAAATTCGCGGTTTTTTTATATCACAACAAAATCAGATAATGTTTATTTTGATTATAAATTTGAAGATGGTGATTGTTTTGTTTTTGGGCGTGAAACTCGTGGTTTACCGGAAGATTTACTCGAAAAAAATGCTGAATTTTGTTTAACGATTCCGATGGAAAACGCAAATGTGAGAAGTTTGAATCTCGCAAATTCGGTGAGCATTGTTTTATATGAAGGAATTCGGCAATTAAACATTTCAGAATGAATCTGAAATTTGAAATAAATACGTTTTACGTTTAGACTTGTGAAGTTTTATGGGATTTTCAACTATTGCTATTCACGCAGGTAATGAACCTGATCCGACGACTGGTGCGGTTTCTGTGCCAATTTATCAAACCTCAACTTATGCTCAAGATTCTTTGGGCAAACACAAAGGGTTTGAATATGCGAGAACGCAAAATCCGACTCGCTCGGCTTTAGAAACTAATATTGCTGCACTTGAAGGTGCAAAATATGGATACGCTTTTGCCTCTGGAATGGCTGCGACCGACACAGTTTTGAAACTCGTTAAAGCTGGCGAACATGTTATTTTAGGTGACAACACTTATGGCGGAACATTTCGTTTATTCAGCAAAGTATTGTCAAATTATGGTGTTGAGTTTGATTTAGTTGATACAACGGACGCTTCTAATCTGGAAGGTGCTTTTAAACCAAATACAAAAATGGTTTTTGTTGAAACACCAACTAATCCGGTAATGAGCGTTACTGATTTAGAAGCTGTTTCTAAAATTTCGCATGCTCATGGAGCAAAAGTTGTTTGCGACAATACTTTTATGTCGCCATATTTACAACGTCCGCTTGATTTTGGCGTTGATATTGTTGTTCACTCAACAACAAAATATCTGAACGGACATTCTGATTCTGTTGGCGGGTTTGTTGCTTTGAACGATGAGAAAGATGCGGAATGGATAAAATTTATTCAAAATGCGGTCGGTGCAATTTTGTCGCCATTTGATTCTTTTTTAGTTTTGCGTGGAACAAAAACGTTAGCTGTAAGAATGGAAGCACACGACAAAAATGGGCGAATAGTCGCTAACTTTCTCGCTGAGCATCCGAAAGTTGAAAAAGTTTACTATCCTGGCTTAGTTTCACATCCGCAACACGAAATTGCGAAAAAGCAACAAAAAGGATTTGGCGGAATGGTCGCTTTTGAAACAGGTTCGCTGGCAAATGCAAAAAAAGTTTTAGAAAGCGTCAAGTTATGCACACTTGGTGAAAGTTTAGGCGGAGTTGAAAGTTTAATTTCACATCCGGCAAGCATGACACACGCTTCAGTGCCAATTGAAAAACGAAACGAACTTGGAATTACTGATGGTTTAGTAAGAATTTCAGTAGGAATCGAGGATATTGAAGATATTATTGCAGATTTGGAGCAAGCACTTAATTAGCAAACTTTTAAAACGCTTTATCGTTTTATTTACCACTTTTATTATGTTCATTGTTGAAGTTTTTGCCACATCGCACGTTGGAAGAGTTCGCCAAGGAAACGAGGACAATTATTTGTTGCTTGACCTTGCACGACTTAATACTTGGACCAGTTCTCAAGAGCCGAGCGAATTTATCGTTGAAACTCAGCGATTTGAGATTAATGCTAACGGTGCAGTTTTAGCTGTATCTGACGGAATGGGCGGTGCCTTAGCCGGTGAAGTTGCAAGTCAAATGGCTGTCGAAACCGTCAGCAAACGATTACTTGATACTGATCCTGACTCAACAATTTCTCCTGATGTTTTTGGCAACAGTTTGGTTGAAAAGTTATTTGAATCAACCGTATATTCTAATCATTTGATTCACCGCCAAGGTCGTTCGGATCCGAAATTTAGCGGAATGGGAGCAACTTTTACTGGTGCAACAATAACTCCTGAATCAATAGATTTAGTTCAAGTTGGCGACAGCAGAGCTTATTTGATTAGAAATTCTCAAATTACGCAATTAACCAAAGACCAATCGCTTGTTCAACAACTGATTGACGCACAACAAATACAAGCAGCTGACGCGGAAACTCATCCATTAAAAAATGTGATTCTTCAAGCTCTCGGAGCTCAGAACGAGGTTTATCCAGTTCCTGCAAGAATATTTCCTAATCAAAACGATATTTTGTTGATTTGTACAGATGGTTTATCTAACAAATTAAAAAGCAACGAAATGCTGGCAATTGTGATGCAAAACATCGACAATCTTGGACAAGCCGCAGCACATTTAGTGAGAGATGCTAACGAAAATGGCGGTGAAGATAATATAACTGTTATTTTAGCAAAACTTATCGGCGATAATTTGCCAAACGCAACCGAAGAACAAGTAACGATTCATCAGTTAAATTTTGGAAATATTCACGATACAAGCGATCAAGAAGACACTGCGGAAATTCTTTAAAAAATAAACATTCAATTCAAATGAACTATTCTGAATCTCTCCATTCAGGTAGTTCTTTGTATTTTCTAACATAAATTGATGAACCAGCAATTCGTGTAACTTCAACCTTGTCACCTTTTACAAGCATTTCGCCATCTTCAGGAAAAGCAGTCCAAACAGAACCATAAACTTTAACTGCACCTTCGCCTAATGTTCCTTTCCCGGAAATTGTAACTGTTCCAATTTGTCCCGGCAACGAATCAATTCCTGTTCTAATATCTGTTGTAAGATTATATTTTGAAGCGAAAATTTTTCTTGAAAGCAACGTGCAAATTATAGAAACACCTGTAAAAACAAGAAATTGAGTCAGAAACCCAAACCCGAAAAGACTAACAAATAACGCCGCAAATGCTGCAATACCAAACCAAAAAAGCACGAAGCCAAGCGTAAAAATCTCAGCTATAATAAACAAAACACCAAGAATGCTCCAAAATACCCAACTGTATTGTTCCATTTTTTTCCTTTCTGCCAATATTCGAATTGTAGCATAGACATAATAACGAACCAAAAAAAAGTTCTGTTTCTCTCGTTGAAATTGTGTCAGAATTCGTGTATCTTCTTCAAAGTGCTCGGGTGGCGGAATAGGTAGACGCACAGGACTTAAAATCCTGTATTCTTCGGAGTGTGCGGGTTCGATTCCCGCCCCGAGCACCATTTAAATTAGTTAAAGAGGTATCTGAAAAAGATGCCTCTTTCTTTTTTCCACAGTTTACGTTGTTATAGGTGAATAATTTCCAATAAGTTTATTTTCTTGCCACTTCAATTATTGACACTACCTAAGAATCAACAGTAATATCAAATTATTAACTTTATCAATGAGAACTAACAAGTTCTTTTCAAATTCGCGATTTAAATCGTGAAGTTTTCAATTTAACTGGAGAAAAAATGAATCGAAAATTTTCTGTCTTATGTGTCACCTTAATTTCAATGTTTATATTCATAGGCTCTTTGAGAGCTGAAACATTCTATGCATACTTGAATAGTGCTCAAGAAGTTCCTACAAATGCTTCAACAGGAAAAGGCTTTGCTAGAGTCTTTGTCAATGAAGCTGCGGGAACATTTTCGTTCACAGTAGTTTTTAATGGTATATCGAGTAACCAAACTGCATCGCACATTCACGCACCTGCTGCTATTGGACTAAATGCCGGTGTTGCAGTGAACCTCGGAGCAGTAGGAGGAACGTCTGGCACTATTAATGGAACAGGCGTCATCACTCCAACCCAACTTGCTCAATTACGTGCTCATCAGGGCTATGTAAATCTGCACTCAACAAATTTCCCTGGTGGTGAGATTCGTGGTCAGTTAGGAATCAAACGTCCGGTAGATTTCGATGGTGACGGAAGACAAGATTATAGTGTATTACGGTTTCCAACCGTTGCTCCACCGGGAGTTTCGCCCATTACTTTCCTGAATTTTAATAGTACAGTCGGAGCTCAATATCCTGGTTTTGGAAATGCAAATACAGATTTTCCAACTCCCGGTGATTATGATGGTGACGGTAAAGACGACTTAGCATTTTTCAGAGCCGGAGCTACAGCTGGTGCACAAAGCGAATATTTTATTTTCAGAAGTTCAAATAATACTCTGCAATACTTTGCTTGGGGAGTAAACGGCGATCTCAATGTTGCACGCGATTACGATGGAGACGGGATTACCGATGTTGCTGTCTTCCGAAAAGGAGCAACAACATTAGCACAAGCTGTTTGGTATATTCGGCAAAGTGCAACAAACACAGTTAAGATTATTTACTTTGGCATATCAGGATCTGGCACAACAAGCGGTGATGTACCAGTGCCAGGAGATTATGATGGTGATGGTAAATTCGATGCAGCAGTTTATCGCTTTGGCGGAATAGCACCAAACAACACATATATAGTTCAAAGAAGTTCTGATGGTGTGTTCACTTATCAACAATGGGGCAACTTTCAGACCGATTATGTAGTTCCCGGAGATTATGATGGAGATGGAAAGTATGATTTCGCGATAGCAAGAACTGGTGCAGCAGCAACTTCGCAGATGGTTTGGTGGATTCTTCAAAGTTCTAATAGCGTAACTAAAACTCAACCTTTCGGGATTTCATCTGATGTTCCAACACAAGGCGATTACGATGGTGATGCCGTTACAGATATTTCTGTATATCGTGCTGGTGCATCAGCTGGAACTCCAAGTGTTTTCTGGGTTTTGAACAGTTTTAATAATACTGTTCTCGGAACATCCTGGGGAGTTGGAGGTGACTTTGCAGTTGCTACCTTCGATGCTCGCTAAACTAAGGTAAGTTTATTTGCTAAAAAAAACGCAATCTTTAGAGGTTGCGTTTTTTTTTTGTGATTTGGATTTTTTCAATAAATACACCATAACGTAGCTTTCATACACCAACTCGAAACTTGCGTTAACCGATTTCCCTTCTCTTTTTCAATAAAAACAGGTATTATCAGCCAAATTGTTACGTGGCATAGTCTTTGCTATTTTGTTTTGCAGGTGCTTCATATAAGTTTTTTGCAATGACAAAATGAGAAAATTTATTATGAAAACTAAATTCTTTACTTTATTTTTGATTTTGATTTTGAGTAACTTTGGATTTACTCAAGCAACCCAAACTAATAAACAGCTTTTTGAAAATCCAAATAATTCAAATGAAATTTCTGTTGGAACGATTATTTCAGTTCAGATTGAATCAGAAATTAGTTCGAAAAATTCTGCTGTCAACGACACATTTTTAACTGCATTAACAGAAGCAATTGTCGTCAACGGAGTTGAACTTTTGCCGGCAAAGACTGTTATTCAAGGAAGAATATCAAAAGTCGAAAAGTCAGCTCGAGGTGGAAAACCCGGAATACTAGAATTAACTTTCGATAAAATTAAGTTTCTTGATGGAAGTTCGAGAGAAATGAAAGGCGAATTAGTTGATTTAGCCGGAAAGTCCGAATTATTAAAGGGAAAATCTGCAACAGTTGGCAACGTTGCGTTAATCGGTGGCGGAATTGGTGTCGGAACAGCAATCGGCATTGCGAGCGGCGGAAACAAATCGGTAATTGGCGGATTGCTCGGTGCCGGAATTGGAATTAGTTCTGTTTTTCTGAGAAAAGGTGATGAAGCAACATTGAAAGCCAATTCAAAACTGGTGATTAAAATTACAGAAAAGTTAGTTTTACCGGTGAAAGATTTTTAAAATTGGTCAATATCATTTGACCATCTGAAGAAGCCTGATACGAAGGGGAGAGCGTATCAGGCTTTTTCTTTCAGAACTTCCAACTAGTTCATAGTAATGTTTATCTTTTCTTTTTAAATCACACATTAAAGATTTCTGCTAGTTTTGCCGTTTGCCGTCAACTATGCGAAAATTACGTTTTATTAAACACCCAAATTGAAAAAGGATTAAAAATGATCAAACGCAATAAAATTACTGTTGTTGGAGCTGGAAACGTTGGTGCAACCGCCGCACATTGGATTGCCAGCAAGGAATTAGCCAATGTTGTTTTGGTTGATATAACTGAAGGAATGCCACAAGGAAAATCGCTCGATTTAGCTCAAGCTGCACCTATTGATGGCTTTGACGTAAAACTTGTCGGGACAAATGGTTACGAAGAAACTAAAGACTCTGACATTGTTATTATCACCGCCGGAATTCCGCGAAAACCGGGAATGAGCCGCGATGATTTATTAAAAACTAATTCGGATATTGTTAGTGCAGTAACTGAACAAGTTGCAAAATATTCGCCAAATTCTTTTATTATTATTGTTTCAAATCCGCTTGACGCAATGACACAAGTGGCATTTAGAAAATCAGGTTTCCCTAAAAATCGAGTTCTTGGAATGGCTGGAGTTTTAGATTCGGCTCGGATGCGTTGTTTTGTCGCAGAAGAATTAAATGTTTCTGTTGAAAATGTTACTTGTTTTGTTCTTGGCGGACACGGCGATACTATGGTTCCACTTCCGAGATATTCGACTGTTGCCGGAATTCCGATAACAGAATTGCTTTCAAAAGAGAAAATTGACGAAATTTGTAAACGAACAGCAAATGGTGGTGCGGAAATTGTCGGGCTTTTGAAAACCGGTTCAGCTTTTTATGCTCCAAGTCTTGCAGCGGTCGAAATGGCTGAGGCAATTTTGAAAGATAAGAAAAAAATTCTTCCATGTTGCGTAATGCTTGAAGGCGAATATGGAATAAATAATTTGTTTGTTGGTGTTCCTTGTAAACTCGGGAAGAACGGCGTTGAGCAAATCATTGAAATCAGTTTGACTACTGAAGAACGTGCGGCTTTGCAAAAATCAGCCGCGGCTGTTGAAGAATTGGTAAAAATTCTCGGCGTTTAAGGCTAGGTTAAATTTAATAAAAAAAGTCGAGTAGAACAAACTACTCGACTTTTTTGTATTTATCTTAGACACCAAGTCGCTATCGCTCCGTGTTCTGATTTTAACGGACTGATAATGAAGGCAATGGAACATCAGTTGAATTACCGAAGTTCTTTGAGTTATCAGCCAAATTGTTTGAACTTTGTAGTATATACCAATGTCCATCACGATAAACTGCAATATCTGCAACACTATCGCCATCATAATCAGCCGGAACTAATTTATCTGTTGCAAGTCCCCATTTTTGTCTTCTCATTATACCGACCGAACTTTGTCTGATATACCAAGTTTGGTCACTTTCACGAAAAACAGCGAGATCAGCTTCACCGTCACCATCATAATCAGCCGGAACTAATTTATCTGTTGGAAGTCCAAAAGTGTAGTATTTGAAGTCATCAGGTCCTTGAGTTGAGTAATTAATATACCAAGTTGAATTACTTGGGCGAAAAACAGCAAAATCTGCTTTGCCATCGCCGCTATAATCAGCAACAACAGGTTTATCACCTAGAACTCCGAAGCGAAAATGTTTAACTGTTGGTGTACTTGAGATGTTTTCTTGATAAAGAATAAAAAAATCACCATCAGTTCCCGGTCGATAAACTGCATAATCAACCAAACCATCGTTATCAAAATCGTCGCAGACGGGAATATCACCAACATTTCCCCAAGCAACTCCCGTTAAAGTGTTATCTGAACTTTTTAATACAAAAAAATCAGGTTCGCCTTCAACATCGGTAGGTCTCCAAATTGCCATATCGGTTTTTTGATCGCCATCAAAGTCTGCCGGAACAGGTGTGTCAGTTGATAATCCAAAGGTTTGTGCTTTGAAACCATCAACACTTTGATTAACAAACCAATCACCATTTCTGAAAATTGCTGTATCTGATTTTCCATCACCATCGAAATCCATTTGCACGGTTTGTGAAACAGATTTCGAGTTTGCAGCAAAAATATTGCTTGAAAGCAAAAGTGAACCCGAAGTAATAGCAAACATTGCTAAAACAATTGAAACGATTGAAAAGTTGAAATCGCTTTTGTGATTTAAGTATTTTTTGTTCATCTGAGATATTGTTGTCATTTTTTTGACGTATTTTTGTGGAATTTAAGGATTGGTAGGACCGCAAATATATGCGTTAAATTTAGTTTAACAAAGTGATAACTATATTTTCAATGGATTTTTTTGGTTTTATGTAAAATAAAATTTAAATCGGTCAAATTGATTGTGTCAATCTTTCATATTGACCGATGCCAATACCCATTTATAACCTAAACTCTTTAATATCAACATTTAAGCCTTTGGCATAGACATTGCTAAATGGATTGCGGAGATACTTCTCTGGAATACCATTTTTTGTAAAAAGGTTTGAATATGAAAAAGCCCATTTCTTTATTAATTTTGTTAGCGATTTGCTTAATAAACATTATATTTGTGCCAGCGAATGCACAAACAAAGTCACCGAACAGAAACACCTCGACTTTGTCACAATATTTTGTAGATTTAACGCAGCTTGCTCGTGAAGGTAGAATCAAATCAACATTAAATTATAATGTTGAAGTTGATAGCCTTATTAAAAACCTCTCATCGAAAGAATTACAACAACCACTGTTGCTCGATGAAACCAATGAAAATCAAGAGCTAGTTGTTGAAAAATTAGCATTGAGAATTGCTACTGGAAATGTTCCTGCTGACTTAAAGAATAAAAAAGTTCTTCAGCTGAACATTAACAAGTTGTTTCAAACAACAAATCGAGCCGGAGTTATTTCAGACGTAGTTTCTGAAAGACTTGATGGTGTAATTTCAGATGTCTTAGCAACAAACGGCGAAGTTATTCTATTTGTTGATAAAATATCTAATTTAGTTGGTGCAACGGAAAATTATCCGGCACTAATTAAAGCTATTTCGAATCAAAAATTAAAAGTAATTGGCGGAAGTTCGCAAAATGCTTTTGATAAAGAGATTAATAACAATTTAGACGTTTCTGTTCTTTTTCATCCTATTATGATAGGCGATACAAATAAGTTATCTGAAAAAGAAATGCTCAGAAATGCAAAAAATGAAGGATTTCGAGGCGATTCAGTTTCACCAGATTTACGCGAAATGATGAGTCAAGATCCGAGCGGAAACAAACGCATTGATGTAATTTTGCAAGCAAAAAATGCTGACAATCCAATGTTGCGTTCTTTTCTTTCGGAAAACCAAGTAAAATCTGTCAAGCAAATTGGAAATGACGACACGTTTGTTGCAAATCTTCCATTGTCAGCAGTTGAAACTTTATCAAATAGTGGATTGTTCAATTATCTTTCGCCTGATAGAGCAACGCAAACAACTGGACACGTTGAAGAAACAAGTGGTGCAACTTTAACACGTTCGCAAGCGGCAGTTACCGGTCGTGCGGCTTATACGCTCGATGGCACAGGAATTGGAGTTGCAGTTGTAGATTCAGGAATTTACGCAGCTCATAATGGTTTTAAAAATGCAGCCGGCACATCAAGAATTGTCGCAAATGTAAACTTTACAACAACAGTAACAACAGCTACTACTGACAATTACGGACACGGAACTCACGTTGCCGGACTTGCAGTTGGTAACTCTGGCTACAATACCGGAGCATATCGCGGAGTTGCTAACAATTCAAATATTATTAGTGTCAAGGTTTTGAGCGATGTAGGTATCGGGCAAACATCTTGGTTATTAAACGGACTTA
The DNA here is from genome assembly GCA_031415455.1 of Acidobacteriota bacterium. Classification (GTDB taxonomy): domain Bacteria; phylum Acidobacteriota; class Blastocatellia; order Pyrinomonadales; family Pyrinomonadaceae; genus JANNVK01. The sequence goes on along the minus strand of JANORS010000007.1, from coordinate 18,604 downwards.
ACTGGATTTTGGCTAACAAAACAACTCATAACATTCGTGTTGTAAATTTAAGTCTTGGAACAACCGCTTATGATACTTACACCAATGATCCGGTTTGTTTAAAGGTTAAAGAATTAGCTGCTGCCGGAATAGTTGTTGTCGCCGCTGCCGGTAATTTAGGAAAAAATCTTGATGGAACAAAATCTTACGGGAAAATTCATTCACCTGGCAACAGTCCTTATGTAATTACAGTTGGTGCAACAAACACAATCGGAACTGCACAAAGAGGTGATGATATTATTACTTCATATAGTTCGCGTGGACCAACCAGAAGTTTTTATACTTCCGGCACAACAAAGGTTTATGACAATCTAATTAAACCTGATCTTGTTGCACCGGGAAATCGTTTAGTTTCTTATAAATCACTTACCCCTTTATTGGTGACAAATACTCCTTCTTTAGCTCCTTCAGATATTAATCTCGGCGGTGTGACTGAAGGAATGATGTATCAAAGTGGAACTTCAATGTCTGCTCCGGTTGTTGCCGGTGCCGCAGCTTTGCTCTTGCAAGTCAATCCAAAATTAACACCCGGAATGATTAAAATGATTTTGCAATATACCGCACAATCGGTTCCAGGTGCCAATATGTTTGAGCAAGGTGCAGGACAATTGAATCTTGAAGGTGCTGTTAGAATGGCGAAATCAATAAAAAGTGATGTTGATTTCCAAACTGTTGAAAAAGGAAGTTCTTTATTTCCGACTGGTGGAGTTGCACCAACAGCTTCTTCTACTCTAAACGGTTCAACATTTGCTTGGTCACAATTGATTCTTGGTCATAGAACTTATATTACAGGATCAAATTTGGCTAGTCAGTTCCAAACTGCTTACAAATGGTCAAACAGTTTTGGTGACGGCGAAGTTAATGCAAATAATGTTTTCAGCTTAAATACAACAACTCATTACACAACCGGACTTACTATAAATCCTAATGTAATGACCAGCAATGGCGGTGCTTTAGGAACAGGCAGTGTTTTTGTTCCATCCGGTGTGTTGATTGGTGATGGCGTTTTAATCGGCGACGGAGTTTTGATCGGCGATGGCGTTTTAATTGGTGATGGTGTTTTGATCGGCGATGGTGTTCTAATCGGCGATGGTGTTTTGATTGGTGACAGCGTATTGCTTGGTGATGATACACCATCGATGCGTTAGTTATTCTCGAATAAATAAAAAGGAAAAATACTTAAAAAAAAGGAGAGAAAAACAAATGTTACACACAGCAAAACACATTACGAAACACCAACATTCCCAGAATCACGTTTTTCTGACAATCGCACCAACTCTTTCAAAATGTAGCGAATTGAAAAAGGAAAACACGGCAGAGGTATTAGCGTTCTTATCACTCAGACCGGTTCACACAGTAGTAATGACAAGTTTTATCAACGACAATGGAATCGAAAATCCATTAAACCGAGGAAAATTCTTTAGCTACAGAAACGAACAAGGTTCGCTTGAAGGAATTGCTTTAATCGGACATACAACTCTTGTAGAAGCTAGAACTGATAACGCTTTGAAAGCTTTTGCTTTCACTGCAAAAACTTCAGAGACACCTTTACATGTAATTATGTCCGGCGGACAAGACGCAGACAAATTCTGGAATTATTTTGCAGGCGGCACTAAGCAACCTCGTCATACATTTACAGAATTGCTTTTTGAAATCAAGTTCCCTTTATTGGTCAAAGATTGTAAATCAAACCTTCGCTTAGCAACCAAAGATGAACTTCTTCAAGTTGCTGAAGCTCAAGCGGAAGTTGCATTTCTTGAAAGCGGAACAGATCCGATGGTTCGAGACCGCGAAGGTTTCTTGAAACGTTGCGAAAGAAGAATCGAACAAGGCAGAACGTTTGTTGTGTTCGAAAACGGTAAATTACTTTTCAAAGCAGATGTTATGGCTGAAACAGCTGAAACTATGTATCTTGAAGGAATTTACGTTGCAGCTGAACAACGCGGAAAAGGTATTGGATCAGATTGCTTATCAAAACTTAGTGTAAAGTTGCTCCAAAAAGTTACTAACATTTGCTTCTTAAGCAATGTTACTTTCAAAAATGCACACCGAAGTTTTGTTAAAGCTGGTTACAAAAACACCGACTCTTGCACAACCTTATTTGTTTAACTATAAAAAACAATAGACAAATATGTTGTGTTAGTTCATAATAAAGTGAGAGTGATGGCAAAGTTCATTACTCTCTCTTTTCTCATTTTAAGTAGATGTAAGCTAAAACCTCAAAAAAATCGTTATTTTCTAATCGTTTAAACAGTATGACAAGGCAATCTCAGACAAAAATTTATATGTTTGCAGTGATAATTGTGGGTATAATATGCTCCACAATTGCACTGTCACAAATAAATTTAGCTGTTTTAGATATACACTTTGTTTTCTTAGCAATTTTCACAATCGCTCTGGGCTCACAAATAACTGTTAAAATTCCTCGTTTAAAATCACAAGTTGCAGTTTCTGATGTTTTTATTTTCCTTGCATTTTTAATTTATGGCGGACCGCCCGCAATTATTTTAGCCGGAATTGAAGCGTTTTGTTCTTCATGGAGATTCTGCAACAAAAAAATCACGGTTGCTTTTAATGCGAGTCAAATGGCAATTTCTACAACTTTTGTGGTAATTGTTGTCAATCTTTTAAGTTATGGGCTAAGCGGTGAGCTTCATCCTGATTATGTCGGAAATTTCATATTAGAACTTTCTGCAATGGCAATCACTCAATTTATTATAAACTCTGGGTTGGCAGCACTTTATAGCTCATTAAAAAGCGAAGAGTCTATTTGGGAAACCTGGAAAACCTATTATTTATGGACATCTGTCTCATATTTTGTTGGTGCAATTGGTGCAGGAATTCTCACAGTTTTGATACATAAAATTGGGTTTAGCGTTTTATTTGCCACTATTCCGATAATGGTCATTGTATATTTTACCTATCGGATGTATATGAAAACCGTTGAAATGTCTTTTGCACAGGCGGAACAATCAAAAGATTATGCTGAGATTTTAGAAAAACAGTCTGTTGCTTTAAGTATTTCAGAAGAAAGATTTAGAAGTGCTTTTACCTATGCACCAATTGGAATTGCAATTGTTGGCTCAGACGGAAAATGGCTAAAAGTTAATAACGCACTGATTGAAATTTTGGGATATACCGAAGAAGAATTTCTCGAAAATGACTTTCAAACTTTTTTACACAAAGATGATTTAGGCGATTCTTTAATCAAATTTCATCAAATTATTTCAGAAAAAACGCTAACCTGCCAACTCGAACAACGTTATATTCACAAAGAAGGACGAACTGTTTGGGTTTTTTGGAGCGGTTCACTCGCGAGTGATTCTAAACAAACTTCACCGAATCTGATTTTTCAGATGCAAGATATTACTAATCGAAAAAAAGCCGAAGCCTCGCTCCAATATAAAGCCACACACGATGTTTTGACCGCTTTGCCAAACCGCGAACTTTTTATGTCAAAACTCTCGGATGCTCTTTCCGTCAAAACTGAAAATCAGGCATATCGTATTTGTGTTCTATTTATTGATCTCGACCGTTTTAAAATCGTCAACGACAGTTTAGGACATTTAATCGGCGATATGTTGTTGGTCGGCATCGCCGGAAGATTAAAAGAATGTCTCAGACCAAGCGATTTAGTTGCCAGACTTGGCGGTGATGAATTTACAATTTTGGTCGAAGGAAATTATAATCCGGGCGAAGTTGTTCGTATTGCCGAAAGAATTAAAAAACAATTTACAATTCCTTTTAATCTTGATGGACACGAAATTTATAGTTCAGCAAGTATTGGAATTTTACACGTTTCAGAGAAGCATTTGTCGCCTGATGATGTCATGCGTGATGCCGATATTGCTATGTATCAAGCTAAACGCGGCGGAAAATCGCGGCACGAAGTTTTTGATCCGCAGATGCACGAGGCAATAAAACGAACTCACGAACTCGAAAACGACCTTCGAAAAGCGATTGAAAAAAATGAAATTGAAGTGTATTATCAACCAATTTTTTCACTTCAAACTGACGAACTTGAAGGCTTTGAAGCACTTGCCCGCTGGAATCATCCAAAACACGGATTTGTTTCAACAGAAAAATTTATTCCACTCGCTGAAGAAATTGGTCTAATTCATACACTCGGCGAATATGTATTGTTTAATGCCTGTAATCAAGGAAAAATTTGGCATCAAATGTTCGCAAATCGTGAACCGATTTCAATTAGCGTCAACCTTTCTTGCAGGCAATTTTCGCAGTCAAATCTTGTTGATGTAATTCGCCAAACCTTAGTGAAAACTGGGTTTAGTGCAAATCTTTTAAAACTCGAAATTACTGAATCTGTTTTTCTCGAACACAAAGAGAAAGCCGTTGAAATGCTCTACGAACTTTGCTCGCTTGGGATTGAGATTTATATAGATGATTTTGGAACTGGTTACTCTAACTTGAGTTGTCTTACTCAATTGCCAATAACAACTCTCAAAATTGACCGTTCATTTGTCAGTTTAATGCACGAAAACGAGACTAATTTTGAAATTGTTGACATAATCGTCATGCTTGCCAAAAATATTGGAATGAAAGTTATCGCTGAAGGTGTTGAAACTGAAAATCAACTTTCACGTTTGCGTGAACTTGGTTGCGAATCTGCCCAAGGCTATCATTTTGCAAAACCAATGGACGTTGTCGATACCAATGAATTTTTGATTCAAGCGTTTTCATCACCAATAGCTTATAAAAACTCAAAAACAACTTACGATTCTCCAACCTTGTAATAAAGTAATACAAACTCAAATAAAAACGCCGGAATCTGAGATTTCCGGCGTTTTTTATTTTTTTAAATTTACCAAAAAATAATCTTAAAATCTAAATATATTTTTTTTTTTTTTTCAATTCGGAAGATCAATGTGCTAAATTTAGAACAAATAAAATTATGGACGAAAATACTTTTCCAAACAACGAACTTTTAGACGAATCACGGCGTGATTTCCTGAAGAAAGTTTCGACTGTCGGCGTTGCAACTGCGGCGTTTACTTTTTTTGACGGAAGCGAAGTTTTGGCTGAAGTTCCCGAATATGTTGCGAATGTTCCGGCAGACGCAATGATCGTAAAGCTCAACATTAACGGTGCGGTCAAAGAATTGCCGATTGATTCGCGGACAACTTTGCTCGATGCTTTGCGTGAGCGGCTTGATATGACCGGCACGAAAAAAAGTTGCGATCACGGACAATGCGGAGCCTGCACGGTAATTGTTGACGGCAGACGAGTTTTGTCTTGCTTAACGCTTGCCGCAATGTGCTACGACAAAAAAATTACGACCATCGAAGGTTTGGCAACAGGCGAAACGCTTCATCCAATGCAACAAGCATTTCTCGATTACGATGCTCTGCAATGCGGTTATTGCACGCCAGGACAAATCTGTTCGGCGGTTGCATTGATGCAAGAAGCCAAAAACGGCGAAGCAAGTTTTGTTACCGAAAACTTACCTATTAAAGCCGCGGGCATGAAATTATCCGATGACGAAATCCGCGAACGAATGTCGGGAAACATCTGTCGTTGCGGAGCTTATTCAAATATCGTTGCGGCGATAAAGGAAGTTCAAAGCAAATAAATTTAGACGCGGAAAAACGCTGATTTGACGGATTTACGCAGATAAATCCAACAAAGTTTTTTACAAATCAGCGAATATCAGCTTGATCAGCGTTTTTCCGCGTCTAATTTCTTAAAAAATATGAAACCATTCAATTTTACGAAAGCGACTAATCAAACCGAAGCAATCAAAGTGATTAAAACTGACGGAACATTCATCGCGGGCGGAACAAATCTAGTTGATTTGATGAAAGAAGGAATTTCACAACCGTCGCAACTTGTTGATATATCACGACTTCCGCTTTCGACGATTCAATCGAATAAATCCGGAGGTGTAACAATCGGAGCGTTGGCGAAAAACACTGACGTTTCAAATCATCCGTTAATCCGCAAAAATTATCCGCTTTTGTCGCAAGCGATTCTCGCTGGTGCGTCTGCCCAAATTCGCAATATGGCAACGGTCGGCGGAAATATGAACCAGCGAACTCGGTGTGCATATTTTTATGATGTGGCGATGCCGTGCAACAAACGCGAGGCAAATTCGGGTTGCGGTGCAATTGAAGGTTTGAACAAAAATCACGCAATTTTGGGTTGGTCGGAAAGTTGTGTCGCGACAAATCCGTCTGATATGTCGGTTGCTTTGACTGCACTAAATCCGAAAGTAAACATTCTCGGCGTTGACGGCAAAATTCGGACAATAAATTTCACCGATTATCACCGTTTGCCTGAAAAAGACGCGACTCGAGATAATAATCTAAAATCCGGCGAACTAATTGTTTCAATCGAACTGCCAAAACTAAATCTTTCAGAAAAACATCACTACCTAAAAAATAGAGAACGCACGAGTTATGCCTTTGCGATAATTTCTGTCGCGGTCGTTTGGGAATGGAAAGGTCCATCAATGATGAACACGCGAATCGCACTCGGCGGAGTTGCACATAAACCTTGGCGTTGCGTTGAAGCAGAAAAGTTTTTGTCGGGCGGACTAATTGCAACCGAAGAAAATTTCAAAAAAGCCGCCGAAATTGCCCTGAAAGACGCTAAACCTTTGAAAGAAAACGCTTACAAAATAACGTTGGCAAAACGGGCAATCGTGCGGGCGTTGATGAATGCGAACGGAAGTTAGATATATACCTGTTTGTTTATACAAATGTTTTTTGTCGCATAGCGACTTAATGAATTTAGTCGTGGGTTTCAACCCACGGAATATTGAAATCGAAATTCTGTCGCGTCAGCGACAATTTAGTTAAATTGTTTATTTTCAATCGTTACTGACGTAACGAAAGGCTTTGTTTATAGATTCCGTGGGTTGAAACCCACGGCTAAACTCAAATTATCGCTACGCGATTTAGACTGGAAACAATATGACAGACGACATTAAAAACGCCCCAAATCGGGTTGACGGCATCGCAAAAGTTACAGGTAAAGCAAAATATATCGCCGAGTTTAAGTTTGCGAATTTGGCTTATGGATTTTTTGTCCAAAGCACGATTGCGAAAGGCAAAATCACTTCGATTGATACCGCCGAAGCCGAAAAGCAACTTGGCGTGGTCAAGATTTTTACGCATTTGAACTCTCCGAAAGACCTTAAAGGTTTTGAAACTGATGAGGATTTCGGCGAAAAATCAACGCCATTTACGCCGTTGCGTTCAGGCACGATTTTGTTTAGTGGTCAGCCGATTGCCGTTGTCGTTGCCGAAACGATTGAGCAAGCACGTTTTGCCGCGTCGCTGGTTAAGGTAACTTACGATAAACAAACGCCTTCGACCGATTTGAGCAAGGTTTTGGATAAAGCCTTCGGGCGAACTCGACCGGCTCGCGGAAATCCGACTGAGGCATTTGCCAAATCCGACGCGAAAATTGAAGCTGAATATACGATTCCAATCGAGCATCACAACGCGATGGAACCGCACGCTTCAATCGCCAGTTGGGAAAATAAAAAGCTGACGATTTACGATAAAACTCAAGGTGTGCAAGGCGTTCGAAATTTCCTCGCAGGGATTTTCAAGATTCCGAAAGAAGATGTAACCGTGCTTTCGCCCTTTGTCGGTGGAGCTTTTGGGGCGGCATTGCGTCCGACTCCGAACACATTTTTGTCCGCAATGGTCGCTCGTGAATTAAAACGTCCCGTGAAATTGGTCTATACTCGCCGACAACTTTCCACCGCTCATGGCTATCGTCCGTTTTCGATTCAAAACATTAAAATCGGTGCCGAGAAAAGCGGAAAATTAACTTCGATTATTCATTCGGCGGTGACAAATACTTCATCGCACGAAGATTTTAACGAAGATTTGGTTGGTGTTTCTCGCAGTTTATATGCTTGCCCTAATGTCCAAACAGACGGAAAAATTGCCAAAACAGACATGCAAACGCCGCTTTGGATGCGAGCTCCGGGAACTGTTTCGGGAATGTTTGCTCTGGAAAGTGCGTTGGACGAATTGAGCTATAAATTGAAAATAGATCCGCTTGAACTGCGTTTGATAAATTATGCCGAAGTTGATCCTGACAGCGGTAAACCTTTTTCAAGTAAAGAGTTAAAGAAATGTTATACGGAAGCTGCAAAAAAATTCGGTTGGGAAAAACGCAAGCCTGAAGTTCGTGCAACGCGGGAAGGCAATTGGCTCGTCGGTTCAGGAATGGCGACCGGAACTTGGGGAGCATTTCTCGCACCTTCTTCCGCAAGAGTGACTTTGAAAGCTGACGGGACGGCTTTGGTTGAAAGCGGAACTACCGACATCGGACCAGGAACTTACACAACAATTTCAATCATCGCGTCAAAACAATTAGGCTTGCCAATCGAGAAAGTAAAATTCGTGCTTGGAGACAGCAATTTGCCGTCCGCACCATCGCAAGGCGGCTCGTTGACTACTGCCAGCGTTGGAACTGCGGTGCAAGAATGTTCGCAAATTTTACTCAAAAAATTGTTTGAATTAACAAAATTTGATGGTATAAAATTTGAAGACGTCGGGGTTGAAAACGGAAGATTTGTTGGAAAATTTAAACACCTTAGTTTTGTTGATATTTTGAAGTCAAACAATCTCGAAAGTATTTCCGAAACGCATACCAGCAAACCGGATTATGGCGAACGCGGAAAATATTCGACCGCTTCGCACGGAGCACAATTTGTTGAGGTAAAAGTTGATGAAGAACTTGGAATTATTAAAGTTTCGCGGGTTGTTGAACTAACGGCGGCTGGAAAAATCATTAATCCAAAAGGTGCTCATTCGCAAGAAATCGGCGGCGTAGTTTGGGGAATCGGAATGGCTTTGCACGAAGAAACACAGGTTGATCATCGTTACGGTCGAATTATGAATCCAAATCTTGCCGGTTATCACGTTCCGGTCAATGCGGATATTTTAGATTTGGACACCGGCTTTGTTGAAGAAGAAGATAAAATCGTTAATCCTTTGGGCGTAAAAGGTTTAGGAGAACTCGGAATGGTTGGGATTCCGGCAGCAATCGCGAATGCAGTTTATCACGCGACCGGAAAACGGATAAGAAATTTGCCATTAACAGTTGATAAATTACTCAAATAAACCTGCTTCAAAATTTAGTTACTGTAATTAGCCGATGAGTATTTCTTCGGCTGAACGTCCATCCAGGCGGCAAACATACCGATATTGTTGCTGCCATATTTTACCCAGGCAAAGCCGTTTTCGCCCCAACTTTCGCCGTAAGAATTTTTTATCAACCACGCTTGTTTTTTATCGTCCCAACCGACTAACAAGACAACGTGATTTATGTCTTGAAGATTTTTTTCATTAAAAACTCCGGCTTTGTAATCTTGGAAACAAGAATCGAATACGATTCCGGCAGAAATTGGACCATGTTCAATAAGTGCTTTTTTTAATTCTTCAACGCTCGGTAATTTATCCGGCGGCGAACTGACATAATTCCAACAGACAGCTTTTCTGAATCCTTTATTTGGATTGCAGGAAAACTTTTCACCAAAAACATAATTGCGACGATAAATTACTTCTTTTTCAGTTTTTACATCATAAATCAATGAACCATCAAGATAACTCAGCGGAATTCCTCTTTTGTAAACCATAAAATCAAACGCCGTGCCGTGCCAGCCAAGATTACAAATTGCATCTTGATCAATCGGCATACAATCTAATAATTCTTGCACAAATGAACTAACTGGTTCGGAAATTAATTTTGGTTTAACCACAGCACTCATCCCAAAATTGTTCATAGATGGAAAATTCATCTTTTCTTCGCCATCAAGTAAACTCTTTTGCAAACTGCTCGAGGCAACATCGCTCGCGACAAACGCCCAACAAGTATTGCACTTGTCACCTTGATTAATTGATCTACCAACGTCTATTCCATTGTCACGCCAATCCCAACTTTTTTCGGCAACACGTTTTTTTACATCCGCATTATTTGTCAAATATTCCATGCCATCTTTGTAATATTTATTCACTTTATCAAGCTCATTTTGAGATGGATTCGGGTTAAGTTCTTTCCAATATTTGTAATTTGAATTTAGATTTGCAATTTGGGTTTCTTTATATTTCGTGTGATCAATTTCAAGTTGCTTTGCACGTTCGGTTTGCCCACGCGGAATAATCAATTTGCCATATTTATTGATAATTCTTTGATCTGTGATGGTTCTAATGCCAGCTCCGACAAGGTAAGTTTTACGATCGTTCGGCTTCGCATTTTCAGAACTGCAGCCAAGCTGTTGAGCGATTGGGTTAACGACCGCAGGTTTAGGTGTTGGGTTTACATTTGGTTGAGTTTGAGCATTTGCAACAATTAAAAAACTCAAAATCAATAAAACTAATGATATTTTTTTCATATTCAAGCCGCCTACCTTTTGTAATTTTAAATATCATTTATTGGGCAATAAATTACAAGTAAATTCTTCAATTTTTACAATTAATTCTTCGCTTTCACCAAATTCGGCAATCTTTCTGACAATCGCAGAACCGACAACTGCGGCATCTGCATAACGCCAAGTTTCAGCAACTTGTTCGGCGGTTGAAATTCCAAAACCAACGGCAATTGGTAAATCTGAAAATTTCTTGATTCTATTAACTAAAACTTCAGCGGAAGAACTGGTTGAATCTTGCGTGCCGGTTACGCCTGTTCGCGAAACTGCGTAAATAAATCCGCTCGCTCGCTCGGCAACCATTTTAAGACGCTCGTCACCTGAAGTTGGGGCAACGAGAAAAATCATATCTAAATCATGTGTTTTAAGTAGGTTAGAAAATTCTTCTGCTTCTTCGGGAACTAAATCTGTCACCAAAAAACCATCAACTCCGGCAAGTTTTGCGTCTACACAAAGTTTTTCTAAACCATATTGCAAAAGCGGATTGAAATAACTAAAAAGTATTATTGGTGTTTCAATTTCAGTTCTTAAATCTTTTACCAACGCAAATATTTCTGCAATTCCGAAATTTAGCTTCAACGCTCTTTCTGAAGCGAGCTGAATGACAACACCATCAGCCATCGGATCAGAAAAAGGCACACCAAGTTCAATAACGGTCGCATCAAGACGAGCAAGAACTCGGATTAACTCTTTTGTTTGTAACAGATCTGGATCGCCAGCGGTAATAAAAGGAATGAAGCCTTTTTGATTTTCTAAACTTAATTCGGCAAATTTATCTTTGATTCTCATTATTATTTCAATTTTACTGTTTCAATTTTACTGCCGCAATTGCTAATTCTCTGTTGTCGCCAATCACATTTGTTTCAAGCAAATCACTTTCTTTAATTTGATTTAAATGCTCAATTGGAACCAAAACCAGAATCGGTTTACTATCTTTTTTTTTTTCATCAACTACTTCTGAAATCCCTTCAAAGCGTCGCAACTTCCCTGTCTCATCTCGGATAAGTCGTTTATCTGCATAAAATTCCGCGTTGTGAGAAATTGTATGCAAATTTAAAACGCGAGAGTTTTGAAAACCGCTGGAATTTGCCGATTCAATTAGATATTTTACTGTGTCTCGCTCGGCAAATCCTTTTGTTCCAAGCAATAAGATTAAAAAACAAGCTGCAATTGAAGCACAAGAAAGCCCGAAAACAAGCCATTCGTTATGAGCATTTCGCGAAACCATTCTTCGCAATCTATCGCCGACTAAAATCATTGCTCCGGGCAATGCAGGTAAAATGTAACCAGGAAGTTTTGAGCCTGAAAATGAAAAGAAGATTAGAGGAAAAAGCATCCAGGCAAGTGCAAAATAACGCAAATAATCGACTGCGGTTTGCGATTCGCCGCGTCGCCAATTTCCTATATTTAAAAATGAACCAAATAGCCAAAAAACCCAAGGGAAAGTCATTGCCGGCAAAATTAAAAGAAAAAACCAAAAAGGTTGCGGATGCTGGAAAACATTTGATGTGTAGCGTGCGAAATGATGTTGAATAAAAAATTGGTCAATAAATGTAAACCCGTGTTCAAGATACATCGGCACATACCAAGTTGCTGCAATTGCGAGAGTTAGCGGAATTCCCCAAAACCAACTAAAAACAAAAAGTCGCGGCGGCAAACGAAATTGAAGCAAATAATAAGTAAAAATCACACCAAACGGAATTACTGCTCCAACCAAACCTTTCGCAAGTAAAGCAACACCAATTAAGACATAAAAAAGTGAAAGAAATCCAATATCTGAGATGAAATAACCTTTAAATTGCTGGTCGCGATTGCTATGCGGAGCATACATTTCAAATACAAAAAAAGAAATTAGAGCCATCGTCACTGGAAAAGTCAGAATAATATCAAAACTCGCACCACGTGAAAACACGATAATTCCAATGCTGGTTGCCAAAGTAATTCCGGTAAATTTAGCAAAACTTTCAAAGCTATGTGCATAAGAACCTTTCTTTTTTGCGATTGTTTCAACCCGAACACACAACCTGTAAATCGCAAAAGATGTCAGAAGTCCAAAAACTGCGGAGAAAAATCTCGCAGAAAATTCTGAAACGCCAAACATTTTATATGCCAAAATCTGCAACCAATAAAGCAAAACTGGCTTTTCAAACCAATTGTGTCCGCCGAGAGTTGGAGTCAACCAATCGTTTCGCTCAAACATTTCGCGAGCGATTTGCGAATATCTTGGTTCATCAGGTCCAAGCAGCGGAACAAAATTTAATCCGAAAAAATAAAGTGCAATAATTGCGATAATAACCAAAATCCACAGCAAATTTGGGAATTTGAAGGAATGATTTGGCATTGAATAACTTGAAATGCGTTTTTTTCTAAACATTGTTCTTTGTTTTTTCCGAGAATTAAAAGACAATAAAAATTATTACCGATAATTCGGGTTTGGGCAAAACATGGACAACGATAAAAAATTACGAACCGCCGTTATCGGCGTTGGAAGTCTCGGCAAACATCACGCACGCAATCATGCAAACTTCGCAAAAGAAGGCAAAACTAAATTTGTCGGCGTTTGCGATGTTGATTTTGAAAACGCAAAAAATGTAGCTAACGAGCATTTATGCGACTTTGTGACAGATTGGCGAGAATTTTTAGATGGCGTTGATGCGGTTTCAATTGTCACGCCAACTGAAACTCATTGCGAAATTGCTTGTGCTTTTCTCGAAAAAGGCGTTAATGTTTTGGTCGAAAAACCGATTGCTCTCGCACTCGAAGAAGCTGACAAAATGCTCGCTGCGGCTGAAAAATCAGGTGCAAAACTGATGGTTGGACATTTGGAACGCTATAATCCGGCAATGGTTGCACTTCGTCCGCACGTAAATAATCCACTTTATTTTGAGATTCATCGCGTTTCGCCGTTTCCGATGCGAAGTTTAGATGTCGATGTTGTGCTTGATGTGATGATTCACGATCTGGATGCGATCGGCTGGTTGGTTGGCGAAAATGTTGGTGTTTCGGAGATTAGAGCCGTTGGAATCGACATCGTGAGCGATAAAGTTGACGCGGCAAATGCGAGAATTGAGTTTGAAAATGGAGCTGTCGCAAATATTACAGCTTCAAGGATTGGAACTGATAAAGTTCGCAAAACTCGCTTTTATCAGACGAATTCTTACGTTGTTTTAGATTATGCGACCAAGTTTGCGTCCGTCACGAGTATGAATCCTGAAGCTGCTCATCCACTTTTAGGAATAAACATTAACCGACTGGAAATAAACGACATCGAGCCACTTCAAGCTGAACTTTCAGACTTTTTTGCTTGCATTAAAAACGACGAAATACCTAAAATTACTGGTGAAGATGGCAGACGAGCGTTGAAATTGGCGATTGGTGTTTTGGAGAAAATCGCGGAACATCGGAAGCGTTTGAATTTTTGATTTACTTTTTAACGCAAAGTTAAGAGAAAATAAATTTTAGGTTAGAAACAGTTCAGCAGATGGATTTAATAAAAACATTTTTAGGTGAAAGAATTCTCGAGAATGATTTTCCTTCGGCGGTTTATCTCGTTGCGAAAAAAGGCGAAATTGTCTTGCTGGACGCTTTAGGTTTTGCGGTTGTCGAACCCGAAAAAATTGAAGCAAGAATAGATACGATTTATGATTTGGCTTCGCTGACAAAACCTTTGATTACAGGTTTGCTTTGTGCAAAAAATATCGAACAAAACTCACTCAATTTATCAGAAAAACTTGCAAAATATTTTCCGAAATTTAATCCTGAAATAACAATAGAAAATTTATTAACTCATACTTCAGGGTTGCCGGCGTGGAAACCATTTTATCTCTTATGCGACTCGCGAGATGCGATTTGTGATTTAATTATATTTGAATCAATAAGTGCTAAACCTAATAAATCAGTTGTTTACAGCGATTTGAATTTTATCTTACTTGGATTTTTGCTCGAAAAACTTTACGGTAAAAGACTCGATGAAATTGCATCAATAGAAATATTTGAACCATTAAACCTGCAAAAAACTTTCTACAATCCGTCTAAACAATTAAAGAATTTTATCGCGGCAACCGAATTTGGGAACAAATATGAAAGCAATACTTGTATCGAACAAGGTTTCAAAATCCCAATTCCAAACTCCAAATTTCGAAATGACTTAATTTGGGGCGAAGTTCACGATGGAAATTGTTATTTTATGAACGGAGTTTCCGGTCACGCCGGCTTATTTTCAACTGCTGAAGAAACTTTTAAAATTGCTCAGCAATTTTTGCCAAATTCGACGCAGATTCTCAAACCGGAAACATGTTCGCTATTTCGAACTAATTTTACGCCGAATTTGAATGAAGCACGTTCGATTTCGTTTCAGCTTGCGGCGACAGAAAAATCAACCGCAAGCGAATTGCTTGCGAAAGACAGTTTTGGACATTTGGGTTTTTCGGGAACTTCGCTTTGGATTGAGCCAAATACTGAAAGAATTTTCATTTTACTAACAAATAGAACTCATGCACATAAACTTCCATTTGTTAATATTAATTCTACACGGCGGACATTTCACGAACTTGCTGTAAAACTTCTTGATAAGATGTAAATTAACGTGCATCTTTTTTTAAATTTTCACCGTCAAAGTGGCTGTTTTGTTGTAGAAAAGGAGAATTTTAGAGATGAAGAAGATAATTGGTTTTTTATTACTCGTGAGTTTATTTTCGGTTGTTGTTTTCGCTCAATCAGGACGTTCAACTCGTCCGCGTATCGTTGACACTTCTAATAATCCTTCAACATCAGCAACTCTCGAAACAGAAAATAATACAAATACAAACACGAGCGTTAATTCAACGAAACGTCCGCCAGTATTGATTGGCGACACTTCTTCAAGTTCGAAAACGCCACGAAATGCACCAGTTTTAATTGGTGGAACTTCGAACGAAACAACAAATCCGACAACTCCAATCAACGAAGCAGAAGCGACTACAGATGACGAAGTTATCACTGTTGAAACTAATTTGGTGACGCTTCCGGTTTCGGTTATCGACCGCGATGGACGATTTATTTCAGGTTTAAAACAACAAGATTTTCAGATTTTTGAAGATGGACAATTACAACAAATTGAATATTTTGCATCTATTGAGCAGCCATTTACAGTAGTTTTATTAATTGATGTTAGTAATTCTACCGCTTTTAAAATTAATGAAATCCAAAGTGCGGCGATTGCATTTACTAATCAACTTCGTCGTGATGATCGTCTAATGGTAATTTCCTTTGACGACCACATTCGAGTTTTGTGTGAACCAACTTCAAATCGAGATGTGATGCGTGAAGCAATTTTGCAAACAAAATTTGCGGGTGGAACGAGTCTTTACGATGCAGTCGAATATTCAATTGAACGGTTACAAAAAATTGAAGGAAGAAAGGCGATTGTGCTTTTTACTGACGGCGTTGACACAACTTCAAAACGAACAAACTCTTCGCAAACTATTCGTGATGCAGAAGAAATGGACGCACTTATTTACCCAATTCGCTATGATACTTTTAGCGATATGAACAGCGGAAATACTAGAACAACAACCAATAATTCCGGCGGAGGATTACTTGGAAAAATACTTATCGGGATTTTAAGTGGCGGAAATGTTTCGGTTGGAAACGGCGGAAGTGGAACGAGTCGCGAAGATTACAGAAAAGGACAAGTTTATCTCGAAGATTTAGCGAGAGTTTCGGGTGGCAGGCATTTTGTTGCAAGCACTTATTCAAACCTTTCCAGTTCGTTTAACGGCATTGCGGAAGAATTGCGAAGACAATATAGCATCGGCTATTATCCGAGTGTTGAAGGACAAAATGGTCAACGCAAACAAGTGAAAGTTAAGACAAATCAAGCCGGACAGATTGTCCGCACCAAAAATAGCTATATTGTTGGCGAAAACGAAAAGAAGACGAAATAATCTAAATTTTAATTGTGAATTTCGAGACGCAATGTGAAAATCATTGCGTCTTTTTATTTCAGAAAAGCATCTTTTATGTTGGCACAATCATCATATTTTGCGGAGAATTTAATAATGAAAAACTTTATTTGCTTAATTGCTTTGTCGCTCGCTATTTCTACGCTCTGTTTTTCTCAAGGTAGTCCGCAAACTACGCCTGACACCAAAAAAGTAAACAAGCGACCGACAAGTTCCCCAACGCCAACTCCTTTGCCGGTCGAAGTTGAACAACCCGGAACAACTTCGGCAACAACAGAAACCTCGCCGACATTTCAAGATGATGAAGTTTTGAAAGTTGAGACAAATTTAGTCTCAGTTCCGGTTAAAGTAATGGATAAAAACGGTCGTTTTATTGTTGGTTTGGCAAAAGAAGATTTTCAAGTTTTTGAAGATGGAAAACCGCAAGCTATTGAATATTTTGGCAATCTTGAACAACCATTTACTGTCGTTTTAATTTTGGATATGAGTTATTCAACAGTTTTTAAAACTGAAGAAATTCAAGCTGCTGCAATTGCTTTTACAGCTCAACTTCGTCCAAACGATAAAGTAATGGCAATATCTTTCGATCAAGAAATTCATCTGCTTTGCAATCCAACAACCGACAGACAAGTTTCACGGCAAGCAATAAAAACCTCAAAACTTGGCACCGGAACAAGCGTTTACGAAACAATAGATTTCGCACTCGACAAGCTGAAAACAGTTTCAGGCAGAAAAGCAATCGTGCTGTTTTCTGATGGTGTTGACACATCTTCACGTAAAGTATTTGCCAACGAAAACTTGAGACGAGCAGAAGAATCAGATGTTTTAATTTTCCCGATTCAATACGATACTTATGACAGTGTTCAACAGGCTTTGAGAAATCCTACGCCAATTCCAATCGGAAATCAGGGTGGAACACCAACTTCGCCTTCTTCGACGCAACTGCCGCCATCCGTTCGCCCAAAACCGATTCAATTGCCATTTCCGCAAAGAGGACAAACAACAAGTCGTGATCCAAATAATCGGCAAGACCCAAATAGATCAGGTTTTCCGAATGATTCGCCGATAGGAATTCCAACCGGTACTTCGGTCGAAGAATATCGTCGGGCAGACGAATATTTGAAAGAATTAGCTTTGAGAACTGGCGGAACTATGAACTTAGCTTCCTCGAAAGAAAATATGGCGTTTTCGTTTTCGAAAATTGCCGATGAACTGCGACAATATTACACAATTGGTTATTATCCGCAAAATGATACTGATGTTGGAAAAAAACGACGCTTAAAAGTAAAAGTAAACAGAGAAAAGGTCGTTGTCCGCTCTCGTGATAGTTATATTTTAGGCGAGAAAAAGAGCAAAAAGAAATAACAGATTTGACAAATATTCTAGGTGTTATTATTCTTATAAATTCGTGGCTTGATAGCTCAGTTGGTAGAGCAGCGGATTGAAAATCCGCGTGTCGGCGGTTCGACCCCGTCTCAAGCCACCATTAAATCTAGACATCCTTGTGATGTCCTTTTTTGTTTGGCATTGCTAAAGTCAAAGTAAAGTATTGAAGTAAATGGTTGCACATACAAATATTTTAACAAGATAGCGGTTAGCATTTTTTCTTTCTATCCAAAATTACGCAACAGAGAATATTACTGCCAAGACACAAAGAACTCCAAGGAAATCTTTTTGTTCTTCTACTGTTTCTTGACGTTCTTGGATTATTGGCGGTTAAAACTTTTTTAGAAATTTAAAAATCTCTAATGCGTAATCTGGTTTGATAACACAAAACTTTTAAACTCTATAAAAAAAGTCGCCTCAATTTGAAGCGACTTTTTTTATTTTGAAATAGACAAGTCATTATCTCACAAAAGCATTCGGCACCGGAATATCTTCCGCGATTCCAAATTGGATTGATGTAAATCCGAGTTGGCTGCGTTGTAGATACCACGTTCCAAGGCTTGGTCGATAAACTGCGATGTCGGCTTTTCCGTCGCCATCGTAGTCTGCCGCAATTGGTTTATCGCCTGTTAATCCGAAGTTGTAATGCCTGAATAATCCTGTCGAACTATCGATAAAGAACCAATCGCCTGTGCTTTGTCGGAAAACTGCAAGCTCGGTTTTACCATCGCCATCGTAGTCTCCCGGAACTGCCAAATCGCCGTTTTGTCCAAATTGCGTCCCGCGGAATTGTCCGGTTGAACTCTCCAACCAATACCAAGTTCCGCTC
>JANORS010000006.1:0-251339 GCA_031415455.1 Acidobacteriota bacterium | reverse complement strand
GGCGGAATACAACATGCCGACGCAGTTGCGCTCGGTGAAGCCGACGAAACCTGGCACTTGATCGTCGAAGATGCCGCAAACGGAACGCTGAAAGAAGTTTATCAGCCCGAAATTGACCCGAAAGGCAACGACAAAAAACCGAATCTGCAACCTTATCCGCATATCCCGTGGGAAACGCTCGATTTAGAACAATTCAGCCTTGTGCCGAAATTTTTGCGCGGAACGCTGTCAAAAATGGGTGCGGGTTGGGGCAAATTTTTCGTTGTTCCGATTGAAACCGGACGCGGTTGTCCGTACGGTTGCGAATTTTGCACCGTGACCGGATTTTTTGGCGATTCGATCCGTTTCCGTTCGAATGAAAGCGTCATTGAGGAACTTTTAAGACTCAAAAAACGCTCCAGAGAAGAAAAAGGGCAGGTCGCCGTTTTCTTTATTGACGACAATCTCGCGATCAACAAAAAGCGTCTGAAATCGCTGCTTCGCGATATTATCGCGGCCGATGCACAATTGCCGTGGGTCGCGCAGATCAGCGCGAATCTGCTGGCGGACGAAGAACTCGTTGATCTGATCGCCGACGCGGGCGGAAAATGGATCTTTATCGGAATGGAATCAATTGATCCGGCGAATATGGCGGACGTAAACAAAAACTTTTCGAAACCTGAAAACTACAAATCGGTTTTAGACGGTTTAGCACGCAGAAATATCTACGCAATTACTTCGTTTATTTTTGGAATGGACAACGACACTGTTGGTGTCGCCAAGCGAACAGTTGACGAAATTGAGAGTTGGTCGCCAGGTTTGCCTGTTTTCGGACAGCTTACACCGTTTCCGGCAACTCCGCTTTACGATAGATTAGAAAAAGCTGGAAGATTAGATCGTCCGAAGCATTGGCTTGAATTCGCACCATTTTTGATGGCACATAATCCTTTGAAAATGACGATAGAAGATGCCAAAGTTGAAACATTTTATGCGTGGGACAGAAGCTACAGCCCTGAAAGAAATGCCGAAGCGATTGAAATGATCAAAGATTCGCCGATTGAATATAGAATTGGACATCTTGTAGCACGATTGTTTTTCCGCGGGATTTACTTTCCGCAAATGCGAAAAAGAGATTGGGTTAAATTGCTTTTGCAAAATAGAAAACCGATTTTGAGTTTAACAAAAGAAGGTTTTGGGACTTGGTGGAAGTTTAGAAAACGCCAAAAAGCCGAGCGGATTGCTCAAACAAAAGTTGCATAGTTTTGTTTGATTTTTTAATACTATTGAAACGCGGATAATTTATTTTATTCGCGTTTTTCTTGTTTTCAACACTCGTTTTTATTCAATAAATTTACTATTTTAACTTTTAATGTTATAAAAGTAATACAAATTTTGATTTAGGATTTCATCTATGAAAATAACAATTTTCCTGACATTATTATTGTCTGGGTTTTGGGTAAATGTTATGGGACAAGAAACAACCATTGGTGGAGTATATGAAGTTGGAATTGGAACAAAAGACGCAGAATCGCTTGTAAAATATTGGGAACGTTTTGGTTACAAAGTTGGGCAACGCGGAGAATTGTCTGAAAAAGAAGCTGAAAAACTTTATGGCGTTAAATCAAAACTCAAATCAATTCGTCTGTTTCATCAAGATTCAGATCATGGTTTGATTCGACTATTACAATGGGAAAAGCCGAAAAATGAAGGTTTACAAATGTCGCGAATGAACGTTCTCGGAAATCGTTGGGGAGCAATGTTGACTGCAGATGTTTATAATCTTCAAAACCACGCGGAAGAAGCGATTGCCCAAAAAAACAATGTTTTTATGGTCGAACCTCAAAGAGCCGAAATTTACAAACTCGAAAAAAGACCCGAGCCATTTCTTGAAAATTACGCAACAGTTCGAGAAATGTGTTTAATTCAACCAGAAGCTCGTCAGATTTTGTTTCAGCGATTCGGCTATTCGCTTCCGCTTTACGGAAAAATAAATCAAGAATCATTTTTCAAATCAAGCCAGATAACACACGTAGGAATGGTGATTTATCGCAATCAAGAAAATATAGATTTTTATGGAAAAGTTCTTGGTTTGCTAAAAGTAAAAGAAAACGAAAATTTTGATTCTGACTATAATAATCCATCTTCTAAAGCTATTTTCAGTCTTGAAAAAAATCAAAAATATGGAGCTACTGATTTTGACGATCCACGTAGTTCAAAAAATCCTGTTGAGGCTCGTTCTGGACGTTTAAAAATAATTTGGTTTTCACCAGAATCAAAACTTGTTGATAAATTTGATTATTCGAAGCCGGGAAGTCTCGGGTACTCGCTTTATACGCTCCGAGTTAAAGGAATAGAAGCGTATCGAAAAAAAGTTAAAGCTAGTAAATCAAAAAATCTAAGTGAAATAAAGAAAAATGAATTTGGTGAAAAAAGTTTCTCGTTTGTTGCTCCAGATGGTTATTTTTGGACAATTGTGGAGTAAAAATCTTAGACTTATTTATTTGTTGTGAATTGATTCTCAAAATAATTGGTAGTTCCAAAAATTGCCGATGGTTTTTTTACTAGTATCTAAAGAAATCACGCTAGTCTTACTTTCTTGTTTCTCGCATTTCAACTATTCTTTAACAAATCTATTTAGAGGTAAATGTTTTGAAAGCAATCGTAAAAAGTAAAGCGGAAATTGGTTTGTGGCTCGAAGATGTCCCTGAACCAGAAGTTGGGATCAATGATGTTTTGATTCGAATCAAGAGAACCGGAATTTGTGGAACGGATGTTCATATCTGGAATTGGGACGCTTGGGCACAATCAACCATCAAAATCCCAACGATTCTAGGACACGAATTAGCGGGTGAAATCGTCGAAGTTGGGTCGAATGTAAATGATTTTCAGGTTGGCGATATTGTCAGTGTAGAAGGACATTTGGTTTGTGGACGCTGCCGAAATTGTCTGGCTGGAAGACGATTCAAATGTGCGAATACACTCGGCTACGGCGTGAACACAAATGGTGGTTTCGCCGAATACATCGCTGTTCCATACACAAATATCTGGAAACACAATCCAAATATCAATCTCGATGTTGCCGCAATCTTCGATCCTTTTGGAAACGCAGTTCACACCGCGTTGGCGTTTGAAGTTTTTGGCGAAGATGTTTTGATAACAGGTGCTGGACCGATTGGAATTATGGCGGCGGCGGTTGCAAAACACGCTGGAGCAAGGCATATCGTTTTGACGGACGTTAATCCAACTCGGCTCGAACTCGCCAACAAAATGGGTGTAACGAACACTTTGAACGTCAGCGAAACGTCGATTGCCGATTATCAAAAACAACTCGGAATGAAGGAAGGTTTCGATGTTGGCATGGAAATGTCCGGCAACGCCTCCGCATTGACCGACATGATCGCCAACATGGCACACGGCGGAAACATCGCAATTTTAGGAATTCCAACTGCGGAAATCCCGATCAATTTCAAAACAATTGTCTTTAATATGCTTACTGTAAAAGGCATATACGGACGCGAAATGTATGAAACGTGGTATCAAATGAGCGTTTTGCTCGAATCTGGGTTAGATATCGAACCAATTATCACACATCGTTATTCATACAAAGATTTTGCAGAAGGTTTTGAAGTGATGCGGACTGGGAATTCGGGCAAGGTGGTTTTGGATTGGAGTGAAATTTAAACTGTTAAGGTTTAAAAGATAAAAGAACATTCACGGAATCGATCTTAATAGCTGTAGCTTTAGCGAACTACGGTTATTAAAATCGTTTCCGTGAAAAACAAATTTCGTAACTTTAACGCAAAGCCGTAAAGTTCAAATCACTTATATTATCGTTGACTTGTATTACTTGAGAATTGAATATAAATCTTTTCGAATTTATTGAAATAATATAAGTTTCGCCGGCTTCAAGTTCTTGAAAACGATAATGACCAAAGGGATTTGATCGAGTTGTGATCGAATTGCCTTCTGAATCGGTCAAAACAACAACGGCGTTACTCAAACCTCTGCCATAAGAGGTCAAAATTTTTCCGCTGATTGAAACACTGGCGGCGGACGGCGGCGGTGGCGTGAAATTATAAGTTTGACCGTTCGCCGGTTTTGTTACGATTGTACTTGTTTCCGTTGTCGAACTGGCGGTCGGAGATGTTCCCGCATTGTTCAAAGACAAAAAATTTCCGCTACCCGTCGTTGTTCCGGTTATTCCGATTGAAGCTCCGAAAGTTGTAGAAGAATCAATAGCACCCGCTTCTTGCCGATAAACATATTGCACGCGATTTGTCGTTTCGTAAAGTTTTGCCTGAAATGAGATTGCCGGACTCAATCCTTGATAGCTCCAACGTGCTCTGAGCCATTGCAAAGTGAAAATACGATTTGGAGCAGCTCCTGTGGTTTGATATGAAACTGAGCCGTCAATCATATCAAGGTCTTCCCAGAGCGGTGCAATAATTGGTCTTGTGAGTCCGGTTGCCAGATTATTATTTAAATTCCATGAATTAAGAGGAACGATAAAACTCGCCGAGCCGTTAGTTTGCGGAGAAAGTTGTGTATACGTGTTGCCGTTATAGATGAAATTAAAGCCAATCGGCACGCCGGCATATGCACCATCGTCAGAGTCGCCGTTGGTTAAAACGGCATTTGTTGCCCCAGACAACGGAGTAAATGTTCCGCTTGTCGCAGAAAAAACATAACTCGTAATTGCTTGTGCATTAATTCTCAAGGCACTTACAAAACAAATGGAAATCGAGAATATCGCAACAAAACAGCACGATATTACAGGTTTGATATAAGCATCAATGGGGCGATTTGAATAATTAATCATTTTTTTTGACCTCTTAGTTTTATTTGAAATTGTGTTTAGAAAAACAATATTAGATTATAAAATTGCTACAGACTAATTGTTTTTTACAAATTTTAGAGAAAAGCTCAAAATTAATTAACCAAAATTTAGCAATACAAGCCAAATTAATCAAGTATTTTTTTCCAAAAGCTATTATTTTTTCTACAATTGTTTTTCCTTGTCTCAATAAAATGGTCTAATAAGATTTCAGTTTTTAATATCAATTTAGATTATGAATTTAGATAATCAAACTCATTTCAAATTAGCTTTACAAAGTGATTTTGTGATAGCTGTTAAATAAATAAGCGATATGTTCTGGATTAAAATTGATACCTTCGGCATCGCTATGCTGATATTTTAATTGCCTTATAAGAATTTAGCCGAAGGTTTTGAAGTTATTTGGGCTGGTAATAATGGGAAGGTGGTTTTGAATTGGAGCTCGGCATAGGGATTATCTAATGAGTGCGGTAATTAATAAGACATTTCAATTTTTATTACTAGCTTTTAGTTGCTGGCTAATCTCTTGTAGTCATGTTGCTCAGTCTGAAAAACTGGTTTCGGCAACAACGACACCAACAGCTTATTTAAGTAATTATTCCTTAGCGGACGCATTAGGTTCAATAGAAAATTTTCAGGAACCCAAGTATTTTTTACCTTCAGATACTTGTAAAAAGATTAAGAACAAGGAGGACAGATTGCTTTGTACAACACTTGTTAAAGACAACGATCTAGACCAAGACGCCACATTCAAAGAATTTAGTTATTTGACGAGCCGTCTGGATTTAAATATGGACGGGAAGCAAGATGCAATTGTCTGGATTAATGACATATGTGGCACTAGCGGTTGCCCATTCTATTTTTATAAAAAGACAAAGAACGGATTTTCTAGGATTTTTGATGAATCTGCTTGGACACCGATTATATTGATTAATCGACATATAAATGGTTGGAAAACAATAGCTTATCAGATCGCGGGTGGAGGAGTTGAACCTTATTTTGTAATGGTTGAGTTCGATGGTCTCTATTACAGATTTAAGTCAAGCCATAAAGTAAAACCAAAGGGCAAAATCGTATTGGACAGGAATTGGAAGCAGTCATTTTTCGGACCTATTCCGGCTAAATATTAAAATATGTATTCAAAAATTCAAAATCAATTACAAAACACAATCAACGAAATCCGCGACGCGGGTTTATACAAATCCGAACGGGTTATAGAAAGTCCGCAAGATGCATATATCAATGTTGCTAATCAAACAGTTTTGAATATGTGTGCTAACAATTATCTTGGTTTGAGCGATCATCCCAAAATAGTTGAAGCTGCCCGTAAAGCATTGGATAAATGGGGTTTCGGACTTTCATCTGTTCGGTTTATTTGCGGAACTCAATCAATTCATAAAGAACTGGAACGTAAGATTAGCGAATTTTTAGGCACTGAAGATACGATTCTTTATGCAGCTTGTTTCGATGCTAACGGAGGACTTTTTGAACCTTTGTTTGAGGCTGAGGACGCAATTATTTCCGATGAATTGAATCACGCCAGCATTATCGATGGAGTTCGTTTGTGCAAAGCCCAACGTTTCCGCTACAAAAATAGTGATATGGCAGATCTCGAAGCCAAGCTAATAGAAGCTAGTGGAGCGAGAAATAAGATAATCGCGACCGATGGAGTTTTTTCGATGGATGGCTACATCGCCAAGCTCGATGAAATTTGTAATCTCGCCGAAAAATACGATGCTTTGGTAATGATCGATGATTGCCATTCAACAGGTTTTCTAGGTTCAACTGGTCGCGGCACACACGAACATTGCGGTGTGATGGGAAGAGTAGATATTCTAACTGGAACGCTCGGCAAGGCTTTGGGCGGTGCTTCGGGCGGCTATACATCGGGCAAAAAAGAGATTATCGAATTGCTGCGTCAGCGTTCGCGTCCTTATTTATTTTCTAATTCCGTTCCACCGCCAATCGTCGGAGCGTCACTTGCGGCACTTGAAATGCTCAGCAAATCGACTGAACTTCGTGACAAACTTATGGAAAATACAAAGTATTTTCGCAAAGGTCTAGCGGAAATAGGCTTAAATATATTGGAAGGCGAACACCCGATTGTTCCGGTGATGTTTGGCGAGGCGATGCCAGCTGTGAAAATGGCAGAATCTCTGTTGAAAAAAGGCGTTTACGTGATTCCGTTTTCGTTTCCTGTCGTACCAAAAGGTAAAGCGAGAATCCGTACGCAAGTTTCGGCGGCTCATTCTATTGAAGATTTGCAGTTTGCGATCGAGAAATTTGCCGAGGCGAAGGCTGAAGTTGGAATATAACAAAATGTTGAGAAAAATACCGTTATTATTGATCTTCTTATTGCTTTTTTCGCTCGCGATTTTTTCGCAACAACGATTGATAATGGTTGGCGGCGGCGACAGAACTCCTGATGTTTTGACGAAAATGGTTGAGCTTAGCGGTGGCGAAACCGGAAATATTCTCGTTATCACTTGGGCGAGTGGCGTTCCGCAGGAAAGTTTCGATGCATTTCGCGAAGATGTCGAAAAAATATCTAAAATCAAACTCATAAAAGCTCCTTTCAGACCGCTTGATGATAAAACGAAATCGCAATTTCTCGAACAATTAAATGAAGCAAAAGGAATTTTCTTCGGTGGCGGCGATCAAACCCGAATAATGGAAGTTTTAAAAGATGAATCGCTCCATAAAGCTTTGATGGAAAAATACAATAGTGGGACGCTTTTTTCCGGATCGAGTGCGGGTACGGCGATTATGTCGGAAAAAATGATTACTGGAGAAGGCGATTTTAAAGTGATCGACTCGGAAAAGGTTGAAATTAAACCAGGACTTGGATTGCTGACCGACGCAATTGTTGACCAACATTTTATCGTTCGCCAACGCCAAAATCGTTTGTTTGGACTGATTTGGAAATATCCTGCATTGCTCGGTATCGGTATTGACGAAGACACGGCTTTTTATGTGAAAGATAACCGTTTCGGAGAAGTTCTCGGGGCGAGCAAGGTAATGATTCTTGACGCGAAAAAAGAATCAATGAAAGTTATGTTGCTCAAAACCGGCGACAAATTTGATTTGAAAAAACGGAAGAAATTATGAAAGACAAAGTTGCAATAATCACTGGAAGCACGGCTGGAATTGGGCTCGCGATTGCGAAGAGCCTTGCAAAACATGGAGCGAGCGTTGTGATCAATGGGCGGACGCTTGATAAATTGAAGCAAGCTGAAAGGGAAATTGAGGAACTTGGCGGCAAGGTTTTGTCGGTTCAAGCAGACGCTTCTGATGAAGAAAGTATTAAACGAATCGTCAAGGAAACTCTTGAATATTTCGGAAAAATAGACATTCTCGTCAACAATGCGGCGACAACTGGCGTAGGTGTTTCTGTGGAAGAAATGTCTGTCGAAACTTGGGACGAAGTTCTGAATGTTAATCTTCGTGGCGTGTTTTTGTGCTGTAAATCAGTAATTCCATATCTTTCGGAAGGTAGCAGAATCGTCAATATTGGCGGACTTTCTAGTAAAAATCCATTGCCATTTGGTGTTGCAGATGCTTGCTCGAAAGCAGGACTTCTCGCATTAACAAGATGTTTAGCAGCCGAACTTGGAACAAAAAATATTACAGTAAATGCCGTAATTCCCGGCTTACAACCTGAAACTGAAACAGGTCAAGAATTTATTTCTAAGCTCGCAAAAGTTTTTCACACAGATGAGCAAACTGTAATTAACGGAACAATCCAAAAAACGCTTTTGAAACGCACCGAAACCGTCGAAGAAGTCGCCGAAACTGTCGCATTTTTGTGTAGCGAAAACGCCAGTGCAATTACCGGACAAAACTTGAATGTAAATTGCGGATTAGCTACTTACTAGGCAAAAACTTCCGCCGGCGACATTACCGCATGAATCGCTCTAATCTGTTTTACCATTTCTAAATATTGTTCCGGTAAAAGTGCTTGTGAACCATCAGACCATGCGAGTTCTGGTTTTGGATGAATTTCTACCAAGATTCCGTCAGCTCCAACTGCAACGCCGGCTCTCGCAAGTGCTGTCACCATATAGGTTTTTCCCGCTGCATGCGATGGATCTATGATGATTGGAAGATGTGAAAGTTTGCGAACTGCCGGGACGATAGCGACATCTAAAGTATTTCTTGCGTGATCCGAAAACGAACGAACACCGCGTTCGCACAAGATTACGTTGTAATTTCCTTCAGACATAATATATTCCGCAGCGAGAAGAAATTCTTCGAGCGTGGCACTCATTCCACGCTTTAACAAAACAGGAAGCGGCGACCGTCCAACTCTTTTTAACAATGAATAATTTTGCATATTCCGCGTTCCGAGTTGGATAACATCGGCGTATTTTTCTACTAAATCCACACCACGTTCATCCATCGCTTCTGTCACGATTTTAAGGTCAAATCTGTCACGAACCTCCGCTAAAATCTTTAATGCTGGCTCGCCCATTCCTTGAAAAGCATATGGCGAAGTTCGCGGTTTAAATGCTCCGCCACGGAAAAACTTGGAACCGCTGGCTTTAACAACTTCTGCGACCGTAAACGCTTGTTCGTGTGATTCAACTGAACAAACACCCGATATTAACGTCAGTTCATCGCCACCGATTTCTGCATCACCAATTTTTATGATGCTTTTTTCAGGACGAATGTCGTTCGAAACCAATTTATAAGGTTTTGTGACGCGAATTGCTTCGGCAACACCTGACAAATTTTCAAAATGTGCGGTGTCAACAGAGCCTTGATTTCCCGTGATTCCAATCGCTGTTCGCGATGCTCCGGGCATTGTATGTGGTTTAAAACCAAGACTTTCGATAACTTCAATCACGTTCTCAACATCATATTGAGTCGCGTCAGATTTCATTACAATTAACATAAATAAATAAAAAACCGTTAAAATTAAATTTCATTTGCAAGTTGTTTCGACTTGCCCCAACCAAAAATAAGACTCAAAAATGGAAATAGCAAATGATCAGTTACCATTTTTCTCAAAATTTCTTCATGCCGAATTTCTGTTTCTTTCATTGCTAAAAAACAAGGCATAAATTCCGTTAACCCAATCTTGTCAGCAAGTTCGAAGGCTTCTTGATATTCGTCCACATTGTTTCTTTCTAAAATTCCGGCAAAATATGTGGCAAAAAATCTTCGACAAAAATAACAACCAAACGAAATTACTGTTCCAACAGTCAGAAAAGTGAATTCGCGGAAAGCACGAGGTTTAGATTCAAGTTTTGATAAAATTTCACCAAGTTCTTCGCGATGCCGCCATTCATCAATTTCAATCTGTTTTACAGCATTGATTTCCTCAGAATTTTTTAAAATTCTCCAATGCCTACTATATGCAATCGCCGCCGCACGTTCGCCGGCGTGGGCATTTTGCAATAGGTGAATTAACTTTTTTCGTGCAATTTCCGTTTCCATTAAAATCTACATTCTTTCAGGAACATCAATCCCTAGCGTGTTTAACGCTTTAGTCAACTGAATTCGAGTAATATCTGCAACCTTAATTAATATCGCCTTTTTTACAAAATTTTCTTCCGCTAAAATCTTATGATTGTGATAAAAAAGATTAAATGCTTTTGCCAGAGTAAAGGTATATTTTGCCAGAATTGCAGGCTCATTATTTGTTGCTGCGTTGGCGATAACTTCTTCCAAACGAGCGTTTAGCGTAACAAGCGACCAAATTTCGTTGCCATCTTCCGCGGAAAAGATTTTTGTTATTTCCTCTGAATCGTAATTTTTCAGATCGAAATCAGTTTTGGATTCTGCGAGCTTACGGAAGATCGAATTTGCACGAACTGCGGAATATTGGCAGAAACAACCAGTTTCGCCTTCGAAGGAAAGTGCTTCATTGAAATCAAAAACGATCATTGTATTTCGCGTAAATTTCAAAAGAAAATAACGCAAAGCACCGACGGCGATTGAATGTGCAGTTTTCAGTTTTTCGTCGCTTGATAAATCAGTATGACGTTTTTCAACTTCCGCTAAAGCCTTTGCTTCTAAACGATTTAGCAAATCATCAGCTTTTACACCTAAGCCTTTACGCCCGCTCATTTCAACGAAAGATTTCAACTTATCTTCGTCTGAAAGTTTAAAACCTAATTCTTCAGCGGCTGAGGTTGAGAGTGCGACCATTTCATAGCTTAAATGAATGCTTGCGTCTTCACCGAGGTCCGGAGCAATAGCCGCAACTCCTTTTCGCACAACTTCTTGCGGATAAGATTGACGCGTGTCGATCACGTTGTAAACTTTTTTCGCGTGTCCAAATTTAGGCGGCTGTGCTTTCAAGCTGTCTTGTAAAATCACTGGCGAATCGGTCGTTACCCAAGTTTTATAACCTTCATAAGAGAACGGCTTGTAGTGAAAATCGAGGTCGAGTAAGCCAAGTTTCCACATCTGATATGCGATGTCTTTTCCTGTGTAAGTAACGATTCCGTTTGATTTTACAAGGATTTTATCGGAATCGTGATCTTCATTTCCGCTGTGCGAATCAAAAGGCATAACCCAACATCCGGCGTTTTTTCCTTCATTTTCGAGTCGGACAACGCCGAGTTTTTTCATCTTTTCAAACGCGGTTGACCAAAATTTAAGACGTAGGATTTCGGATTCACGTGGAAGCAAATCGTAACGAATTCCGAAGCGTTCCATTGTTTTTAAAATACATTCAACATTTCGCGTCGCAACATACTCTGCAATTTCCGCGACTTCACCTTCACCTAGTTCCAATGCATGCAACGTTTCCGCACGTTTAATTTTTAAGTTTTCGTCTTTTATATATTCTCGACCAACTCTCGCGTATAAATCCCAACAATAAAAATCGAACGAAATTTTGAGACTCTGATCGAGATTTTTGATATCTTCAAGATTCATTTTCTCGAGGTAAATGAAGCCGACGACGACGTCCGCAACCTGAACACCCGTATTATCGATGTAATTTTGGACCTCAACTCGTTCGCCATTTGCACGCAAAATTCGCACAAATGTATCGCCCAAAACCGAATTTCTGACGTGTCCAATATGTGCAGCTTTATTTGGATTAACCGAAGTGTGTTCGATGCAAGATTTCACAGAATTCTCGTCCGCAATTTTTTCCGTTGCCACAAATTCCGACAAAAATTTCGCACGATTGTAGAAAACATTCAAATATCCGGCACCTGCAACTTCAACTCTCTCAACGTTTACATTAGTTAGTAAGGCAGCTTTGAGCTGTTCGGCAATCTCTCGCGGATTTCGTTTTTCACCCGTTTCTTGTTTGATAAGTTTTGCAAGTTCAAACGCAACAGGAAAGGCGAGATCGCCGAGTTCGGTCTTCGGCGGAACTTCAGCGGCGGGCTTATCGAGTGTTACATTAAATACGCTTTTCGCGGTTTCAATTACTTTCTCACGCAATTCGATTTGTAGTTGTAAAATGTTCATATACAAAACTTTAGTATAGCGAATTAGATTGAAAGTGGAAAACGTTTTGACCAAAGTTGTTTTCAAAACTAAACTTAACAAATGCAGATTTCGGAAAAACTTCGCGATATTTTCAGAAAATCAACAAAAGTGTGTGTCTTAACCGGAGCCGGAATTTCGGCTGAATCTGGCGTTCCGACATTTCGCGGCGGTGGAAATTCAGCGGTATGGAAAGGAATGCCGTTTGATGAAATATCCTCTGCGAAAATGATAAAAATAGATTTAGATGGAGTTTGGGAATGGTTCGATTACCGACGCGGAATTCTTAAAGATTGCGAACCGAATGAAGGACATCATTCACTTTCGCGTTGGGAAAATAGATTTGCAGAGTTTTTAATTGTTACGCAAAACATTGACGGATTGCATAAAATAGCTGGTTCACAGAGAATAATTGAACTCCACGGAAACATTAATCGTTCGCGTTGCACGAAATGCCGTTTGAAATATGAAATGGAAGTTGACGAAATTCCGCATGAGCCGAAAATCTGTGATTTATGTGATTCACCTGTTCGCCCTGATGTGGTTTTGTTCGGTGAAATGTTGCCCGAAGGTTATTTTGAATATGCGACTGAGTTTGCAAGTAATTGCGAATTGTTTTTTTCAATCGGAACATCTGCAATGGTGCAGCCAGCCGCAAGTTTGACGGAAATCGCAAAAAGAAACGGTGCATATTGCGTTGAAATAAATCCAGAAGAAACTCCGGCAAGTTCATTATTTGACGAATGTCTGCGTGGAAAAGCAGGCGACATTTTGCCTTTGTTGGCATAAATTATGAAAACTCTATATTTTGATTGTTTCGCGGGAGCGAGTGGGAATATGATTCTCGGCGGATTGGTATCGCTTGGTGTTGATAAAAATATACTTATTGAGCAGCTCAAACTTCTAAAAATTGATGGTTTCGAAGTTGAATTTTTGACAGTTAACAAGTGCGGTATTTCTGCCGTTCACGCAAATGTAAAAGTCCAGAAAGAAAATATACACAGACATTTACAGACGATAATAAATATCATCGATGATTCGGATTTGTCATATAAAATCAAGGAACGTGCGATTAAGATTTTTACAAAATTAGCTGAAGCCGAAGCTAAAATTCACGGCACGGAAATCGAAAAAGTTCATTTTCATGAAGTTGGTGCCATGGACGCGATAATCGATATTGTTGGTGCGTGTATTGGTTTCGAGATGTTGGAAATTGAAAGGTTTATTTGTTCGAAAGTTCATGTCGGCAGTGGTTTCGTGAATATGGCTCACGGGAAATTTCCGGTTCCACCGCCAGCTGTTGTTGAGCTTTTGAAAGGGATTCCAATGTATTCAACAGAAATTATCGGTGAACTTTGCACACCAACAGGTGCAGTTATAATTGCGGCTTTATCAAATGGTTATGATAATGAACTTAATGTAATAACTGAGCAAATTGGCTATGGTGCAGGAACTCGGGAATATGATAATTTTCCAAATGTGATTCGACTTTTGGTCGGTAAATCTGAATGTAAACAAAATTCTGAACACCTTTGTTTGATTGAAACAAATCTTGACGACACAACTCCGCAAATTCTTGGTTTTGTAATGGGAAAATCGTTTCAACTTGGTGCTTTGGATTGCTGGTTTACGCCGATTCAGATGAAAAAAAATCGTCCGGCAACGATGATTTCTATTCTTTGTGAAGCAGAAAATCGACAAAAATTAACAGAACTTTTGTATCTTGAAACTACAACGTTGGGTGTGAGAATTCGTAAGGTTGAACGTGAAATTCTAGAACGTAAAATTGTTAAAGTTAAAACGCAATTTGGTGAAATTGATGTTAAAATTGCTTTTTTTGAGGGCAAACAGGTAAATGCAATGCCCGAATTTGAACAAATGAAACGAATCGCGAATGAGCAAAAGATTTCGCTTAAACTATTGAAGGAAGAAGTGTTACGAAAATTAAATGAGCAACAAAGTTGATTTAGAAAAAATCGCACAAGGTATTCGACTTGTGCTCGAAGGAATGGGCGAAGATGCCGACCGCGAAGGTTTGAAGGAAACTCCGCGGCGTGTCGCTGAGTTCTATCGCGAACTGACCGAAGGCATGTGGGAAGACGCAAGTGAACATATCAAAGCACTTCCGGGCGATTCGCATGACGAGATGGTGATTGTCAAAGACATTTCATTCTCGTCAATTTGTGAGCATCATCTCGCACCATTCACCGGAAAGTGCCACATTGCTTATATTCCAAGCGGCGGTCGAATAGTTGGTTTGTCGAAACTTGCGAGAATTACCGAAGTTTTCGCGAAGCGTTTGCAGGTTCAAGAACGCCTTACCCAACAAATTGCTGATACGATTTTTGACAACCTTCAACCGCTAGGAGTGATGGTTGTGATGGAAGCCGAACATACTTGTATGACGATGCGAGGCGTAAAAAAATCAGGTTCAAAAACAATAACTTCGGCTGTTTTAGGTGGTTTTCGCAAAGATCCTCGAACTCGTGCAGAAGCAATGAGCTTAATTAAAGGATGAAGGATGAGGGAAAAAGGATGAAAAAAAGATTAATACTATTTATTTTTATGGTTTTCGCAGTTTCTTTGTGTGTTTTTGCTCAATCAAAAGGGAAATATACAGGTCTTTTCGATGAGCAAAAGATTAAAAACACAACGAGGTTTCTTGCTGACGATGGCTTTGAAGGTCGAGCTCCCGGAACTCGTTCGGGTGAACTTGCGGCGAAGTTTCTTGCTCTCCAACTTCAACAACTCGGTATCAAACCAGCCAACAACGGTTCTTATTTTCAACCTGTTTCATTGGTTGCGATTAAAACAAATCCCAATACAATGCTTAATGTCAGTGGCACGGATTACAAATTCGGCGATGATTTTGTCGGTTCGACAGGTGCTCAAACCGACAATATTTCGGTGGATGGCGAACTCGTTTTTGTCGGCTACGGAATTGATGCTCCCGAACAAAATTGGAACGATTTTAAGGGCGACAAAAATGATTATCGTGGCAAGATTTTGGTGGCAATGGTCAATGATCCGCCCGCGACCGAAAAAGAACCGAATATGTTTGGTGGCAAGGCTTTAACTTATTACGGACGATGGGTTTATAAATTCGAACAAGCCGCTCGAATGGGAGCAGCCGGAATTATTTTAATTCACACACGCGAATCCGCCGGTTACGGTTGGAATGTTGTCCGCACATCAAATGGCAATTGGCGTTTTGACGTTGCCCAAACTCCAGAAGATAAAACTCCG
Source organism: Acidobacteriota bacterium (assembly GCA_031415455.1). Lineage (GTDB taxonomy): Bacteria > Acidobacteriota > Blastocatellia > Pyrinomonadales > Pyrinomonadaceae > JANNVK01. Next base: position 235,828 of record JANORS010000006.1, on the reverse strand, counting down.
GTTTTGAATTGGCGTTCGTGGATGACAGAAGACACGGCTCGTGCGATTTTTAAACAATCGGGTAAGGATTTAGATGCGTTAAGAATTGCTGCTCGCAGTCGTGATTTCAAACCTGTCAAACTCGGATTGAAAGCGAAGGTTGACGCAAAGTCTGAAATGAAACGAGTTAACTCGAATAACGTGGTTGGAATTTGGGATGGAAGCGACGGGAAACTGAAAGATCAAAATGTGATTTACACGGCTCATTGGGATCATTTAGGAGTCGGCGAAACGAATCCGAGCGGCGATAATATTTACAACGGTGCTTTAGATAATGCGTCGGGTTGTGCGTCGATTTTGGCGATTGCCGAGGCGATTACGAAGCTTCCAAAAAAAGAACAACCAAAACGCTCACAAGTTTTTCTATTTACAACTGCTGAGGAACAAGGACTTTTGGGAGCGGAATGGTATGCGAAACATCCGATATTTCCGCTCGAAAAAACTGCCGCAAACATCAACCACGATGGAGCAAATTTATTCGGTTTAGTTACTGATTACGGTGCTTTGGGTGCTGAACGTTCAGATGAAACTTGGAAAATTGTCAACGAAATTTTAAAGGAACGTAACATGACATTTTCGCCCGACGATCAACCCGAACAAGGATTCTTTTTCCGCTCGGATCATTTTCCTTTTGCAAAAGCCGGAATTCCTGCTTTGAGCGTCAGAAGCGGCGATAATTATCTCGATAAATCCATTGATGCCAAGAAGATAGGCGAAGAATATAACGCTAAAAATTATCATCAACCGTCGGATAATTTCGACGAAAATTGGCGTTTCGACGGCGTGGTGCAAAACCTTGAAGTGAGTTTGGCGATCGGTTTGAAAATTTCAAATATGGACAAAATGCCGAAATTCAGAAAAGACGATGAATTCGCCAAGTCTCAGCCAAATCGATAATTAAAAGATAAATGATAAAAGTATAAAGTGGAATGTTTAATAGCATTTCACTTTTTTATTTATAGCTTAGTTGAGTAGGTTAGCTAACTATGTAATACTAGTGATCTGGAGGCAAAAAAGATGACACAAGTAAACATACACGATGCAAAAACGAATCTTAGCAAATTACTGGAACTTGCGATGAGCGGCGAAGAAGTTGTGATTGCTAAAGCTGGAAAGGCAATGGTTAAACTCGTTCCGGTGCAGGAAAAAAAAGAAAGCTGTTTTGGAATGGACGAAGGAAAAATTTGGATTGCGGATGATTTCGATGAACTGCCAGATGATATTATGGCGGCATTTTACGGAGAAAATGATGAAAGTTTTGATTGACACACATATTTTTCTTTGGTTTTTTGAAGCAACAAAATTATCGCAAAATGTTAGAGAATTTTTAGAAGATACTTCCACTAATGAAATTTACATTTCGCATGTTGTGGGTTGGGAGATCTCGATAAAATATGGCATCGGTAAATTGAAACTGCCCGAAATTCCCGAATTATTCGTGCCTGATAGAATTCGCCGTGCAGGTTTTTTGCCGCTGCCGATTGATTTCCAACATGTTTTGCGAGTTCACAATCTTCCGCCGATTCACCGTGATCCGTTTGACCGATTGCTTATTTCGCAAGCACAAAGCGAAAATATGACGATTTTCACAGCCGACAGAAATATTCCGAAATACGACGCAAAAGTTTTAGAATTCGAGAATTTTAGTTTATGAAAGAGACTTTTTACATTACAACGCCAATTTATTACGCCAACAGTTTGCCGCATCTCGGTCATTTTTATACGACCACAGTTGCCGATTTTTTGACGAAATATAAAAAACAGCGTGGCTTTGAGACGTTTTTCCTTACCGGAACCGATGAACACGGTGTAAATATCCAACGTGTGGCGGAAGAAAAAGGAAAAACTCCGCAGGAATATGTTGACTTTATTTCAACGGAAATGAAGGTGATGTTTGCCCAGTTTGGTCTATCCGAATACGATATTTTTATGCGGACGACCGAGAAATTTCACTACGAAGGTGTTAAGAATTTGTGGCGTGAAATTGCAAAAAACACTACGCCGAAAGGGAATTCGACAATTTATAAAAGTAATTATGAAGCGTGGTTTTGTCCGAATTGTGCTGAGTTTAAGACCGAAACCGAATATGAAATTAGAGACGGCGAAGAAATTCCGAGATGTTTGACACACGAAAAACCGCTCGACAAGGTTAGTGAAGAAAGTTATTTTTTCCGGCTTTCAGATTACGGCGATAAACTGCTTGAAGTTATTGAAAATACAGAGCTTGTGCGTCCCGAAGCGAGACGGAACGAAGTTGTTTCATTCATCAAAAGCGGTTTGCAAGACCTTTCAATCTCGCGTGTAAAATCTTCTGTTAGTTGGGGAATTCCTGTGCCTGACGACGACAATCATGTGATGTATGTTTGGCTTGATGCACTCTCAAACTACATCACGGCAATAGGTTACGGGAATTCAGAACGTGCGGAAATCAGTTTTGAAAAGTACTGGTCAAATGTAACGCACCTTGTTGGCAAAGATATTTTGCGATTTCATACCGTTTATTGGTTCTCGTTTTTGCTTGCCGCTAATTTACCTTTGCCGAAGCAGGTTTTTGCACACGGAATGTGGCTCGATGCGGAAGGTCGCAAGATGGGTAAAACGCTCGGAAACGCGATTGAATTGGACTTTTTACACGAGCATTTTCAGACTGACGCAATCCGATATTTCGTCTTTCGTGAAATGGTTTTTGGGCAAGACGGCAAATTCGGGTACGAAAATTTTATCGATCGCGTAAATGCGGATTTAGCTAATGGTTTGGGAAATCTCGCAAGTCGAACGTTTTCAATGATTACGAAGTATTGCGACGGCAAAATTCCGAACGGAACCATCCACGAAGAAAATTTTATTTACGCAAAACGTGCCGGTGTTTCGCCTGACGCACAGGAACTTGCGAGCGTTCTCATACAAGCACGCGATGAATTTGTAAACAAGGTCGATAATTTTGATTTTAGCCAAGCGTTGGAAACACTTTGGGCGGTAATTGCAAGAATTGATTTGATGATTTCTGACGCAAAACCATGGAATTTGGCGAAAGATGAAACACAGACCGAAACGCTTCACGCCGTGCTTTATCGAGCGACTGAAACACTCCGTTGGCTGTCTGTTCTGCTTTATCCGATTATGCCGACCGCAACAAAAAATATATATTCTCAAATCGGCTTAAGTGAAGATATCGCAACACTTAATCCTATTGATTTAAATTACGGAGAATTAAAAGAAGGAACAAAGATCGGAGAAACCGTTGGCGTTTTTCCGCGAATCGATAAGAAAAAAATAATGGAAAATGTAGAATTGAACATTGAAAATGAAAAACCGGAAGTGCAAATTGCAGTTGAACAGATCGAAGAAGAAAAATTCATTACAATTGATGATTTTTTGAAAGTTGAACTGATTGTCGGCGAAATTTTGGTTGCCGAACGGATTCCAAAAGCCGATAAACTTCTGCGTTTCGAGATAAATTTAGGCGAAGAAAAACCGCGTCAGATTTTGGCTGGTTTAGCGGAATATTACGAACCGGAAAGTTTAATCGGCAGAAAAGTTGTCGTTGTTGCGAACCTTAAACCTAGGATGATGCGAGGTTTAGAGTCGCAAGGAATGATTTGTGCCGCATCACTCGAAGACGGAACAGGCGAAAAACCTGCATTGGCGGCGTTTATTGAAAATGTGGATATTGGGGCGAGATTAAAGTAAACTAATCTTTAAAACCCTCTACTTACTTTGAAGAATTTACTATGCGAAAAATTATACTTGGAATTTTTATTTCGATGTTTTTAATGTTTATCTGTGTTGATGCTCAAAAGAAAAAGTCTTCGAAATTAGTTCGCAAAAAAGCTGCGATTGCTCAGTCGGTTTCGATACCAGTTGAGACTGAAAATTGGAAACAATTTGTATCTGAGGAATTAGGAATTGCTTGCGATTTTCCAAAGCAACCATTTAAGGAAACAATATTTAGGGACGAATTTGGTATTCAGGTCAAATCTTCATCTGTTCAGATTTACATCAATAAAAATTATTATTTGATCGAGGTTCGTGAGTATCCGAAGTTATTTTTGCCTAAAGCTTCTGATTTAGCCGAAGGTTATGGTGAATGGCTGAAAACTTATATTTTAAGGAACGTAAAAATACGCTCAGAACGAACGTTTGTATTTCAAAAATACTCAGCAGTCGAGTTTATTTATCAGCAGAATCCGAGAGAATTGATCATTCACAGATCAATTGTGGTGAACCAAAAACTTTTCCAAATCTTGTTTCAGCTTGAATTTAAGAAAGGCGAAAAAGTTGAACAAGTGTTAGAAAATAACAAAGAACGGATTACAAAGTTCTTTGATTCGTTTAAGTTTACTGAGGAATTTTCAATTAATCCAGATGTTGGTTGATAGTTTATTACCCATAATGATTTTAGTAGATTCACATTGCCACATAGATGGCGAACAATTTGATGTTGACCGTGAGCAAGTTATTGAAAATGCTCGGGCTTCGGGGGTTTCTGCGATGCTCAATATCGGCACGGGAAGTCCGAAATATGATTCGTTTGAGAAAACCGATAAGCTCGCAAAAGATTACGATTTTATTTACGGTTCGGTCGGGATTCATCCGCACGATGCAATTGAATATAACGAAATTGTTGAAAATCGGCTGATAAATTTAATTAAGAATAATCTGAAACTGATTGCTTGGGGTGAGATTGGTTTGGATTTTTATTACGACCACTCGCCGCGAGATGTGCAGGAAAAAGTCTTTCGCAGGCAGATAAATGTTGCCCGTGAATTAGATTTACCGATTATTATTCACAGCCGCGATGCTGATGATGAAACCGTACAAATTTTAACCGAAGAATGTAGTTACAAAGGTTTTCGCGGAATTATGCATTGTTTCGGCGGAACACCGGAAATGGCAAAAGCCTTGATGGATATAGGTTTTATGATTTCATTTGCCGGAAACGTAACTTTCAAAAAAGCTGAAAATTTGCGTGATTCGGCAAAAATTGTTCCGCTCGATAAACTTTTGATAGAAACAGATTGCCCGTATCTCACGCCTGTTCCTTTTCGTGGAAAGCGAAATGAACCTAGTTTTGTTGCTCACACAGCCAAGTTTCTTGCGGAGTTTTATGGCATTGAAACCGAAGATTTGGCGAATCAAACCACGCAGAATTTTTACAATTTTTTCAAATTAGATTTATCCGCGAAATAGTCGAAAGTTGTGAAAGTAAAAAAAATAGCTTTCTTTCTGTGTATTTTCGTCCATTTTCGTGGCAAAATATAAATATGGCTAAAGAAAATTCATTCGATATTGTATCGAAAACTGATTACGCAGAACTCGAAAACGCAATTAACCAAACAACTAAAGAAGTTTCGCAACGCTTTGATTTCAAAGGAAGTAAGGCGGCGGTTGTAATGGATAAAAAGGATTTGTTGATGACTGCTGAAGACGAAACTCGCCTGAGGAACATGAACGATATTTTTCAATCGAAACTTTTGAAACGTGGAATTTCGCTCAAAGCTCTCGATTATCAAAAGATCGACGCGGCTTCAGGCGGTTCAGTTCGCCAAAGTGTGAAGATTCAGCAAGGAATTCCGACTGATAAGGCGAAAGAAGTCGTTAAATTTATTAAAGACGAAAAGCTGAAAGTCCAAGCTTCAATTCAGGGCGAAACTATCCGAATTTCTGGCAAAGATCGTGACACATTGCAAGAAGTAATCGCAAAACTTAAAGCGACTGAGTTTGGAATTGATATGCAATTTGATAATTTCCGAAGTAACTAAAAATCTATTTGGATCTTATGAAAATCTCAACTAACGTCACAAAAATGCAGCCGTCATCAACTCTTGCAGCGATGCAAAAGGCTCAGGTGTTGAAGGCGGAAGGCAAAGATGTCATAGATTTGAGCGTTGGTGAGCCTGATTTTGACACGCCGCAATTTATTAAAGACGCGGCATGGGAAGCTATTCAGTCTGGCAAAACGAAATATACTGCAACTGCTGGCGTGAAGGTTTTGCAGGATGCAATAGTCGGGTTTTATGAACGACAATTTGGAGTTAGTTACAAGTCGTCTGAAATCATGGCGACATCTGGTGGAAAACAAGCGATTTTTAATGCGGTCGCAACTCTTTGCGAAGCTGGCGATGAGGTTTTAATTGCTGCACCTTATTGGGTTTCATTTCCTGAGATGATTGCGTTTACGGGTGCAACTTCAGTTGTGATCGACACCGAAGAAACGGAATTCGTCCTGACTGCGGAGCAAGTCCGTCGTGCGATAACGACGAAGACTAAGTTGATAATTCTCAATTCGCCGTCAAACCCGAGCGGACGTGTGATTCCGGCAGATGAATTTCAAAAAATAATAGAAGTTTGTGCCGAAAATAATGTTTATGTGATTTCAGATGAGTGTTATTTGTTGTTTGTTTATCCACCTAACGAGGTTTTTAGTGTAGCAAGTTTGCCCGAAGAATTACGTCAATTTGTTTGCATTGCGGGTTCATTTTCTAAGACTTACGCGATGACAGGTTGGAGAGTTGGTTACACAATCGCACCTGAAATATGGACGAAAGCAATGTTGAAATTGCAGAGTCATACTACATCTCATCCAGCCTCGTTTGCCCAATATGCTTGTGCAGCGGCATTGGATAATGTTGAGCAATCACGGGATTCAGTCAAAGAAATGTTGGCTGAATATGAACGACGCAGAAACTGGTTTTTACCTGCGTTGAATGAAATTGGTCTGGTCTCAGCAATGCCCGAAGGTGCATTTTATGCGTTTCCAAACGTGAAGAAATTTGCCAAAACTTCGGGTGAATTTTCAAATCGATTATTGAACGAAACGTATTGCGTGACAACAGACGGAGCTGGTTTTGGAAGCGAAGGTTATGTGAGGATTTCTTACGCAACTTCGATGGAAAGGCTGAAAGAAGCAATCGAAAGAATCAAGGGAATAATTTAGATACTTGCAGACATATATTTGATGCAAACATTTTCACCAAAATTAGTGATGCAAAACGCGGCGTTATCGGCGAAGAAAATCTTCAATACGATAAAGGCTGAACTTGCTTTAGTTGAGATTGAATTTGAACGTCAAGCCGGCAGTAACATCCAAGTTATCAATTACTTAGGCGATTATTTGCGAGCCTCTGGCGGAAAACGTGTTCGCCCGTCACTCGTTATTTTGTCAAACTACGCAACTGGCGGAAATGCGGCAAACGAAAACGTGATTCGACTCGCGACCGTGATGGAAATGCTTCACACGGCGACTTTGGTTCATGATGATATTATTGATAACGCCGAAACTCGCAGGAATCGTGCGAGCGTTAATTCGAGATTTGGGAATCAATCAGCAGTTTTGATGGGCGATTGGCTTTATATGTCGGCTTTTGAAACGAGTTTGCAAGAAAGAAGTCTTGAAATATTAGATATTTTAACTCGTTTGACAAGAAAAATGACTGAAGGTGAGTTAATTCAACTTACTTTGCTTGGCAGAACTGATATTTCCGAATCCGATTATTTTGACGTTTTAACTCGTAAAACGGCATTTTTGTTTTCAGCCTGTTGTGAAATTGGTGGAATTTTAGGAAATGCAACGAAAGAACAGCAAGCCGCACTTCGCGATTATGGAATGAATCTTGGAATTGCTTTTCAGCTTGCTGACGATGTTTTGGATTTTACGAGTGATGATGAAGTTTTGGGCAAAGCGTCTGGTGCGGATTTGCTTGAAGGAAAATTAACTTTGCCGCTGATTCTATTGAGAAATCAGGATATTTCGGTTGTAAAAGACTTGGAACAGATAATTTTTGACGGAAACTATGGCAAAATTTCACGAGAAAATTTATTAACAAAGTTGGAAACACACCAAACTCTTGAGGAAACTCGCCAAAGAGCATATAATTATGCAATAAAAGCTCGAAAAAATCTTGAAAATTTGCCAGATTCGGAGTATCGTAAGAGGTTAGAAGAAATACCTACTTACATGATAGAAAGAAACAAGTAAAAATCACAAAATGCTAAACGAAAATCTAATTTCAACGCTTGAACAAAGTCTGCAACAAACACGAAATCGACAAAATCGACTCGTTAGTAGATTGCGAGAGTTAGATGCGGAAGCCGATGGATTGCGTCAGGAAATTTCTTTACTTGAAACTAATGCAGCTCAGACAGAACAGGCAATTTATAGTTTGCTTGCAAGCCTTCGTGGCGGTTCAAACCTTTGGAATAATGCTCCAAATCCACCACAGAATAATTATCAAGATGATGATTACGATCAAGATTATCGACCAAATCCTCGCGGCGGTGTCAATCAACAAAGGTTTAACAATAACAATAATTTAGGTAAAAGTAATCCAAATTTATATAACAATAATAATTTAATTAATAACAATCCGCGTAATATTCCGATTGTAAATTCGCGGATTGAACCTCTGAGTCAGAGGTTTTCTGATAGAACAATTACCCAAGCCTGCACGCTGCTTTTGCGTGAAACAGGTTCGCCGATGCACGTTAATGAACTTTACAATATGCTTCGCTCGGGCGGAATGCAATTTTCGGGAAATAATCCGACAATTTCAATTGCTGTATCGCTAAACCGCAATCGTCGATTTAAAAAAGTAGCTCCGGGAACCTTTGATTTGGTTGTCCGTGATGCTGCTTTTGTGGCTTAATAATTGACTTTTTAAATGTTTGACACTTTTTGTCGATAATTTCTTTTCGAGATATAATCAGTATTACATTTCACTTCCTGTTACAGCTGTTTTCGGAGTTTTTATGAATCTTAACTTTGCCGGACGATTTAAAAATATCGTGTTTCTTGTCATTATCTGTTTGTTTACATTGATTTTACAAACAAATGCTTTTGCGAAACCAATTAAATTAGTTTCACAAATTTCGCCGGGTTGTGCTACTACTTCAATTCTTAAGTATGCTGATGTGTATGCAGATGGAAACCTAGCTGTAATGGGAAGTTTTAACTGTCGTGGTGCATTTATTTTTAACATCACGAATCCAAAATCACCAACATTGGCTTCTTGGTATAATCCAGGAGCGAATCAACAATTTTTAGAAGCAATTGTTATTGGTAATCGTGCGTATTTTGGTAGCGGAAACGGTGGTGGAGTTCATATTGTTGATCTTTCAAATCCTACAACTCCGGTTCTTTTAGGTGTTGTAAATTCGACAAGCGGCAATGGTCACAATTCGATTCATGAAATGATGATTCTGAATCAAGGTGGACAAAACTATTTGATTGAAAACTTTAATGGATTTACAAGTAAGATTATAAAAGTTATCAACGTAACAAATCCGGCAGCACCTGTTTTTGTTCGCGACTTAAATCCGACTGAAGCAGTTTGGGTTCATGCAATGCACATTCGTGGAAACCGAATGTTTACATCAGGTTGGGGAAGTTCAACTGCTCGTGGTCGAACCGAAATTTACGACATCTCAAACATTGCGACTCAAGCCCCAACTTTACTTGGTTTCATTGAAGATACAGCTTTTACAACATCTGGTAATTCGATGCACAGTAGTTGGTCGAGTGAAGATGGAAATTATCTTTATTCGTGTCGTGAAACAACAGGAAGTAACGGCACAAATCCTGCTGATTTAAGAGTTTATGATATTCAAAATCCAGCTTCGCCATTATTAGTTAAAAAAGTTTCGATGAATGACTTGGGTATAAATGCTGTTTCACCGCATAATCCGGTTGTAATGGGAAATAAATTATATGTGTCTTGGTATCAGGCTGGAACCGTTGTTTTTGACATTTCAAATCCATTAGATCCCAAAAATGTTGGTATTTATGATACTTACGCACCTGAGTTTGTTCCTTCAGATTTTAAAGATGAAGAAGTGAGCAATGAGCCTTGGGATATGGTTTGTGGAAATTCGAGCCAGCAAAACCTTTTACCGACTAGTTATAACGGAAATTGGGCTGTTTATCCATTTTTGGGTGAAGACAAAGTTATTTTAGCTGATTTGACCAATGGTTTGTTTATCGTTGATGTTACTTCTTCTAATCTTATATCTGATTTTGACGGTGACAAAAAGACTGATTTATCAACATTTACACAATCGACCGGAAACTGGAAAATTGAAGCTTCTTCAAACAATAATCTGTCAACAACTCCTTTTGGAACTTCGGGTGACAAGATCGTAGCTGCTGATTATGATGGCGATGGAAAATCTGACATTTCGGTTTTTAGACCTTCAAATGGTGTTTGGTATCGTTTAAATAGTTCGAATGGAGCTTTTGTAGCAAATCAATTTGGAGCAACTGGTGATATTGCAGTTCCATCAGATTATGATTTTGACGGAAAAGCTGATGTAGCGGTTTTTCGACCGTCAAGTGGAATTTGGTATATTAACCAATCAACACAAGGATTTCGTGCTGCTCAGTGGGGAATTAGTTCAGATAAAATTTTAACCGGCGATTTTGATGGCGATGGAAAATCAGATTTAACCGCTTTCCGCAATGGAATTTGGTATGTTTTGCAAAGTTCGAATAATAGTCCTCTTTTTTATTCATTCGGAACAGCTGGTGACATACCAGTTTCGGGTGATTTTGATGGTGATAGCAAAACAGATTTTGCAGTTTATCGTCCTTCAAATGGCTTTTGGTATAGAATAAACAGCAGCAACGGCTCATTTACAGCCAATCAATTTGGGATTTCAACTGACACTCCAATTTCAGCTGATTATGATGGCGATGGCAAAACCGATATTGCTGTATTTCGTTCAAGTAATAATAATTGGTATCGTTTAAATAGTTCGAATGGAGCTTTTGTCCAAAAGAATTTTGGTGAAGCTGGAGATGTTCCGTCTCCGGCATCTTTCAACGCTCAGTAATTTTTATACAATTTGAAAAAATAAGTCAGTAGTCGCTTTAATGTTGATTACTGGCTTTTTCTTATAAAATTATGAAACTTAAGTTGACTCTTCGAAATGGTTCTCTTGAAGGCAGAATGTTCGAGTTAACCGATGGATTTTTCACATTGGGGCGAAGCGAAAAATGTAACATAAAATTTGATAAAAATGAACGAATTGTTTCTTCAAATCACGCATATATACAGCTTCACAGAGACAAGTTTTGGCTGACTGATAATATGAGCACATACGGAACATTTGTCAATGGTAAAAAAATTGAAAGAGTAATTCTTGAATCCGGAGATGTAATAATATTTGGGAAAAATGGAATCGAAGCAGTTGTCGTAATTTTAATATAAACATTTTGATTGATTTTAATAAAAATTTCCGCAAAATATATTTACTAAAACGTCTATAATTAGTTAACAATTTAACCCCAAATTAAATTTAATAATTTATAACAAACCAAATTTCGCGAGGAGAAATAATTATATGCCAATCTTAGTAGGAATTGACGGAACAGGCAGTGAAATAGTTCCAGGAGCAGATAGAGACAAGGCTTATGATGTTGCTTTTGCAAACAGTTTTGTAAAAAGAATTTGTCGTCAAAGCACGACCACAAAATACTTTCGCGGTCCTGTTGCTTTAGGTGGTGGAATGGATAATGCAATTGAAGGTGCTGTTGCATATATCAAAGAATTGAATGCACGAATGCCTAATGAGCCGATTTTGTTGACTGGATATAGTCGCGGTGCAGCAGCAGTTGTAATAGTTGCAAAAAAACTTAAAGAAGCAGATATTAAGGTTCGAGCTTTATTAATGTTCGATTGTGTTGACCGTTATATAGGCGGTGACGCATCAGTAGTTCCGAACAATGTAGAATTTATTAGGCATGTAATAAGAGACCCGGCTGGAAGATCTCGTGCTAGTTTCGGTAATGACGGAACAAAATACAATCAGCCTACAAATTATGAAACAATAACGATGTATATGTGTACACACGGCGGAATGGGCGGCACACCTTGGAAGAAACCGGACGACAAAAAAGGGACTGACCTTATTGACGAAGGAGCTTTGGAAGCCTGGGTTGCACCAGGCAGAAGAGAGCCAGTTTGGACATACACAACATACATTTCTTACGATCAAGACGTGATAGGTTCGAAACAAGTTTGGGCAGGAGTTCAAAACTTCTTGAAAACACACAAGTTTTATACCTAACATTTATTTTAGTAAGCTCGAGCAAAAATCACACGTTTGCTCGAGTTTTTTCCGCTATAAATACATTTTCCGGCTTCATCAGTTGAAATAAGTGGAATGCAACGAATCGTTGCTTTTGTTTCTTGCTTGATTTTTTCTTCGGTTTCGCTTGTGCCGTCCCAATGAGCTGAAATAAATCCACCTTTTTCAATTTGGATTTTAAAATCTTCCCATGTATCCATGTTAAAAGTATTTTCCTCGCGGAATTTCAATGCTTTTTGATAAATATTTGTTTGAATATCATCAAGCAATGTCGCGATTTTTTCTTCGATTCCTTCAAGCGGAAGCGTTTCTTTGGTTAAATTATCTCTACGGGCAACTTCGACAGTTCCATTTTCCAAATCACGCATTCCGAGACCGAGACGAACCGGAACACCGCGAAGTTCATATTCCGCGAATTTGTAACCTGGTTTATATTTGTCGTCGGTATCAAATTTTACCGAAATTCCTTTTGCTTTCAATGCTTTGACGATTGGTTCAACTGTTTCTTTGACTTTAGCTAAGTCTTCGTCAGTTTTATAAATCGGAACAATAACAACTTGAATCGGTGCAAGTTTTGGCGGCAACACTAAGCCGTTATCGTCAGAATGAGCCATTATCAAAGCTCCCATCAAACGTGTGGAAACGCCCCAACTTGTAGCCCAAGCATATTCGAGTTCATTTTGTTTATTGACAAATTTGACATCAAAACTCTTCGCAAAATTTTGCCCAAGAAAGTGTGAAGTGCCTGATTGCAAAGCCTTTCCGTCTTGCATCAGAGCTTCGATGCAATAAGTTTCAACTGCACCTGCGAAACGTTCGTTTGGTGATTTTACGCCTTGCAAAACGGGCATTGCCATCCAATTTTCTGCAAAATCAGCGTAAACGCCGAGCATTCTTTCAGTTTCTTCGATTGCTTCTTGCTCAGTAGAATGAGCTGTATGACCTTCTTGCCAGAGAAATTCGGTTGTTCGTAAAAAAAGACGTGTTCTCATTTCCCAACGAACAACATTCGCCCATTGATTTATCAGCAAAGGCAAATCACGCCACGATTGAATCCAGCCTTTGTAAGTATTCCAAATTACAGTTTCTGAAGTTGGTCGTATGATTAATTCTTCTTCTAATTTTGCGTCAGGATCGACAATTAAACCTTTTCCGTTTGGATTCGCTTTTAATCGATAATGCGTAACAACCGCACATTCCTTCGCGAAACCTTCGGCGTGTTCTTCTTCTTTTTCGAGAAAAGATTTTGGGACGAAAAGAGGGAAATAAGCATTTACATGCCCTGTTTCCTTAAACATATCATCTAAAGCACGCTGCATTTTTTCCCAAATGCTAAAGCCATAAGGTTTGATAACCATGCAACCGCGAACGGCGGAATTTTCCGCGAGATCTGCACGTTTGACGAGTTCGTTATACCATTCCGAATAATTTTCTGACCGTTTAGGAAGTGATTTGCTCATAATATTTAAACGGTAATGATAGATTATTCGGGCTAAATATGAAAGCCTAGCCGTTAAAGTGTCTATTTTACGAAAAGCTCTTTGTAAAATTGCTCCAATTCGTCGCCGTTACTGATTGAAGATGTTATTTCTCCATCAACAGTTTTCGTTGTCGTAATCGATTTAGTTGAAACGAAACTTTTATAAACGATCATGTTTTCAGCACGATCTATGGCGTAAATATTCCATCCATAGTAGTTTGTTGATCTCTTAGTTTCACGTCTAATGCCGGTTGGGCTTTTCGTAGAATTGGTGATTTTAGAGTCAGTGGAGCCATCTTCCATAACTTCAAGAAATATAGTTCCAATTTCGTCAATATTGTTCGCCAGATATTCGTCCATAAAATCATATTGAAAAGGAAAGACGCTCAATTTCTCTTGATCTGACAACTTCCGCAAAATCAATACTTTACCTTTGAATTGAATTTCTGAGCTTACTTTTTCACGTTCAGGGATTTTTCCGTATTCCGATAACAAATCAGGTCGTGCTTCAAACATTCTCGAACGATTAACGATTTTCTCTATCCGTTTTTCGTTCGCAACCTCGCTATCGCTTTTTAACCTCGAACATCCACTTGAGATCGAGAGCAAAACCATAACGACAATTATGAGATTGATTTTCTGCCTCATAATTTTGGAAATTGTTTAATATATTCTTCGATTTCGCTTCGCGGAAAATCAACTGTATCTTTCTTATCGTCAAACATTGTTGGGTCCGAATATCGCTCATTATCCACTTTTTTGCCATCAAAAAACTTTTGGGCAATTGTCGTCAAAGCTTTGTAATCTATGATTGAAACCGTGCAGGTATTCGAAAAAACCGAGATTCCTTTGACCTTTGTGATCAATCCGCCGGATTTACAATTGACGTTGATCAAAGTGTCGATTTCCGACGTTTTTGTTGCGAGTTGCTCGTTCGTAAGCCCAAGTCTTTCCTTTGTTAAGGTAATAGAATCAGGCAAAGGAGGCTTAAAATTACCATCTCGATCTATTCCAATAATCGTATTCATATCGGGCTGAATTACGGTGATTTTACCTTTGATTTTTGCATCGTTATCGAGTTTTAAAGGGAAAGTTAAAACGCCGAGTATTTCCGAAGCGGTGCTACCAAAAAGTGCTTTGTCTTCAATTATTGGGAGAGAAGCGACATTGGCTTCAATCGTTTCAGGAGCAAAACTCGTAATATATTCATTGATTCCATCAGGTTTCGGCATTATGTAATCGCCTCCATCGTATGCGGACGAAACCGATTTTTCCGGTTTGTTGTTCACAAAAGTTTTTTGGGCGAAGGCAATTTTGCTTTTGTAGTCAATGATAGAAACCTTGCAGCTATTCCCGTAGCCCAAAATATTTCCCTCATATTTGGCAACGTATTTTCCTTTACTGCAAATAATTTGAACCAAAGTGTCGATTTCATCGGGAGTCTTTGCCAACATTTCAGCCGTTATGCCAAATGATAATTTAACGTTTTGGTCGAGTTTTTTATAATCGTAACCATATCCTTCCATAGTGGCATCGTATTTGCCTTTTTCAACGATCGCGATTTTCCCACTCATTTTCGTTTTTGAATCAAGTTTTAATGTTGGCGAAATTGTAGCGAGTTCTTCAGCTTTATTTTTCATCGATGAAAAATCGTTAAACATTGGTGGCTTTGCGGGTACTGGCGAAGCTGAATTCGAATTTGATACCGTTGTTTGCCGAGTCGATTGATTTCCTGAAAAGAAATAAATCGCAACTGACCCTAATGTGACAAGCAGAATCAAACCGCCACAACCTAACAAACCAAAAATCAAACCTTTCGACTTACCAGTTTTTTGATTAGGAATATTTGCAGAGGCAGTTGGCGGAGTCATCGGTTGATATATCGGCTGAACCACAACTTTCGCTTCTTGTTTAGCCTGCGGAAACATCACACCTAATTTTTGCCAGTTTGCCTGACCTTCTTTGATGCCAAAATCGTTCGGCGAAACTTGTCCGTCAAGCAACATTGCAACTATTCTGTTTTCGTCAAAAGGACCGTGTTGTTTTCCGTTTTTGTTGATATAAATTTGCATGGTTTTACAAGATTTTTATTTAAAGTTTGCTAATAATATTCACTGATTCAAATTCTGCCAATTCTACTTGTTGAAGATTGCCATTTTTTTCAAGATAGAATTTTGCATCTTTTTGCATAAATTCGAGCTTAATTAATTCGTCATTCTCACGAAGGATAATATTTTCCTCAATTATTTGATAAGTCGCACCGGAATCTCCGGATTGCCAATCTTCGCCGAGAAAACCCGAACGAAACTGATCGATAAAAGAATCACGGAATTCTGATACGGTTTTGCTCGAAACTTTGAAAAACGCGATTATCGGCTCACATTCGGAACAATTCCCATCGAATTCGCAGGTGTATCTAAAAAATAATTTGAACATATTTAGAGTATATCTATTAATCAAATTTGATTAAGCATTTTTGTTTCTCTCATTTGCGATATTAATCAAATAATACGTCGTTTAAGCAACTTTTAACGATAGTCGAAAATTCTTACTCAACCAAACAATCGGAACTGTAGCAGCAAAAGTTTAAGGTAGTATTCGCCATATTTTGGGGCTTCGATAATTTGTTGTCTTAATTTCATCTTCTAGAACTCGCCGCTGCTCATAAACTTCATTTTGAGAAGCATCAAGGTTTCTTTTCATCGTGTCGAGCTGTCTCTGATAGCTATAAACTTGAGCCGCCCAAGTATTCCAGATACCTTCATTAATTTTTTTGTGAATAAGTTCTTGATTTTTTAAAGCAACTAAAACATCTTTTACATAGGTTTTAGCTTGATCTATTTCGTCAGTATTGAAAACATCATAGAGTGCATTAACCTTTCCGCCCCATTTTCCGATAATAGCCATTGACGAAGATAATTTGTTCACTTTTGAAAGCGTTCCACTAATCTGGTCAGAAAAGGTCGATGCCGTAGTTCTTGAATATTTTGAAGCATCGGGTTTTCCTGGTCCGAGTTTATTGTCTGCAAACAAGCCTGCAAGCGAAGTAGCGACCTTTGTTGCAAGTGCAAGTTGCGGAACAAATTCTAGTGCAAGCCCAGCAACGTCAATGACTTTATCGAATTTTGCCTCATTTAATTCGCGTTTCGCAACCGCTAGCCGCTGATTTAGAATTTCAATTGCTTCTCGATATTTGGCTAGTTCGATGGCGAGTTCGCGAATCGGAAACATTTTGACAAACGGCGAAATAATCTTAAAAAAGCCACTTAATACCATTGCTTCAAAATTACTTAATTCCATTTCAATCGTGTCGATTGCAGTTTCAAAGATAAATAACACAGCCGCAATTTCGTCCGCATTGAGCTTTCTATTTTGTATTATTTGCCGAAATGCAGCTTCAAGATCTGCGTTTATTTTTTCCGTTAGATCGATTCGGAAACTGAGTCCATCGTCAAAACGAATTAAATTATTCTTGACAACGAAATCTTCAAATCTTGTTTTCGAAACTCGCATTCTTCGTTGCAGTTCAGTAAAGAGGTCAAAGGTGTCTTCGCCAACAAATTTGTTAATTATTTGCCCTTCTTGATAATTCATAATGTTTTCTTTCATTTAGAACTGCAAGGATTATCTTGCAATCATCTTTTGCCGAAAATTAACCACATTTCTACTTCATCCCCAACTTGTCGCATGCCAAGACTGCCGAATTGCCGTGGTCAACAAAAACATTGCCAAAAGTTCCACCGCCCGAATAATTTTGTCGTAAACCGAAACCTTGGTAATAACAAAGTCCATTGCTTGAATCGCGAACAAAGGCTGTAAACCATTGACTTGAATACCGATACGAAGGAATTCCAAATTCGTTATTTTGGTTAATCCAAATTCCTTGAGCTTTCGCTGGTGCCGCATAAAGTTTGATAACTTTCAATACGCTGGTGGACGTGGAAAAACTGTTTATATAAAGATTTGTAATACTAGCCGTTGTATAACCGCTGATAATTGGGCTTGATTTTGCTGTCCATTCGGCTGGAACCGGTTCGTTAGCAGCTTTTTGGATTTTGTAATTTGTTTCAAAACTAATATTCAATTTTTCTTGATTCGCTTTGATTTTGGCATAGTCGCTGCCGCTAAATGTGATGTTGAAACTGTCTAAAATAGATTGCGTCTGATTTTCCGGTAAAGGATTTCCGCGAAAATCGACGGCTTGTATCTTTATTTTATTCAAAATCTTGTATGTTCCTTCGTTGGTTTGTGAGTTCGTTAAAAAAAGATACATATCAAACCCGTAAGATATTCCGTCGTTTGGATTTCCGCCCCAATAGAATGCCGATTTTGCATTGTCGGGGCTTGGAAAAATGTCAAAATCAAAATAGGTTTTGTCTAAATCACTTTTATTAATTATCGCCCGGAAGTTTCGTCCAAGATCACTAATAGAATTGTTGTCCTTGATTGTATATAACAGGAAATCGATGTTGTATTCTTTTATCTTTTTGTCGGGTTCGCTAGGCTTTAGGACTTCTTTAACCGTTCCGCCTTTCAAAACGAGTCTCGCGTAAATAAATTCATTTGAGCTAAATGAAGTTTTCGCTCCAGTTGTTCCGCCGCCTTCTGGAAAAGGTTGGCTCGAGTAGTAGATTTTCCCCAAACTGGTTTGAACCTGACTAGATGAACTCATATTTTCTGCCGTATTCGGTTTGTCGTTCTGTTGAGTGTTAGTTTCAATCGTAGGCTCAATCTTCTTTTCTTTTTTCTTGGCAGCATCTTTGGCTTTATTCAAAATATTGCCAAGTTGTGCATAAGTCGTTTCGCCGAATGTAATGGCAATTACAAAGATTGCCGCGATTGTTAATAGATTCTTTTTCATTTTTTTTTCTTTTTCAAATAGTTTGACGATAATCGATGCTTCGAATTTTGACATCAAAGGTTAGTGTGTCGCACAATTTTTCGGCGACGCTTCGTTAATTGGATACTTAATTAATCAGCTTTCACGATCACGCAATGTTCTAATCCAACAATCCACATTTTAGGAACTAAACCTTTTAGTGTGACCAATTGATCTACTTGAAGAAGCTTGATTTCGTCCTTATTTTCCGGGTCAAAGTCGCATCCAAGATCGTCAAGAATGGCTTGACCGCCAATCAATTTGATACTCGGTGCCAATACTCCACTCTTTTCGGGATAAAGCACACTTACTCTGCCTGTCACTGCGATAATTTTCCCTTGAATCTTGTCTAAAGGCGTAATTACGTTTTTCCAAGTCTTTTTCTCGTTCATAAAGTCGATTGAGTCGTAAGACGCAACGGCTTTGTCGTCGATTTTAACTATCCGATTTCCTTTGTGTTCACCCGATTTAGCCGTTGCAGGTGCGGCGTTGGTTGGAGCCTCATTAGTCGGCACAGCGTTATTATTTTTCGCCACTTCGGCAGTGTTTGAATTTGGCGTCTTCGCTCCAGTTGTTTCATTCCCGGCTATTCGGTCTTTAAGTGACCCGCACCCAAGCGAAAACATCGCTAAAATTGTTAAAACTAAACTGATTGTTTGTAGAT
Source organism: Acidobacteriota bacterium (assembly GCA_031415455.1). GTDB lineage: Bacteria > Acidobacteriota > Blastocatellia > Pyrinomonadales > Pyrinomonadaceae > JANNVK01. The sequence continues at coordinate 216,682 of JANORS010000006.1, read as the reverse complement.
TTTTTATCATAATTTTCCCATTGTTTCTTTCAAAAACTTACCTTCACCTTGATAAGACAATTTCGCAAAAACATTTCAGAGTTTTTGAAATTTCTTTTTGTTTTTTCACTTCCGCGACCAATGTTCCATCAAGTGAGTTAATTAGTTAACCGTTTTTGTTGATATAAATTTGTATTAGCCGAATATAAATCTGAAAGCGATTGGCGAATTAGCAAAAAGTATTGAGAACCAAGCTTTTTTACGATTACCATCGTCGGCTAAATATAAAACTCGCGGCGGCAAATAAAAGAACGAAAAAATCATTAGAAACCCAAGCAATCGATAAAAAATATCGCTGAAATTAGTAATTGGCGAAGGCTCAAACTTGTTGCCAAAATTCCAAATCAGTTGAAAACCAATTGTGTTCAAAAACAAAACGATGTCGCCAAACTTTGCAGATAACGGTGATTCAAAAAACGCGAAAGTGGCTCGTTTTGTTGGTTTTACAAAGTATCGATAGACGAAAAATGTTCCACCAATGCAAACTACCAGCGACAAAAACAGATTCATAAAGAAGCTTTTCTCAGAATCTTTTCCATAAAAATAATCGCTCAAAATCGCAAAACCCATATTCCAAACAAGAATCATCAGGCAAAAATACAGAATCAGGAGCGGCAGCAAAAAACAACCGGGCGAATCTTGTTCTAAATCTTTTTGGCGACGCAAATGATAGCCACGACGTTTCAAAATTGCTCCAGTCGGCAATAAAAACGGCAATCCCAAAAAGAATCCGCCGATTGCAACCGTCGCAACCAAATCTTTTCCCGAAGCCTTAGTCAATTTTTGAAAATTGTCTGAAAGGAGATGTAGCAAAATCAAATTGACAAAAAACATCAAACAATCGAGTAAAATTCCGCGATTTCTTTCTTCAAGTAGTTGTTTAGGGTAAATCATTTGCACAGGTTTTTAGCGGATTTGGATTCATTCGACAAACTTGACCTTGGTTTTAATCAGTGTTCAAATTTCGTTTATTCCAGTTGAAAGCTGATTGAAGCGAATATTTACGGCACTTTATCGGGCAATACAAACTTAAACTCAACTTGTTTTGTAGCTATAGTATTTGAGCCGTTCACACTAGCTGGTTCGAATTTGATTTTTCTCGCGACTGCAATTGCCGATTTAGTAAGTCTGTCGGGTAATCCGCTAATAACTAAAATTGCTCCGATTGTTCGGTTTGCTAAAGAAAAATAGAGAACCCAAATGGCAAAACCGTCTTATTGTAAGACTGTATAATCCCCTAAATCTAAAATTCTCGTTTCCGCCTGCGGTAAATTACATGACCAAAGATCTAAAAAAGGAGCGGGATCGGTCAAATCTTTGCGTCGCATAAATGGCAGACTATTGTGATCATTCAATGGTCCAGTTTCCTTTCCCGAATACATCTCAAGATGTAACATCGAACCCGTTCCACATTGTCCAATGTGACCAATTGGCTTACCTCGTGTCACAGGATCTCCAGTTTTTACCAATGTTTTATGTTCTAGCTCGCCATAGCGTATTGTAAAAAACCTATGTCGGACTTCAATCGCATAAACGCTTGCATAAAAGTAATACGGACCTTTGATTACAATTCCATCATCGATTGCAAATACTGTTGTTCCAACAGGTGCGAGAAGGTCGCACGCTCCATGAAGTCGTCTAGGTCCCATTACAGGACGTTTTGCCTTGAACCCTAAGTTGGGTGATTTGTAACTGGCACTGGGGACAAATGCCAAAGGGAAACTCATACCCATAGTTGAAATTGGTTTAATTAAAAAATTCTCTATGCAATCTTCTAGTAGTGCCATTCTGTTTTCTCCTTTTTACTGACCCAAAGACTTCGCAGTTTCGCGGTCTTGATTTGCGAGTTCTTTTTGACCAAGTTTGTCGTAGCAATCCGCTCGATATGTGTAAGCTAATGCGTAATCTGGATTTAGCTCGATTACCTTGGAATAGTCCTTCAAAGCCAATGCCGTTTTGCCGGAATTGTAATAGCTATTTCCGCGTTCGAAATAAGCTAGAAAGTATTGCAGGTTTAGGGTAATTGCATTGCTGCAATCGGTAATCGCCGCGGTTGAGTTTTTTAGTGCGTTGTAGGTTTGGCAGCGATTGTATGTGCTTTCGGCTTTTGCTCCATTTGATGGCGAAAGTGCGATTGCTTTCGTGTAATCTGCGACGGCTAAAGTATATTGTTTTGAATCCAAATACGATGCACCGCGAAAGAAAAATGCAGGTTCGTGATCAGGCTTTAGCTTGATTACTTCGCTTGTGATTCTTATTGTCTCAACGTAATTTTTCGCATTATAAGCTGTAACCGCTTTTGTCATCATTTCGCTGATTGTTTCGGGCGAAACGGTTGATGCAATGGAGGTTGAGCTTGCCGAGAGATTTGTAAATTTGAACGAATTTAAGAATTTATTGACCGTTGCAATTTGCGGGTTTTTTGCAGGTGTAACTGCCGAAATTTGATACAGGAGGTTACCTACAATGAAAAGACGGTTGGCGAGTCTTAATGTTCCGACCGTCGAATTTGCCGATATAACTAGATTGCGTCCGTTTTGTCCTGAAAGACTAATTGCATTGTCGCTCACAAGTTTGCCTTTGAACTTGGCTATCAAACTATCACGAGTCTGATCATAGAGCAGAGACAAAACGTCGGCAGACAACTCAACATTTGGTATTTCGTTGATTGCAACATTTGCTGAAAAATATCCGCTGGTAGCAGAGTAATTTTTGATCTCGATTCCATTACTCGACGTTCGATTCTCGAATGTCGGTTTTATCGGAAACCAAACACTAAACCCATCGTCTTGTGAAGTAAATTGCTGTGCCAAAGCAATCTCACTCGATCCGAGAGCGATTAGCAAAATTGCGATTGATAAAATCGAATAGACTGGTTTGTTTTTCATAAAGTTTCTCCCTATTTATTTGATTTCGGACTACTAAAGACAGCACAAATTGGTTTTGATAGCGGTGCAAATTTTGTCAGCGTATCAGCCATCGACATAGTTTTTATGTCTAAGTCTTTTGAATCGACCTTATCTAATTTCCACTTTTCGCCATCTTTCTTGTATCCGAGTTTTACATCGCCGATCACGACCTTAATGTCGTCGCCGCCGGTCATTACTTCCGTTCCGGAGAGAAAGAGTTTTATCTCGGCGGAATCGCCATTGAATTTGCTCTCAGTAACCTGAAAACAATGGCTGCTGTATTTGCCGCTAAGGTCCAAATTGGAATTATTTTTTCCGTCGAGCGTTTTGGTAGCCAGATCGCCGCTGATTTGCTCGTTGGAAATTTTACTGCCCCCGAGTAGACTGCATCCGACTGCGAGTAATGCTACGATCGCTAATGTTATAGTTATATTTAGTTTCATTTATTCTCCTTTTTGTCTGCGGAATTACCGCGATATTTAAGTCCAAAACTTTCATTCACCTTGATAAGACAATTTCGCAAAAACATTTCTAACTATTTTTTCCGCTCACTTTTGCCGGAATATTTGCCAGTAAGTTGAAAATCCCTTGCTGATTGGCAACTGTGTGCGGAATGAGAGCCTTTCCGTTGGAAAAGACAAGCCAAATTTGGACGTTTTTCGATGATAGAAAAGCTGAGCTGCGTTTCACCGCTTTTTCGTATTTTATTGAATCTAAATCCTTCCATAAATACTTTTTGCCATATAGCGTTTCAATTCCGTCTTGAGTCATTTTTTTGACGACCTTTGAGCGATGATTTCGGATGAAGAAAACGGGACTAAGGCACAGAAGCGTGGTTATTAGGAGAAAAACGATTGGGTATAGAAACATTCCTTCCAACATTCGTTGAATCACAACAACGAATATGATGACAAAAAGGAACAAGGAAGGAAGTGCAATAACGGAGAAGGTTACTGCTCGGGCGAAACCGGAACTGAATTGTAAATTGACATCGTAACCATTGAAAAGATAGTGTTTCGCCCAAGTTTCAATCGCTGTAACGTTACTATTTTGCGGCTCATTAAATGTTGGCGGCGTAATCGTGGGTTCGGATTCATCGATGTCTTGAAAAAAAGTTTCCAATTTTTGCCAATCGCGGTCGCCTTGCCGAATCGCAAAATCATCCGGTGAAAGCTCACCCATCGCCAACATTTCGAAGACATTATCTTCTTCAAAAGGTCCAAGTTGTTGTCCGTTTTTATTGATATAAATTTGCATAAAATTGTTTCTATAGTGTTGAAAATCCGATCAAAAAAGATTTCAAAAGTTAACTAGTCTCTATAAATTCAATTTCTTTTTCGGTAAAAGACAAAACTAATTTGCTTTACTTTCACTTGGCTTATAACCCGCGTTATTCTCAGTCTTGATTGTTTTGGCACTTCGATTAAGTTCAGCAATCATTTCTCCTTCAAAGAAAACTGCATTATCGTAAAACGGGTTGACATTGACAGCAGTAAGTCCTGAAAAATCATAGTCAAAAGCTTTTTTGCCGGAGAGAACCAGATGTGAATCAACCGAAAATGGAGTATTTTTTTCAAAGAGTTCCAAGGCTTCGGGGCTTGTAAAAAAACAAACCCCGTTCACGTCAGGATTGCCAGTAGGAAAAACCGTAAAGCTCTTTGATTCGCCTGCCAAAACCTTGTCTTGCTGAACGGGAACAATCCAATACTGAAACTCCATAAATTTTCGGCTCAAATCTAAAAAGCCGAGTTTTCCTGCGAGATGCAATCGAATGTCTTCGTTTATCTTGTCAATTGCGTGCGGAATGCTATTTTCCACGAAATCAGCTGTTTCATTTTGTGTGGTTTCAGGTGTTTTGAGTTTGACAAAATTGACTGATTTTTCAAACTCCTCCAGAGAAACTGTGCCGAGATTTTCTTCCTTCGCCAGATATAACCTTGCGTCTTTGGCTTCCCGCCATTCAGCTAAATTCTCCGCGGAAAGCATTTCAATTTTCTCTTCTAAAACAACATACTGCGAACCATCTGAATTTCCGTATCGCCACGTTTCGCCAAAATATATGTTGTAAAATTTTTCTAAATAATCGTGTCTGAACGCTTCAATATTATCGCTTGGAACTTTTAAATAGAGCGTTTCGGTTGGCTGATAACTTGATGGAGGCAAACCAATTTGGACAACCAAACCTGTTTTTACAGTAAGTTTGATAGTCTGCAACCCTCTCAATTCGTATAACTTACTAACTTTTGACCATTCAGTATCGCCTTGCCGAAAAATAAAATCATTTTCGCTAATTTCCGAATTATTCAGCATTTCCACGACCTTCGTTTCGTCAAAAGGTCCGAGTTGTTGTCCGTTTTTGTTGATATAAATTTGCATAATTTTATTGATTTTGCTTCACCGCAAAATACATATTGAGCGGTTGCCATTGCGTTTCGCCTTGTTTGATTGCCATATCAAACGGCGAAAGTTGTCCGCTATTGAGCAAAATCATAACCTGTTCAGCCGGAAACTGTCCCGATTGCTGGTTGTTTTCGACAAATACATCGGCAGATTGTTTGAACCGTAGTTATTCGGAAATTGATATAAACCCGTTTGATTAAAAGCGGTTGTAGCAAACTGATTCGGTTTCGGCTTGCCCGAATTCATCGCGGCTTTTATTCCCATTCCAATTAAACTAGCCAATAAAGTTGCCACAAATGTAACTAAGATTAGAACCAATATATTTTTTCTTTCCCGTTTTATGTGCGGAATTACCGCCATATTTTATGTAAAAATCTCTATTCACCTTGATAAGACAATTTCGCCAAAAACATTTCACATTTTTTTTTCGGACAAAAAAACCACGAAGAAATCTCCGTGGTGATTGATCATTTTGCTTTTTTGCTTATCTCTAATTACGCATTATGGTTTATGCATTGCCGTCTGCTTTAGCTGACAAACAAAGGTTGCTGTTGAATAGGCTTCAGCCAAATTTCTGCAAAATAATTCCCCATAGCTTTAGCGAAACTTGTGCTAAAGCTATAGGGAATTTTACTTTTTACAGTTCGGCTAAAGCCAAATCTTTTTCTAAAACTTCCGTCAGCTAAAGCAAACGGCAATTCATAGAAAACAGAGTGTTAATTCTCACATTCTTGAATTTATTTTTATTTAAGAGCCTATTGCATTTCATTTTTCCAACGGCTTCCAATTACCCGATTGGATAAAACTTGCCCAATAAAACGGATGTTGACGTTTCGGGTTTTTAATCATTTCGAGTTGAACTTTTCGCAACGATTCGCCGCGTCCGATTCCTTGTTTGAGGTTTTTGTAATAATTCGTCATCAATTCGCGGGTGACATAATCGCTCACAGACCATAGTGAAATGATTAATGATTCTGAGCCAGCCAAGACAAACGAACGCCTTAATCCAAAAACGCCTTCGCCGCTTTGCACTTCGCCCAAACCTGTTCCGCAAGCTGATAAAACTACCAATTTTGTGCCGAAAAGATTCAAACCCGAAGCCTCGAGTGCAGTCACAATTCCGTCGTTTGTCAGACGTGAATTTGCACCTGCGAGTGCGATGCCCGAACGCAACAAAGGATTTTCAGTGTCGGTTTTTTCTTTATTTTCGAGATAAAAACCGTGCGTTGCAATATGCAAAATACTCGGCGATTTAGCGAGTTTTAGTGCGTCTTTCGTAGCTTCTTTGCCTGTCAATAAAATCGATTCGGGAAACAATGTTTGAATAGTTTTGCCTTCTTGCCCGGTTCCGCTTAATGGTGCGAAATATGTTTCCGCCAAACTTTTCGCCACCGTTACTCCGCGTTTTTTATCTTTTTTGTCACGTTTCGAAACCTGTTGAGTTTCCGAATGAACGCTTGTTTCCGCAATTCCGAAATCGGGATTAGCAATAATTAACGGCGAATTTTGATTCGGTTTTGAATTCTGCATTCTCAGCAAATCGCGTCCGCTGGAAAGATACGAAATCGAGTATTTTTCAACCAAATATTTACCGCTTTCGTCAACCAACGCTTCAAACGGAATTAAATTCAAATCGCCGTCAGGCGAAATCAAAAGCTGTTTCGAATCGCCCAAAAATTCACGAATCGGCAACATTACTTTTTTGTCTAAATCTCTCGCAAGTTGTTTTGTGTCAGTACTTTTGGGGTTTTGCAAGGCTTCGCGAAATTTGGCGATCGCATCGTCGATCAGCATTTTGTCACCTATAACTTTGCTTTGAATTACACCTTTTTGATTCAATGTAAAAGCAATATAGCGTTGCGGAAGAAATTTCGGTTTTGGCGAATTAGTTGTTCGATCAATCGGATTATCAACAATGAATTCAACTAACACTGAGTTTTTTGGTATCAATGAGGCAATTGAGTCAATTGAAACAGGCTGACGGGCGGAGCGATAAGTTGCACTTCTTTCACTCAACTGTGATTCTAAATTATCTTTGGTTTCAACCAAATCCTTAAGTTTAGCCTTGTAAACCTCTGGCTTTTGGTTGCCTGAGCCGGAAATTACAAAATTCGACAAACGTGAACGTAAATCACTCAAACGATCAATAGCCTGTTGGTCGATAGGATTCGCCGTCTGCCTCAAAACACTAAGATTGCTTGATAAAACATCGGACGTTCTGCCCTTTCGTTCCAGAATCAATTTCAATGTCAAATTCTTTATTTCAACGGAATTCGGAAGAAAATCTGCCTGCAAAGCGAGCATATTCTGAAGATCTGAATTGAGCGTCTCGAGATAAGTCTTCTTTTGGCGTTCGGAACCAATGGACAAATTGATTTCGAGCAGCTTTTCTCGGATATCTAGGAGCCGTTTCTGATAACTAATCGCTTTTTCAAAATCCCGTTTCTCGATGTAAAGAGTAACTAAATTCTTTATCACTCTACCCGTCAATGGAAAAAATTCGCCGTTGATTTTCTCAAACATTGCCAAAGATTGTAGGTAATATTTCTCGGATTTTTCAAAGTCTTTCTTATAACTTGCGATCAATCCGATATTATTCAATGCAGCGGCAACACTACTATTTTCCGGACCCAATTTCTTTTGAAAAATTTCCAACGCCTGAATCTGCATTGGTTCCGCCTTGTCGTATTCGCCACGAACACGGTAGATAGCACTTGCGTTTGCTAAAGCTCTGCCATAATCAGGATGCTCTTTTCCATAAGCTTTTTCGTAATTATGAAGACAACGAAGATATTGTACTTCTGCCTTTTCATATTCGCCACGAGATTCGTAATAACTACCTAAACCGGTTAACGTGTTCGCCAAATCAGGGCTTTCGGACCCGAGCTTTTTTTCTCTAATCGCAATTGATCGTTCAAAATACTTTTCGGCAGCAATGAAATCTCCTAATTCAAAACTCACTCCTGCTATATTCGAGATGATCGCAGCGAGACTCAAGTCATCCGCTGGAAGGTTTTTTTCCAAAATCGAAAGTGAACGCTTCAGCATCTCCAGAGTTCTCGGATAATCACCCTGCATCCGGTAAACAACCGCGATGTTGTTAAGAGAAATCGCAACTGATGTGTCATTAGATCCAAGCTGTGCTTCGCGGATAACCAGACCGCGGCGGTGAGATTCTTCGGCTTTCGTATATTCACCTTTGCTGTAATAATTAGCTCCCAGATTGCTGAGGTTTTGGGAAACAATTAGATGATCTTTTCCAAATATTTTTTCATTGATTTCTAATGTTCTGATGAAGTAAAGTTCGGCTTTATCGTAGTTGCCATTTCGGCGAAACACAACACCAAGGTTGCCTAAAACGGTTGCCACAAACGGGTGATTTTGTCCATAAATTCTCTCGTAAATTTGGAGCGATTTCGAATAGTTTTCCTCTGCCTTTTGAACGTTCGATTTATCTTCATAATTTGATCCAATTTCACTATAAAGATTTGCGGTCTCGGCATTTTCCGCACCGCCAAACTGCTCCAATATGACGAGAGCTTTTTCAGCTGTCGCGATTGCTTCATCAAACTTGCCATCGACTCGAAGTGCCTTTGCAGAAAGAGTTAACTGCAAAACATTGAATAATTGAATATCTTTTTCGTCTGCGGGGCGACTTTCTATTAGCTTCAATTGATATTTTCCAGCGACAGCTTTTATTGCATCGGGAGCAATTGAAATTAAATATTTTCCGGCTTCTTTCGTTACAAAATTAAGCGATTGTGGGTCCTTGTCTGCGTAGGGAACGCTGAATTCAACGAATGTTTTCCCGCTAGGATCTTTAACGGATACTGAAACTTCAATGCCTCGTTCGACCGTTTCCACTTTGACATAATGTCCGGCTGGTATGTCTATTTGGAATAGATGCGTTTCACCGCCTTTTATTTCGCGTTCGATTGGTTTACTAATTTCAAGAATGGAGGGAATTTCAGTCGATGTTTGAGCGAAAAATGGAGTAGAAATCGCAGACAAAAATAAAAAAACTAATAGACTTTTGGTTAATTGAAAAGACATTGGCGATTTTCTCCGTAAACTGGCGTTAAGTAAAACTATAGCCTTACTTTATCACACTTCGGAATGAATAATTACCAAGATTTTCGGGCTGATTATCTTCACCAATCCCAACAACGGCGAGCAAATAAATATTTGATTGCAATAATTTAGCAGGAAATCGGACGCTTAGTGCTGACTTTTTTGATGTCATCTTACCGCTTTGCCACAGAATTTTACCGGATTCATTCTTTAGAAAAACACGATAGTTTTTGAAATCAACAGATTCTAAAGGCAAACCAAAGGCAACATCGGTTGTTTTAGTTGGAATTGAAATCGTTTGCAAAGAAGTGCTTCGACTAGGCGAAAGGAGCATAAATGTCGCCAAAGTTGGAACGTTTTGAATCGGTTTGACCGTCGGTTCAATTTTCGGCGTTGGCGAGTTTGTTGGCGTGATTTTCGGTTCAGGCGTTTTTTCTGCGTTTACGTTTTTAGGCGAAATAGTTGCAGTCGGGGTTGATTGATTCGTATTCGGTGTTTGTGTCGGTTGAATCGTAGGCTGAGGTGTCGGCGTGTCTTCAACTTTTACTTGTTCAATCGGTTTGTTAATATTCACCAAAAACCAACCGAAAATTCCCACAACTGCAATCATCAAAGCCGCAAAACCAAGCCGCAACATTGAATTAAAATTGTTGAAAAAGTCCCAAAACGCAAAATCGCTTCGCGAAGTATCTTTTTCAATAACTTCCGAAGTTTTAGCAAAATTCTTTTCCGCTACAACCTGCAAAGCTCTTGCAAATTCAACCTTTTCACGCCTTAAAGGTGAAACCAAATAATTCGTTTCAAACTTCTCTAAACTTGGATTTTTTAATTCGCCGTTAATATAAGCGTCAACTAAATCAGCTTCAACGGATTTCAAATCTGCGACAAATTCATCATCAGTAATGCTTAACTCGTCAAACAAATTTGCATCATTTTCCGGCATATTTCCGAGCAAATAATCGTCCAGATCTTCTTTTTTGTAGGTTACAGTTTTCATTAAAAATATAGCTTTCAAAAAAAGCCTTCAATTTTATAAGACGAAACACAGAAAGTATTTCATCAATTATTTTTTTCTAAGCATTTAACTACGCAAATATGCAATTTTTCACGAATTCGACATGCCCGAATGCTCAACGCATTAATTGATAATTCAAACTTTGAAGCCAGCTTTCGTCTATTTTCGATTTTTATGCGTTCCTCGCCATAGTAATATCCGAAAATTATTTCGCGATTCACGAAATCGAGGGTTTCAGCACAAATCTCTAAGCAATTCAATCTTTTTTCTTTTTCCGTTTTATCGTCAAAAGTTTTACTAAACAGTTTGTTTTCAACAGTTTCGTCAATTGAGACGTTATGTTTATCTTTATTTCGTAAGTTTTCTAAAAAGACAAATTTCGCAGTAATATAGCAATATTTTGCAGGTGTTTGTGATTCGAGTTTTCCTTCTTCTTCTAATCTTCTAGCAACACGATTCAATGTTTCATCTGCTAATTCATCAGGATTTTGACAATTTTTTCTGTCAAAATAGTTTACTAAACGTTCGTGAATTTCTAGATAACACTCGCCATCAGATTTTTTTTCAGTATCCAACCATTTTAGCAATGCCCCAAAAGCATTTTCTGAAATTAACCAATTTTTTTTGAGGTTTGTTTTTTGCATCAAGAAAGTTATCCAAGCCTTTACTATTCTATTACTTAAAAAAAACTTAGGCAAAAAAAGTAGCAAATTTTAAGAAATCTCGTATCAACTTTTATTTTTCGCTCAAATTGTAGTTAAATTATCTTGTGGCAATTCTAAAACTTAAACGCGAAAAAAATATCTTTATACAGTTGAAGAATATTTAGCGATTGAGCGAGCCATCGAAGAACGCTACGAATATTATGACGGTGAAATTCGCTTGATGGCAGGTGAATCTGAAAGACATGGCGATATCACTGTTAGCTTAACTGTTGAATTTGCGAATCAACTAAAAGGTAAAATTGTCGTGTGCGAACTAAAGATGCAAAAATAAAAAGTGGTGGTTTCAAATTGGAAAAAAAATCCAAAAAAGGTATGTTTTCATATCCTGATTTAGTAGTAATCTATGAAGATGTTGAATATCATGACAAGAAGACTGATATTAATTTAAATCCTAAAGTTATTATTGAAGTTTTATCTGACTCTACAGCTGATTATGACCGTAATAAAACATTTACACGCTACAAAATGTTTAATTAAAGATTGACTGATTATCTATTAGTTTCACAAGATTTACCGTAAGTTGAACATTTTATTCGTCAAGATGATTCAAGTTGGAAAATGTTCACATATTTGGGATTAGACAGTATTTGTCGAATTGATTCAATTGAAACTAAATTAAAATTTTCAGAAATATATGATCGAATTCAATTTTCAAAGAGAGTTTTTGATTTTATTGAAGAACTAAAAAATGGCTAAATTTGAACTTAATTTACAAAATACCGAAGTTGCATTTGCTGATAAATCCAACGTTGAGTTACAAAAAAAGCGTTGGCTTTTTAAAATGATGAGTTCGCAAGCTCTGACTGATTTCGGATCAAAGCTCACGAATTTTGCTTTTTCATTGCATTTACCAATTAAGTGGGCAATAAAAGCCACAGTTTTTAAGCAGTTTTGTGGCGGCGAAACAATTGAAGAATGTGAAACTGCGATTAGTAAACTTGGCGAATCTAAAATCGGCACAATTTTAGATTATTCGGTTGAAGGAAGATATGAAGAAGAGGATTTCGGCGAAACTAAAGAGGAAATTCTCCGCACTATCGTCCGTGCTAAAACTGATGAAAGAATTCCATTTGCTGTTTTTAAAATAACCGGAATTGCCCCACTTGGAACACTAGAAAAAGTTTCTTCCGGTGTTAAATTAACTGAAAAAGGTGAGTGGAAATGGGAGCGAATAGAAAGTCGCATTGATGATATTTGCAAATTTGCTCATTCAATAGGTCAACCGATTTTTATTGACGCCGAAGAATCTTGGATTCAAAACGCCATAGACAAACTTGCAACAGGTGAAATGGGAAAATATAATCTCGAAAAACCGATAATTTACAACACAATCCAGCTTTATCGACACGATCGCCTCGAATATTTGAAAAACGCACATCAAGAAGCAAAAAAAGCTGGTTATTTTCTTGCGGTAAAATTAGTTCGTGGTGCATATATGGAAAAAGAACGCGAACGTGCTGAGAAATTAAATTATCCATCGCCGATTCAATCTGATAAAGAATCTACTGATCGCGATTTTAATGATGCATTACGATATTGTGTTGAAAACATTGCAGATATATCTTTTGTTTCAGGAACTCACAACGAAGAAAGCGTGCAGTTACTCGCAGCACTTCTTGATGAAAACAATATTCCGACAAATCACCCGCACGTAAATTTCTCGCAGCTTTTCGGGATGAGCGACAATCTATCTTATGTTTTAGCAAAAAATAATTACAACGTTTCAAAATATGTGCCTTACGGTCCGGTGAAAGACACCCTTCCTTATTTGATTCGCCGGGCAAAAGAAAATACGTCAGTTATTGGTCAAGTTTGCAGAGAACTTGAGATGATTGAAGAGGAAACAAAACGCCGTCGAAACAATTGATAAAATGTAAGTATTTTTGAGTTTTGCCGAACTTGATAACTATCTGACAAAACCCATTAATTGCAACGCCGAACGATCTTCAATTAGACGACTTTCGGATTTTTCCCAAATATTATAAGCCTCTAGTTCTGTTTCATTAAGTATGAAATTTCCGATTCGAGAAGCTGGAGTTCGCTCAAAGGCACGATTGGTTAACGCTACATGTGATAAATTTATTGTTAAGTTTTCAATATTATTTAACGCAACTTCTGCGTATTCGTAATCGGGAAAAAGCTCGTTATAACCTGATAAATGCCATATGTTTTCGCCATTTTCATCAGTATTAATTGCTAGAATCCGCAATAAACCGTAACCGCTTTCGAGTTGAAAAATTAAAAAATCACCTGCTTCAAAATTTTGCGACACAATAAAATTCTCCTGTGTAAAGATTATCAAATTCAGAATAAGTAGCAAAACATACAATTTAAAAATCAAGAAAAAAATATTGAAATTGTCGAAACAACAGAGTTTTGATGCTATTATTTATCAAGTTTTTTAGTGATCAATTGATTAAAAATGCGAGAATGTCCAAAATGTGAAGTTTGTTTCGGTGATGATGCTTTAATTTGCCCAACTGACGGCGTTGAAACTCGTTTCACGTTGCCCGGAAGTCAGCAAATTGCCGGACGATATTTGTTAAAAAGTCTGCTTGGCAAAGGTGCAATGGGCAGAGTTTATCTCGCTCAAGATAAAAATCTTGGAGTTAGACACGTTGCTGTAAAAACTGTCCGTCAAGATTTATTAAACAGTGACGATTTGCAAGAAGGCGAGGCAATAGCTCGTTTTGAACGCGAAGCAATGTCCGCAGCTTCAATTCGTCATCCAAATGTTGTTGACGTTACTGACTTTGGCAAAACGACTGATGGCGTTTTTTATCTTGTAATGGAATATGTTGAAGGTGAAACACTTCATAAATTACTCCGTCGTGAAGGCACACTCAATGTAAAACGTGCCGTAAAATTACTAAAACAAATTGGTGAAGGAGTTGAAGCCGCACACGAAGCCGGAATTCTTCATCGTGATTTGAAACCTGCAAATATATTTATTATGCAGAAAACATCAGTAACCGCGAGCGATGGATTTATAAAAGTTGGCGATTTTGGACTTGCAAAAATAGTCAACGAAACAGTTACTGATATTAGTTCAAACGCTACGCCGGCTTCACGTGGAATAATTGGCACGCCTGAATATATGTCGCCCGAGCAAATGCAACCGGAACTTGGAGTCGATCGGCGATCTGATTTATACGCACTCGGCACAATTGCGTATCTTATGCTTGGCGGTAAAACTCCTTTTACAGGTGATTTAATGCAGCTTGTGATGCAGAAAATTATGCACACACCACCACTTATCTCAACACTTCGCACAGATATTCCAAAATCTATTGAACGTGTGATTATGCATGCAATTGAACGCGAAGCAGCCAATCGTCCAACATCTGTCGGTGTTTGGATTGCCGAACTCGAAAAAGCCGCAGAAGATTTGTCTGACAAAAAAGAAGCTGGAAATTCGCGTCTGATAATTATGGCTCCGGTTTCTGCGGAAGTTTATGTTGACGATGAAAGAAAAGGAAGTGTCGGTAGTTCAGGGCGTTTAATATTAAGTGGAATTCCAGTCGGAAGACACATTTTACGAGTTTCAAAACTCGGCGAAAAAGATGATGAACGAGTGATTGAAATCCGCGAGGAAGGCAACGAACAGGTTATTCAAGCACAACTTCGCACGCTTCACGCACCGAGTAGCAGCCAACCTTCTTCATCGCAGGGAATTAGTAGCGGTCACGCCGAATCGAGCGTATTGCCGGATATTGTTGCTTGCTCACGTTGTAAATCGAGATTTGCCGCTGGCGTGAAATTTTGTGGTCGTTGTGGAAATTCGCAGTTTGATTTTGTATCGAGTTCGTCAAATCAAGATGCGAAAAAATTTCCCTGTCCGAGATGTGCAACGCCTTTGCCCCAGTCATCAAAATTTTGCGGAAGATGCGGATTACAACTCGTTCAAGTGCCGAAAACAAATCCGGCAATTGCATTAAATATTCCACAAAATGCTCCTAAAACTGTCGAAAGAGTTTGTCAAAAATGTCTCACGCCTTATCCTTCTTCGACGAAATTTTGCGGGAAATGCGGAAACACTTTGCTTTAATAAATTGATAATAACAAGAAAGTGATTAGTTGAATAAAAAAGATCCACAAGAATTTTTTAATACATTTTGCAAATAAATGACTTTAGTAAACTCAACTTATTTTTGGAACGTTAGTTTACCTTGCATCAAATTTTTTTTAAAACTAGAATTTAGATTCGATTGTGTATTTATGCTTATTGCAAAACGATAGATTTTCTTCAGATTAAAAGATAGCGAGCAAATAATTAATGCAAGAATTTACAGACCAAATGCCAGGCGATATTTTGAATTTTCCAATGGTGCCAATTCGGGATGTCGTAATTTTCCCGTTCACAAAAGTAGCTTTTAAAATTGGTCGTCCGAGTTCTGTCAAAGCTCTCGAAAAAGCGATGCTTGGAGATCGAAATATCTTTTTGGCAACGCAGCACGATGCAACAGTTGACGAACCCGAAGCCAACCAAATATATACAACAGGAACTCTCGGGCGAATTTTGCAAGCTCAAAAACTTGAAAATGGACAAATAAAAGTTGTTGTTGAAGGACGCGAACGCGGTCAATCAGTCAAAGTTGAACAATTTGATGGATTATTTTATGCGACTGTCCGAAAAATTGCTTCAATTGACGAATCAGGTTACCGAACCGATGGATTGCTCCAAAAACTTCACGGCGTTGTCGAACAATTTATGCGAATTTCGCCGGATGCTTACACAGATGCATTGCACGCAAGTCTGCGTGGAAACTCAGCTTCGCAAATATCTGATGCAATGGCTTCGCATTTGAGAGTTGATATTGCAGAAAAACAGTTGCTTTTAGAAACAGTTTCGGTGCAAGAGCGTTTGGCAAAATTAGTTGATATTTTGGAAGTTGAAATAGAGAAAAAACAGCTTGATCGCACAGTTCACACGCGAGCTAAAAAACAGATGGACAAACATCAACGCGAATATTATCTTAATGAACAAATTAAGGCGATTCACAAAGAACTTGGCAGAAAAGATGAGAAGGCAGAGCTTGAAGAACTAAAGAAGAAAATCGAAGAAGCCGGAATGACAATAGAAGCAAAGGACAAGGCTTTGCAGGAGCTTAGTCGGCTCGAATCAATGCCTCCAATGTCTGCCGAAAGCACAGTTTCGCGAACTTATATCGACTGGTTAATCAATGTTCCGTGGAAAGAGTCTTCAAACGAGCTAAATGATTTGGGAGTTGCGGAAAGCATTCTTGATGAAGATCATTATGGTCTTGAAATAATAAAGGAACGAATTGTTGAATATCTAGCAGTTCGGCAATTGGTAAAAAATCCGAAAGGAACAATTTTGTGCTTTGTTGGACCTCCTGGAGTTGGCAAAACTTCGCTCGGTAAATCAATCGCAAATGCAACCGGACGCAAATTTGTTCGTTTAAGTCTTGGCGGAGTCCACGACGAATCAGAAATTCGCGGACATCGGCGAACTTATATCGGCTCAATGCCCGGACAAATTGTTCAATTAATGAAACGTGCGGGAACAAAAAACCCGATAATTTTGCTTGATGAAGTTGATAAAATCGGCAAAGATCATCGCGGAGATCCGAGTGCGGCGTTGCTCGAAGTCCTTGATCCTGAACAAAATAACACTTTCCGCGATCATTATTTAGATGTCGATTACGATCTTTCTCAAGTTTTCTTTATCGCAACGGCTAATGTTTTGGATACAATTCCCGGACCATTGCTTGACCGGCTCGAGATTTTGCGTCTTTCCGGTTACACAGAACGCGAAAAGCTTGAAATTTCAAAACGTCATTTGATACCAAAACAAGCTGAAGGAAACGGTCTAAGTTTAGAAAAAGTTAATATTACTGATGATGGAGTTTTGGAACTTATTCGTCATTACACACGCGAAGCTGGAGTGAGAAATCTCGAAAGAGAGATCAGTTCTTGTTTGCGAAAAGTGGCGAAAAAATATGTAACTTCTGAGAATAAAGAAGATTTTCGAGTTAGTGTTGATGCCGAAATGGTCGGTCAATTGCTCGGAAAAATTCGTTTCAGAAAGTCAGACATTGGCAGCAAAAGTGAAGTTGGATTGGTCAACGGACTTGCCTGGACATCAGTCGGAGGCGAAGTTCTGCAAGTTGAAGCAACAATTGTAAACGGAAAAGGCGATGTAACATTAACCGGAAAACTTGGCGAAGTAATGCAAGAATCTGCGAAAACAGCTCTTACTTGTGTTCGTTCGAGAGCACTTGAACTCGGAATTAATCCGGAAGATTTTCGCACCAAAGATTTGCATATTCATGTGCCGGAAGGATCAATTCCGAAAGATGGACCAAGTGCCGGAATCACTCTCGCGACCGCGATGGTTTCTGCTTTAACACGCAAACCTGCTCGATATGATTTAGCAATGACCGGCGAAATAACTCTTCGAGGAAAGATTTTGCCTATCGGCGGCTTGAAAGAAAAACTTCTTGCAGCTCACAGATTTGGAATAAAAACGATTCTTATTTCAGTTGAAAACGAAAAAGATCTCGTTGATGTGCCTGAAGAGATTCGTGACGAATTAACGATTCATTGTGTTGATACAATTGACGAAGTTTTAAATCTTGCACTAGAAAATATTGAAGCAAAACCTGATGTAGAAGTTGTTAATACGCCAATTTGGGACACTCATCTTGGACAAACAGGGCTAACTTCAGTCATTGAATAGTTAATGAAGTTAGTTTACGATTTAATGTTAAAAGATTGTTTTAATTAGTTTTATTGACACAAACAAACTAATAAACTAGAATTTCCAATGAGTTAAAGCAGAAAATCAAGTTTTGAGGTAAAAATGGGTTATCCCGCGACAATTATTCCAGAGAAAATATTCTTCAAAATTGGCGAAGTTTGTGAATTGGTTGGAGTTCAAGCCCACGTTTTGCGATATTGGGAATCGGAATTTTCCTCTCTTGCACCACAAAAAAATCGTTCAGGGCAGAGAACTTATCGTCGACGTGATGTTGAAATGGCATTGCGAATAAAAGTTTTGCTTTATGACGAACTTTATACAATTGCCGGAGCAAAAAAACGTCTGGCGATTGAAATGCGTGACGCGAGTAAGTTAAAAGTTGTTCATTCAGAACCAAAACAAGATTATATAAAACCGGTTCCTTCAGTCCCGATCATTGATGATTTTGACGATGAATTACCTTTGGAATTAGAACTTGACGAGGAAGAAATTACTGAAACAGCAAGTGTTGCACCTGATCATAGAACAGAAACTCTCCGCAATATTGCTTCGCAACTACTTGAATTACGTCAAATGCTGACAGATTCTCTTAACGCAGAATAATTTACTAACGGGACGTGGCTCAGCCTGGTAGAGCGTTCGCTTGGGGTGCGAGAGGTCGTGAGTTCAAATCTCGCCGTCCCGATTAATTTAAAATCTCAAATTTAAGTTTCTGTTTCTATAGTTTCAATAACTTTCGGTTCTGCCTCAACTTTAAACATTTTATCTCGCATTCTTAACACCAAAAATTGATTAAAGAAAACTCCAATTGCGACAACAACACAAGCAAATGCACCTGCAATTCCGCCAAATCCGAGGGGTGTTTCTGCCGGCAAATTTGCTGATGTAAAAGCATAAAGTTTATCGCCAATAAACATCGTTTGAAGCATTAAAAATACTGCAAAGAACACAAACGAGATCCATAAAGACCAAGCATTACGATTTGTCCATAATAAAACATTTGAAAAAATTAGTAGCAAACCGGAAGTTACCCACAAACCAGTCCAATAGATTGAATTGTAACCAAAAAAATTATCAACAATCTGTCTTGGCGAAAAACCAATACTGTTTAATGAACTAGATGACAAAAAAAACAATGCTCCCATCACAAAGATGGAGAGCAATAGGATTCCAAAGAAAATTTTAGTTAACATAGACTCGAATTATTACCATAAAACTTGAGAAATGTGAAAGCGGGCAACCATAACTTGATTGCCCGCGAGTTGTTATTTTGGTTCAATAGTGATGAAAGTCGTTCTTCCACCACGATTTACAAGAAGTAAAATTCCTTGTCCAGACTCACTTCCGATTGCTTTTTGAACATCTTCGGTCGTTTCTACTTTCTGTCGATTAACTTCCATAATGACATCGCCTTGACGAATTCCAGATTCAGCCGAAGCACCTTCTTCGTCAATATCTGTGACAACCAAACCTTTTATAGCTTCTGAAATTCCAAGACGTTTGGCAATTTGATCAGTTAAAGGTTGCAGTGTTAAACCAAGTTTTCCTTCTTGTTTTCCTTCAACGGAACCTTCATTTTTTCCGGTGTTGCCATCAGCCTTTGCAATTTCAGAGGAATACTCGTCGAGTGTTACTTTAACTTCTAACTCTTTTTTATCACGCCAAATTGTTAAAGTAATTTCTGAGCCGGGTTTTGCACTAGAAACTTTATTACGAACATTATTACTATCATCGGCTTTTTCGCCGTTTACAGAAAGAATTACATCGCCTGGTTTGATTCCGGCTTTATCTGCGGCACTTCCAGGTTTTACTTCACTAACCAAACCGCCATGATTATCCGGCAGACCAAAAGTTTTGGCTAGCGAACCATTAACTTGTTGAATAATTACACCTAACATTCCGCGTTTAACTTTTCCGTCTGCAACCAATTGCTCCATGATGTTTTTGGTCATATTTGATGGAATTGAAAAACCGATTCCGATACTTCCGCCACTTCGCGATAAAATTTGAGCGTTTATTCCAATTAATTCGCCACTTAAGTTAACTAATGCACCGCCCGAATTTCCTTGATTAATTGGGGCATCAGTTTGCAGAAAATCTTCAAAGTTTCCATCACCCAAACCTGTTGCTCTTCCTTTTGCAGATATTATTCCGGAAGTTACTGTTTGTCCAATTCCGAGTGGATTTCCGATTGCTAAAACAATGTCGCCGACACGCACTTTGTTCGAATCGCCAAATGGCATAAACGGCAAATCTTTGCCTTCAATCTTAATTACCGCAAGGTCACTGAGTTTGTCTGTTCCGACAATTTTTGCCTCAACAGAACGTTTGTCATCTAAATCAACCGTGATTTTTGTCGCATTTTCAACAACGTGATTATTAGTTAAAATTGTTCCGTCAGCAGTTACAATTACTCCTGAACCGACACCACGCTCAACTTGAGGTGATTGTCTTTGTTGACCTTGCGGCGGAAAATTAAAAGGCAAACCAAATGGATTTTCTTCGCCACCTTGTTGTTTTGGTTGTTTGTTTTTTACTTCAACTGAGATTCTCACAACAGCTGGTGATGTCCGATCCACAATGTCAGCATAAGATGTTCGCACACCATCACTAGCTATTGGTAACAAAGGAGTTACTGTTTTTTGCTCTTGTGTAACTAACGGTGTTTCTTGAGTTTTTCCGAAATCAAAACCGCTTTTGCATCCAACAGAAGTTAATAAAATTAGAGTGATTAATCCTATTGATAAAGATTTTAAATTGATTCTTGACATACTTTCCTCTTAATGTGATTAAAAATTGCTAAAACAGAAAGAACTACTACGTTTTTCAAATATAGTTAGTTCCAAAAAAATCTATTTCAATGTCAATTCTTGCATTAAATCACTAATGTTTTCAAGGTGTTCGATGTTTTGAATAATGTTGTAAATCACTTCCTGCTTTTCAGTGTCTAAAATTCCGTCAGCAAGAATTGAAAATTTCCGTTTCAGTTCAATTTCTGAGAGTTGGTCACGCGGATCGCCTTTCGGAAACGCACGTTCTTTTGTAAGTTTTACGCCCGATTTTAATCTGATAAAAACTTTACAAGGTTGTTCAGCCGGAAATCTTTCTTCAAATGAATGTTCTAAAACAGCTTTAACTTTTGGCACAAGCGATAAAATTGCTGGATTTATGAGTGACTCTGAACTAAATTGTTCTGGAGTTAATTCGCGTTTTACGACAGCTGCTGCAATGCAATAAGGCAAACTGTGATCAGCGGTTTCGCGTGAATCAATAATATATTTACTATCATCAGCAAGAATTTCAGCGGCTCTTTTTAGCGTGTAAATCTCAATTAAATCAATACTTTCAGGAGACAAATCATGTTCAATAACCAAATCTAATACTGCCGAAATCGGAGCGTGCGTTAATGCTTCACACGGAAAAGGTTTGATTGAACAATTAACGATTTTGAAGGTTTTTCCTAAATTATCGGTTAAAACTTCAGGCTTCCATTTATCGCCGATTGCTTCAAAAAGTCCTTCGCGTCCTTCAAAAATGGGTGTTGGACCTTTGTAACCTTTTTGGGCGATAAGTGCGGCAAAAACTCCGGCTTCGGTCGCCATCGGGTCAACTGTATTTTTCATCATCGTCAAAGTTCCGACTGTAACCGCACCTAAAGTCGTGTTATGCGAACCGCAAATTCCGATTGCATTTGTAATTTGTTCAGCGTTCATTCCGAGCATTTTTCCAGCGACAACGGGCGAGACAAATTGAGTCAAAGTTGCATGATGAAGTCCAAGTTCACGAATGCCCGGAAACGCGGCTTCCATAATCCGCATTTCAAGTTCGTAGGCAATAACGGTTGCCAAAATCAAATCTTTTCCGCTCCGATTTTCACGTTCACCGACGCAAAATGCGGCAGGCAATAAATCGCTCGGATGACTTGGATCTTGTTTCCAATAAACGTCGTTATAATCTAACGCCCGAATTGCTAAACCATTGATAAGACTCGCACTTCGGACATCAGTTTTAAGATTTGAACCGATCACGGAACATTCGCCGCGTCCGCCGATTTCGCGAAAAGTTTCTTCGAGAATATGAAAATCTTCGGTTTTTGAACCGCCTAAACCACATCCGAAACTGTCGTATAAAAACATCTTTGCCGCCGTGATTGCTTCGAGCGACAAGTCTTCAAAAGTTAAATTTACGGCGTATTCCGCCCATTGTTGAGAAATCGTTTTCATTAATAATTAACAATTTAAAAAGGTCTTTTTTTGCTTACCAAATCGAAGTCAATAAAATCTGCGTGATGAAAAATTACCGATTCGTTTGAGCGAATCATCATTTCGCCTTCTTTTGAATGTGTGGCTATAACGTGCTGAACTTCGGGTTTTACGCCTCTCGCGTGCGACATTGCAACGCCTGTAAACGGATGTCGTAAATGTTGACCGCGTCCGGCTTTGGTAATTTTGCCATCTTTTTCTTCGTATTCAATTAGTTTACCGACATCTGCGAGCATCGCCCCGGCAATCATTGTGTCGTAATCAATTTGGGTTCTGTCGCCGTAAGCACTTTTTAATACATCAGATACAGCGACGCACATTTTGCAAACCGTGCGAACGTGTTCGATAAAAGTTATATTGCAATCTGGCACATAAACTGTGAACGGCATTTTTTTTATCGCTTCGAGCGTCCAACCGCCGTCTTTAATTGCATCTTCCCAAACTTGTGCGGTTTGCTCACGCAATTGTGCGTCTTTGATTAAATTTATCTCAGGTAAGAGTTCTAAAATTTTTTCTCTCATCGTTTGCGATTTTGCTTTGTCCATAATTATTTCAAAAAACCGGCTTCTTTTAACGATTTTTTGAGTTTATTTTTATGAAAAATATTTACTCTAAAATCGTGTGTGTCAAATTTCGCGTCAAACTTAAATTTGAGACTGAACTTAATGTTTTCAAGGTCATTTATCTCATAACGCATTGCTTTTGGAACAGAATCTCCTTCAAACTTTAGAGGTTCTTTTTTGTAATTTTCGATAAATTCGTCCAATTTAATTTGTAAACTCTCATTTGTGTCATTCAAATTCCACAAACCAATTTTCTTAATTTGTGGACGATTAATAGTTGGTAGAAAAACTCTTTTTAGAAATTTTCCTAGTTTTAATGTTTTGTCTGCAACACCGCGAAAGAATGGAACCGCTCCTAAAATTGGTAAGAAATTTCCCAATAAATCAAAAAACACCATCCCTTCTTTTCTGCCTAATTCATCCGAAAATCTTGCAAATGAAACTCTTGTGTGCGGGAAATAATAGATAACACCTTTTGTGACAATTAAATCCCCACGAAATTGATTTTTGAAATATGCAACTTCTTCAAACGAAATCGGTAATCTCATACAGTTAATATTGTTCTCGTTTCAAATCATTGCTTAATTTGGTTTCGTCAGAGAAGACCCAATCGTTAATCAACCAATTGTTTTTACTTTTTGTTAATTCAATCTGATATTTATCAATCAATTTTCCATCGCATTGTTTGGGCTGATAAAAAATAACCTCAACTATTGCAACATTTGACTTAACTGAAACTTCTTTTATTTCGTAAGTGTTTCGATAATTTTTCTCATTAACCACACATTCTTCAAAAGGTTTGAAAGGCAAACCATCTCCAAAGTGCGGTTTGTCAGAATGGTTTTTGCGGATAAATTCTTCTTCTCGTTTTAGTTCGTTCAAAAATAATTTGTAAAGCTCGTTCGTGAAAAATTTCTTGTGCAATTTCAGTTCGTGCAAACTCAAAACGCCGTTTCGCGAGTTGTGAAATTGATAAAATTTTT
The DNA here is from genome assembly GCA_031415455.1 of Acidobacteriota bacterium. Taxonomy (GTDB): domain Bacteria; phylum Acidobacteriota; class Blastocatellia; order Pyrinomonadales; family Pyrinomonadaceae; genus JANNVK01. Next base: position 192,991 of record JANORS010000006.1, on the reverse strand, counting down.
CAACCATTGATTTGGCATCTGTTTGTGCAAAAAGAGAAATATTTAGCAAAAAAATTACTGCTAAACTAAAAATAAATATGTGTTTATTTGATTTCATTGACTTTTAAATTCGTAATTTTCCACATCAACGGTTCGCATTGGTGGATTATTTTCTTGTTCCTCGACCGCGTGTGCGACCAATCCAGCTGTGCGTGCAATCATAAAGATACCATTTGCCGTTTTACATGGAAAATTCATTTCGCAAAGTAAAGCCGCAATTGCTCCATCAGCGTTTATTGGTAGTAATTTACCAGATTTTTCACACAAAACTTTCTCTAAAACCTCAGTTTGTTCAACGTATTTTCCAGCTACATTTAACTCTTTCGCAAGTTCAAATAAGCGAACAGTTCGCGGATCAGCAGCGTGAAAACGATGACCAAAACCGGAAATCCTTTTTCCAATGTCTTTATATTTTGCGACTATTTTCTCAGCTGCTTGAAACACATCTAAATCATCTGTTTTTTGTAATTTAACTGCTTCACCAATTGCCAACATTGCATCTTCAATTGCTCCGCCGTGATATTCATTTATCGCTAAAAGTCCTGCCGCAACCGCCGAATTTAAACTCGCACCAGTGTTTGCAACCGTCACCGCGGCAATCGTCGAAGGTGGTTTTACGCCGTGATCAATGACCGAAACAATAATTGCTTCGAGCAACTTAGCTTGTTCTTTTGTTGGTAAAACACCTAAAAGTAATAAATAAAGAACTTCACCATAACTACGGTTTCCGATTAAATCTTCTATCGAATGACCGCGAATATTAATTTTTTCAGCTTCAACCCAAGAAATTGAAGTTTTTCTATTGTAAATCATTATAAAAGTATAACAAACTTATTGACAAAACAATGTTTTTACGATTAAACTATTTGTCATTAAGTTATAACAAATAGTTTTACAAACGTCCAATTTGCTGATTTTAGCAAATATTGGGATTTGTATTCGTTTCAACACAATAAGACAGATTAAGGAGTGTATATGTTTAGTAGAAAATGTTTTCTTTTCGTTTCTTTTTTATTGATGTTCAGTGCATTATCTTTCGGACAAGGAACTTCAAAACTCAGCGGAACTGTTAAAGATTCAAACGACTCATTTGTTTTAGGTGCCACTGTTACAGCTTTGAACATCGGTAGCAGCCAACGAACCACGGTTTCAACCGATTCGTCAGGTAAATATGAATTTTCCAATTTACGAGCCGGAAGCTATCGGGTTTCTGCCACCGCAAGTGGTTTTGGCGAATCCGCAGAAAGCGTTGTAATTGCAGATGGAGCATCAACAACACAAGACTTTTCTATTTCGCCGGGAGGAATTAAAGACATTGTAACTGTTACAGCCGGAAAAGGTGCTGATCGTTTAGCAGTCGAAACTCCGCAAACCGTTTCGGTAACATCTGCTGAGCAAATTGAACAAAGATTGCCAAAATCGACTTTTGAAGCAATGGAAAGAGCTCCAAATCTTGGCTCGATTGAAACAAATCCAGCACGTGAGCGTCCAAAACTTCGTGGTCTTTCATCGAATAGATTATTGGTTGTAATTGATGGCGAAAAACTAAACAATGCACGCTCTGATCCAGGAGCAAGCGGTGCTCCAATTGCTGTTGTTGATCCGTCAAGTTTGCAATCAATTGAAGTTGTTGCTGGCTCTGGCTCAAGTTTGTATGGTTCTGATTCAATTGGTGGAACGATAAATCTGGTGACAAAAGTTCCGACAAGACCAGAAGATGGAACAACTTATAGCTTGCGGCTTGATGGTAATCATTCAAGCAATGGAAGGCTAAATCGCGGAAATCTTTCTTTAAATCTTGGAACCAAGCAATTTGCATTTCGTGCAAGCGGCGGTTTATATAGAAATTCGAACTACAATATGGGTAATCAGGAAGTTACTAAAGATGAAGTTATTAGAATTGGTAATTTCTTTCGTCAATTTCCAACAAATGTTGCCGGTACTGCGTTTCAATTTGCGGCAAGTTATCCAATTTATTCTCTAGCAAAAAATCAAGAAATTTATAATGGACAAGGTAGCGGAAACCGAAAACAAATTGATGCTTGGTTTTATCCGACGGAAAACCACAACATTCGTGCGAGATACTTAAATAGCGATGATGGGAATAATGGAAATGCTTTTTCAGGTCCGCCATATGAAACTCAAGAAAGATATGGAAGTTTCCGGTCATTTAGTAAGTTTGGAATACGCTATGAAGTTTTAGATTTGGCTAAATGGTTGCCGCGAGCATCAGCAAACTATTTTTACCAAAAACTATCATTTCCGCAAAATCAATACACTTTTAATAACTTACCTTTAACAGCAACTGTCTCAACTGCTCCAACCAGCGTTGCGAGTAGTTACACAATTGCCGGAGCTACTGGTCTTTTTACTGGAAATACTTCTGTGTTTAGTGCAGGTAGTTATACTGATAATCGTAATACTATTTCGACAGATGGAATGGATTTACAAGCGACGTTAACGCCATTTAATGGAATGTTCGTTACTGTTGGTGGTGGAAGAACCAAAGATAATTCGCGAGATACTTTTTATTCATCAGCGTTTACTGGGTTTGGTCCTAACAGGATTTTAGTTGCTCCCTTTTCGGTTGGTTCTAGTTCTCCAATAACTTCTTATACGGACAATAATTTCTATTTTCAAGCAGAATTTGACCGTGTTAAATGGTTTAGGCTGACTGGTGGAATGAGACACGATAATTGGGTTACAGAAGCTAAACCAGGTAGTGGCTTTCCTTTAACGTCAGAGTTTGCGGTATTGAATGCTGCTACGCCTGGTTTAACAGCAAGTCCAGGTGCTTTGTCATCGCTTGTTTCAGCTTTGCCAGGACTTGTTGCATTGGCTGCCGGAACTGGTTCTTCAGGTTCTAACCGAAACTCAACAACTTACAATTTTGGAATTGTTGGAAGACTCCCTTTTGGAATAAATCCATATTTCAGATGGGCAAATAGCTACCGCGAGCCCGGCATTACTGAGCGATATTTACTTCGAAACTTTACGCCTGGTGTTCCTGGGTTAGCTAGTTTAGTCGTTGGGAATCCTAATTTATCACCTGAAACAGGGAAAAATTATGACGTCGGAGTAAAAATCGCTCAAAAATATTTCAACTTTTCATTGGGTTATTTCCGAAATGAAATTAAGAATCTGTTGATATTTTCTCCAGCTCAAACTTATTGTGTTGCTCCTGTTCCCGGTGCTCCCGGAGGTTTTGCCGGTGGTTGCGGAACAGTAGTTGGTGCGACTCTTGGTGTGCAAATTAATGCAAGAATCAATAGTAATTCTGCTTTAATTACTGGATGGGAATCAACAGCAGAAGGAAGTATTCCACTTGGGAGTATAGGAAGTATGAATCCGTTTTACTCTTTTGGATCGTTATATGGTCGAAATAATAACCCGACTACGTTAGATATTACACAGATAAATGCTATCTATACACGCACGAATAATCCGATTCCATTGTCTGGTTCTGCGACAGATTTTCCGCTCGGTGGAATTACGCCATTCAGAATAATTTATGGAACGCAGTATTTGAATGCCTCAGGTCGATTTTTTGCTGAATACAATATTCGGCACCAAAATCAAGTCAAGCGAGTTCCGCCTGGACAATTTGTTGGAACAGCCTTAATTAATCACGGCTCTTTTGCTAGTTTAGCGGCTTTTGATAAACATTCAATAAAAGGTGGTTATAATTGGAAAAATGAGAGGTATAAGTTTTCCGTTACAGCCGGTGTTGATAATCTTGCTGATAGATTATTTTTTGAGCATTTCAACACAGCTCCTGCTCCGGGACGAAGTTTTGTTTTTGGTTTCACAACCGAAATCTTTAATTTCTTTAAAAAATAAATTTAATTACAGATTAATTTTGAGCTTTGGTTTAACATCAAAGCTCTTTTTTTGTGCTTTGCATTTTTCAATATAAAATGATTTGATAATAATGCAGATTGTTAATTATTTATGTCAACAAAACTCAACATTGCTCCAATAAAAATCGAAAAATTTACGCTTGAAAATGGTTTAAGAGTTGTTCTCAATGATGATAATTCTTCGCCGGTTGTTTCGGTTGCGGTTTATTATGATGTCGGTTCGCGAAATGAACGAAAGGGTCGCGATGGTTTTGCACATCTTTTTGAACATATGATGTTTCAAGGTTCGGAAAACATTCCGAAAGCCGGACATTTTCAACATATTTCGCGTGCCGGCGGAACGATGAATGGCACAACCGCTTCGCAACGGACAAATTATTACGAAACTCTTCCTGCTAGCCAACTTCCGCTTGCATTATGGCTTGAAAGCGATCGAATGAAATCGCTTAATATTTCACAGGAAAATCTCGAAAACCAACGTGCAGTTGTAATTGAAGAAAAACGACAGCGTTATGATAATCAACCGTATGGTCAAGTTTTTGATCTTTTAACTGAGATGGTTTTTGTTAATTTTGCTAATTCACATTCAACAATTGGCTCGGTTGAAGACCTTAATGCGGCAACGCTTGATGATGTTTCTGATTTTTTTCGGGTTTACTATGCCCCGAATAATGCAGTTTTGACAGTTTCGGGTTCATTCGAAATTGATTTGGCAAAAGAACTAATCGAAAAATATTTTGCATCAATTCCGCGACAACCTATGCCGCCGGAAATAGACGTTTCTGAGCCAACTGAAGTTGCACTCAAACATAAAATTTGGGAAGACAAACTTGCACCTTTACCGGCTTTTTTGATTGGTTGGAAAATACCGCCGCGACGCACTAAAGAGTTTAACGCTTTATATTTAGCGGGGAAATTACTTTACGATGGCGAAAGTTCTCGTCTTTTTCAAAAACTTGTAAAAGGTGAAGAATCTGTTTTGCAGCTATTTGGCTTTACTGACGAAAGACGAGGTCCATCGATGGCAACAATTGGAGCAATTCCAAAGCCCGAGCAAGATGTGAAACAAATAAGACAAATGATTTTTGATGAAATTGAAAATATTTCTAATAATGGTGTGAGCCTTGAAGAGATGAATAAACTTCAAAATCAGCTCAAAAATGATGAAGTTCGTAGTCGCCAATCTTCGCTCGGTCGGGCGAGACAACTTGCCGAGTTTACTCTTTATGATAACGAACCAGAACTTGCTAACACTGAAATCGAAAACTACCTCAGCATTACTGCTGAAGATATTAGGCTCGCAGTCAACAAATATTTAAAAACTGATAATAGATCTGAATTAGATGTTATTCCTGTTAGTAAAAAATAATTTTATTGTTCTTTAAAAAACGTATTTATGAACGAAGATTTTCGCAAACAACCGCCGTTAAAACTCGCAGAAAGACCTTTTTCGATTTCAAAACCTTTCGAAACGCATCTCGAAAACGGCTTGAAAATAATAATTTTTGAAGACTCAAAACTCCCACTCGTTAGCTATCGTTTGGCTTTCAGATTTGGCGAAATTGACGATAATAATCGACAACTTTCGATTATGACTTCAATGATGAAAGAAGGAACAGAAAAGTTTTCGAGCAAACAATTAGCCGACGAAACTGATAAATATGGTGCTTCAATAAATATTGGTTCGTCTTCAGACGACACAATTATTGCTGCTTCCTCGCTTTCGATATATCAATCTGAAATGCTCGATTTGATAACAGAAGTCTTATTTAAACCGACTTTTCCTGAAGATGAATTAGAGCTGAAAAAGCAAAATTCAATTGAAGGTTTAAAATTTAATCGTTCAGATGCGGGATTTTTAGCTGACGAAAGATTTTCGAAAATAGTTTACGGCGAACATCCGTATAGCATTACAAGTCCAACTGTTTCGCAACTTGAAAATATTACCCGAGACGACTTAGTCGCGTTGCATAACGAAAGATTTATTCCAAATATTGCAACATTTTTAGTTGTCGGAGACGTTAATAAAGACAAATTACTAGCAGAACTAAAAGCAAAATTTGGTGATTGGAAGCAGGGAAGTGTCATTTCTAAAGATTTTATGAGTGTTCCGCAACGCACAAAGAAAACACTGACAATTGTCGATCGTGCAGATTCTGCACAGTCAAATATTGTGATTGGAAATCTTGGAATCAAACGAACTGATGAAGATTATTTTTCGTGTTTGGTGATGAATCAAATTCTTGGTTCGGGAGCAACTTCGCGTTTATTTATGAATATTCGCGAAGATAAAGGCTACACTTACGGTGCATATTCGAGTTTTGATAAAAGAAAATTAACCGGAACATTTGAAGCCACAGCCGAAGTTAGAAACGAAGTAACCGGTGCTGCAATGACCGAATTTTTCTACGAACTAAATAGAATTCGTGATGAAAATGTGAGCGATGATGATATTAATTTAGCAAAGAGCTATCTTACAGGTGTTTTTCCACTTCGAGTAGAAACACTAGAAGGATTAATGGGTCAATTAGTTAGCCAAGAACTTTTTGATTTACCAAAAGATTATTTAGAAACTTACCGCGAAAACATTGAAGCAGTCACAATTGAAGATGTAAAACGAGTCGCTCAGAAATATATTGATGTTGAAAAAATTGCGATTGTTGTTGTTGGCGATAAAAAGGATATTTTGTCACAAATTGAGGGTTTTGCTGAGAATATTGAGACTTTTGATGTTGAAGGAAACTTAATTAACTAATTAAAAACTAAGATGCAAACGCTCGGGATTAGGCGTTTGCATCTCAAATAAAATTAAACTGTTGTATCGTTTAACTCGCCATCAGGTCCGTTTTTAGTGATTGATGCAATTCCGTTTACCATTGCTGCATTACCTGAATACATTTCGCTTCTTCCAATTTCTTGTCCGTTTCCAGCTTTCAATACAAAATAAGGCTCACCTTTCGCTGAAACTCTTCTGTCAAATTTTCTGGCATCGCCAGAATTTTTCTTGATTGATTCAATTCCATTTAAAGCTGCTGGTTTTGATTCATACATTTCGGATGTCAAAATAATTTGTCCGTTTCCGGCTTTTAGATTGAACATATATTTGCCGCTTGCTGAAGTTTTTAATTCGTATTTTCCTGCCATTTTTTCCCTCTTATTTGGTGTGATTTAAAAAACAATTTTCCTCATGTAAAAAATCTGTTTACAGTTAGATTAATTAAAGATTATATCACGTCAAACGCGAAATTTGAACTTGTAAATAGGTAGATTTTGGAAATTGTTAATGAAATGAGTTGTGATGTGACAAATCTAGAATTTTAGTTTGGACGGTTCCAGTTCACAACTCAAAGTGTTTAAATTATGCAGCTTTACGAATATTCAGGCTTTTTGCGTTGGTAATAAACTCATTTTCTAAACTTGAAATTAAATAACTTGCCGCTGCTCTCGAAAGTTCGTTTGGTTTTAAATTCCATTGATTTTCGCAGTGTTTCTCGACATTAATTCCGAAAGATTTAGAGAATTCACGAATTATCGCTAATTGTCTTCCGGTAATTAAGTCAGACAAACATTTGGCGACCGGATCAATATCAGTATTTTTGGATGTAATATCTGTGCTGGTCAAGATTTCTTTTGCAAACCGCTTTCCCGAATTATTAAATCTTAAAACGTTATTTTTAAAAGGAAGAGATTTATCAAAATTAGGAAAATTTTGTTTCACAGATGATTCGTTAGTACTTTTAGATATTTTTGTAATCACAGGCTTATTACTCACAAAGTTTTCAGTGTTTTTGGTTTGGATAGCAAATTTTACTGCCATAATATGCTCACAACGAAAAGTTCTATCTAATTCAAATGTCTTCAAAAACGTGTTGCAATTGCAGCAAATAATGCCTTCTTCATTTCTCTTTACAATTGTTTGCTGTGTATTACTAAGTTTTGAATCTGAATAAACACTAAAACAATCACCAGTTCTTTTTACTAAACCATTTGCAGCAATAGTTTTTGCTCTTTTAACAATTGATGAATCATTTATAAGATCTACATTTATATGTTGCATTATATAATCTCCTAAAAACTATTTTCCCGAAGAGATAACTACCAATTAGTATCATCTGTGAAACATAGTAACGGAATAAAATAAATGTTGCAAGTGTGAAACGAAGTGTTGCAATTAAAAATAATTCGTGTTATCTTTGAAACACAATACGAATTGATGCAACAATTCAATACGCAAGGAGCAAATACAAAATGGGATTTAGTAACGAAGGTTTAGTTAACACAATGGAACTCGGCAGAGCAATTAAACGCCGTCGTGAAGAATTAGGAATTAGCTTAAGAGCTGTTGCTGATATAACTAATGTTTCTGCCTCAACGCTTTCGCGAATTGAAAACGGAACCGGAAAACCGGACGCTGATAATATTGCACGATTAACAAGTTGGCTTGATATGCCGGTTGATCGAGTTTTGAATCGGAGTAACAATGAAAACTCAGTTGAACCTGTTGTTTACTATCCGCACGAACCAACTACCGATATTGTTGAAGCACATTTGAGGGCAGATAAAAATCTTTCACCCGAAACCGCTAAAGCATTATCAGATTTATTTCGTGTTGCTTATTCTGAGTTTAGCAAGCCGCGAACTTAATTAATGTTTATAATTTAAAATTTATTTTGTTTGGGTTTATAAAATTCGAATAGCTCTTTAAGTGTTTGAAAATGGAGACTTTATGGAAGACGCTGTAAAAGCAAATGCAAAACGCCGTGGTCGAGTAAGAAGAGAAGATAATAATACTATTGACACAAATTACGTTTTATTTTTTCTCGCCGTAGAATTAGGTAACAGTTTTAAAGGGTTTAATTTTGAAATTTTTATACTTTCATTAACGCTTATTAGTTTTTTGGTTTTGCCTTATTGGTTGAATAACAATCGAGGTTTATTTGCTGATTGGATTTTAACTAGAAGTGTAATCTCTTTATTTGCTATTGGATTTGGTGTTGTGTTTCAACAAACACTTGGTGTGTTAATTCCTGAGGTTTATGGATTTCTTCCGATGACGTTTTTAATAATCACAGCGTTCTTGAGTGTTTACTTTCAATTTTATTCGCTTCTCAAACTTAGAATCGTCAAATAGGCAACAGACGAAAAAAAGCGTGTTTGTTCGGGACAGACACGCTTCTTTGTTTATTCTTCTTCTAAAAACTCAAAGAAAACTTTATCTTGTTTTACCTCTTCCATCGCCACACGAGTTGCTTTATGTTTTCGTAAGTCCATATCAACTCTAATGTTAGCACCTCTTTGAATCTGCTTGCTTCTTTGAGCCGCAAGCAAAATGAGACGATATTTTGAATCGATTTTGTGAACTTCTCTCACAGGCAATGTTTCTACTAATTCGTCAGTTAATTCTTCGGTTTCTAAAATTTCTTCGGTCATTTAATCTCCAACTGTTTTAAAATTATCAAAAGTTACTAATACGTTTTTAACAAAATCTTTTTGTCGTCCAATTTTTAATCTTTCAGTTAAAATAGCAACCCGCAAATCGCCAACTGCTTTTTCAAGTTGATCATTGATTATCACATAATCAAAATCGACAAATCTTTCAACTTCTTCTTTCGCGTTTTCTAATCGCAACGAAATTTCACTCATACTATCAGTTTGTCTGCTTATTAATCTTTGTCGTAAAACTTCGTATGAAGGTGGCAAAATAAAGACTGAAACTGACTTGACTTGTGTTCTGATGATTTCCGCACCTTGAACGTCAATCTCTAGAATAACATCTAAGCCACGATTGGTCATTTCTTCAACTTGTTTTTTTGATGTTCCGTAATAATTTCCGTGTACTTCCGCATATTCAAGAAACTCGTTTTGTATAATTCTCAACTCAAACTCTTCTCGCGAAATAAAATAATACTGACGACCGTTTTCTTCGCCATCACGCATTCCGCGAGTTGTGAAGGAAACAGAATAACCAATATTAGCAACTGTTTGTAGAACTTCCTTGATTAAAGTTCCTTTTCCGCCACCCGATGGCGAACTAATTATAAATAAAATTCCTTTCATTAATTTATTCTATATTCTGAACTTGTTCACGGATTTTTTCTATCTCTGATTTAATCGCCAAAGAAGCATCCTTGATTGTTGTGTTATTGGTTTTTGAGGCAATTGTGTTTGCTTCGCGATTAAATTCCTGTGTTAAAAAATCAAGCCTTTTGCCAACGTCCTTTGAATCATCCATTATCAACCGAAATTGTTCAATGTGCGAGTTTAAACGTGTAAGTTCTTCTGTTATATCGCAACGATCTGCTAAATATGCAACTTCTTGAGCAAGTTTGGCTTGATCAAGTTCAATCTGTAAACTTGTTTTACTTAAAAGATCAGTAATCCTTTTAGTCAATTTTTCTTGATACTCTGAAGCGACGGTCAATGTTTCAACTTCAATAATTGGAACAAAGTTACGAATATTGTTAAGTCGCGTAGTCAAATCAATTTTCAAAGTATTTCCCTCGGTTTCTCGCATCTCTTCAAGTTGAGTTAAGGCAATCTGAAAAGCATTGAGAATTCCGTTAATTGTTTGCTCGTTAAGATTTTCTTTCGAATTTTGTAACACATTTGGAAGCCTTGCAATAACGTTTAAATCTGGTTCACCTGAAAGCCCAAACTCGTCTTGCATTTTCTTTAGAGCATTTAGATAACCCGAAATCAGAGGGTGATTTAGTTCATAAATTACAGTTTCAGTGCGTTCAAAATTAACAAAAACTTCAACTCTTCCGCGAATTAGCGTGCTTGAAATTAGACGTTTAATATCAGCTTCAATCGGTTGTAGTTCGCTCGGGAGACGTAAATTTATATCAAGAAAACGATTATTTACCGTTTTTAGTTCTACATTTATTGCAAAGTTGTCAGTCGAGACACTTCCTCGACCAAATCCGGTCATTGATTTCATAAGTTATTTAAAGTATTTCAAAAATTATCAAACTGCACTTTATCATAAGCAAACATTTTGTATAATCAAAGTAATGTTAGTAAAAACTCAAACGGAAGATTTTCAAGATTATTTAACTGATGCCAGCAATATGCCAGGCGGAAAGGGGGAAGCACTCTATATTCCTGAATCAAAAGAAGAACTCGCAGAAATTTTTCGAACTGCAAATGAAAATAACATTCCTCTGACAATCTCTGGTGCAAGAACCGGAACTGTTGGCGGAGCAATTCCATTTGGCGGTTATGTTGTTTCGTTAGAAAGGTTTAACAAAATAATTGAGATCGGAAGCGATTTTGCGATTGTCGAAGCTGGCGTTATTTTAGCTGATTTCCAACGCGAAACTGAAGCAAAAAAACTTTTTTATCCACCAGATCCGACGGAATGGAGTTGCCAACTTGGCGGAACAGTCGCGACCAACGCCAGTGGTTCGAGAAGTTTTAAGTATGGCTCGACACGCAATTTTGTTCAGCGATTGGAAATTGTTTTAGCTGATGGAGAATTTCTAACACTTAGACGCGGTGAAATTTTTGCTAAAGATGGCGAAATTCGGCTAAAAACTCATTCCGGTAAAGAAATTATCACTAAAATTCCAACCTATGAACAGCCAAATGTCAGGAAAAATACTAGTGGTTATCATTCATCAAATAATCTTGACGCGATTGATTTATTTATTGGAAGCGAAGGAACCCTCGGCGTTGTTTATGAAATTGAACTGAAAATCTTGCCAATGCCGGAAGCCTTTTTTAGCGGGATTATTTTTTTCAACAATGAACGAAATTTGTTAGATTTTGTAAATGAAGCTCGTAAATTATCTTTTGACAATCGAAAATCAGGAAAAGTGAATGAGTTTGACGCAACATTTATTGAATATTTTGATGATAAAGCATTGAAATTTATTAGTGAAAAATTTCCTGATGTTCCTGATAATGCTGTTGGTGCAATCTTTTTTGAACAAGAATGTAACGCTTTAACTGAAGATGCGTTAATGTTGCAATGGAATGACTTATTAGAACGCCACACTGCTAATCTTGAACAAAGCTGGTTTACAACAACAGACCAAGATCGTCAAAAAATGAAAGTTTTTAGACATGCTTTGCCAGTTACTGTCAACGAATGGATTGTTCGCCATAAACAACGGAAAGTTGGAACTGATATGGCAGTTCCAGACGAACATTTTGAGCATATTCTGAATTTCTACCGAACAAAGCTTGCTGAATATAATCTCGAATATGTAATGTTTGGTCATATTGGCGACAATCATCTTCACGTCAATATCTTACCAAAAAATGATGAAGAAATGACTAAAGCAAAATATGCTTATGGTCGATTTATCGCCCAAACGCTGATGCTAGATGGTACAATTTCCGCTGAACACGGAATTGGAAAGTTAAAGAAACATTACCTTTATACGATGATGGGTGAAAGATATTTAAATGAAATTGCTGAAATTAAAAAGGCTTTTGACCCAAATGGAATTTTAGGAAGAGGGAATTTGCTAGACGAAAAGTTTCTTATTGATTCAAAGTCTTTTTCTTAAAATCTTTAATTTTTCACCAAATTTCACCAAGTCAAAATTTTGCGGATCGTCGTGTGCGTCCTTAATTCCAGCGTCGGTTGCCGAATGATATGCCGGAATTAACCAAGTTCCGCGACGAACACTTGCACAAATGTAAAGCAAAGCTAACCTTTCGTATTGCAAATCTGTAAATCCAATTTCGGGTGCAATTTGATCGTTTCCTTTAAATAAATTTAGATTGCTTCTTCGCGGTTGAACAAGTTCAATATGAATTTGCAAACCTTTTCCATCTATTTTCAAAAAATCTCGAGCGAATTTGGTTCCCCAACCTTTCTTAACTGTTTCATGAAAAGGAGTTGTAGTTATTGAATCGCCGAGACGATTAACAAAAATATGTGCAACCGGATTTTTTAGCCAACTCGTTAAATTGTTAAATTTCCAAGAATTTTCGTTAATATTGTTAGGGAAGTTTTCTTTGAAATAATTTGGTGTTGAAGTGTCGTGAATCAAAAAATATAAAGCCTGAATCTTTTCACCGTTTGGCAAAGTTGCAATTGAAAGCGATTCATCAAGCGAGCCACCGAGAGAAAGTTCATCTAACTTATTTGTTGATAAATATTTGCGAAGTTTATTCTTTAATTTTTTATCAACATTTTTACCAATATTATTCTCTAAAAAGTCTGGTAACTTTAATAGTTCATCGCTTAAAACTCCGCTAGGTTTATTTGGTCGAAGTAAACAACGAGCTTGTTCGATAGGTTTTCCAACAAACAGCAGAGTTTTTTCATCAATTTTACAAGGTTTATTTTGGGCTATACTTGTAATAATGGTGAACAAACAAATAAATAGAATTAATTGTAAGCGTTTTATACTTCTACTTTTTTTCATAACTTTTTCAATGATAACTCTAAAATATTTATTAGAAAAATTAGCTTAAAATATGTAAAAAGAATGATAATGTAAAAAATGTTTTAGAAATCAGTTTCAATTTGGAGTTTTATTTTATGAAAAAATTTATATTGACATTATTGGTTATTATTATTCAATCTTTGATGGTAAACGTTTTTGCACAAGAGCAAATTGATGTAAAGTCAATAACAATTTCTCAAGATGCAATTGGAAACACAAATATAACTATTTCAGCAAATAACATTGCAAATCAAGAAATTAATTATAATGGAAGTAGCATTTCCCAGTTTAACACGCCTTTAACTCCTTTTTATTGTTCGCCTTGTGATATTCCCACCAGTTTTTCTTCGACAGGTTTTGGTGAGCTTGGGTTTCGTGCAAATATTGGCGTAGATAGACAGATAATTGTGACTTTCTCGGCTCCAGCAACTTCTGATCAAATTGTGTTAAGACCAACAATTCAGCGAAAAAAAAGGACTATTTCGGTAAAAGGTAACACTTTGTTTTCTATCGCAAAAATTGAGATTACTAATGCTATTAATTCTAGTGTTATAGACGCAATTGATAATGACGTAATTTTAAACGGCAATTTTGAAGCGAATTTCTGGATAAATAATACTGATTTTTCTCGAAGAAAAGCAGGTTTTCAAAGAATTACATTTAACTTTGATGAGCCTCGTAATTAAATTGTTTTCGTGACTTTCGAAAGCGAACGAGGTGCATCTGCATCAATTCCTTTTGCCGCTGAAAGATGTGCGGCAAAAAGTTGAGCCGGGATGACAAACGGAATTGGTGAAAGGAATTCGTCAATGTTGTTTGGCATCAATAACTTACGAGAGCTTAATTTTGAAATCTCTTCATCGTTTGTAATCGCCAGACTATCTGCGTGAAGTTCTTGTAAACGTAGCAAAAGATCAATACTGCTTTGTTTTGTCACACCTTTTGGAGCAAACATTATCACCGGAAATCTTCGTTCGACTATCGCCAAAGGTCCGTGAAAAAAGTCAGCTGAAGAAAATCTTTCTGCGACAACATAGCAAGTTTCCATCAATTTCAATGCCAATTCGTAAGAATTTCCGTAGTTCATCCCGCGTCCGACCACAACGCAATTGTCCATAAACACATATCTTTCAACAAGTTCTTCAACTTTTGGTTGCAACTTTAGTGCTTCAGCGGCGAAGTTTGGAATTTTTTCGAATTCAATATTATTATCAGCCAATGCTGCCGCTAAATGATAAAAATGCAGCATTTGTCCTGTGTATGTTTTGGTAGCAGCAACAGATTTTTCGCGTCCGGCGTGAATCAATAAAGTTTCATCAGCAATTTTAGCCATTGTCGAATCAGCTTCATTCGTGATTCCGAGTGTAAAAGCTCCCGAATTTTTGGCGTTTTCTAAAACTGCGTTAATGTCTGTTCCCTCGCCTGATTGCGAAACGCCGACAACTAACGCACGTTTTAAATTTAACTTTGCATTATAGAGAGTTGTGACCGATGGAGCGGCTAGAGAAACGGGAATTCCGACCGTTGTTTCTAGTAAATATCTGCCAAATTGGCAAGCATTATCAGAACTTCCACGTGCGACTAAAACAATTAAATCAATCTCACGTTTTCTCAAAAAATCTCGTAAAGCTGAAACTTTTGTGCGTTCGGCGTTGATAGTTCGCTCTAAAACTTCCGGTTGTTCAGTAATTTCTTCAATCATTAACGACATAGCAATTAGTCTAATCGCTAACAGTATTTTCTTGCAAACTGCGACTCCCAAACCATAAACAAATTGCACTCAAGGCACATGCAATAGGACAAACGAGCAAAGCATAACGCATCATTACAGGGTTTTCAGTTGCACCAAATTTATCGTTTAAATATCCGATAAGATTTGAGCCAATGATATATGCAAAAATGTTGACTGAGAAAAAATAAATTGCAATTCCGAGTCCACGAAGATTAACTCCGGCAATTTCAGTTACGTCGGCTGCAGCGGCTCCAAGCCAAGCCAACGCAAAAAATAGGAGCATAAAGTTAGCAAACAGAATGAGATAAACGTTATCTGTAAATATCAACAAAAACCAAAAAGGGATTGAAAAAAGTGCAAGCAGCGAACCATAAAGCATTCTTCCACCACGAGATTTTTGGTGGAACTTGTCAGCAATTACACCACCATAAAGCGTTGCCGGAATTCCTGCTAAAAGTGTTAATATTCCACCCCAAAATCCGATTGTTGCTAAATCAATTTGGTGCAATCTGATATAAAATGTTGCTCCCCAAATATTCAAGTTATTTGTTGCTAAACCGAGAAATGCATAACCTAAACATAGTAAAATAAATGCTTTGTTGGTGATTAATTTTTTCCAGTTTGTTCCGATTAAAGATTGAGTTTCTACTTCTGCACGAGGTTTTTCTTTGAGTGCAAAAACTAAAAATGCTAATAGAACTCCTGGAAATCCGAGAATCATAAACGTAAATCGCCAGCCATAATTTTGTCCGAGCCAGCCGCCAAGAAATGCCGCAAGTCCGGCACCAATCGCAATTCCCATTGAGTAAATACTTGTAACTGTTGCCCGTTTGTTTGGCGGGAAATAATCTGATAAAAGTGAAATTGCCGCTGGTCCGAGTGTCGCTTCACCGACTCCGACCATAACTCTACACGCAAACAAACTCCAAAAATCCGTTGCAAAACCGGTTAAGCCAGAGAATAAACTCCAAACCAATAAACCAATGCCAATCAATAGTTTACGAGATTTTTTATCGGCAATTCTACCAAAAGGAATGCCTAATGCAGTGTAAAAAATTGCAAAAGAAGTCGTTCCAAGTAAAGCAAGTTGCAAATCAGTGAAAGCAAATTCTTTTTTGATCGGCGTGAAAAGATAAAGAATCAACACACGATCAAGAAAATTTAGAACATAAACAAGCGTCAACAAAGCGAGTGCATACCACGAATAAGCCGAAGTTTTTGTTAATGTCGAATCATTTTCAACTGTCATTTTGCTTTTACCTTTCTATTTTTGCTAAGAAATTATTCCATAATCATAATTTTTGATTCGCCCGTAACGAGCATTTCGCCGTTTTGGTTTGTGCAAATTGTTTCGCAGGTTACAATCGGTTTATCTTCGCGGATGTTAGTAATAGTCGCGGTTGTCGTCACTGTATCGTCAATAAAAACCGGTGCGGTAAATTTCATTGTTTGAGAAAGATAGACGATTTTCATATCTTTTAATTCGTTGCCCAAAACTGCAGAGATAAATGCTCCGCTCAACATTCCGTGAGCGATTCTTTTACCGAAACGTGTATTTTTTGCGAAATCTTCATCCAAATGAATAGGATTAAAATCGCCTGAAACTTCGGCAAATTGGCGTATAAGTTCGTCAGTAACAGTTCTGTTTGTGGTGAATTTATCACCTATTTTTAGCAGCATCTATTTCTCCATAAACTCCAAAACCGCTTTACTAAAAGCATCAAATTTTTCAACCATCGGAACATGTCCGCAGTTATTTATGACCAATAAATCAGCGTTGGCGATACCTTTTTTGAATCGTTCGCCGTCTTCGACAGGAATTAAACCGTCTTGTTTTCCCCAAATTATTAGCGTTTTTGCCTTGATTTCACCCAAACGATTATCAAGAAAATCTTCGTTGCGTTTGATGGATTCAGTTATTGAATCAATTGTGTAACCATCGTTTGCCAAAACTCTCTGCGTCAAAAAATTATCAATAGTTGCGGGACTTTCAGCGTATGCTTGATTTGCAAAAATCAGCTTCAAATTTGCCTTAACTTCATCGCGAGTTGAAGATTGAAGTTGATAAACCTTGTTGTAATCAATCACTTTTGGAGTCAGTCCGGCAGCATTAACCAGAATCAATTTTTCAACTTTGTTTGGATATTTAATCGAATAAAGTCCGCCAATCCAACCGCCGAGTGAATTACCGATAAGTGTTGTCTTTTCAATCTTTAACTCAGTCAAAAACTTGTCGATAAAATCAACATAAGTTCCGATTCGGTATTTGATAAACGGCTTTTCAGACTTTCCGAAACCGACCTGATCGAGTGCAATCACGTGATATTTAGCCGACAAAGCGGGAATTACAAACGACCAATTTTCTGCCTGTCCGCCAAGACCGTGAAGCAAAACTAGAGTCGGTTTCGTTGTATCGCCGGCTTCCAAATAACGGATTTTTGCACCGAAAATTGTTATGGATTTTTCTTGTGGTGCTTGTGCAAATGCCGCAAAAGATAGAATTAAAGTAACTAGAATTGTGATCGAGATCTTTCTCATGTTTTCGTGTCCTTTCGTGTTTGTTCGTGGCTAATTTTTGTATAAATTCTCAATTTCGTCGGCAAAATGCTTCGTCACAACATTTCGTTTCACCTTCAAAGTCGGCGTGATTTCATCTAATTCCAGCGAAAAATCTCGTTCCAAAATAACGAACCTTTTGATTTGTTCAGAACTTGAAAGCCGTTCGTTCGCTTTACTTACACTCGATCTTACTATTTCGAAAACTCGACTATCTTTCGTTAAATCTGCGAAACACTCATAATTAATCGCGTTCGCTTTCGCAAGCATTTCTGTTTCAATTTGATTCAAAGTTATGATCGCCACGCAATAACTTTTGCCGTCGCCGTAAAGAAAACACTGCGAAATCAGATGATTTTCTTTAACGTAATTTTCGACCAAATTCGGGGCGACATTTTTCCCGCTCGACAGCACAATTATTTCTTTTTTGCGTCCAGTGATTTTAAAAAATCCTTCAGAATCGAGTTCACCTAAATCGCCTGTTTTGAGCCAATTATCGGCATCAAACATCTCCGCAGTTTTTTCCGGTTCTTTGAAATAACCCGAAAACATCATCGGACTTTTGACCAAAATTTCGCCGTCGTTTGCAATTTTCACATCGCACATCGGCATTGGTTTTCCGACCGTTCCGAATTTGAAATCGTCGGCACGATTGAATGCAACGCAGATATTTTCGGTCAATCCGTAGGCTTGCAAAATTGGCAAATTGTGGCGTGCAAAAAAGTCCGCAACCTCATTCGGCAACGCTGCTCCGCCCGAAGTCAAAAGTCTGATTTGTCCGCCAAAAGCATCTTTAACGGTTTGTGAATCAACATTTTCAGAACCGTTTTGGGCGATAATTTTAGCGTGAATCTTTTCGAAAAATCTTGGCAACGAAGCAAAAACCGTCGGCTTTACTTCGAGCATATACGCATAAAGTTTCGATAAATCGTCAACAAAATAAACGCTCGTACCGTTGTAAAGCCGATTATACAAACCCGAAATCCGCTCGGCAACATGGCAATGCGGCAAGTATGAAAAGCAAACGTCGTCGTCGAAAATCGGAATGGTTCGCTTAAGCGATTCACACGAATTCAAAATGTATTGATGCGACAACATTGCACCTTTCGGCATTCCTGTTGTGCCGCTGGTGTAAACCATAATTGCTGTCTCTGTTGGGTTTAGAGCATTTCCAATTGCTTCAATTTGCGGAAGGAAATCATCTAAATGATCACGACCAAACTTAATAAAATCTTCGTATAAAACTATTTCCGGGTTATCTTTATACGGATTTTCAAATTTTGAACTTGAAAGTCTTCGGTCACGTTCAGCTAAAGAATCAATGTCAACTACAGCCTTCACCTTCGGCAAATAGTCAATAATTTGCAATATTTTAGCCATTTGTTTCGGTGAATCTACTAAAACAAATTCGGCTTCTGAATGATTAATAATATATTTGCATTGTTCGGGCGAACTTGTCGGATAAATTCCAACTCCAACTCCGCCTGCGGCAATTGTGGCAATGTCAGCGATTGACCATTCCGGAATATTTCCCGCCAAAATCGCCACGCTTGCACCTTTTGTCAAACCTTTCGCCAAAAATGCACTTGCATAAACATGAACGCCATCTTCAAAATCTTCCCAGTTTGAATATTCCCAACCTAATCCATCAAAATTACTGAAAAATACCTTCTTACCGCGGTACTTTGCGGTTTGTGTGCGAAAAAGTTGGTAGATATTTTTATAAATCATCGTTTTTAATCACATAGACACATATAACACATAGAAAAACTCATAGAAAAAACTATGTGAACTATGTTTCTATGTGGTTCAATCTTCTAATATTTTAACGCCAAACAAGCCATATTCAAGCCGCCGCCGGAAGCACAAAAAACTATGGTATCGCCGCGTTTGATTTTGCCTTCCTTTAACGCATCGTGCAAAACCATCGGAATACACGCCGAACCCGTGTAGCCCCATTTGTGCATAATTGTATGTGTTTTATTTTCAGGTATTTGCATTGTTTCCATAACAATCTTTATGGTCGATATATTTACTTGTGTCCACAAAAACATATCAACACTTTCAAGTTTAACATCAGCTTTAGCCAACACATCTTGGACAATATTCTGCCAGCCTTCGATATTTACTTCTGGCGGATATTTTTTTGCAAAACGAACTCTATTGAGAACATTTTCATCTAAAACTTTATTGGTAATCGGATATTTGGTTCCACCTGCGAGAATTCCCATAAAGTCGTGATAATTTCCGTCTGCCATCAATTTTGAAGCAAGAAAATGTTCTTCGTTTTCAGTTGCTTGCAAAACTAAAGCACCTGCTCCGTCAGCGAAAATTGTGGCGGTCTTTCTGTCCGTCCAATCTATAAATTTGCTCATTGCATATGCACCAATGACAAGAACATTTTTGTAGGTTTTATCGGCTATAATATATTTAAACGCTGTATCTAATGCAGTTACGAAACCTGCACAAGCACAATTTATATCAAAAGTTCCCGCGTTTTTGGCTCCGATTCGGGCTTGCACAATAACCGAAGTTGCTGGGGAAATATATTCAGGAGTATCGGTGGCGAGCAAAATTAGGTCTAATTCTTCGGCGGAAATTCCTGCATTTTTGAGTGCGTTATCAGCAGATTTGGTCGCTAAATCGGCGGTGCTTTCATTGTCCGCACAAATATGGCGTTCATTTATTCCGACGATTGTTGACACAAATTCGTCAATATCAGAGCCGAGCATTTTGCTCAAATCAGCGTTGGTTAAAATTTTTTCTGGAACGTAAATGCTTGTTCCGATTATTTTCGCATCTCGCATAAAAAGTTGCTGTCCTTGGTCAGTTGTCCTTAATATTTCGCAATTAATTTAAGGACGATGCCTAATGATAAAGGATAAATTCTGTGACAATTTTATTAAATTTCTCAGCTTGTTCTATAAAAAAAAGATGTCCGGAGCTTTGGACAATTTCGAGCCGTGAATTCGGAATCTCATTTGCTAAATTTATTGAGTTTTGCATCGGCACAACTTGATCTTTGTCTCCGCTAATAATCAATGTTTTTGTTTCAATTTGTGAAACTTCGTTCTTCATATCAAACGCCGTTGCAGCTTGTAATTGTTGTAAATAAACATTTTCAGGAACTATATTTATTTCGCGAAATTTGCAAACTTGCTCAATTACATCAAAATTATTTTCAATAAAATCTCTGGTAAAGGCAGGAATCATGAACTTTTTGATTCGTTCAGAACTGTTCAAATTTTCGGTTGCCGTAAATGATGAAATAACCTCAAAATTATCAGGTAAAACATGATGTTTTCCGCCGAAACTTGTGCAAGCCAATATCAATATATTTAACCGTTCGGGATAACGCAACGCAAAATCTTGAGCGACAAATCCACCAAAACTTGTGCCTAAAATTGACGCTTTGTCGATTTTAAGTTCGTCTAAAAGTTCATTAATGTCATCGGCAATAGCCGCGATTGAAACACTTTCCGAATCATTTAGTTTTGAACGTGAAATACCTCGTGCATCAAATGTAATGACTCGAAAATTCTTTGATAAATCGTCGATTTGTTTGAACCATTGCCAAGCACCAGAAGCGAAACCCGAAATTAAAACTATAGGTTCGCCTATGCCGTGAGATTCGTAAAATAAATTCATAAGTCTTTCGAGTCAGTCGAGTCTATCGAGTCAGTCGAGTCAGTATAGACTCAAAAGACTAATTAGTAGCGTGAAATTTTACCATTCGCCATTGGTTGTAGCCGGTTAAATCTTTTGAATTTATGTGTCCATACGGCACGGCAGTAAATCGTTTTTCGCCGTTTTGTGCCGGAATTTGCGATGTATATTGTCCGTATACAACGTCACCGTAGCCGATAATTTCGTCAACTGTTGACCAAATTGTATAAACGTAAGTTCCTTCATAATGGGAAGTTGCGTTGATATTTGTCAGAATATTTGACACGCCGTAAGGTCCAAGAAAACCAATCAAATAACCGGGATAAAGTCCGTTTGTGTTCGCACAAGTTGGCGTTGTTCCGCCGGTTTGATAACACGAAACCAAGCCACGATTTGCTCCGGCAATTCCGACAAAAGTATCAACATTTGAAGTCAAACTTGCTCCAAGATTATAGTTTCCGC
The DNA here is from genome assembly GCA_031415455.1 of Acidobacteriota bacterium. Lineage (GTDB taxonomy): Bacteria > Acidobacteriota > Blastocatellia > Pyrinomonadales > Pyrinomonadaceae > JANNVK01. The sequence goes on along the minus strand of JANORS010000006.1, from coordinate 171,272 downwards.
CGTTTAATAAATCGTTTCCGCTTCCGCCAAAAATTGCCTTACGTGTAAGCGTTACGCCCATTGAATGCGTTACGATGTCCACTTTTGTCGCACCTGTGTAAGCCTTGACCGCCTGGATAAACGCCCGAATTTTTTGCAAATTTGGTTTTGAATGATATTGATTTCCGGAAAGGAGCGGATTTGCGTCGCCCCAAGTTGTCGCATAAAGCTCAGAACCTTTGTAACCTTGGGAAATAAGGTAGTTACGCGAAGCTGTCCAACCTGTCGCACCAATGCCAACGCCGTTTGCCGCATCAGAATTACCGTGAATAAAAATCACAGGCTGATTCACGACCGTATCAGTAGCATTTGCTTTTCCGCCAAAGCTATTTCCGCTGTAATTGAAATCGTAAGTGCTGTAACCGTTGGAGTTAATCCAAGTTTCAAAATTTGAAGTCAATTGGGCAAAGGTTGAAATTGAAAAAACTAGAAGAAAAGTCGAAATTATTAATATCTTTCTCATCGTAAACACTCCAGTTAAAAATATGAGTTACGTTTGTTTCGAAACGTAACTCTGAAATGGTTAGAAACCTAATTTGAATGCAAATTGAATTGTTCGAGGACCCGAACTTGCCGATGTAATTCTGCCAAGCGTAGTTGTTCCAATCACATTTCCGGGTTGTCCGTAATTTACCCAATTGAAAGCGTTGAAAAATTCGGCTCTGAATTCGCCTTTGAATCTTTCGCTAAATGGAATAAATTTGATCAAAGAAATATCTACGTTTTTTTGTCCTGGACCAAAAATCAGATTTCTTGGTGAATTCCCGTAAGGCGAATTAGGATCAAATGTTGGTAAACCGAATCGTGAAAAAGCAAAAGCTGAAGTGTTGAAATATTGATTCAAACGACCAGCGGTGCTTCCTGTTCCTTCGATTTGTCCGCCAGCAAATGCTGGATTGTAATTTGCCCGACTGATAATTGAAGTTCCATTTGAATCAATAATTGAAAACGGTAAACCTGATTGAAACACAGCAACTCCTGCAATTTGCCAGTCATTTAACAACCATTTTGCTCCGTTTGATTTCTCAACCAAACTTGGTAAATCGTAAACTCCACTTAATACAAAACGGTGTTTGCGATTAAAATCTGAAGCTCCACGATTTAAACGCCAGTTAAATTGATCGCCAGGAATATTTGTTAATTCATTGACTGCCGCACCTGAATAATAATCGGTTGAGCGTCCGGCAGTATATGAAGCAAGAAACTGCAAACCATCGCTAAATCTTTTAGTTAAAGACATTTGCAACGAACTATATTTTGAAACAGAAGTCGTTTGAATCTGTTGCATTCCGCCAGTTAGGTTTTTGTTGGCTGAAATAATACCTGATGGAGCAAGTGGATTTGTAAAAGTATTTGTCGTTGGATTATAGACAGGTTGGTTGAGCGTGATAACTTGCAAAAGATGTGTTCCACGATTTCCGACAAATCCAAATTCCCAAAGATAATTTTTCGCAAAAGTGCCTTGCAAACTCAAATTAAATTGTTGGATATAAGGAGTTTGCAGGTCTGGATCAACAAACACGCCACTAATTGGTACACCTAAAGGCGATAAAGCCGTAATCGGTGATGGAATAGTTGTCGCTGTCGGGAAAGATGATGCAGGTGGCAAAGGAATAAACGGATTAGCCGAAGTTCTGAAAAATGGACTTGGTTGTGCGGCTAAATTATTAACTAAGCCAACACCAAGTGCAAAATATGGATAATTAAAGAGTTGGGTGTTCGCATAGCGAGTTGAAATTTTATCGTAATAAAAGCCGTAACCACCGCGAAGCACGATTGAATCATCGCCCCAAAGTCTGTATGCAAATCCAACCCGAGGTGCAAAATTATTTTTATCAGTCGGAACTAAAGTCTTTTCAACTGTCGGAACGCCTGCCAAACTTCCGCCTTCAGCTTGGACAAAACCATTTGGTGAGCCAGCCGGAGCAGCGTTTGTTCCAACTCTCAATTGACTTGGAATAAAATTTACCAGCCGACCTTGAGTATCAACAGGTAAGCCAAACAAATCGTAACGAACACCAAGATTTATTGTTAAATTTTTCGAAATTTTCCAGTCGTCCTGTATGAAACCGCTTGTATCTTTTACGCGGAAACTTCGATCAAAAATTCCTGATCCAATCAACGAAGTTCCAATTCCCATTAAGAAATTTTGAAACGCTGTTGCCGTTCGCACTCCGCTCGTGAAAGTATCGCCATAAAGTATTTGTCCTCGCGAAAATGCGTTGAAATAAAATTTCACAGTCGATTGACGATATTCACCACCAAATTTAAATCGATGATTTCCTGCTGTCCAAGATAAAGTATCACCAAAAGTGTAGGCATTAATACGCGAGGATTGATCGGCGAGTGTTGATGTGCCAAAAGCGAAACTCGAGTCAAAACCATTTATGCTCAATGTTGGAGCTCCAGGATAAGTGTTTGCAAATGGTGATGTTATGTCGAGCGATGCTGCCGAAAAAGGTTCGTCAGGAACAGATGTTACGCGGATTCTGCTAAATCCAAAACGAAACTGATTAACTAAATTCGGAGAAAAAACATAAGTGTCAGTAATCGAATAAAGTTTTTGTTTAATTGTTAAATCGCCACCAAAACCGATAAGTTGGTTTGCACCATTTCCACTTCCTGCAAAATTATAATTTGCTTGAGTTGTCGGATTATCAGCGACAAAGAATTTTGCTGCTAAGGTATGCGAATCAGAAAAATTAAAATCTAAATTAGCGTTAAACTGATTTTCTTTAAATCTTGAAAGACCTGATTGAACGAATGGAACGCCAACGGCTCCAGTCAAACTGCTTCCGCTAGATGGAATTGCAAAGCCGCCACTTCTGAGTCTTGCGTTCAAAATATTGACTGCCTGTGGGCTAATAAAAGCCGGCAAAATACCAAAAGATGCAGCTAATGATGCGGCGTTTCTATTACTGTCAGTTAAACCAGCGGGTAAAACCGGAAACGTTAAACTATTTGTTAAAGATGCTGCATTTCGCTCTCTTGTGCCTTGGTATGAACCAAAAAAGAATAACTTATTTTCAATTATCTTTCCTCCGAGAGTTCCGCCAAATTGATTTCTGGTAAGTTCCGGTCGAGATAAATTTGCAGCTTTAACAAACGGATCAGTTGCGTTAAATGCTTTATTTCTAAAAAAATAATAAACATTTCCATGCAAATCATTAGTTCCACTACGAGTAATTGCCTCAACATTTCCACCGGCGTTTCTGCCATTAGAAGCGTCATAAAGAGAAGTTTGAACGATAAATTCTTGGATTGAATCTGTTGCTGGAACTGCAATGTTCGGAGTTGAATTTGTGCCGATTGAATTTGCGTCAATGCCATTAATTCGGACGCTGTTTGATGTTGTGCGTTGTCTGTTGACCGAAATCGTTGCATCTCCGCGACCAAGTTCGGTGCTATTTGTGATTGAGCTTTGGGCTCCAGCTGAAAGCGTTAAAAGTTGTTGGAAATTGCGGGTTGGCAAGGGAAGTTGGCGAAGAGTTTCGCCAGAAACGACTCGTCCGTTATTTGAAGTTTCAGCTTGTGTTAGTGGCGAATCAACATTTACAACATTATCTCCGACACCACCAACAGAAAGCTCTGGATTCAAAGTCGTTGTTTGAGTGATATTTACAGTGACTTCAGCCTTATAAACTTTGAAATTATTCCCCGAAATATCAACAGAATATTTTCCCGCTTGCAAAAGCTGAAAAGAATAGACGCCGTCGCTATTTGTTGTGGTTGAGCGAGTCTGATTTGTGTTCAAATTCGTTGCGGTTACACTTGCACCTTGTACAACTGCACCTTGTTGGTCGCTGACTGTTCCGCTTATCTGTCCTGTTGTGCCTTGCCCAAAAACTACATTTGCTAAAAATAATAAGCAAATTGCCAAAACTAAACTTCTTTTATACATTTTAAGCCTCCAAAGATAATTTCAATAAAAATGAACGTTCGTTTTTTATTATAATAAACTTAAAATGCAAATGTGAAAGTTAAAAAAATTTTTAACCGACGATTGCCTTATTAGCAGTTTCGCGTTTGAAACTAGAAAGTTTTTCTTCACTCAACGTTCCGTAAGCAAAGATTTTTGTTAGATGATTCAAGGCTTGTTCATCATTTAAACCCAAATGTTGATTTCCGCCAAATAATTTTTCAACTAAAAAATAATTAAAAAATTGCATATATGCAGTTGTGAAAACGACTGATGCGTCAACTCCGGTGCGTAAATCGCCACGATTTTTTGCTTCAGCAAATTTATCGCCGTAAATTTTTCGCATTCGATCAATTAAACCGTCAAACATTTTTCGAAAATGACGGTTTTGAAACTCTAAAACGTCAATATACATCAGCAACCAAAAATCGGAGTGTTGGTTGACAAGTTCGCCAACCATTTCACCAAATTTCCGCATATTTTCAGGCTCAAGAGGTTCATCAATCTCGCTAAATATTTCACCAAGTTTTTCGTTGATAATATTTGAATAACGGTTGATTATTGATTCAAAAATCGCTTCTTTTGTGTCGTAATAATTATAAAGATTTCCGAGCGAAACTTCAGCCAACTTTGATATATCACGCATTGAAGTCGCGTGAAAACCTTGTTTTATCAGAAGAGTTCGAGCTGCATCTTCAATGCCGAGCTTATTTTCATCGATGACAGATTGACTCAGTTTTGGCATTTGAATTAATTAAAAACGAACACTCGTATTTTATTATTTAAATTTCAGATTTGTCAACTTTAACTAGTTATTGAATGAAATTTAATTATCAATGTTAATGGCATCAGTTGAATCACTTAAAAATTTTGGAACAATAAATTCATCCAAAATTGCATTTATTGCACCGCCAATTAAAATAACCAAAGCACTTAAATAAAGCCAAAACATCAAAATAATGACCGCACCAAGCGAGCCATAAGTTTTGTCATAATTATCAAAATAACTAAGATAAAGCCTAAACAAGCCTGATAAAATAAGCCATAAAGTCATTGCAGCAAAAGTTCCTGAAGTTAACCAATGCCAGCGAAACTTTGGATGATTTGGGCATAAATTGTAAATAATCGCAAAAGTTAAAAGCAAAACTAGAAAAATAATTGTAGTTTTTAAGATGTTGAAATAAATTGGCGATGTAACTGAAATTCCTTCTGATTGAAGGAGAAACTCAAGCGAATTTGTGCCATAAAATATTAAAGTTAGAGTTAAAGCAAACAATATACCTGTGACAAAAGTCAAAAAAAGTGAAAGTGCTTTTGTTTTATGCCACCAGCGAGTTTCTTTATAACCATAGACGTGGTTTAGAGCTATTCGCAAACTATCGAAACCTTGAGAAGCTGACCAAATTGCAATTAAAAAACCGATTGTGAGTTTTCCGCCTGAACTATTTGTAGCAACTTCGGTTATGGTGTTTTCGACTAAACTCGAGGCAGAAAGTGGCATAATCTGACGTAAATAAGTAAACAATTCAAGTCTTAAATCACCAGCCGAATCCAAAACTAGACCGAAAATAGTGACTAAAACTAATAGTAGTGGAAAGAGAGCAAATGAAAAATAGAATGCGACTTGAGCTGCACGGCTAAAAATGTCGTCATGAAATGCCTTTTGATAAAGCCTGACGACAAAACGAATTGGTTTGAATTGAAGAAAGAAATCCCAATCAATCATTGGATACAGTTTGCCATATTTAATCGTAACAATGAAAGATGAACAAAGAGCGAAAGAAAATCACGAACCTCGCATTGCCTCAACCGGATCAAGCCTTGAAGCTCGAAAAGCAGGATAAACACCCGCAATTAATCCAACTAAGACCGATGCTCCAAAACCCGCAATAATTGCCCAGAATGGAACAGCAGCTGGAAAACTAATAATATTTCTAACGGCAAATGCTAAAAACAAACCAGTTAAAATTCCAATTATTCCGCCAAATCCGGTGAGAGTGATAGCTTCGAGTAAAAATTGTGTGAGAATAGTAGTTTGTGTCGCACCAAGTGCACGTCTTATTCCGATTTCTCCGGTTCTTTCTTTAACCGAAACTAACATAATATTCATCACGCCAATTCCGCCAACAAACAAACTAGCCAAAGCTATCGGCACAATGATCACTGATAAACCACTGATCACATCATTTACGAGCTGAAAAATTTGCTCCGATCTATTTGTGCCAAAATTATTTGGTTGGCTGGCGGTTAAACCTCGTCGTTGCCTCAAAAGAAATGTAACTTCTTCGGTCACTTCATCAACTTTTCCATTTGGTGCTCTTACGGCGATTAGAGATTCTTCTATTCCGGGATAGTATTTTTCAGATGTTTCAAACGGAATATAAATTGAACGTTCGTCAATGTCGTCGCTTCCGATTACACCTTCACCGGAAGATTTTCCTAAAACGCCAATTACTTTAAACAACTTTCCGTCGATTTTTACATTTTCACCAAGCGGATTTAGACCTTCGAATATCTGATTAGCAATGCCAAATCCGATTACAGCAACTGATGCACGTCCTCGCCTTTCTTCTTCCGTGAAGAATCTTCCTTTTTCAATCGGAACATTAATTACATCCGGAAAATTCTCCCAAACTCCTAAAATTAATGGGTTTATTCCTTCACGAGAACGAGCAGTAACTTTTGGAATGTCAGCCGACGGACCATAACTTCCGCGAACTTTCTGCGGCGAAACAGATTGTGGCGAGCTTAGTTGGGAAACGGCAATCGCGTCTTCAAGTGAAAAATCTTTTCGCTGGCGTTCTTCGGCTGTTGGACGTTCGAGTGAAGGTCCAATTCTGTTTTGTTTCGTAAAATAAATTACGTTTGGGGAATTTTTGTCTGAAACTTCTTGCACACGTTGCGAAAGTCCGGTCAGAACCGCACCGACGAGTGCGACGACCGCAGTTCCAATAATCACGCCGCTAAGTGTCAAGCCGGATCGTAATTTATGATTACGAATCGAATCAAGAACCGTCCGCCAAGTGTCTCTGAAAAGTTGCTTGTTCATCTTTAGTGTTATTCAGATCTCAACGCTTCAATTGGATCGAGTTTTGCGGCTTGTCTCGCTGGCACAACGCCAAAAACAATCCCTACAAAACACGAAACGCAAATTGCCATTATTACCGACCAAATAGGTATTCCGAGCGACAATCCCGAAATAGTTGCGATTAGCTGAATTAAAGTGGCGGCGAAAAACACACCGACAATTCCGCCAACAACCGTCAGCGTCGTAGTCTCAACTAAAAATTGCGTCAGAATATCGCGTCGCCTGGCTCCAATTGCCATTCTAATTCCAATCTCGCGAGTTCTTTCTGTAACGGACGAAAGCATCATATTCATTACGACAATGCCGCCAACAAAAAGTGAAATTGCCGTTAATGGATATACAATTGTGCCAACAATTCCTGTGAGTGTTCCCGAAAATGCTTGAATACTTTTTGCTGTGACGAAACTAAAATCGTCGTCTTTATTAGTCAAAACTAATTCCCGGCGAATTCTCATGGCGACCCGAATTTGTTCCTCCACTTCCTCAAGTGAAACCTTTTCAGGATCTTTAGCTTGAGCCAGAATTGCAATTGAACGCGATCGACTACCAAAAATTGTTGAAAATGTGCCAAGCGGAATTTGAACAAATCCATCTTGCGAACTACCGAATGAAGAACCGCGACTTTCAGCGATGCCAACTACTTGATAGGGAAGTTGCCCTAATCTGATTTCTTGTCCAATTGGGTTTACAGTTCCAAACAGTTCATCAACTATGTCTTGTCCAATTATACAAACATTACGACGGAAGTTTTCATCAGTTTGCGTTAGATTACGACCAACTTCTATTTTCACATTCGAAAGCTCTGTAATATTTGGTGTCACGCCTTGAACCAAAACGCCCGCAAGAGTTTTGTCGTTTCGTCTTGCAGGAAGACTTGCATCCGTTTGAGCACCGAACTCAATAGTTTCGCCAAGTCTGGACGACAAATAGTCAAAGTCTTCGGTTAATAAATCGGGTCGCTTGGATTGAGCTTCGGCAAAGGCTTGACCATCTGATCCAAAATCTTGAAACGATGCTTTTTCGAGTCTGAGAACGTTTGGTGCAAATGCTGCTGTAGAATTGAGAATCAGGCTTTGAGCACCTTGCAAAAGTGAAGCAACGATAACGACAACTGCAACGCCAACTAAAATTCCGATTACGGTAAGTGCTGAGCGAGTCGCATTCGCCCGAATAGATTCTAAGGCGAGTTTTATTGATTCGCGTAATAGACGAACTTCTTGCAAGAATGAAAATTGTGTTGGGTTCTTTGTCGTGATAATAATTTGTATGAGCAGAAAAGTATTTTTGTTTGCTCAATTGGTGCTATCAACTGGCTCAATAGAATCAATAACATTTAACTTTTTCGCGAAGAGCTGATTCAAAGGATTTAATTAAAAACTTCTACATATTTGTATTCGCTTTAGGACTATTTTTGGATTCTACGATTGAAAATAAGAACCTAAATGATTCGTTGAATCTATTTATTTCGTTTAAGTTATCAAAACTTGGTTTCGTATTTCAATCCTGTATTAAGATAATACTTCTCCAAAATATGATTCAAATCATTTTTTTAAATCAATCTTTGGTTTATTGTAAGGCTATGAATTCTATTAAAACAAAAATCAACCTAATCAAAAAACTTTCTTACGACTCCGAGTTTTCCCATTCAAAAACACTAGAAATTAATCTTATTTTCGATGGCGACAGAAGAAAAATTCTAGAAATTGAGATAACTAACGGCGATAAACTCAAAAAACATCGGGCAATTGAGCCAATTACAATCCTTTGTCTGAGCGGAAAGGGAACATTTTACGCAGGCGAAGAACTCGAAGAATCACTCGAACTTGCTGCCGGAACATTAATCACCTTGGAGCCAAATATTCAACATGAAATAGAGGCTCAGCCAAATATTCGGTTGTTACTCACAAAATATACAAAAGGGAGTGAAGTATTATAATGAAAAAACTTTGGATAGCATTTATCGCAGTTATCGTCTGTTCATTTGCCGTTTTAATTTGGCTTGGAATTGAGATTTTCCGCGAAGCACCGCCAATTCCGTCCGCAATTGTTACAACTGACGGCAAGGTTTTAATAAACGAAGGCGAGGTTTCAAACGGGCAAAACGTGTGGCAAGCGATGGGCGGAATGCAGGTCGGTTCGATTTGGGGACACGGAAGTTATGTCGCACCTGATTGGACGGCAGATTATCTGCATCGTGAGTCTGTGTTTATCTTGAATGATTGGTCAAAAAGCAATTATTCCAAAGATTACGCGGCATTAAATTCGGAAGAACAAGCCGTTTTGCGTCAACGATTGCAAGATTTGATGCGGAAAAATACTTACGATTCCGCGACTGGTAATATTACAATTGACCCGATTCGTGCGAAAGCGTTTGAAGAAAATTTGAAGCATTACACCGATGTTTTTGCTAACGGAAACGCACAATTTGCAATTCAAAAAGGTGCGGTTTCCGATCCCGTAAAACTTCGTGAAATGACCGCATTTTTCTTTTGGACATCATGGGCTTCATCAACCAATCGTCCGAATCAAACAATGTCTTACACGTCCAATTTTCCGTCTGAACCATTGGTCGCAAACGTGCCGACAAGTTCGACGATTGTTTGGACAGGTGTCAGCGTAATTGCTTTGATTGCAGGAATTGGCGGTTTGATTTGGTATAACGCAGGTTTCAAGCAAGAGGATTCAACGGACGATGCACCGCTCACCGATCCGTTTATCGGAATGAATTTTTTCCCTTCGCAGAAGGCTACTGTCAAATACTTTTTTGTTGTTTCGCTGTTGTTTTTACTGCAAATTGTGATGGGAGTGATTACGGCACATTACGGCGTTGAAGGACACGGATTTTACGGAATTCCGCTCGCTGATTATCTGCCGTATGTCGTCACTCGAACTTGGCACACGCAACTCGGCATTTTCTGGATTGCAACCGCGTGGTTGGCGGCAGGTTTATTTGTCGGACCAATGATTTGCGGATACGAACCGAAGTTTCAAAGACTTGGGGTAAATGTTTTATTCGCGGCATTATTAATCGTAGTTTTAGGCTCAATGGGCGGACAATGGATGTCTGTAATGCACAAATTGGGCAACGGCGATTTGTGGTTTTGGTTCGGGCATCAAGGCTACGAGTATGTTGATCTCGGTAGAGTTTGGCAAGCGGCTTTGTTTGTCGGATTAGTGTTGTGGTTGTTTCTAATCGCCAGAACTGCCGTTCCCGCTTTGAAAGAAAAAGACACACCTAAATCGTTGTTGGTATTGTATTTAATCTCGACAACCGGCATTGCACTTTTCTATATGCCCGGACTTTTTTGGGGAATGCGGAGCAACATTTCGGTTGTCGAATATTGGCGTTGGTGGGTTGTTCATCTCTGGGTTGAAGGATTTTTTGAGGTTTTCGCAACCGTTGTCGTTGCGTTTTTATTCGCCAAAATGGGCGTGATAAATATGGCAAGTGCCGCGAGAGCTTCAATTATGTCGGGAGCAATTTATTTGAGCGGCGGAATCATCGGAACGTGTCATCATCTATATTTTTCGGGAACTCCGACGGTTGTTTTGGCGTTCGGTGCTGTGTTTTCAGCCTTGGAAATCGTGCCGTTGACAATGGTCGGTTACGAAGCGTGGGAAAACTTGCATCGTCTGAAATCAAGACCGTGGCTGATGCAATATAAATGGGTAATTTACTTTTTTATAGCAGTCGCGTTTTGGAATTTAGTCGGGGCAGGAATCTTCGGTTTTATGATAAATCCGCCGATTGCACTTTATTATATGCAAGGACTAAACACGACCGCGGTTCACGCACACGGAGCTTTATACGGAGTTTACGGAACGCTCGGACTCGCACTTTTGTTATTCGTGATGCGAGCGTTAAACCCGCAAGCTATTTGGAATGAACGACTTATCAAATTTGCGTTTTGGGGAATTAACATCGGTTGTTTTGCGATGATGGTTTTTAGTTTGTTGCCGATTGGATTATTACAAACTGCCGAATCGATCTCAAACGGTTATTGGTCGGCACGAAGTCCCGAATTTATGCAAACAGAATTGATGCAATGGTTGCGTTGGATGCGAGTTTTTGGTGATACAATTTTCGCAGTTGGGGCAGTTGCATTCGTTTGGTTTGCTCTAAGACTGATGCTTACAGAGTTTAAAAAGAATTTCAAAAACAAATTGCAGTAGATTTGAAGATAATTCGGATAACGCATTTAGTGAAAATGGCGGAAACGCGACCGTGAGGAAGCGTGTTATTGACGGAGTTTGGCACGCTCCTTGACAGTCGCGTTTCTGCCTTTTCGTGAAAGACGGAGGAAAATATGAAAATAATTATTGGAGTTGACGGTTCAAAACAAAGCGATGCGGCGATTGATGCTTGCGGAAAATTTATTAAATCTGCAACAGAAATCAAAATTATTTGTGTAGTTGAGCAAAACTATACAATGGCGACCGAACCTTTTGCAGTTTCGGCAGAATTTTTTTCAGAGCTGGCAGCAAACGAGAAAAAGCTCGCCGAGGAAAGTGTTGAAAGTGCAAAGAGCAAACTATACATAGTTTTAGGCAACGATAACGTTGAACTAACAACCGAAGTTTTTCTCGGAAATCCAAGTCAACAAATTATTGAAGAAGCCGAAAATTGGAAAGCGGATTTGATAATTGTTGGTTCGCACGGCAAAGGATTTTGGCAAAGAACAATGATCGGTTCGGTATCTGATTCGATAATTCATCACGCAAAATGTTCGGTTTTAGTAGTAAAATAATTTTATTATGAAACTTAGAATTCGTGGTAGTTCAATTCGTTTGCGACTAACAAAAACTGAAGTTCTGAAGTTAGCCGAACAGGGTTTTGTCGAGGAAACAACCGATTTCGGAGATGGAAATTGTTTTGTTTATGCAATTTCCGGTTCAGATAATGTGGAAACCATCAATGCGGCTTTTGGTGATAATCGGTTGGAGGTGTTTATTCCGAAAAGTGTCGCCGAAACTTGGGCGAATAACGAAGAAGTTGGAATTTCCGCAAATCAAGGCGTGCTTAAACTGTTGATAGAAAAGGACTTTAATTGTTTAGCACCGAGAGATGCCGCCGAAGATGCCGATACTTTTCAGCATCCGAAAGATGCCGAGTGTTGATAAAAATAGAAAAATGATGATCTGTAAAATGCTTGAACATATAAAATCAGGCATTTTTCTCGTTTATGACCGAAATCATATTATTCAGATATTCCGAGCGTTATCGTTGAACTGTTAGAAATATTTAGTATTTATTTAGGAAATAATATGGAAAATTTATCAACCAAAACAGTTCGAGAAATTGCAATCGAAATGCCGATAACAACACGGATTTTCGAGAATCATAAAATTGACTATTGTTGTGGTGGAAAGCGTTCGCTTGAAGACGCTTGCCGCATTGCCGGAGCGAACACCGCGACAGTAACCAGCGATATTAACCGGATACTGAAAAATGCCGAAAGCCTTGATTTTGAATGGCTGCGAGAAACAACTCTCACTCATTTAATTGACTACATTCTTGAAAAACATCACGTTTTTACGAAAGACGAGGTTTTACATTTAACTCCTCTGATGGCAAAAGTTGCTGGCAAACACGGTGAAAATCATCCCGAATTATCAAAGATCGAGCATATTTTTGGTCAAATTTGTTCTGATCTTCAGCCGCATATGATGAAAGAAGAAGAAATCTTATTTCCGTATGTAAAGAATTTGGAAAAAGCCGTTTTGAATCAATCTATTCCATCTTTATCGTGTTTCGGAAGTGTCGAAAATCCGATCAGAGTAATGATGAATGAACATGATACCGTTGGAGATTTGCTGCGTGAAATGCGTAAAGTTTCTGTTGATTACAAAGTTCCTGAAGGTGCTTGCCCGAGTTATACTGCTCTTTTTAATAGACTTGAAGCCTTCGAACGCGATTTGCATCAGCACATTCATCTCGAAAACAATCTTCTTTTTCCGAAAGCTGTTGAGCTTGAAGAAAAACTTTATGCTCAATGATAGAAAAATAAATGATCGGATAAACACCAAAAATCTTTGGTGTATCCGGTCATTACAAATCACTTTATTGCGTTTATTTTGAATTGCTTATTTAAAAATCGGGCAATATTTTGAGCAATGACAAAGCAAATTCCAAAGACGATTTACGGACCTGTTAAATCTTGGCGATTGGGTAATTCGCTTGGTGTCGATCTTTTGTGTCTGGATTCGATTTGCTCTTTTCAATGTGTTTATTGTCAGCTTGGAAAGATAAATAATGTAACGACTGAAAGGAAGGTTTTTGTCTCGACAGAACGAGTTATTAACGATGTGAAGAATTCTGATTTGAGTAAATCGGATGTAATCACATTTTCAGGAAGTGGCGAACCGACTCTTGCCAAAAATCTCGGCGAAGTAATCGAAAAAATTAAAAAAATTACCGGAAAACCAGTCGTAGTTTTAACGAATTCAACACTTTTGAATTCCGAAGAAGTCAGGTCGGAAGTAATGCAGGCAGATAATATATTTTGCAAGCTGGACGCTTGGTCGGAAGCAATTTTGCATAAAGTTAATCGCCCTGACAAACACATTTCGCTTGAATCAATAATCAACGGCATAACTCGTTTGCGTCGTGAATACTGCGGATTTCTTGCAATTCAAACAATGATTCTCCGTGTGCCGAATGATTTAGAAATCTGCAAATTTGCGAAGATTCTCAATTATATAAAGCCTGATGAAGTCCAATTAAATGTGCCGAGCCGTCCGATTCCGATCGAATACTCTCTTCAAACGCGTGGAAATATCAAGGAATACAAACAAGACTTCACTAAGCTAAAAACTATCTCAAAAGTTCAACTTGAAATTATCAGACAAAAACTTTCAAGGTTTACAGATATAACTTTAATAATTCGATAGAAAAATTACAATTTTAATTGTCGAGAATACGGAAATGTTTTAATACCGATTAAATAAATATTCAAAATTATGATTCTAGTCATATTTATTGAATTTCTAATACGCGAAAATGATTTAGAAATTAAATTTGGAGGAAAAAACAATGAAAGTTACCGCAGATATGAAAATTCGAGACGTTTTGGCAATTAACGAAGAGAAAATGTTATCGGCATTTCTGTGGCTTTCGCAGACATTTGAAAGACTGCAAAATCCGCTACTTCGCAAAGTAATGAGCGGACGAGTTACAGTTTCGCAAGCCGCACGAATTGCTCAAATTCCTTTAACCGAAGCACTTTACGTTTTAAATTTGGCGGCGGGCGAAGATTACGCTGATATTGCCGATGAGCTTAATCTTTTACCTAAAATTGATTTCGAATATCACGAAACGAATCCATCCAAAAAACCGCAACAACTTTTGGGTATTTTTGACGATGATAATGACGTGATTTTTGTTGATGTAATGAGGCAAGCCGAAAAAAATCACGACCCATTGCCGATTATCATGCGAAATTTCTTGGAACTAAAAGCAACAGGTGATACGGTTATGCTCATTAATCATCCGTTTAATCCGATTCCGTTGAGAGATTTATTTGCCCGCGAAGGTTTTGCGAGTTGGGCGGAAGAAAGAACTCCAAATAGTTGGTATATCTACATTTATCGTCCAACTACAACGGAAACTGAAAGATACGTTTCAGGATTTATCAGCCGATACGGTGCAGCTATTTTGTAAGAGATTTTTTCTATGGCGACACAAATTTTAATTGATTATCGAAATCCGACCATTTTGGCAGTTGCAGCGTCAGCGTTTTTGACATTGTTGGTAATTCTCGGTTCACGCTTCTTATTACATTTCGATTCGGCGTTGTTTGGTTACGCGATTGCTAGCGTTGTCGCTTTCGGGGCGATAGTTTTTCGCTACGCACTTTGGTTGCAACGACCTGCGACGCGAGCTTATTGGAAACGCGGTTGGCAGCTTTATTTACAACGAGATAAGTTTGCCGAAAACACGATTGAAGCCGCGAAAACTGCAACCAACAGTCTGGTTTTGCAAACATTTATTTTCAAACGCGGATTCTCGCGGTGGCTGATGCACTTTTTGATAATGTGGGGCTGTATTTTGTCGGGAATGGTAACGTTTCCGCTCGTTTTTGGTTGGGTTCATTTCACTCTCGAAGGCGATCGCGGTTATCGGGCTCACGTTTTCGGAATTCCATTGAACGTGATGGACGGTCGCTCTTTGCAGGCTTGGGTAACTTTTCATGCACTCGATTTCACGGCAATTATGGTCATCGCGGGTTGTGCAATTGCGATTCATCGGCGGCTAAACGATCGCGGTGCAATAGCTTTGCAACAATTTTTACTCGATTTTGTGCCGCATCTTTTGCTGATTTCAATCTCAGTTTCGGGGTTGATGTTGACGGCTTCAAGCCTTTATTTTGAAGGCTATATGTATGCATTTATCACGCTGACTCATCAAGCCTTAGTGATTATGACGCTATTTTTTCTGCCGTTCGGAAAGTTGTTTCATATCGTTCAACGCCCTGCATCTATTGGAGTTGAGCTATATCAAAAGCGTTCAAAAGATATGCCGCAAGCAAAATGTTTGCGTTGCAATGTGGAATTTGCGTCGGAAATGTGGCTCGGCGATTTGAAAGATGTGGTCGAAAAAGTCGGGTTCGATTACACGATGGAAAACGGCGAGAAACTGCAAGATTATTGCCCGCGTTGCAAACGTGTGATGCGTGGACTCGCGTATGCAGGAATCGCAGATAAAAAAGATAGGGTTTTTAGCGGAACGCGGTCGTAACGGAACGCGGGCTGCCAGCCTGCGTGTAGCGATTTACAAAAATAAGACTCGCAGGCAGGCTGCCCGCGATCCAAATTTATATGTCAAAAGTAACAAATTTAGAAAAAATCATTGACGAATTCGGACCGCATCTGCACGACGCACCGATTGATGGTTGGTCTGCTCAACGAACCATCGAAAAGGTTGTGCCGACTCATTGTCCATATTGCGGAATGCAGTGCGGAATGAACCTATTGGTCGAGAAAAATAAAGTTGTCGGCGTTGAATCGCGTTATGATTTCCCTGTCAACGAAGGTCGTTTGTGTCCGAAAGGCGTGACGGCTTATCTGCAAACTCATCATC
Source organism: Acidobacteriota bacterium (assembly GCA_031415455.1). Taxonomy (GTDB): domain Bacteria; phylum Acidobacteriota; class Blastocatellia; order Pyrinomonadales; family Pyrinomonadaceae; genus JANNVK01. The sequence continues at coordinate 155,147 of JANORS010000006.1, read as the reverse complement.
CTGATCGGCTGCTTCATCCGTTAATTAAACGAAACGGAAATTTTGAACGTGCAACTTGGGACGAAGCGTTTGAGCTTATCGTCAGCAAATTCAAAGGTTTACAAGAAAAATACGGTAAGGATTCGATTGCCGTTTATTCGGGTTCGAGCTTGACGACCGAAAAAACTTACTTGGTTGGAAAATTTGCCCGCGTTGGTTTGCAAACTCGCTACATTGATTACAACGGCAGACTTTGTATGGCTTCAGCCGCCGCCGGAAACAACAAAGCATTTGGCGTTGATCGGGCGGCAAATCCTTGGTCAGATATTCCGAAAGCCGAAGTTTTGATAATTGCAGGTGCGAATTGTGCCGAAACTTTCCCGATTCTCAACGGTTTTTTGTGGAAACAACGCGACAACGGCGGAATTTGGATAATCATTGATCCGCGTGAAACCGCAACCGCTCGGCAAGGCGATTTGCACTTACAACTCAAACCGGGAACTGATGTTGCTGTTGCGAATGGAATTTTGAATGTCTTGATTAACGAGAATTTGATTGACGAAGAATTTATCAAAACTCGCACAAATGATTGGGAAGCGACACGCGAAACTGCGTTGAAATATACACCCGAAATCGCGTCTGAAATTTGCGATGTTCCTGCCGAAAAAATCATCCAAGCGGCACGTTTATATGGTCGGGCGAAAACGGGAATGATTCTCCACGCACGCGGAATCGAACATCATTCCAACGGCACGGAAAATGTTTTGAGCTATATAAACATTGTGTTGGCGACGGGGAAGATTGGTTCTGAAGGTCGCGGTTACGGGACAATTACGGGGCAAGGAAACGGACAAGGCGGACGCGAACACGGTCAAAAAGCTGACCAATTGCCGGGTTATCGCTCGATGCTGAATCCCGAACATCGTAAATATATTTCGGAAGTTTGGGGAATTGATGAAGCAGAAATGCCACAAGCTGGAGTTTCCGCGGTCGAAGTTTTTCAAAAAATGCGTGAAGGCGAAATCAAAGGGCTTTTGTCGATTTGCAGCAATATGATGGTTTCGCTACCTGATACGAATAAAGTCCGCGAATCACTCGACGGTTTGGAATTCAACGTTTGTATTGACTTCTTTATGTCGGAATCGGCTCGACACGCCGACGTTGTTTTGCCCGGAACGACATGGGCGGAAGACGAAGGCACAACAACGAATGGCGAAGGTCGCGTAATCAAAATCAATAAGGCGATTGATCCGCCCGGAAACGCAAAAGAAGACTGGTGGATTTTGCAAGAAATCGCCCGCCGAATGGGACGCGGAAGGTATTTTCAATTTAATTCTCCGCGTGAGATTTTCGACGAATTACGAGTCGCTTCAAAAGGTGGAAAAGCCGATTATTTCGGCATCACTTACGAAAAAATAGTGGAACAAGACGGCGTTTTTTGGGGTTGCCCGACGCTCGAACACAAAGGAACTCCGCGTTTATTTGAAGAAAAATTTGCCCACGATGACGGCAAAGCTAAATTTCATCCGATTGAATATAAAGGTGCGGCGGAAAAACCGGATGAAGAATATCCGCTTATTTACACGACCGGACGCATTGTTCATCAGTATTTATCGGGCAATCAGACTCGTCGAATCGGCTTTTTGGTTCAACAATGCCCCGAACCTTTTGTCGAAATTCATCCGGAAACGGCGTTGAAATACAAAATCAACGATGGTGAACGTGTGAAAGTAATTTCACGACGAGGCGAAGGGATTTTTCCCGCGTTGGTCGTCAAAACAATTCGTCCCGACACAATCTTCGTTCCATATCATTGGGGCGATGAAAAAGCGGCAAATTTATTGACTAATCCGGCACTTGATCCAACTTCAAAAATCCCCGAATACAAAGCCTGTGCCGCGAGAATCGAGAAAATTCGTTCACGAGAATTGCCGATTTTCGGGCAAGCAAGCAAAGGAATTTCGCAGAGTGAAGTGCAGAAAGGAAAATAAATTCAAGATTTAAGATTCAAAATTTAAGATTTTGGACAAAGGCTTGCTCTTTCAATCTTGATTCTTGAACCTTAAATTTTAAATTAAAAAATTATGAAAGAAACAATGTTCATTGATCCGCAACGCTGTATCGGCTGTCGAGCTTGCGTGGCGGCGTGTCGGGAATGTTCGACGCATAAAGGATATTCTATGATTTACGTCGATTATCTCGACCGTAGCGAAACGACGGCAACGATGCCGACCGTTTGTATGCACTGCGAAGAACCGACTTGTGCGATGGTTTGCCCTGCCGACGCTATTAAGAAAAACGAGGACGGAATTGTTATGTCGGCTCTCAAACCGCGTTGTTTGGATTGCCGAAATTGCGTTAATGCGTGTCCATTTGGCGTGCCGAAATATAACTCTGAAATGCACCTTCAGATGAAATGCGATATGTGTTACGACCGCACTTCCGAAGGAATCAAGCCGATGTGTGCGAGCGTTTGCCCGACAGGTGCGATCACTTTTGGAACGTATGAAGATATTGTCCCGACTCGAAAAACGAAGCCTGTCAAAACGCACGTTTTCGGCAATCAAAGTGTTGAAACAAAAGTTTATTTGATGCTTCCGACCGATGAAAGCGAAGTGAAGGTTGATGGTTGCGGAGTTTTTGAAGGTCGCTTGACCGCCGCCCACGTAGGCGAATCTTGGATGGATACAAGCGTCGAAGAATCAAATAAAAGTAATGAGTTTTAGCCCGCAACCTTATTTATCAATTCAAAATCGGGCGACCACAAGGGTTCGCCCCTACAAAATTTATGAATTCAAATTTACCAAATACAATCGCCAAAGTTCTTTCCGATGAACAAGATGTGCGAAATACCAATGTTCACGACCGCGAATTTCCCTACGACCGCGACAAAGAAGCACAGGTCACACGCCGCGAATTTTGCAATTTTCTCGGTTTAACTTCAACCGCACTTTTTCTTGGAGCCGTCGGATTTGCCGGAAAATCTGTCTATGACTCACAGCAAATTGAAAAATTTACACCATTGAAAGTTGAAGGTGGAGTTTCACTCGAAAAAAACGCGGCATTGAACTTTCATTATCCGACCGCTGATGATCCGGCAATCCTAATTCGCACAAATGACGGCAACTATTATGCTTACGGGCAAAAATGCACGCATCTAACGTGTCCTGTTTACTATTCCAAGGAAACCTTAAGGATCGAGTGTCCGTGTCACGAAGCAGGTTTTGAAGCGACAACTGGCAACGTTCTTTATGGTCCGCCGCCGCGTCCGCTTGATCGGATCGCGGTTGAGGTAAAAGACGGCGAAGTTTGGGCGATTGGGGTCAAAACAGGAGGTCATCACAATGAGTCAAACGGATAGCATTTATCGTTCGAGACGTGGAAATACGGCGATTTGGCAGGCGAAGTTGATGCTTTTGATAATGATAAATGTGGCTCAACTTTGGATTTTATCGGCAACGATTGAAGCCGCACTCGGCAAAGCATATAAGCAATTGTTGCCGCTCGTTATCTCATCCGCAGTTTGCTGGCTGATTTCACTAAGCATCGTTTTCTGGTGGCGACCAGCCTCGAAACGGAACGCGGGCAGCCTGCCTGCGAGAAAAAATAACAACTGATAATTCTATTTTCACCAAATTGAACGCTGTCACGTTCGTGCAGGCTGGCAGCCCGCGTTCCGAAAAAATATGGAAACTTCAACCCCGAAAGGTGCGAATAAAATGTTGATTCTGAACACTTTAGCGTTCACAGTTTGCTTTGCGGCGTGGATGCTCAATGGCGTTTTGGTAACGTTTCTGACTACGAATCAAATTTTTAATTGGAGTGCCTCGGAAGTTGGTTGGTTACTCGGAATTCCGGTTTTGACAGGCTCTATTTTTCGACTTCCGGCTGGAGTTTTGACAGATAAATACGGCGGCAAACCGATTTTCGGCGGATTATTGTTTCTCTGTGCGATTCCGATGTTTTTGCTTTCATGGACAGATTCTTATTGGACATTCGCAATTTGTAGTTTCGGATTCGGGCTGGTTGGCGTGAGTTTTTCGGTTGGAATTGCATACACATCAGTTTGGTTTCCGAAAGAAAAACAGGGATTGGCTCTCGGAATCTTCGGAGCCGGAAACGCAGGTTCGGCGATAACAACTTTAACTGCTCCAACCTTGCTTAATATTTTTACGGAAAATGGGGCAAATTTTGACGGATGGCGAAAATTGCCAATCGTCTTTGCCGTTGCCTTATTTTTGATGGGCGTAATTTTCTTTCTGGTCGCCACCAATAAAAAGCCGAATAAACAATCGGCAACAATTCTCGAACAGCTTGAACCTTTGAAAAATATCCGCGTTTGGCGATTCGGTTTGTATTACTTTTTGGTCTTCGGATGTTTCGTTGCATTCTCGCAGTGGCTCGTTCCATATTTCGTAAATGTCTATTATTTACCATTAGTTACGGCGGGATTATTAGCAGCTTGCTTTAGCTTTCCATCGGGCGTAATTCGGGCTTTTGGCGGTTGGTTGAGCGACAAATTCGGCGGACGAAAAGTGATGTATTGGGTGCTTGGCTCATCCGTTTTGTTGTCGGCATTGCTGATTGTGCCGAAAATGGAAATTTCTTCACCCGGAAAAGGTGTCGCTGCCGAACGTGATGGAATTGTAACGGCTGTAAATGCTGATTCCATTACAGTTGGCGATAAAACCTATCCGTTCAAAGCCAAAATTGAAAATAAACAAATTCCTGACGATCAACTGCTGATTTTTCCAACCAAAGATGTTTGGCAAGAACCTGCTGTGCAAGTTGGGCAGACTATCAAACGCAAAGAGTTACTGGCAAAAGGTGTTACAAAAATCTATTTTCAAGCGAATGTTTGGATTTTTGCAATCTTGGTAATTTTGCTCGGAACAATGTGGGGAATTGGCAAAGCGGCGGTTTATAAGCACATTCCGGAATATTTTCCCGAAGAAGTCGGCGTAGTTGGCGGAATGGTCGGAGTTTTAGGCGGACTCGGAGGATTTGTGAGTCCGATTTTGTTTGGCTATCTGCTTGATACCACGGGACTTTGGACAAGTTCTTGGATGTTTATGCTTCTACTTTCTGTTATTTGTTTAGTTTGGATGAACAAGGTAATTGAGAAAATGATGCATGAGAAACATCCAAATTTGATGAAACAAATTGAAAAATAAACAGAATGCTTGAGCCTAAAAACTCAGGCATTTCTCATTTATGACTTCAATCATATTATTGACTTCCTTTTACTCATACTATTTGCTTGTTCGGATTTTAATTTATTCATTTCACCTTTTTACGAGGCTTAATTTATGTCAACTTGGTTAGAAAAATGGACTCCCGAAGACGAAGTGTTTTGGGCTGAAAAAGGAAGCAAAATTGCTTGGAAGACCTTAATTGTAACGACTGCAACCCTAATGCTTTCGTTTGCAACGTGGTTTATGATGAGTGCAATTGTCGTCAAACTTCCCGGCATCGGTTTCAAATTTACTACCTCGCAATTATTTTGGCTGGCGGCAATGCCCGGACTCGCGGGCGGAACGTTGCGAATCATTCACACCTTTTTATTGCCGATTTACGGCACGAGACACATTGTTACGATCGCAACTCTTCTAAAATTAATTCCTTGTATCGGAATTGGTTTGGCGATTATGAATCCGGAAACGCCGTTTTGGTTGTTTATCGTTTTGGCTTTGGCGGCTGGCTTTGGCGGCGGCGATTTTTCGTCTTATATGCCCAGCACGAGCGTCTTTTTCCCGAAGCGTTTGCTCGGCACGGCACTTGGAATACAAGCCGGAATCGGAAATTTCGGTGTCAGTCTGGCACAATTCGTGACACCTTTGATCATCACATTTGCAATGATTGGCGATTCGCAAACTTTTCAGCAAATCAATCCAAATACCAAAGAAGTAATCGGAACTAGCAATATTTGGCTGCAAAATGCGGCATTTTGGTATGTTCCGCTATTGATTATTTTTGGCATTTTGTCGTGGGTAATGCTCAGAAGCGTGCCGATTAAAGCCTCGTTTACAGAGCAATTAGACATTTTCAAAGACAAACACACTTGGTTTTGCACGATTACATATTTTATGACTTTCGGTGGATTTTCAGGTCTCGCGGCAGCCTTTCCGTTGCTCATAAAGACACTTTACGGAGGTTTTCCGAATCCGCCCGATCCGTTAAAATATGCTTTTTACGGACCGCTGATTGGTTCGGCAAGTCGCGTCTTATTCGGCTTTGTCGCAGATAAAACAGGCGGTGCAATTTTGACGACAATCACGGGAGTTGCCTTAGTTATCGGCACGGTTGCGATGATTTTCCTCGGACTTTTTTCGCCAACTTCGATGGATCAATTTGGAATGTTTGTGACCTTGATGCTGACGCTTTTCTTCTTTACCGGAATGGGAAACGCCGCTACATTTCGGCAATTCCCGATAATTTTCGGAGCAAATCCGCGACAGGCTGCGGGCGTAATCGGTTGGACAGCCGCGATTGCCGCGTATGGACCGTTTATTTTTTCGATGTTAATTAGTGCAGTTCTTTCAGCAACGGGAACGGTCAACCCATTTTTCATTGGCTTAGTAGTATTTTTCGTCTTTGCAACTTTTATTAATTGGTGGTTTTACACCCGAAAAGGCTGTGAAAGACCTAGTTAAATATATGTTTTATAAATTCATCTTTACAATCGTAATTCTAAGTGTCGCAACGGCTTCCGGTTTTTCTCAAGCATCTCAAGACGAAGTGCAGACGAAAATCAAATCGCTGGAAGCCCAAGTTCAGACAATTTTAGGTGAACTCGATAAACTGAAAAAGTCAGCCGAAACGTCAAAAGTTGAAACACCAACAACTTCCGCAACACCTGAAAAAAAAGCTGAAATCGAGAAGAAACCTTTCGGGCTTGAACTTGGAAACGGCGTTCGTATGGTTCCGTATGGCACGATTTACTTTAACGCGTTCAGCAATTCCGCAGGGACAAATAACTCGGATATTCCGCTTTTTGCCGCAACTTCGGGCAAAGGAAATACGAGTGCGAGCGTTCGCCAAACTCGTTTCGGGTTGCGAATTGAAGGCGGAAAAGTTGGTAATGCAAAGGTTACGGGCGTTGTTGAAGCCGATTTTTTCGGCGGTTCGCCCGCGGCGATTGGTGAAAATTTCGGCGTGGTGCGGATTCGGCTTGCAAATGCAAAACTCGATTGGAAAGATACGTCGGTAACAATCGGGCAAGATTGGATGGCGTTTGCTCCAAACAATCCCGTTTCGATTGCCGATGCCGCGATTCTGCAATTTGCCGCCGCCGGAAATAATTGGGCGAGATTACCGCAAGTCAAGGTTGAACAACGGTTTAGCAATGGCAAAGTTATTTTGCAAGGTGCAGTTTTAGCTCCACAAACGGGTGATTCAAACGCCACGGCAAATCTATTTTTACAGCCGAATTCGGGTGCGTTGTCGAAATTACCGTTTTTTCAAACTCGTGTTTCGTTCAATGATAAAAATTGGTTTGCGACTAAAAAAGCAGGAAACATCGGCATTTCCGCACATTATGGGCGTTCGCGTGTGAATTCAACCACAGCTCCGATTATTGAAGACGACGTTGATTCGTTTGGTGTCGCGTTAGATTGGAATTTTCCGTTGCACAAGCGAATTTCTTGGTCGGGCGAGACATTTTACGGGCAAAATCTCGGCGGATTTCAAGCCGGAATTTTTCAAAATTACAACACCGATTACGCAATCAGGCAAAATAATGTGTTGGTTGCGAACGGCGTTAAAGGAATTCGCACGTCAGGCGGTTGGACGCAAATTGGAATTACGCCGAATATTGCCGATGATAAACTAACTTTTTACGGTTCAATCGGTTTGGACGATCCGAAAAATATGGATTTAATCAACACGCGAGCGAGAGATTTTCGCAGTCGAAATTTGGCGTGGGCGTTTGATGCAATCTACAAATTTACTCCGCAATTTCAATTCGGATTAGAGTTTCGCCAATTAAACACTTACTATTTATTCAGCGGTCGCAAACGTGCGAATCATCTGAACTTAGGTGCGGCTTATAATTTTTAAGTATGTTTTGGAAAACTTTACAAATTGCGATTCCGTTTGTGTGGTTCGGCTTCGTTTGTGCAATTTCGTTTATGGAAGCACCGCTCAAGTTTCAAGCTCCGAATATTACGATTCCGCTTGGACTTGGCATCGGTTACATCGTCTTTCACACGCTCAATAAGGTTGAAATTGTGCTGTGTTTATTGCTGGCAATCTCGTTTTGGCGAGCGAAACCAAACGGCAAATTTCCGCTAACTTTCTTTGGATTAATCACGTCAATTTTATTGGTTCAAACATTCGTATTGTTTCCGCTTTTGGACGAACGAACAATGAAAGTAATCAACGGAACTGCCGAACCATTTTCTAATTTGCACATATTTTATATTGTGGCAGATGCGATTAAAGTGTTTTGTTTATTGATATTGGGAATGACTTTAACCAAAGCGAATTTATCGGTTAAAAATTTATAAAAGGTGAAATTATGAAATTATCTGAAGTTTGGTTAATTCGATTTTGTGTTTTTACATTGTTGATAAGCACAGTTTTTGCACAGGATGACACGATTAAAGTTGAGACAAATCTGGTCAATGTCGGAGTTGTGGTCAAGGATAAAAAAGGCAATTTTGTTAAAGGCTTAAAAAAGGAAGATTTTCAGATATTTGATAATAATAACAAGCAAGAAGTTGTTTTATTTTCGACCGAAGACGAGCCTGTTTCGCTTGGGATTGTTTATGATTTGCATCCGACGACTAATGAGCGAACAAAAGTTGTCTTGAATTCGCTCCGACGTTTTTCTAAAACTTTACCGCCAAAATTTGATATTTTTACGATAGCATTTAGCGAAAATGGAAGTTTGATAACGGATTTCGTTCCAACGCCTGAACAATTTACCGAATTTGTGATTGGAAAACGTCCAACTCAACCAAATTCGCTTTACGATGCTGTTTTTGCCGCCAGCGAAAAAATTAGAGAAACCAAGAATCTGAAAAAAATGCTGTTGGTGATTTCGGACGGCAGGGATCATTCCAGTCATCACAGTTTTTCTGAACTGACCAAACTTTTAAAATCGTTTAATGTTCAGATTTATTCGCTAATTTTAGATAACAATGACCGTTGGGAATCTTCGGACATTACCTTTAAACGTCAGCGAATTAGAACTGATGTTTCGTTTCTTGACCAATCAAACTTAAAAGATCTAGCGAAAAAAAGTGGCGGAAATGCGGAAAATTCTTTTTTCGAAAGTGAAAATATTTTGACCAAAATTTTTAACCAAATGATTGATGAAATGCGACAACAATATTCAATCGGATTTTATCCAACAGCCTCAGATGGAAAACGTCATAAACTAAAAGTAAATGTAAAAGCCGCCGATAATTCGAAATTAACTACTATTCATCGTAAAGATTATCAAAGTCAAAATAAATAATATGAGAGACATTGAAAACCGTCCGGACATAGAAAATTTGATGAAATCGTTTTACTCAAAAGCGTTGAGCGATAAGAAAATTGGTTATATTTTTACAGATGTTGCCAAAATAGATTTGGAACATCACTTGCCGATTATCGTTGATTTTTGGGAAATGATTTTGTTTGGAACTGTGAATTTTCAAGAAAAATATCAGCGTTCACCGATGCAAAAACACATTGAATTAAACAAAAAAGTGCCGCTCGTATTGGAGCATTTTGATGCTTGGCTGAAACTTTTTTTCACGACTGTTGATGAAATGTTTACGGGCGAAAAATCTGATATGGTAAAATATCGGGCAAAAGCAATTGCGAACACGATGTTTATGAAAGTTAGTCAAGATAGTCGCGGAGAAGTTCCGGTTGTTCGATAATTATTTTACCTTTGACAATTGTCAGTAAGTTTTTTTCCTCAAGTTTTTTAATTGTTCTAATTGTTGTTTCGGTCGTTAAACCGGACATATCGGCAATATCTTGTCTTCGTAAATTGATTTTTGCAGAATCTTTTTTTGCTAAACGTAAAAGAACTTTTCCGATTCTGTATTCAGGCGACGAATTAGCCAAATTATTAATAGTTTCGGCTGTTTCTCGCATTAAACCGCACATTTTTTCCATCACAATTGCAGAAAATTCGCTTGATTCTTGCATCAATTTGAGGAAAATCTGTCGGGGCAGAATCAGAAGTTTAGTATTTTCAACCGTTACACAGGTTGCTGGATAATGTTTTCCGTCCATCGCCGGCGGAATTGCAAACATTTCGCCTTTGCCAAAAAAGCCGATAATAAACTCTTTTCCAAGCTCTGGATAACGCACCATTTTTACCTTACCACTCAACACAATCGGCAAAAACTCAGCTATTTCGCCTTCGCCGAATACAACCTCTGAATCTTCAAAGGTCTTTTTATGTCCGTATTTTAAGAGTTTTTCAATCAACTCCGCACTTGCAATCTCTAATATTGGTTTCATTTAATTTGACAGAAAAAAGAAATAGAGCATAAATATAACTTAAACTTTCAGATAAATCCATAAGAATATGTTAGAACAAAAACGACTTTTATCGCTTGATGTTTTTCGCGGAATGACCGTCGCATTGATGGTTTTGGTTAACAATCCGGGAACTTGGTCAGCGGTTTATCCGGCACTCAAGCACGCCGACTGGCACGGTTGGACACCTACGGATTTTGTCTTCCCGTTTTTTGTCTTTATCGTCGGAATTGCGATTCCGATTGCACTCGGCAAGCGGCTTGAAGAAGGATTAACCAATCAAGTTTATTGGAAAATTTTTACTCGTTCGTGTTGGATTTTCGGGCTTGGTTTGATTCAAATGGGCTTTCCGTTTTTCGATGTTTCAAAAACAAGTATGCCGATTTGGGTGCAGGTTATCACATATTTGCTGATAATTGGTGCGATTGGTTTGTTCTTTATGGACAAATTCCGCGAGTCGGTTTACGTGACTTTAGCCTTAACTGCATTTCTGGCGATATTTTATTTTTCCCAGCTCGGTTTTCCAATTGAATCATTTCAAAAGCTAAGAATTCCGGGCGTATTGCAACGTCTCGCACTTTGTTTCTTTTTCACATCGCTGATATTTCTTTGGACAGATTGGAAGCAGCAAATCTATCTTTTCCTGATTTTATGCGTCGGATATTGGGTAATAATGCTTTATGGCGGAAATGGCGATCTTTCGGCGGAAGGAAGTTTTGCAGGTTATGTTGACCGATTTTTGCTTTCAGAATGGCACATTTATAAACCAAAACCGATGGGACAAAACTTTTACGATCCCGAAGGAATTCTTTCAACTTTACCTTCAATTGCGACTTGTTTAATTGGCGTTTTGTGCGGAACTTGGCTTAAACGAAAAGATAAATCAGACCTCGAAAAAGTTTCGGCAATGTTCGTTGTCGGATGTTTTTTGACTTCTATCGGCTGGGTTTGGGACTTTTGGTTTCCGATTAACAAACCGCTTTGGACAAGTTCGTATGTGATGTTTATGGGCGGTTTGGGACTTTGTGCGTTGGCGGTTTGCTATTGGCTGATTGACATCAAAGGTTATAAAAATTGGATAAAACCATTTGTAATTTTCGGCACAAATGCACTCGCACTTTATTTTGCGTCAGCGATTTTCGCAAGAATCTTGGCACGAATCGCATGGACAACCGAAGCCGGAATAAAAATGAATGGTCAAAAATGGATTTACGAAACATTTTTTGCACCACTCGCATCGCCTTTGAATGCTTCGTTGATGTTCGCCTTGGCGTATATTTTATTTTGGCTGTTTTTGATGTGGTTGTTATATCGGAAGAAGATTTTTATCAAGGTTTAGAAGTTTGAAAAACCGCAGAAGTTCGTTTCGAAACTCTGCGGTTTTTATTTTTTGAAAAAGAATTTTCTTCTACTTCAATTCGAAATTTCTAATCTCGGTCGCGAGTTGGCGTTCTAAATCCAGTTTTTGTGTATTCAAATTTTCGCGTTCCTTTGTAATTGCTTCAATGCGTGTTTCCTGCACATTTACTTTGTCAATATATCGCGTAATCAACGCCTTTGCTTCGGGCGTTTTTGATAATGCTTCGATGTTTTCACGCAGACGCTTTTGGTCTTCGGAAATCTTCTCTTCTTCGTCTTCAAAACCTTGCAATTTGTTGGCGATCTGATTAATTTGTGAGCGTAAATCAATCAGTTTCTGCAGTTTTGCCTTAGTTGCTTCGTCAATATAGCGGCGAGTTAAAAATAGTTCCAAATCACGATAAGACAACGATGTAAGCTGATAACTGTCCATCATTCCTTGCCGTTCAGCGATTGTTAAATCTTCCTTTTCAAACGCATCGAGTTCAACACGGAAACGATAATAACGTTGCGTGGTGATGTCGGGCTTTGGCGTTTCGGGCGAAAGTGTCCAATCTTTATTGACCGGATATTCGACGTAGATTACTTTTTTGCGGTCGGTTTGATTCGCAAATTTGTAAATCTTTTTGTCGCTTTGAAAGTAATGAACCTCAAACACGCCGTTGACCGCTTTTATCAACTTTGCAGGTTCTTTGTCCTCTTTATCTTCAACCGTTACAAGTGTTCCTAAATCTAACGCATACGAAATCAGACGTTGTTCTTTCGGTTTAAGACGTTCCATCAACGCTTCGCCGGCGTATGCGTCGCGATCTAAAACTGTCAGACTTCCGCTTTCTAAGGTTAAGTTTGTCAGATTCTTGAGCAACATTCCGCCCATCGGTCGGTCTTTGCGAACGGCTTCGTTGTAAATCGAGATTCTTTCGCCATCCATTTTGGTCTGAACAATCGGAATTAACGCCGAGCGATCTTTCAAAACTGTCATCGGTTGTTCGATTTTATATTCAAACAAATCGCCTATTTCTTCGCCTGTCGCGGCAGTATCAATGCCAGAATTGTTGTTCAATAATGCCTCACTCACGGAAGTTTCTTTACCAGAAACCATCGAATTATTGCTTTCTACGCCGTCTATAGTCATTACATTGCTTTGAACTCGCATTCCGTTTACAGCCAAACCTCTGTTATCCGAAACTTCTTTTTTCGCCTTTCGTTTGGTGTCATCACCTTTTCCTTGTCTGCTACCGCTACCGAGTCCGATTCCGCTCCCGCGACCTGTTCCTTCTCCACGTCCGGTTCCACCTTCTTCTTCATCATAAATTTGCGGCTCTAAATTAACATCTTCCGGCATCGGCACAACCGGACGATAACGATACATGGGCTTTTGAATCGGTTGAATGAACGAAATCGGCGAGCCTGAAACGAGCGATAATTTGACGTTTGACCAATCTTCGTCGCTGACGTTATCAACAATCGCCCAACCTTGGAAAAAAGGTTTTCCGGCTTCGTCCAAAACTACTCGATAGGTCGTTTTCCAAATAGGTGCGGCGATAATGTAGCTGACGACCATTTCGCGGTTGCCCGAACCTTCGCTCGTCACGGTGATTGTTTTTGCATCACGTCTGCGGGCGGACGCGGTTGCATCGGCAAAATCGTTGACATCTTTCCGCGTTCCTTCTTCCAATAATTTCACACTTTTTAGATCATCAAGCGGAAAACTTGAAAGTTCGCCCGATTCTGACGCGATGACGAGAAAGCGTTGGATAATCGGCGGTTTGGTTGTGTCGATTTGCGTGGTGCGTTTTTCGACCGTCAAGATCGACCCCGAAGCCGCTCCTTTGCTTGATGTTACGGCGACTTTTGCACCTTGCAGCTGCGACAAAACTTCGGCGATTCCGCCAACGTCCGCCGAACCGATGCCGAACGGAATCTCCGCCATTCTCGCACTCGGCGGAGCAGACGAATTATACGAAACCGCACCAATTCTGCCTTGCCCCAAATCTAAAACGACCATAGATTTCAGCACGTCATCAACCTGCGACTGCTTGAATTGCAAGTTAATTTCGGCGTTGTTTGAAACAGTTCCGCGGCGTTCGATATAGGCGACACCGTTTGAATACAGAATCACACGTTTGATCGGCAAAACTTGCGAATTGTTATTGTTTGCGGTTGGGCGAATTGGTGAAACGGTGGCGAGTGGTCGGCGTTGAGCAAATGCCGGAACGGCGAACGAACACAAGACAAGCAAGGTCAGGATTTTAAGTTTCATTAGGAATATCTCCAGTTTTTAATTTGGTAAAGCTGTAATACAAGATTCAGGTCGAAAAGAATTGGTTGCTTGACGGTCGAATATATTAAATGAAATCCATATGTAAATGCTTATAACTATAGATTTCAAGTCCGTTTGCGGACGATAGAGTTTAGCTACAGGTGAAGCCTTGCGGAACCTGTAGTTGTGAAAACAATGATTTTTGAGTCCGTTTGCGGACGGCAGAAACCTTTGTCGCCTGCAAACAGGCTACGTTGCGTTCTTTTTCTTTCTACACGCTTACACGTGTAACTTAAATCTGATGTCAGCAAACGGACAAAAAAATGAAGCAACCTCATCGGCGTGGAACGTAAACTCATTAGCGTGGAAGAGCAAACTAAAGTTTGGACTCGGAACATTAAATCTTTTCTAGGTTTGCAAATTTTTCTATCAATTTTTTCTGACCAAAACCGGGAAAACTGACTAATAACTTGCTTGAATCGCCAACACCTTCGCGTCTCAGCACCAAACCTTTGCCATATTTTGGATGACGGACGTGGCTTCCGGCGACAATTCCTTCTGGTTCGCGAATTTTTGGTTTCGCTTGATTCGCGTCAGAAATTGCACGCAGTTTGTCGTAAGCTGTCGGTTTTGAGATTGTTGGTTGCGAAGAGGTTTCGTCAGAATTATTTGATGAGTTTTTGAGTTTGAAGAAATCTGCGATTGCATCAACGTTGTTGTAAGTCTTTCCGGAATAGACGTTTTTTGGTTTCTCGACCCGGTTTTCACCACGCAGAGCATTCGAAATATATTTGTTATTTGTCACACCCGAACTTTTTGCGAAAGAAAGCCAAGAGCTTCCGCGAGACATATCTTGCATCAAATCAATCGGCATTTCGTTAAGAAATTGCGATGGCTCAGCTTGAATTTCGGCACCGTAAGTTCGTCGAAGTTTTGCGTGAGTGACATACAGCAATTGCTCTGCTCGTGTGATTGCAACATATGCCAAACGGCGTTCTTCCTCGAGTGATTTCGGGTCATTGACACTTCGCGAATGCGGGAAAATTCCGTCTTCCATACCGACCAAAAAGACGACAGGGAATTCGAGACCTTTGGCGGCGTGAACCGTCATCATCGTAACATTTGATTGCCCATCATATTTATCGGTATCAGACGAAAGTGCCGCATGATCGATAAAATCTCGCAAACCACTCGACTCTTGCTTGTCGTAATCGACCGCGGCGTTGACGAGTTCTTCCAAATTTTCAAGTCTCGCGTTTGCTTCATCCGAATTTTCCGCCCGAAGCATATTTCCATAACCCGTATCTTCAATCGCAGCAACAACAACATCAGTTACGGGACGTTCGCCAGTCGCCGAATCTGAAACTTTGAGCCGCAAATTTTCTAATAATTTGCGGAAAGTTTTGAGCGATTCTAACGCACGTGGCGTAAGATTTTTCGGCATTTGATTGTTTTCATCAGTTAAAACCGTGATTGTTTCCGAGATTGACATTCCATATTCACGTGCTTTTAACTGCAATTCATCGAGCGTGGTTTTGCCGAGACCGCGAGTAGGCGTGTTGATAATACGCAGCAAAGCAATGTCGTCTGCCGGATTGAGAGAGAGTTTTAGATAGGCAATTGCGTCTTTAATTTCGGCACGTTCATAGAAAGAAAAACCGCCGACAATATTGTAAGTTATTCGCATTCGGCGAAGTGCTTCTTCAAAAACACGCGACTGAGCATTTGTCCTATAAAGAATTGCGAGCCGCATTCTGGAATCTTGAATTAAATGATTTTCAATTTTCCCAGCGACAAATCTGCCTTCTTCATCGGAGTTGAACGCCTGAAAATAGCGAACCATATCGCCACCTTTTTTATCAGTCCAAAGTTTCTTTTCTTTGCGTCCGCGATTGTTTGAAATTATCGAATCGGCAACATCCAAAATAGTTTGAGTCGAACGATAATTTTGCTCAAGCAAGATGGTTTGAGCTCCGCGATAGTGTTGTTCAAACGATAAAATGTTAGCAATATCAGCACCGCGAAAGGCGTAAATCGATTGAGCATCGTCGCCCACAACGCAGATATTTTGCTGAGTTTCGGTCAGATATTTGATCAACGCAAACTGCAAAGGATTTGTATCCTGATATTCATCGACGAGAATATATCGGTAACGATTGTTATATTTGGTGCGAACTTCAGTCGATTTTCTGAGCAGACGAACCGTTTTAATCATCAAATCATCGAAGTCGAGAGCGTTAGATTTTTTCAAACGATCAACATAAAGAGCAAAAACTTTGGCGATTGCAGCACGTTTTTCATCGCCACTTTCTACACTAGAAGTAAACATTTCGAGATCTTCGCCGCGATTCTTCGCACCCGAAATTGCAGATAAAGCCTGTCGGGCAGCGAGTTGTTTTTCGTCCATCCCAATTTCTTTGACACAGGCTTTGATAACTTTAATCGAATCATCGGTGTCGTAAATTGTAAATTGTTTGGTGAAACCTTCGTCGAGATGTTGAATGTCGGTTCGCAAAATTCTCACGCAAAGACTATGGAATGTTGAGATTAAAGGTTGCGACTGAAGTTCTTTACCAACAAGCAATTTGCTCACCCGTTCACGCATTTCAGCGGCAGCTTTGTTGGTAAATGTAACAGCAAGAATATTGTATGGTTGAACACCTTTGGCAGAAATTAAGTGAGCGATTCGGACAGTAATGACGCGAGTTTTGCCCGAACCTGCACCAGCAAGAACCAACAACGCACCTTCCGTTTTCTCAACAGCTTTTCGTTGCTGAGGATTAAGAGCAGCTAAAATATCCATAAAACTTAATTGTTAATTGTGAATTGTGAATTGTCAATTGTAGGAAGACGGGAGAAAAGTGAAAAACTGGAATCTGACTGGAAGGCATGCGGCTCGCATGCACGGACTCTTGAGCGTTCGAAAAAGTCTCAGTTTACATCCAAGTCTGTTGTCTTAAAATTTGTTAGATTTCTGACGCAATCTGGCAGACGAGACTTCCTCGTTCCAGTCGCAGGCTGGCAGCCCACGTTCTGTTCTGAAATCTGAAAACTACATTACTTACCCTTTTATTGTCGCAATCATTTCCGTGACTGCACGTTCGATGCCGACAAACATTGAGCGAGCCATAATGTTATGTCCAATATTAAATTCAGTAATTTCGCTGATTCCCGCAATTGTTGCAATGTTTCTGTAAGTCAAACCGTGTCCTGCCGCAACTTTCAATCCGAGTTGTGTTGCGAGAACAGCCGCATCGTGAACGAGCCGCAGTTCTTGTGCAACTTTCATCGTTCCTTCGCCGTGTAAACCTCTCGAACCGAGAGTTAATTCGGCATATTCTGCCGTGCAAATTTCAATTTGCTGAACGCCGATTTTTTGACAGGCTTCGATTTGTTTTGTTTCAGGACCAACAAAAACGCTTGTGTAAATATTATGCTCACGCAATAATGCAACGGCTGCCCGAACTGCTGAGATATTTTTAACAACATTTAATCCGCCAGTTGTGGTAATTTCATTTGGATTTTCAGGAACAAGAGTTACAGCATCAGGTTTTGCGGCGAGAGCAATCTTAATCATATCTTCAGAAGCCGCCATTTCTACATTTAAATATGTTGTCAAACAATCACGCAATAAAAAAACATCACGGTCTTGAATATGTCTTCGATCTTCGCGGAGATGAATCGTAATTCCATCTGCACCGGCTTGTTCGCAAAGCATTGCCGCCGCAACAAGATTTGGCTCAATAGTTTTTCTCGCCTCGCGAATTGTCGCAACATGGTCGATATTTACGTTAAGTTTTGCTGACATTTTTATAAATTCCTTTTCGCTCATTTTGGCGAATTTGGTTTACTTCATTAAACATTCTAAAGCTATCACGAAAAACACTAATTGTTGTTCCATCACAATGATTCCAGACGACCGGAATTTCTTTGAGCTTTAGTTTGGCGAGATTTGCAACATATAAAAACTCGACATCAAAACCGAATCGGTCGATTTTCATTACCTCGAGAAGTGGCAAAAATTTACTCATCCGAAATGCTTTGAAGCCGCATTGTGTGTCCCAAAAAGGGAGTTTTGTTGCGAGCCGAACAATTAAATTAAAAACTTTTCCGCCTTGTTCACGTCGCCACGGCTGACGATTTCCGATCAAATTTCGATCTAAAGCACGCGAACCAAATGTCACATCAAAACCTTCGTTTTGAATTGGTAGCACAAGTTTATAAAGTTCTTCGATTGGGGTTGAAAGATCAGCATCGCTAAAAACTGCAATTTCCCCACTCGTTGCCAGAAGTCCGGTTTTAACGGCAAATCCTTTACCGCGATTTTCTTCATAGCGAATACATTGCGTTGGAATGTTAGGAAATTCAGCACAAGCAAGTTTTGCAACCGATGTTGTATTATCTTTCGAGCCATCGTCAACAACAACAACTTCAGCATCAAGTTTTTCTTTCTCAAGAAACAATAGAATTTGACGTAACGAGTCTCCAATCCTTTCGGACTCTTGGTATGCAGGAATTACAATAGATATTTGATATTTCATCACAGAAAAATAAATGTTAAAACGTTCACACTTAATTGTAAATTACTAATTGTGATATATTTTTAAAGAGGCTGAAAAATGACGAAAACCTTTTTAATTTTTGCGTTTGTGTTGATATTTATCGGTGCAATTTTGGGCGGAATATTGGTCAGAACACCTTTGAGTTCTACATCCGCATCGGGTGTAGTGACAAAACAGGGAATTAACGACGATTACGTTGAAGCCTTGTCAGTAATTGACAATAGTTATGTGACAACTGTCGAAAAAGAGAAGGTTTTAGAAAGTTCTGTCCAAGGTATGCTTTGGAGTCTTGACCCGCATTCATCATTTTTTACAAAAGCCGAATTCAAAAAACTCTTCGAAGATCAATCATCACGTTTTTATGGAATTGGTGTCACCATTCTCCAACATCGTGACGGAACTTATGTCCAATCAATCGTTCCCGGAACTCCGGCGGAAAAAGCAGGTTTGCGGTATGGCGACAGATTTGTTGAAGTTGACGGCAAAGACGCAAAAGATTACACAAGTCAAGAAGTTTCAAAAAATGTCCGCGGTGAAAGAGGAACTCCGGTTAAAATTAAGATGGAAAGAGTTGGATTTGATAAGCCTCTCGAATTTGAAATTGTTCGCGACGGTGTTCCGCTTCCATCAATCAGAAATTACTTTATGCTCAACGCTGATACTGGCTATATAGGACTCAGCGGAGGTTTTCAGGAAACAACTTCAGACGAATTAGACGATGCAACTAAACAATTAAAAACACTTGGAATGAAAAAGTTAGTGTTAGATTTACGCGGAAATCCGGGCGGACTTTTGCCACAAGCAATTGAAGTTTCGAGTCGATATTTAGAACGCGGTCAAATTGTTGTTTCCGTCAAAGGTCGCGGGAAAAATGCTGTTTCAAAAGAATATCGGGCAATTGGTGGCGGCGATACACAAACGCCTTTAGTTGTGATAATCAATGGCGGTTCGGCTTCGGCTTCTGAAATTGTCGCCGGGGCGATACAAGATTATGCACGAGGAATTTTGGTCGGGAGCGATAGTTTTGGTAAAGGATTGGTTCAGAAAATTTTTCCAATGCAAGGCGGAACTGGTTTAACTCTTACGATACAAAGATATTACACGCCTTTCGGGCGTTCAATTCAGAAAGATTATTCGAGCGGTTCAATCTATGATTATTACACTCAACATAAAGATGAGACTAAAGATAAAGTATCAGACGAAGAGAAGTCGAAAGCTCCGATGGTTGAAACCGCCAAAGGAAGAATGTTTTCAAATGGACGTGGCATTGAGCCGGATTTAAAATCGCCGCCAATTACTTTTAGTGTTATGCGTTCGAAAATTAATGAAGCTGCATTCTTTTTCACACGTCAACTTGTCTCAGGTAAAATCTCAGGTTTTGATGCGTATAAGGTTGAGAAACAAAGGTTTGAAGGTATTTTAAAAGCGGAAGATTTTGTAATAACTGATAAATTAATTGATGCTTTTCAAGAATTTATTGCAAAAGAAAAAGAAAACGCTCTCACAAATGCAAATATCAAAGCCGAATTTGATTATGTAAAATCGAGATTGAGAGAAGAAATGGCAACCGCAAATTACTCCAGCGAAGCCGGACAACAAGTTTTATTAGAATCAGACCCGCAAGTTTTGAAAGCCGTTGAATCAATGCCCGAAGCCATAAAATTACTTCAGAACACAGAGCGATAGCGACTTGGCAATTATTAATTGACTCTTATCAAATTTTTACTCCGCCAATTTTCTCAATCGGCTTATCATTTGAGCGAATCATCGGTGAACTATCCATTTCGCGTTTATTTCGTTCGCTTGGCGAATGCCAATTTTCCCATTGAACTGGTGCATCAATCGTTTCGCCACCGTGTTCCGTAATTCGCGGACGAATTCGGCACATCACCGGAGTATTGACCGCAACTCCTGAAATAATCGCTTGTCCTTTAGTCAATGCGGGCAATTCTGCAAGCATCGTTCTTCCCGTTCCTTCAACTGATTGTGCAATCGTTTGCTGATCTATCGGATTAACAATTCGCATAATAATCTGCGTCATACATTGAGACAAAACGTCTTGATCGAGCTTTCCGGGACGTTGCGTAATTAAGCCAATTCCGACACCAAACTTTCTGCCTTCGCTCAAAATTTGCTTCAAAATATTGGTCGAAACAACGCTTGCTCCAGCAGGTGCAAAACGATGAGCTTCTTCCAAAAGTGTAAAAACTGGATAATTTACATAATTTTCGCCGCTTTCAGAACTTCCACGCAAAACATCCATTCGAGCCTTATTTATTCGCCGCAAAAGCGTTGCGACAATCACTTGCTGCTCGTGTTGTTCTATATCTGAAAGCTGCAAAACCGTGCATCTGCCTGGTTTATAAAGTTCATTGAGCGGAATATGTTCGTTGTTTGTAAAGATTCGATTGCGGTCGCCGAAACGATTATCGAGTCGCCACGACAAACCATCAAGCGAAGCAACATTTGCCATATCGCCATCATTTTGACTTTTGTTCCGCATCTCTTGAAGTGCGTCAACTAAATCAGCAAAAATCCAATTATCATTCTTTCTACCGCCGGACATTTGCCGAAACGCAATCGACAAATTGTTCAACATTTTGTCTGAAGTTCCTTCTGGCAAAAGGTATTTAATATCGCCTTCCGTAAGCGTCGAAAATCGGACTTTTATTCGCTCAGGTGGAAATATTTTTACTTCCGAATTGTATGTATTAGTCTGAAAAAGATTATTACTTTGAATGCTTTCGAGCGTTTTATATTCGCTATGCGGATCAACAACCAAAACCGCCGCACCGTTGTAAGGACGCATCATTTCTTCAATCAAAACTCCGGCTGTATATGATTTTCCCGAACCTGTCGAAGCCAAAATCGCGAGATGAGTTGAAACAATTTCTTTGATTGAAAGGATAATCGGAACTTCGCCTTCCTTTCGTGTGAGCAAACTTCCGATGTGTGCCGAACCGCGTTGTTCAAATGTTTTAGGACTCAAAGTTTCGGATAATGTTTGAGATGAAGCCAAAAACACTTGATCTCCCGAGTTTGGCGGAATCCGAGGATTAACAAAATCGTTAAATTTCGCGTCAAAATATCCGATTGATTCGACAGTAATTTCGTAAAGTTCGGGAGTTTTTTCTAATCCAATTAGCGTTGAAACTGAGCTTGGTGAGGTGTTTGGATCAGATAAAAATGCATCTGGAAGATTTCTGACAAGTCTTCTGCCACTGATTGTCCCAATTATTTGTCTTTCAAAACTTCCATCAATCGCGGTGTAAAAAACAAACTCGCCAATCCGCGTTTCGTTATTTTCTTGTGTGATAAAAAGAAATTCGTGAGGCAACTCGCCCGGACCTTTCACCGTGCCGATTAACTTATCTTTCATAAAATTATTTTAACTCATGTTACAAAATACAAACTATATTTTTTCCTGAATTTTATCAGCATTATTCAATTTTTCAAGATTAAAATTTTCGTTTTCTAGTTGAGTTTTGAGTTCGAGAAAATCTCGCAAAATTATTGCCGCAGCTTCGCTATCAATTCTTTTAAGCATTTCTTTTTCTGAAAAACCTTGTTCTTTTAAATGTCGCTCGGCATATAGTGAAGTAAGCCTTTCGTCTTGCAAAAAAACCTGAATTTTTAGCGACAGCGAGAAATTACGGGCAATTTGTCTTACTTCAGGTGCGAAAGAACTTTCAGTATTGTCCATATTTAAAGGCAATCCGATAACAAGTGCTTGTGCTTCCAGTTCATCAATTATGGCGATTGTTTTCAGCAAAAATGCTTTCCAATTTGTTCTTTGGATAACAGAAAATGGGCGAATTGCATTTTGAGTTTCATCGCAAACGGCAAAACCAGCTTTTTTTGTTCCCAAATCAAGCGAAATTATTCGTCCATAAGTTGGAACCAAAGAAACATCGGAAATTTTTAAGGTATTAGTTATTTCTTTTTCTTGCACAAGGTTAATTGTTAAATGTAATTTGTTAATTGTAAAATGTTTTGAGTACTTAGCATTAAATTATGTTAAATTATGAAGTCTTTGTATTTTACAAAAATATAGAAAGGCAACCTTATTTCGTCTTTTAACAACCAAAACTAGAGGTTTAAAAAATGTCGTTCAGAAGTAAAATTTTCATAGTATCAATTTCCGGCTTAATCGCAATTTATGGTTTCGTCGGTGGTTTATTGTCCACTGCTCAACAACCGCTCAATGATTCCGGTGCTCAAGCCCGAATTTTTGAAAGCGTTTTGCAGCATATTCAAAACGATTATGTTGACGAACCAAATATGGAAAAGGTTCGCGGCGGTGCATTGCGTGGACTTGCATACGGACTTGATCCTTATTCATCGTATCTCACTGCTGACCAAGTAAAAGATTTTCAAACAAAAAAATCAAGTAATTTAGTTGGAATAGGAGCCGAACTTTCGCAAGTTTCGTCTTATTTATACGTTATTGCTCCAATAAAAGGTTCACCAGCAGAAAATGCCGGTATTAAAGCTGGCGATGTAATTGAATATATTGAAAACAAAGCAACCCGCGATATTTCGCTTTATGATGCTCGACAAATGCTCAATGGCGAAGCCGGAACAAAGGTGAAACTAAAAGTCTTACGTGCCGGAACCAAACCACAAGTTCTTGAAGTTACTCGCGGAGCTTATAAAATTCCTGAGTCAGAAATAAAAGTTGAAGCCGGAAAAGTCGGCATTCTAAAAGTGTTTAGTTTAGAAACAGGCGAAGCGGCAGATGTTAGAAATCGTTTACAAGATTTAACCAAACAAGGTGTCCAAAAAATAATTGTCGATTTACGAGGAGTTTCCGCCGGAAGTTTAGACGAAGCCGTAAACGTTGCTAATTTGTTTATTAAAGACGGAAACTTGGCACAAGTTATTGGCAGAGAAAACAAAGTTTTGAAAACACTTACAGCAGATTCGGGCAAGTTTTTATTTGATGGAAAAGTTGTTGTTTTAATTGACCTTGGAACTTCCGGTGCAGCAGAAGTAGTAGCTTCTGCGATTTTAGAAAGACAACGCGGCGATGTTGTTGGCGAAAAAAGTTTTGGAGCGGGAACAGAACAAGAACTTTTCAAACTCCGAGGCGGTGATGGTTTGCTTTTAACAACTTCTAAATGGGCTTCCGGAACAGGAAAAACATTTTTATCAGACGATAGAATTGCTTCCGGCGTAAAACCTTCAGTTGAAGTAAAACGTCTTGAAGTTGAACCAACTGATCCGGAAGATTTAGTTGATCAAAATGAAAATCAACAACCGGAAACTCAACCAACTCCGAAAGTTGAAACACTAAAACGTGAAGATATAATTCTTAAAAAAGCAATTGAACTTCTTCAAGATAAAGCAATGACAAAAGCTGCCGGCGAGTAACAAAACCTGAAAAAATTACAAATAAAAGGCAAGCAATTAAATTTGCTTGCCTTTTATTTAAACTACTAAAATACACCCTGCATGATTCGAACATGCGACCCTCTGATTCGAAGTCAGATACTCTATCCAGCTGAGCTAAGGGTGCTTAACTACTTAAAAATTAACTTAAATAGCAAAAAATCGCAAGTCTATTTTCTCTGAACTTCAACTCGAATGAATCTTACGAGTTCTTTTATTTCTTCAGGCTTAATTTTTGCTTTGTATCCTGGCATTTCATCTTCTCCATTCTCAATAGTGCTGATAAAATCCGCATCTTTGGCATTTTTCATTCTTTCACTTCGTAAATCAGGAGTTTTAAATTTTGTGCCATCAATTTCAGTTGCTCCACCACTTCCATCTTCTTTATGACATTTTACACAATTTTGCTCTTTAAATATTTTTCGTGAAGAAGCAAATTCGTCTGGTGGAGCAGTCGCGACCATTGGTTCGATGTTTGCAACTGTTTTGTTTGCTGTGTTTTGGCTAGTAATCTCAGCTTGTTTTGCACAAGCTGCAATAAAAAGAAAAATTGTTGCGAGACAAAGTAATAATTTGAAATGGTTCACGTTTAAATCTCCTAAAATTTATACACAAAGTAAATTTATATTAACTTAAACAATAAAAAAAATCGAATCAAAAAGTCTTAGTATGGTTGACTTAAAAAAGTGAAACTCATTAAGCGAAAATTACGATTTATGTTAAATTAAAACAATTAAAATTCACTTTGAAAATTTCTTACATATGAAAAAATACCTAAGCATTTTGTTGGTTGTATTGATTACATCTTTTGTTTCGCATATTTCTTTTGGACAAGTTTCCGCAAGTCAGTTTTCGATCAACGGAATAAAGCAAGAAGTCACAATCCGGCGAGATTCTCGCGGAATCCCTTATATCGACGCAAAAAATGAAGTTGATTTATATTTCGTGCAAGGTTACGTAACTGCTTCTGACAGGCTTTGGCAGATGGATTTGCTGCGAAGAGTTTCTCGCGGTGAACTCGCCGAAATTTTTGGCAAACAGGTTTTGGAAGAGGATAAGCAATGGCGTCGTTATGGATTTTCCGGCATTGCGGAAGAAACTTTGAAGACGATGAATCCCGAATTGAAGTCGGCTTTGGAAAGCTACGCGAAAGGTGTAAATGCATATATTGCAACACTTGATGCGACCACGATGCCTGCTGAATTCAAAATCTTGCAGTATAAACCGTCACCTTGGAAACCGACTGACACAATTTGTTTAGGGAAAATTCTTGCAGAAGCTCTGAGTTCGACTTGGGAAAACGATTTGGTTCGGGCGAGTTTTCAAAAACTTTCACAGCAAAAAATCACCGAATTAACAAACAACGTAACACCTAACGATGTAATTTTATTTGGGAAAGATACGACAAGTGTTTCGTTACAGAATTTGAAAGTTCCAGATTTCAATACGATAACTGCAAAGAATATGGCAGAAAAATTCGTTGAAAACCGTAAGAACTCGCTTTCGATGGTTGGACTTTACGCAGAAGATCTTGCAGCAAGTAATAATTGGGTAATTTCTGGCAAGCGAACACTCGACGGCAAACCGCTGCTCGCGAATGATCCGCATTTACAAGCTGCCGCACCGGGAATTTGGTATCTGACACATCTTTCTTCGCCGACAATTCAAGCGGCTGGAGTGACATTTCCGGGAGTGCCGGGAGTTATTCTCGGTCACAACGCTTCGATTGCTTGGGGAGCGACCAACGTTGGTCCAGACGTGCAAGATCTTTATACAGAAACATTTAACGACAAAGGCGAATATAAAACTCCGACAGGTTGGGCGATGCCAACAATCCGAAAAGAACAAATTAAAGTTCGTAAAGTTTTGACGGCTCCTGAAACGGAGGTTGAAACACTCGAAGTGGTTGAAACGCGAAACGGTGTAATCATCGAAGATGAAATTAAACAAAAATTTGCATTGAAATGGACTGCGAGAAATCCGGATAACAACGAATTTGAAGCTTTTTATTTCCTCAATCGAGCAAAGAATTACGAAGATTTCAAAGGTTCGCTGAAACGTTATGGCGGTTCAACTCAAAATTTTATCTATGCTGACGTAAAAGGAAACATCGGTTGGATTGCCGCGGGTAGAGTTCCGATTAGAAAAAAAGGCGACGGAAGTTTGCCATACGATGGTTCAACCTCCAATGGCGATTGGACTGGAATGATTCCGTTTGAAGAATTGCCACAACTTTATAATCCGCCCGAAGGCTTTATCGTTACTGCAAATCAGCGAATTGTCGGCACAAACTACAAATATCAACAGATTTCGCGTGACGTAGCAACGCCTTGGCGTGCGAGAAGGATTTACGATTTGTTGAAATCAAACACAAAGGTCTCGGCGAATGATGTTGCGGATATTCAGCGAGATGTTTTCAGCATTCCACTTTCAAAACTGAACACCGAAATTCTCAAAAACGCGAATGCATCGAACGAAACTTTAACATTATTAAGAGGTTGGGACGGTAAAATGACAGCCGATTCGAAGGCAGCATTGCTCGTAAATGGAATTCGAAACTGTGCCGCCGATAAGATTGCGGCTGACAATCCGCCGGTTCCAAGTTGGTTTATCCGTGAGCGACTTTTGGAGCGAATTGTGCGAGAGAATTCCGCGTTGTGGTTACCGAAAGGCTTTGCAAATTTTGGCGAAGTGTTGAAAACCTGTGATACAGAAAGTCGTGCGAATCTTGCAAAACGTTTCGGAACTGATAATTCGAAATGGGTTTGGGGAAGTGTTTGGAAAGCTAATTTTCCTCATCCTCTAGCGATTGTTCCGCTTATCGGTGGGCAATTTAAGATTGACCAAATTGGAATCAATGGAAGCGGATTAACTCCTAATGTCGGTTCGTCTGTTTCGATGAGATTGATCACATCGCCTGGAAATTGGGACGAAACGCGACACGCAATTCCTCTCGGTCAAAGTGGAAATCCGCAATCGCCGCACTGGAAAGATTCGTGGAGCGATTGGAATTCGGGGAAACCGCAAGTATTTCCGTTTACAAAGGTTGCGGTCGAAAAAGCTGCAGTAGAAACCACTGTAATGAAACCAAATCGTGAAGAATAACGTTTAATAAATCGAATGAGTTTGCCAAAAAAAATTGGAAGATATGAAGTGAAGCAAAAGCTGGGTGTTGGCGGAATGGGCGAAGTTTTTCTTGCTCACGATGCTGAACTTGACCGCGAAGTTGCGATAAAAGTTCTACTTCCGGAGTTTTGTTCTGACCTTGAGCGTGTAAATCGTTTTAAATTAGAGGCGAAATCTGCCTCATCATTAAATCATCCAAACATCATTACAATTTACGAAATTGGTTCAGTAAACGAACAACTCTTTATTGTAACCGAGTTTATTAAAGGCGAAACTCTACGAAGTCTAATAGAACGTAAAGCACTCGATTTAAGTTCTACGCTCAATATTGCTGAGCAAATTGCGTCTGCACTCGTGACTGCTCACCAAGCCGGAATTATTCATCGCGATATTAAGCCTGAAAATATAATGATTCGTGGCGATGGATTTGTGAAGGTTTTAGATTTTGGACTCGCAAAACCGACGAGTGTTGAAAGCGAAGCAGAAACTCGTGAATTAGTTTCGACTAAAGCCGGAGTTGTGATGGGCAGCGTTGCATATATGTCGCCTGAACAAGCACGTGGAAAAGAGGTTGATGCGAGAACAGATTTGTGGAGTTTTGGTGTGACTTTATATGAAATGTTGACACTGAAAACGCCTTTTGACGGCGAAACAATGACCGATATTTTGGCAAATATTATTCATAAAGAACCTGTTCCGATTGGAGAAAAACTCGAAAATTGCCCGCAAGAACTCACTCGAATTGTAAAAAAATCACTCCGCAAAGATCGTGAAGAGCGTTATCAAACTGCAAAAGACTTTTCGCTCGATTTAAAGAATTTACGCAGGGAAATGGAACTAGAGCATGAACTCGAAGTTTCTATTTCACCAAGCCGTTTTAATGAGTTAAACAATCGGAGCAAGGAGGTTTTTACAAATAAAACAAATGCCCTTATATCAACCAATGAACTCGTAAAAACTCAAATTTTATCTAATCCGCTTAAACTAAATAATGAAAGTGAAGGCGAAAATAAATTGAAATCTAAACCGCGGACTTCAATGGTTTTTGCTTCGATAATCGGATTAATTTTAATTGCCGGACTTGCAACTTTAAGCTATTTTTTATGGCAAAAACCTCATTTAATCAATTCTTTTGCAAATCCTAAAATTTCTACGCTTTCAAAAATTGGAAATATTGATGCGTTAGAAATTTCGCCTGACGGTAAGTATTTAGCATTTGCGAGAGGTCGTATGACCAATGTTTCGCAGCTAATTCTTCGTCAAATTGAAACTGGAAGTGAGAAAGAAATTATTCCGATTAAAGATAGTTCAGTGTCTATTTTGAGATTTTCGCTCGATGGAAATTATCTTTTTTACACGTTACGACCCCAAGGTGGAATTGGACAAAGTCTTTTTCGGGTGCCAATACTTGGTGGCGAACCGAAGCAAATTGCTTTTGATGTCGATTCTGGTGTCTCATTTCGTCCGGATGGTAAAAGTTTGATTTTTCACAGACATATTATCAATCCAACTGCTGATAAAATCATTGAAGTTAGCTTTGATGGCGGTCAAGAAAAAGAATTGTTTTCAACTTCTGAGCCTTTTATTCAGCCCAAAATATCGCCAGATGGAAACAGCATCGCAACACTAAAAGTTGATACAAAAGTTGTTCTCGGAAAACCTTCAGGATCAATCACTATGATTGATATTAAAACCGGAAAATTTACGCAACTTGGACAACTTTGGAATTACATTAGCGATTTTTCTTGGCTAAACGACAGCTCAGGTTTGATTGTTACCGGTTTTCTTGAAAAAGAACAAACTTCTAAGGTTTATAGTTTAAGTTATCCTGCTGGAATTCTTGATTCAATTACCAAAGATACAAACTTTTACTACGGTGCATCAATAACTGCCGACGGAAAAACCATCGCTACTGCACAGGGAAATTCCGTTTCCGGGCTCTGGGAATATGATTTAACAAACGGAAAATCAAGACAAATTAGCTCAAATAGCAGAGAAAAAATCGGCAATCAAGGCTTGGCAACTTTGCCAAACGGAAAACTCCTTTTTGTCAAAATTTACGGTCAAAATGATGGCGATATTTGGCAGATGGATGCAGATGGATCTAATGAAAAACAACTTACAAAAAGCAACGGAAAAAACTCTTATCCTTATCTATCTGCTGATGGAAGTTTAATTTTCTTCGAAAGTTTTCGTAATGGTGAGTATGAAATTTGGAAAATGAACGCCGATGGGACAAATCAAATTCAGCTGACAAAAACGCCACAAATTGAAGAAACCATCTGCGGAATAACACCCGACTCGAAAACTATTATTTTTATAGAAAAATCGCTTGATAACCGTATTCCATCACTTAAGCAAATAAACACCGAAACGGGTCTGATAACGCAATTGGTCAGTAGCGAGAATACTTATTTGCAACTAGCAAAACTTTCCCCTGACGGAAAAAGTATTATTTATTCAGCAGCACCAATTGATTTTGCGACCGGTGTTATGCCTCAAGCATCACTCTATATTGCATCATACGATGGCACAAAAATTAGCGATGCAAAACAGATCGTAAAAACTGTTATAAGCAATCAATATAAATGGGCGGCTGATAGTAAGTCGTTACTTTATACAGACTTACAAGGAAATAATAATGACGTTTGGAGATTGAACTTAAGTGACGGAAAGACGAAAAAACTTACAAATTTTAATCTCGAAAACATTGTTCGATTTGTGACATCTACAGACGGAAAAAAATTGTATCTTGTTAGAGGTAGTGATACCCAAGAAGTTGTTTTGATAAAAAATGAAATTTAAAATAGCAGCCAATCCGTAAAGATTGAACTGCTATTAGAATGTAAAGTATTATTTCTAAAAACTAATCTTCTTCTTCAACACATTCTTTTTCTTCCCATTTAGAAAGTGTGTAAATATTCTTCAAATTTCGATAAACTTGAACTAAAACCTGTCTGTCTGTTCTAACATTTTCGCCCTTTTCCTCAACTTCAACAACTAAACACATACGAAAATTAGTTCCCGCAACTAACTGGCTTTCAGCTTTTTCGACTGAGATTAAAACGATTTTAGATTCATCAAGTTTCGCTTTTTTTGCGATTGCAAATTTTGCTGCTGCTGATGCTCCGACATCGTTTTTTGCAATTTCTTTAAAGCCGCCAACTCTTTGTGCAGAAACTGAAGACAAAAATCCACTAAAGGAACAAATTGAGACCAATAGAAACATTAACTGTATTTGTTTTTTCATTTTTATTATTTAAAACTAAGAATAATTTAAGAACAAATTTAAACTAACATTATTGGTAAATTTTACCAATAATGTTTTTAACTATTCATATCGCAAACATTCAATTGGATCTAACCCAGCGGCTTTTCTTGCAGGTAAAACTCCGAAAACGAGTCCGACAAATGTCGAAACTGCAAGTCCTGAAACAACTGCCCACAAAGGAATTGCCGCCGGAAGAGAGGGAACGAGCAACATAATCAGTTGAGAAATTACAACCGCCAGCGTTACACCAACAACTCCGCCAAAAAAAGTAAGCGTCATTGCTTCGAGCAAAAATTGCATCACAATCGCACCACGAGTTGCACCTAGAGCCTTGCGGATTCCAATTTCTTTTGTGCGTTCGGTAACTGAAACGAGCATAATATTCATCACGCCAATTCCGCCAACGAGCAAGCCCAAACTTGAAATTGCAA
Organism: Acidobacteriota bacterium; assembly: GCA_031415455.1. Taxonomy (GTDB): domain Bacteria; phylum Acidobacteriota; class Blastocatellia; order Pyrinomonadales; family Pyrinomonadaceae; genus JANNVK01. Next base: position 124,280 of record JANORS010000006.1, on the reverse strand, counting down.
TCGCCACAATTCCGACCATTCCGGTAATTGAATCGAATTGTTGAATAAATTTATCGGCAGTTTTGATGTCGAAATCATTGGGCGAATTGAAATTAACTTCGCGTCTTTTTCGTAAAACATCTTCGGAATCTTTCAATGCTTCGTTTAATTGTCCTTTTTTTGCTTGAATAATTTGGAGCAAATAATTTCTCTGCGGTGCAACTTTTCTAGCAGTTCGATAAGGCATAAAAACCTTGCTGTCTTCTTCGTTTTCACCAAAAAAACCGGCTTTTCGTTTCTCCAAAACGCCGATTATTTCCCAAAGCGAACCGTTCATTCTGACAATTTTCCCGACAGCTTCTTTTGGTTTATCTTCAAATAAAGCTTCGGCACAATTGATGCCGATAACGATGACATTTCGGCGTTGCTGATCGTCTGCTTCGTTGAGAAATCGACCTGCTTGCAAATTCAAATTCACAATGTTTGGATAGTTTGCCGAAACGCCATCGAGGTTTGCCCGACGATAGTTTTTGCCATCGTAAGTAATGTTATCGTCAAAACTTTCTCGTCCGAAATTTCCGATTCCGGGTGCAATCAAAGCAATATCTTCAACCGCACTTGATTGAGCAAGAATCGAATCTGCATCTTCAACCGTCAGCGGTTTTCGAGTTCGCTCAGAGCGATCAGCAGGACCAAAACCCGTTGTCAGGTGAAACGCATAAATATTGTTTGTTCCGTAATCTTCGATACTTGCGACAATACTTTGACGCATTCCCGTTAAAATCGACGCAACAATAATCGCCGTCATAATACCAACTACAATTCCGAGAATCGTGAGCAACGAACGAAACTTGTTCGCACGAATGCTGTCCATTGCCATTTTCAAAATTTCACGGAAAAGGTATGTCATATTAATTCTTTGTCAGAGCGATAATTGGATCTAGTTTTGCAGCTTTAAATGCCGGATAAAGTCCAGCGACCACGCCAATAATCGTCGAAACGCCGAACGATAAAATGATGTAGCCAATCGTAATTGTCATCGTAATTCCGGCGGTCACGGTTATGAGAGTAGTTACGCCCGAAGCAAGCAGAAGCCCTAATATTCCGCCGACAATGCAGAGCAGCGACGATTCGATTAAGAATTGAAGTAAAATTTGATGCCGCGTTGCTCCGAGTGCTTTTCGCAAACCGATTTCGAATGTTCGTTCGGTTACAGAGACGAGCATGATGTTCATCACAACAATTCCGCCAACTACAAGCGTAATAAGCGTTATTGGAATTACAACACCAGCAATTGCACCTGTAAACTGATCGATTTGATTGCCCAACTCTTTGGTGTTCACGAGTCCAAATGAATCATCATCACTACCAACTAAGCCGCGTTTGTTGCGTAAATAAAGTCGGGCTTCTTCAATAGAATCGAGAAATTCTGCGTCAGTTAAGCCTTTGCCGTGAATTTGCAAACCGTCAGTTCCTTTGCCAAAAATTTGAATGTGTAAGGTGATTGGTAAATAAAGTGCTCGATCGAAAGATGCTCCGGGCAAAGCACCGCGTTTGTCTTCAACGCCGACAATCGTCACTAACGCACCTTTAACTCGTAGTTTTTCACCGATTGCGGATTTATCGCTGAAATATTTTTCCTTCACATCGGCTCCGATTACGCAAACTGGAGCCGATCTTTGAACTTCTTCGTCCGAAAAAAATCGACCTTCGATGATGTTTTTATCTTCAATTTCAACGAAGTTTGCCGAAACTCCATTAACCGTTACGGAAGGCATTTCGATACCATTTTCGTCTAAATCTGTTCGGTTGAACATCTGTGCACCAACTTCGCTGCATTTCTTGCAATTTTCCTTGAGATAAAGATATTCGTTCCAAGTTGGCTGCTTGTTGCGGCGATTCATTCGTTCAAATTCGTTGTCGTCTAACCTGCCGGAAAACGCGATTCGGGCGATCATAAAGTGATTCGCACCAAGAACTTTCGAAATCTGTGTAGTGACGTAACTGTTTAATCCGCTGATAGATGCACCAACAACCACAACTGACGCAACACCAATAATAATCCCAATTAGCGTGAGAAACGCACGAAGTTTGTGTTCCAAAATTGATTGGAGGGCAATGCGAAATGCGTCTAGGTAAAAGGAATAAAACTTTCTCATATTTTTTGGTCAGCGGTGATTGACACAAAAAGTTACGACAGGTTTAGTCGATTAGTTCAGAGAAAATTATTTTGTGGTTCGGATTCTTATCAATAAATCATTTAAAGCAGATTTTCCAGTTGATTCTTCAGGCAATTGACTGTTTTCATATTCCGTTTGCAAAACTATTCGCAGACGTTCGTATTCTTTTTGATGAAATGCAATGTCAGCTGATTCTAACTTTTGTTTTTCTGCACCCGAAAGTTTTCTGCTGATTAGATCGGGAATGTATGGCAGTTTATAAACTTCGTTGAGCGTTACCAAATTTGCTTCAATCACGCCTTTTTGCATCAGATAAATTCCGGTCAGCAAAACTCGGTAAATATAGAGCAAAGGTTTCACACGCGGCGGTTTTTCTTTGTTGAAAAGTTTCCACTGCGTTTCCGCAAACCCGAAATAATGATGTGAATGATGCTTGGTGATACAAGTTTTGGCAATCTCGCGTAATTCCGCAAATTCGGGCATTTCGTGCACGACCAAAGGCGAGAAAATTTGCTCTAAAACATAACCATTTTTCTTGAGCATCAAGCCGAAAAACTTCTTCGCATCGTGCGTAACCAAATCCAATTCCAAACCGTCGCGGATTTCTTCAACCTCAATCGTTTCGCGTCCAACGTCTAATCCAACGACTTCTTTAATCGGCAAAATATGCACGCCTCGAAGGTCAAAATCAGAATCGGGCGAAGGAAAACCGTAAAGATGTGCTCCGCTGATTGTGGCGAAAAGTAGCGGAAATGACTGTTCGGCGATGATTTGTTTAAGTTTTTCGGTTGGAATCATTTGTAAGATATTATCAACTTACAGGTTTTGAGAAAAGTAAGGTTAAGTTATAATTTTGCGTAAAATATGAATAAACATTTGGCGGCAACTTTACTGGAAAAAGGATTACACGGACTGGGAGATCCCCGTTATCTATATAATTTTTTTGACGATTTTGAGGCTTCGTGTGAGTTTATTGAACTGATTCCTCTTTTACAACTAGTTGCTGCGGAAGACGATTTTTATTATTTTTTTGATGATAACGGTGCCGGCGGTACTCCTCGCGGGACAGGCGAAGGCGAAAGTTTTAGAGACAGAGCGTTGGAGGCAATCGAAGTTATTCAAAAAAACTACGAAAAACTCTCGCCGACCGCAAAACTTTTGAGAAGCACGAACCCGAAAACAATCGAGTCAGCATTGGACGAATTGATAAAAGGCGATTCAATCGATAAATCGTTAATCCCAATCTTGGAAAATATAGCCGAAGAAGACGTTTATCTAATTTCAAGCCGTGTCGCAAGAGCTTTCAGAGCACAGAGTAAACTAATACATCTAGGCGAAAAAGCGAAAAACGCTATTCAAAAAATTAAAGAAAATAAACGAAAGTAAAAAGATAAAACTATTTCACCATCATTTTTCTAGCCTTAATCAAAAATCTATTCGCCTTTTCATAATCCGGGCGTTCGGGCAATTTAGTTTCAGCAAAAGCATTTTCAAAATCTTTGTGGAGCATTAAACGCCAATCGTTGACGCTTTCCCACAAGAGTTCGCCGCGTTTGATCGATAATAATTTATCGCGGTTCGCATCAACTTTTATATTCAATTCGCCTTCACGCAAAATTTCGATTCCTTGCAATAACAGACGAACCAAGTGCATCGCGTGTTTCCAACGGATTTCGCCGTTTGTCCGCAAATCCTGCTCCAACTTTTTGAACTGCGACATCACATAGCCGTTATAAGTTTGATAAACCAGTTTCGAGAAAAATATATGTTTGATTGATAAAAGCTCGTCCGCAATTTCGTTCTTATATTCGATCAGCGGCGTATGTAAGCATTCCAAAATATTCGGATTCGCCTTTAATGCCAAAACTAAAAACTTCTGCAATTCCCAATAGCATTCTTCGTTTTCTTTGTTTTCAAGCTGTTCGGGAACGCCATACATCGACCAATGAATATCAGCTGGTGGAAGATAAATTCCGCGTAAATCAGTGTCAGAATTTTCATCATCTAACCCAAACGCCCGCGAACCGACAACACATCGGTAAATCACATAATCGTATAGATTTCGGTCTCTCAGCGTATCAATAGCAATGTCAGTTTGATAATGTTTTCGAATTGCAAATTCACTACGTTTGACGGCGGAAATTGAACCGTCAAAAAACTCCGCGAGGTAGGAATGCGTTGCGTCCTTCGGCGAAGATTTGATAACGCCGACAGTTCCACGTGGCTGAAAACGATTTTCGTTGATAACTTTTACATCAATCAACGCAACGATTTGCGTTCCGATCGGAAGAATTAATTTTGCAGCATCGCTCATGAAACAAATATTACCATAAACCGTATTTCTCAAATAAAAAACTGCCGTGTTATACTTTCGTTTTGTTTAATTTAGCAAACTTTAGGAGCAAACACTTTGAGCATTTTAGTTGATAAAAACACACGCCTGATTGTGCAGGGAATTACCGGAAAAGAAGGAACTTTTCATACGCATCACATGATCGCTTACGGCACAAATGTCGTTGGTGGCGTAACACCTGCAAAAGGTGGAACGACTCACGAAGGCGTTCCGGTTTTCAATACGGTTGTTGATGCAGTTTCCGAAACCGGTGCAAATGTCTCGATTATTTATGTTCCGCCAGCCTTTGCCGCTGATGCAATTATGGAAGCTGCGGCGGCTGGTTTGCCGCTTGTTGTTTGCATCACAGAAGGAATTCCGGTTGCTGATATGGTCAAGGTTCGCGAATATTTGAATGGAACGAACACTCGCCTAATCGGTCCGAATTGCCCCGGAATTATCACTCCGGGCGAATGTAAAATCGGAATTATGCCCGGACATATTCACAAAAAAGGAAGCATCGGAATCATCTCGCGAAGCGGAACTTTGACGTATGAAGCAGTTGGGCAAACCGGAGCGGTTGGACTCGGACAATCGACGGCAATTGGAATCGGCGGCGATCCGATCATCGGAACGAACCACACGGATGCATTGAAATTGTTTGCAGACGACGATGAAACGGAAGGAATTGTTTTGATCGGCGAAATTGGTGGAACAGCCGAAGAAGACGCGGCAGCTTGGGCATTTTCAAGCGGACTTTCAAAACGCAAACCAATCGTCGCCTTTATCGCGGGTCAAACTGCACCTCCGGGACGTCGAATGGGACACGCGGGGGCAATCATTTCTGGCGGAAAAGGAACGGCAGAAGAAAAGATGAAAGCCTTGGCAGAAGCGGGAATACATGTGGTGAAATCGCCTGCTGATATTGGTTCAACGATGAAAGCGGTTTTGGGTAGATAGTTTGCGGAGTGAATAGCTATGGGAAGTTTTAAGCTAAAACCAGTTAGAGATATGGGAAAAATAAATGTCGATGTGACAATTTCGAACGCACTGGAAGTTGGAAAGCACATTTCTTTCAATGCTTTAGTTGACACTGGTTCAACCTTTTTGACTTTACCGAGCGTTTGGAAAGAGAGATTGGGCGAATTAAAAATACTCGAAAAAGTTGATATGGAAATGGCAAGTGGTGAAATTCGTCCCGGCGAAATCTTTGGACCAGTCACCATAAAAATAGCTAATTTCCGTGACATTTCGGGCGAAGTTTTGTTTATGGAAATGGAGCCAAATGATGATGGTGAATATGAACCACTTCTTGGATATTTACCACTTGAAGCAATTCCTGCTGGGGTTGATATGCTAAATCATCGTCTTTTTAAGGTTAAAGCAAGCATAAAATAACAAGTAATATTTACGGAGAAGTTAATAAAATAATGAGCAATTTAACATTTGGGATAATCAAGCCTGACGCGACTGGTGCAGGCAAATTTGGGGCAATTTTGCAAAAAGTTGTTGAGAGCGGATTTAAAGTTCGTGGGATGAAGTTGATTCACATGACGACTAAAGAAGCTGAAGGCTTTTACGCAGTTCACTCGGCACGTCCGTTTTTTGGCGAACTTACTGAATTTATGTCGAGCGGAGCTTGTGTAGTTTTAGCATTGGAAAAAGACAATGCAGTTCCTGCATGGCGTGAATTGATGGGTGCAACGAATCCTGCGGAAGCTGCTGAAGGCACTTTACGCAAAATGTTCGCGACATCAATCGGCGAAAATGCAGTTCACGGATCTGATTCGGAAGAAAATGCAGCAATTGAAATTGCATATTTTTTCAGCAAACTCGAATTAGTCTAATATTTAATGGCATAATACAGCTAAAATGCTGTATTATGCTGATTATAAGTTTTATTACACACCTATTTCAAGGAAAATTCTGTAAATGAAAACATGTCCAAGCTGTATTAAAGATGGAAACCCGCTTGAATTGCCTGATAATCTTAATTTTTGCCAAACTTGCGGAAAAAGGCTTAACGTAGTTGTCGCTGCTGATCCATACAAGACAGTTGTTGCCTCAACATCTGCAAAAAAAGAAGACGATATTTTTTACATTCCAGAGCCGACTCCAACTGAAACGCCAGAAATGCCAACTGAAGTTGATTCGATGAAGACAATGGTTGTTTCAGATATTGTAATTCCTGAAGCAGTTAAAAATCAGAGTGAGCCTTTGCCGCTACCACCAATTTTTGAAGAACCCATTATTTCACCGCCCGATTTTGGCAATTTTCCAACGCCTCAAGCTGATTCTGAAACTGAAGCAACTTTAATTAGTGCAGAAGTTCCCAATTTTGACGCAACATTTACTGGAATGCCTTTGCCTGGAAACTCGCGGTATCGAACGCCAACTGACGAACCGGTTTCGTCGCCATTTGAACAACCTGCGTCTAATCCATTTGATATGCCATCGCCACCAGCCTTTGAACCAACGCCATATCAAGAACCGCAATCTTTGCCGCAAAATGATCCATTTGGAAGCAGTCCGTTTAGTCCGCCGCCAAGTCCGTTTGGTCAACAAGAACAAATGCAACAAGCATGGACACCGCCACCGGCACCTGATGCAAATTGGAGCAATCAAGGAGTTGGACAAAATACGCCGTTTCAACCACCGATGGTTTCAGCACAAGGACAAAATCAAACTTTTGCCATTATTTCGCTCGTTTGTGGAATAACAAGTATTTTGTGTTGTGGATTTTTTACTGGAATTCCAGCAATAATTTTAGGATTTATGGCGAGAAGTAATGCTGATAAAGATCCGATGCAATATGGTGGGAAAACACTTGGAACTATTGGAATGGTTCTCGGAGCAATTAGTATAGTTTTAACAGTTGTTGTCGTTATACTTCAAATTTTAGCTGGAGCTTTAAACTAGATTAAAGAAAAAATATGTCATTAATCAGCGATGTTTTAAATTCAACGAAAGCTGTGATTAAGGGAATGAGAATCACACTTTCACAAATGCCAAAAAAATCTTGGACGGTTCAATATCCTGAAGTTCCGGTGACGGTTCAACCGCGTTATCGGGGACAACATCTTTTGCATGTTGACGAAAACGGAAAAGAAAAGTGCGTGGCATGTTACTTATGTGCGGCTGCTTGTCCGAGTGATTGTATTTATATCGAAGCGAAAGACGACGCTCGACCTTATGACGAACGTGTCGGACGAGATGAACGTTACGCGAGTGTTTACAATATTGATTACGGTCGTTGTATTTTTTGTGGTTTTTGCGTTGAGGCTTGTCCAAAAGATGCAATTACGCACGGTTACAATTTTGAACTTTCTGTTTATAATAGAGCGGATTTGCTAAAAACTAAAGATGATTTGCTGATAACAAAGCAAAAACAATCGAAGAATTATCGGGTTGCACTTTCAAGTGAAGATGTTGATTCTGAATTCAAAGAAGTTTAAAGTATTCAGAATTTTTTTTGAAAGGGCAAAGTGATTTTCGCTTTGTCCTTTTTATTGGCAAAACTCTTAAAGAGTTTCGTCTCTAAGTTGTTGAAATTGAATTAATAAACATTATGAAAAATAAATTAAGTATTTTTATTCTAGTTGCGATTGGTTTGAGTCTTGTTTTGGGTTGTGGAATCTCTGAAAGGCTACAAAAAGCTGTCGAAGGCGACTCGAAAACGACAAAATCAAATGATGGTAAAACAAATCCGACGAGTGAAACCATTACAGATAAAGCAATTGATGCCGTTGCAGATGGCGAAACTACTGGAATTCCTGAATGCGATGCTGTAATTCAAATTTTCGAAAACGAATCGAAAACACCAGAAGATAACTGGATTATAAAAGCCTCACGTGATGCTGCAGTCGGTATAATAAAAAAGAGTTTTCGCGAGTCTTTGGAGCAGAACAAAGAAGATAAAACTAAAATGACAGAAAATTGTATATATTATAAAACTAAACTTGATAAGTATTTAGCTGAAGAAAAAGCTAAAGTGAAAGAATAAAAAAATTATATTAGAAATATTTAAAGACGTGATGTATTTTGCGTCTTTTTTGTTTTTATCAACATTCAAGCTAAAATAATTTCAGAAACTAAACTAATTTAGGAAACGTATATAAACAAAATGATTAGAGCAATATTATTCGATTTTAATGGCGTTATTATCGACGATGAACCATTACAAATGAAGGCTTACACCGAGATTTTCAATGAAGAAAATGTTTCGATGACCGAAGCTGATTATTACAAATGTATGGGAATGGACGACAAAACTTTTATCAATGCTAACTTTCAACGAGTTGGAATTGAGATTTCGACAGAAAAAATCAATGAAATTTCCACTCGGAAAACTGAATCCTGGCGAAAATTAGTCGAGAAAGAAATTCCAGTTTTTGATGGCGTTAAAAACTTCGTAAAAATTGTGGAGAATGATTTTTCTTTGGGCGTTGTTAGTATGGCAAAGTGTGAAGAAATTGAATATATTCTCGAGAGACTTGGTTTAAGAGATTCGTTTTCTGTAATCGTAAGTTCTGAGGATACAAAGTTTTGCAAGCCAAATCCTGAATGTTACAATCTTGGTTTTAAAAAAATTGACACACTTTTAACCCAAAAAGGCGGACATCCGCTCACTCGAATTGAATGTTTGGTAATTGAAGATTCGCCCCAAGGAGTTCAAGCAGGAAAGGCAGCAGGAATGAAAACATTGGGCATAACAAACACCGTTTCGGCTGATGAACTTCGAAATATTGGTGCAAATTCAGTAACAAAATCTCTAGCTGATTGGATGCCAAGTTCAATAAATAGAGTATTTTAAGGAGAAAAATGGAAGAAGAAAATAATTTTGAAGAAATTAATGAAATTGAAGAAACTGCAAAGGTTTCTGAAGTTGGAACTTTAGTCGGAATTTTTATTGAACCGGGAAAAACCTTTCAATCAATGATAAAAAATCCGAAATTTTTGATTGCCGGAGTTTTAATTTTGTTATTTGTATCAGTTTTTCAAGTTGCATTAACTAAAAAAATCGGTTTTAAAAATATTGTAAAAGCTGAAATGAGTGCTAACCCATTTATTCAAGAAGAACAGAAAAAAGAAATGACTGAACAGCAGTCAACGCCAGTTTTTGAATACGTCAGATATGGTGTTATTCCAATTGTTATCGCGATTTCTTTTCTGATTGGCGGACTTATCTATTGGTTGGCAGGCAACGCAATGGGCGGTTCAATGACATTTATGCGTGGAATTTCAGTTTGGGTTTACGCTAGTTTTGCACCCGCAGTAATATCTTTAGTGGCAAATTTTCTTGTTCTATTTTTGAAAAATGTGGAAGATATAGATCCCAGTTCTGTCCAAAAAGGACTTATTCAAGCAAATCCATCGGCATTTATCGACGGTAAATCAATGCCGGTTTTGGGCACTTTACTTGGGTCAATTGATTTATTTCAGATTTGGGGATTAGTTTTAGCTGCAATTGGTTTGAAAGTTATGGGAAGTCTTTCAACTGTTTCAGCTTGGTCAATTGTTATAATTTTAGCCTTAGTCGGCATTTGCTTCAAAGTCGTTGGTGCGTTGTTGTCAGGCGTTCAAAACTAAAAAAATAAGCTGTCGTCATTTCGTCGACAGCTTATTTTTTATTCATATCTTAAAGCCTCAATCGGATCAAGCCTCGCAGCTTTCCACGCTGGAAAAATTCCAAAAATCAAACCGATAGCAACGCTGAATCCGAAACCTAAAACGGGTGCCCACAAAGGCAAATATGTTGGCGTAACCAATTGAATTAACAAAGATAAAAGCCAACCGATTACTAATCCGATAATTCCACCAAAACCAGTTAAAGTGACGGCTTCAATTAAAAATTGCATTAAAATATCGCTTCGTTTTGCACCAATAGCTTTGCGAATTCCAATTTCACGGGTTCTTTCAGTTACAGAAACAAGCATAATATTCATCACACCAATTCCGCCAATTAATAAGCCAACTGAAGCGATTAATAGCGTTGCAGCAGCAACACCAACAGTTAAAGAACGAAACTGCGAAATAATACTGTCGGCTGTTGACATAGAAAAGCTGTTTGGTTCTCCAAATTTTACTTTTCTCCGAATCCGCAACAAATCTTCAGCTTGTTCTTTTGCTTGCTCAATAAAACCATCTTTTGCAACCGCCAAAATAAATACATCATCAGCAAAAGGTTTAAGTCGCAATGCGGAACCAATCGGCATAAAAATAATATTACTTTGATCGTTGTTTCCGCCGCCGCCGAAAAGTTGTTCGCGTTTTTGTAATGTTCCTATTATTCGAAACTCACGTCCGCCAATTTCTAAAGTTTTACCTATTGGATTTTCAAATGGAAAATATCCCTCGCGAACGGAGTCGCCGATTAAACAAACATCTGCTTTTGATTCGTCCTCAGATTTTGTAAACCATCGTCCATCAGTCAAAATTTCCGTGTCTGTTTTCTCCATTTCCGGAAACGTTCCATTGAGCTGAACTGAAGCCGAACTCTTTCCATTTTTTCCGGTAACAATTATTTTTTGTCCGAAGAAGTTGGAAGAAATATCGAGAAAAGGCACGGCTGTTTTCATTGTTGAAAGATTTTGAATTGCAAAAGCGTCATCAATAGTTAACGGTTTTCGCATTCGTTGTTCCCGATTTGGCGGACCAGTAATTCCAATGTCGAACTTGTAGAGAAAGATAGAATTTGTGCCGAAAGATTCGATTTCTTTTTTTAAAGCCGTATCAATTCCGCTGATAATTGAACCAATAAGCATTAAAGTAATTACGCCAACTACAACACCAAAAATTGTCAAAAAAGAGCGGAGTTTATTCGTCTTGAGCGTGTCAATCGCCATTTTGAAATTCTCGAAAAATCCTTTGCTGATAATGCTCATAATCAATTTAATCTGCTCGCAATGCTTCAATTGGATCAAGTCTAGCAGCTTTCCATGCTGGAAAAAGTCCAGCTAAAATTCCAACCGTTGCAGAAACCCCGATTGCGAAAAAAGCTGCCCAAAGTGGTATTCTGGTTTGAAAAACAAAGATGGTTAGGATTGCTCCCAAGATGTAAGCCAAAATCAAACCAATACTTCCACCAATTGCCGAAAGTGTTGCGGCTTCAAAAATAAATTGTTTTAAAATATCAATTTGTTTAGCACCAAGTGCTTTGCGGATGCCAATTTCGCGTGTTCGTTCAGTTACGGAAACAAGCATAATGTTCATAATCACAATTGCCCCAATCACCAAAGCTAGAGTCGGAATTGCTATTAAAACAAAAGCCGTTGGACCTAATAAACGGTCTTTTATTCCAGCAATTGCATCAGGAGTGAGAATACCAAAATTATCTTTTTCGCTTAGCGGAAGTTTTCGTTTGATGCGTAAAAGGCTTCTTGCTTCTTCAACCGCATCGTTAAAAACGTTGTCACTTTTGGCTAGAGCGACAAAATAAATTCCGCGGCTCTGTGTCAACGATCCAAAATTTGCCGCATAAGTTTTAATCGGCATTTGAATAAAATTATCTTGTGGTTGACCAAAAACTGCACCTTTAGCTGTTTGAATTCCGATTACTTTATACGGAATTCCGCGAACATCAATTTCTTGACCAAGTGCGGAACCATATGGAAAGAGCTTGTTAGCCACATCCATTCCGATATAAACAACACGAACCGCATTATCGTTCTCTGATTCAGTAAAATAACGCCCATCGGCAATATCGTATTTATCAATTTCAGCAACAACTGGTTCGCAACCTTCTGTTTTTACATCTAAAATTTTCTCGCCATTGCGTTTTACTTCCGAAAAATTAGGTAATGCTTTGGCACCGATTTGCGAAATATATTGTGATCTTTCACGGATAAAATTCCTTTCTTCAAACGTTAAATCTTTGTTTCTTCTTTGGGCAGCGGCGATTGTGTCTGTATCTTTAAAATCGTCAAAACTAAATTTGCGAATTGTAAATGAATTTGACCCAATTCCAGCGATTTTTTCGTCAATATAAGCACTAAAACCAATTAAAAGCGATAAGACAACCATAAATGCTGTAACGCCGATAATCATTCCTAAAAGCGTCAAAAAAGAACGCAATTTGTGAGCCCAAATTGATGCAAAAGCAAGTTTTAAGGTTTCGGAGAAATTCATTAGAGTTAATACGCAATTAAATTTGAAAAGTTTAAGAAATGAGTGTCTATAGATGAATTAAAAAAGCAGAAACACTATTTTTTCGTGTTTCTGCTTTTTTTTAAAAAAATTACTTAATACGTTCGTCTTTTTCAATTTCGCCATCGCGGATTGTGATAACGCGGTGAGCTCTTTCGGCAACTTCGGGTTCATGCGTGACGACAATAATCGTGTTTCCATCGGCGTGAAGTTTTTCGAAAAGTAACATAATTTCAACGCTAGTTTTGGAATCTAAAGCACCTGTCGGCTCATCGGCGAGCAATATAGAAGGCGTATTTACTAATGCTCTGGCGATTGCGACACGTTGGCGTTGTCCACCTGAAAGTTCGTTAGGTTTGTGCGTTATGCGGTCGCCAAGTTCAACAGATTCAAGCATTCTACGAGCTGTTTCGTTGCGTTCGCTTGCCGAAATTCCCGCGTAAATCAGAGGTAATTCTACATTATGCAAAGCGGTTGCACGTGATAAAAGATTAAATGTTTGGAAAACAAAACCGATTTCTTTGTTGCGAATTCGGGCAAGTTCATCATCGCTCATTGCCGAAACAAGATTTCCATTAATCCAATATTGACCTTGGGTCGGTGAATCAAGGCAGCCGATAAGGTTCATCAAAGTTGATTTTCCTGAACCGGAAGGTCCAATAATTGCTAAATATTCCCCTTTTTCAACTTCAAATGAAACGTCTTTTAAGGCGTGTAATTGTTCCGAACCCATTTGATATGTTCGCCAAATGTTTCGCATTGAAATCAAAGCCGATGTTGCCGGCTTTGATGCATTTGCTTGTTTTGCGTCCATATTATTTACTTGCCTCAGTTTCTTTTTTAACCTGAATTTTTACAATATCACCGTCTTTTAGAGATTTTAAAACTTTACTCGGACCAGTGATAACTTCTTTTCCTTCTTCTAATCCAACCTTAATTTGAATGTCAGATTCTCCGGTAATTCCGGTTTCGACCTCAACAAACTTAGCTTTATTTCCGTCTAAAATGAATACGCCGCGAATTGATTTTGGCTTATCCAAAGATGGTAAGTTGTTTTTCATTCCCTCAGGTGTTGGCTCAGTTTTTTCTGATTCGGGGAGTTTTTCGACGATTGATTGAATCGGAACCGCAATCAAATCTTTTGCTGTATCTGTTGTAATTGAAGCAGTTGCACTCATTCCGGGACGGAGAGATTTGCGAACCGTTTCATCCAAATTATTAAGTTGGATAACAACTCGAAATTCTTTTGCTTCTTGTGTGTTGATATTGGTCGATAAACCACCGCTTTGTTGTGATTTACCTAGTGCGAGCGGAGTTTTTTGAATAACTTCGCCGTCAAGTTCGTTTTCGCCAAGTGCATCTACTTTTACTTTTACAGGTTGTCCAACTTTAACTTTATCAATTGATGTTTCGTCGATTTTAACTTCAACATTTACGCCTGACATGTCAGCAATTGTCATCAATGCAGTTGTCGAAAATCCGGCAACGGCAAAAGTTCCGGCTTTGGACGGAATTTCTGCAACAATTCCATTGATTGGTGCAACTTGTAAGGTTTTGTCTCGCTGATTTGTTTGTCCGCGAAGAAACGCTTCTTGTTGGTTAGTGCGATTTTGACCTGACTTTACTGAAAGATTTGCTGAATCAACACCTCTTGACGCGTCTTTAACTGCAATTCGTTGTTGATTAGATCTCGCACGCGATTCTGTAACGCGATTTTGAGCTTCTTTCACACGATTTTGAGATTCGGTAACTGAAATCTTTTGAGCATCGAGTCTGGCTTTGGCGTTTCGCAAACCAACAGCTGCATTTTCAACTCGGTCTTTAGCTTGATCATATTCAAGTTTTGAAACAACGCCACTTTCAACTAATTCGATTGTTCGTTTTAATTCACGATTTGCTGCATTTACTTCAACAATTGCACGATCGACATCAGTTTGCGAAGCAACAACTTGCTGGCGTGCTTGGTTTACTGATTCTTGTGCGGAAGAAACTTGTTGTTGTGCAGTTGAAACCGCTGCTTCGGTTGCATTTAAAGATTGTTGGCTTTGCGAATACTGATTTTGTGCTGCAATAACTTGTGAACGAGTTACCTGTAAATCGTCTCGTGATGCTTGAAAGGCTGCAGCTTGTGCGTCTTGACTTGATTGCAACTGTGTCGGGTCAAGTTTTACAAGTGGCTGACCTTTAGTAACCTCTTGTCCTTCTTTAACGTAAATTTCTTCAATTCGTCCTTGAACTTCGCTCGTGAGATTGATGTATTGAATTGGGCGAACCTCGCCGGAAGAAGTTACTGTTGATTTCAAAGTCAGTTTTTTCTCGAGTTTTGTTACCGTTACTTCTGCTGCGTCTTTTCTGCCAGCAAATACAGCTACCAAAACTACAATTAAAAGCGTTGCCAAAATTGCACCGCCGATGATAATTTTTTTATTGCGTGTTAAAGCCATTAAATATGTCCCAACTTCATTTATTTAAGATTGAATGTTACTTGTTGTTTTCGCAAAAGTTTACTTCTGTAAATTATGTTTCTTCTGCAAATTACAAAAAGATTTTGCGTCTGAATTTTTCTACGATATTTTTGAGAAAAGAGTTTCAAATTTGACTTGCTATTTACGATTTTTGAATAAAGAGTTAAACTGTTTGACGAAGAGTTTATCAAAATTATTGTGTTAATTATGTTTCCAAAGACTAAAATTGGGTTTTAATGTTTAGTTATAATTCGTTTTTTGCTTGATACAACTCTTAAGTTTAATTATTTAGGTTTTCAAAATTTAGAAATGAAGAAGTTTTATTGATTTGTTATGGAAAATGTAAGCGGTTCAATAGAATCTGGTGCAATTAAAGCAAGTGAAACTTCGCTCGATATTCCAATTATTCTTGATGCGGAAAATGATGTATCGCAAAAAAATAATGAAGTTGGGAATGTTAGGGAAATAGTTGAGACAAAAGAATTAACTCATGCGAAATTGACAATAGAACGCGGCGTGTCGATTGGTGAAGTTTTTTTGCTTGGAAGTGAGGAATCTAATATTGGTCGTTGGGATGCTGATAACGGAATTTTTCCTGACGTTGATTTAGACGCTCACGATCCGGAAGCGAAAATTTCAAGAAAGCACGCGAGAATTGTTTTTCAAGAAAATATTTATTTTGTTGAAGATTTAGGTTCAACAAACGGTACATTCGTTAATCGCGGAAGACGTTTATTACCAGGAAACCGTGAAACGTTGAAAGATGGCGACGAAATAATTGTTGGAAAAACTTTTTTGCGTTTTAAAACACTAACTTAATTATCAAATAAATAATCTACGGAAAAAATAATGCCATATTGTCACGAATGCGGAGCAGAAGTTGCGAAAACAGATATGTATTGTGCGATTTGCGGAATTGCAATGGAATTTCCGCCAGAAGAACTGTCTCAAAAAGATGAAGAAATTGCTCGTCAACCAGAGATTGATTTGGCACAAGTTGAAGAAAATATTGAAGAAATTGAGATTGCTTCACAACCTTCTTTAATTGAAGAAGAAGATTCTGATGGTATAAATCCAACTACAGAAACTGAAATTGATAAACTTATTCCTATTGAGATAACCGAAGAAATTGAAGATGAACCGCCAATGCCTTCAATTATCAAACAAGAGGATTTTCAAGATTCAGAAGTTGAAGTTGCTGATTTGCCGATTTCTGAATTAACCGATGATACTGAAATTGTAAATCCTGAAGTAGAAGCTGAAACAGAAGTTGTTGAACCCGAAGCTACTGAAAACATAGAAGTTGAAGAATTTTCAGAACCTGAAAAAATATCTTATATTGATGAATCTGCAATTAAAGATGAGACTTTTGATAGAGCTTTTAACGAGAAAATAACAGAAGATTCTAACCTCGACGATGAAAAAGATATAGAAGAATTAATCGAAACTCATATTGTTGAAAATAAACGAGAACCAATTCTTGATGAACTTAAAGAAAAAGAAGATATTAAGCAAACAGAAGAAGATAAACCAATTACACAAGTTAATCCATTTGAATCGACAATTCCATATAATCTTCTTGACGTTGAAATGCTTAACCTCAAACACCAGGAAGTTGAAGACAAAGAAATTGATTTAGGCGAAGTATTTGAAAACGAAAAATCAGTTACCGAAGATGAAATTCTTGCAGAATCAGCAGAATCAGCAGAATCAACTAATGAATTTGAACCGGAAATTGAAATTGTTGAAGAAAAGATTGTCGAAGAACCAACTGTAGCTGAAGAAATTTCACCTCAAATTGTTTTGCCAATTGTCGCGGCTGTTACAGACTTAAAGTCTAATCCGAACACAAGTCAAATTAGTGAAAGTGTTGATACCGGCGGAAAATCAAAACAACTTAAACCGCTTGAAGAGGGAACTTTGCTCAATAATCGCTATGAAGTTGTGCGAAAAATTGGCGGCGGCGGAATGGGAGCAGTTTATCTTGCAAGCGATAGAAATCTTGGCGGAGTTTTGCGTGCTGTCAAGGAAATGGTGCAATCTTACATTGAAGAAGAACAACAAGATAAAGCTGTTAATGATTTCAGACGCGAATCTTTACTTTTAACATCGCTCGAACATCCTTCAATTCCTACAATTTACGATTATTTCTTTGATGATCGTGAAGGTCGTTTTTACCTTGTCATGAAATACATTTCAGGTGGCGATTTAGCTGGTCGTCTGCGTTCTGCTTCAGAAGGAAGAATTGATGAAAAAAGTGTCACCGAATGGGCGATTCAAGTCGCCGATGTTTTAGATTATTTACACAATAGAGTTCCTTCAATTGTCTATCGCGACTTAAAACCTTCAAACATTATGATTGACGGAAATTCCGGTCGTGTAATGTTGATTGATTTTGGAATTGCTCGTTGGGTAAATATTGAAGAAAAAGGCGTAACCGCAGTTGGGACAATGGGTTATGCACCACCAGAATTGTTTAGCGGAAACGTTGAACCGCGTTCTGATATTTACAGTTTAGGTTCGACGATGTTTCATCTGTTGACAGGTGCTGACCCGCAAAATTCACCTTTGTTAATTTTTGATTTCAATAAAAATCCGCGACCGCGACAAATAAATTCAGGTCTTTCGGATCAAATTGAACAAATATTGATGAGATCAGTTGAATACGATACTGATAAACGATTTGTTTCTGCTGCCGAAATGCGGGAATCGATGATAAAACATCTCGATAATCTCAGAAACGGCAAAGTAACTTACGGTTTAAACGATGGAAATTCCGCCGCCGGAATGCAATCAAATCAGCCTGTATTTTGTGGGTTTTGTGGACAAAAAATAGTTTTGTCAGATATGTTTTGTCCTTTTTGTGGTGCCAAACAGCCAATGGCTCAACAAGGTTCATCGCCGATTCCAAATTCAGTTTTTACAGCTCAAAATGTCTCAGCAAGACTTATTATGCTCGGCACAAACGATTTAGATTCACCAAGTTACAATTTAGACAAAGACAGTAATCTGATTGGACGACGCGATCCGATGTCGAACATTTTCCCAGAAGTTGATCTGACGAAATATGATCCGCAAACCAAAATTTCTCGTCGTCACGCAAGACTTTGGCGTGAAGGCAATATGTTTATGGTTGAAGATTTAGGCTCATCAAATGGAACGAGTTTGAACACCGCATTTAAAGAGCAAATTAGATTATTGCCACATCAGCCAAGTGTCATTACTAACGGCGACAAAATTAAAATTGGCGACACAACTTTGCACTTTTTAATAAGTTAAATTTAGATCTTAATTTATATTTAGGAAAACGAATTAAATGAAATCACGGTCTGAAGAAACCGTTTCGGTAAACAGAAACAGCAATCAAATTGTAGTTGATTTTCAGCCACAAAATCTCAAAGCTCCATTTTTATTAAGATGTGGTGCCTTACTAATTGACTATATTATCCTTGTTGCAATTCCTGTAATTGCTTTATTAATAGGCAGATACCTCGGCATTGATGGCGGAAAATTACTCGATGGAACGGTTAGCAACGTCGGTTGGTTTATTATGATTTTAGTTGGTCTGGTTAATTTTGTAATACTTCCGATTTTTAATGGTCAAACTATCGGAAAATTATTCACCGGAATAAGAATTGTTTCAATTGACGGAAAATTGCCAAGTTATTCGCAACTTTTATTAAGAAACGTATTTGGCTATTTGCTCACAATTTGTAGCGGTTTAATCGGCTTTTTCCTCGCAATTTTTAACGTCAACGGACGAGCATTGCACGATTTTATCAGCGGAACTGTTGTCATTTATGGCAACAGAATCCCGAAAATAAAAAATACTTAATTCTAATACTGAAACAGATTTTTTTTCAAACATTAAAATTTCAGTCCCACAATGATTTTGTAGCAGTTTACACGCCAAAATGAGCGTTGATTTATTTTTATGAATGATAAGTTCCATAAGAAAATCAATGAAAATAAAAAACAAAATAATCACAAGTCTTGCGTCAATTGCAATTTTTGCAGTTATTTTAGCAATATCAGCTTGAGCTATTAATCGGTATGTTTATGATTTAGTTCATCATTTTCCAATGGTGGGTAATTATGAGAAAAATCATTCAGCGTTGTCAATCGGATTACGGAAATTGACGGTGATGTTGGCGAATTAATTGATTTAGAACAATTGAAGAATAAACTTAAAGACAATATAAAATATAATATAAATTATAATCCTTCTTATCAGTTGGTAATTAATCGGACTTTTGAAGAACAAATATTCAGTATTACATTTACTCGAAATGTTAGTCACAAAACGACCACTTTCTCAGTTTCTGCTGATGGTGTAATTTGCACTGAACCCGACTATTCAATCGAACAAAAAGCCTTTACAACGATTGATGGTTTGCCAATAACTGAAATACAAAAAGAAAAATTAAAAATAATATTGAAGTAGTAGGTATATCAAATCGACATTGGGGAAGCAAAAACTTGGAGAAAACAAATGAGTAAACTAATTAAACTTTTAACACTCATCACTGTAATTTTGGCTTTTCAACAAATTTACGCCCAATTTCCATATTCATCTGGTGCTTTTTTCACTCCTGAAAGATGTATTACCTATTACAATCAAGACGAATTTACAATTTTCCCAAATGCGTTTCTAGAAACTTATGGTTGCCCATTTTTCAATGCCAATCCGACAGATTTAAGTGTTCGAGATTCAAATGCAAACGTTTTTGCTTCTTTTTCTGGTCGGCGAATAGCAAAAAAAATTACAAATCAAGTTAGTAAGTATATTTTGGTTTGAATAATCTATAATCTTTTTGCAATTGATAATTTAAGGAGAAAACCGATGTTTAAAAGAAACAAATTTATTACGATTTTATCAACATTAATATTGCTTTTTGCTATATTGATAATTTCGGCTTGGGTAATTAATAGATATGTTTATGATTTAATGCATAAAACAGAATTGTGGGGATGTAGCGGTAAAGGAGTAATAATTTCGAATTGGGTTCAAAACCAACAGGGAGAAGATTTTTTAGAATTATTAGATATTAGTAAATTGGCAAATGAAATAAAGAAAAATACTGATTATGAAGTTTTTTATAAACACCCCAATTATTTGTTGATAAAGAGAAGACTTAATAATGTTGATTATGAAATCTCGTTTAACAATTCTGAGACGAAAAAAACTACCTTTTTTAAGGTAGATTCGAGAAATGAAGCTTGTACAGAACCCGATTACTCTATTGAACAGAGAGTATTTAAAATAATTGATGAACTTCCATTATCGGAAAAAGAAAAAAAAATACTTAAAGCTAGTATCTCGGTAGGTGTCTTTCCGTCTGTTCAGATGGGTTGGTCACAAAAGAGTCCTCTTGGAGAAAACAAATGAAAAAAAATAACAAACTAGCAATACTCATCATCGTATTATTATTTTTTCAGGCAGTTTATGCCCAATTCCCTTATACCTCAGGTGCATTTTTCACTCCCGAAAGAAGTGTAATTTATTATAATCGAGATGAATTCACAGTTTTTCCAAATGCGGTTTTGGAAACTTATGGTTGCCCATTTTTCAATGTTAATCCGACAGATTTAAATGTTCGTGATTCAAATGGCAGCACTTTTGTAACCTTTTCTGGCGGGATGCGAATGGGGAATCTCTCAGACACTTCTTGTATTTTATCGGAAAGGTCAAACTACGCAACTATGAGATATATTCGGAACGATTCGGTTCCGACCAATCTCCAAAACACAATTACAATTACCTTTCCGAGTCCAGTAAAATTTAGTGATGTCTTTGTGGAAGGTAAATCTAATCAGCCTATCAGAGTAACATTAGATGGTTTACATACACTAACTTACAACTTGACGACTCAACAGCGATATAAACAATTTAACTGGCATCAATTTCCCGGACTTCTGGCGGCTCCAACTATTTCGACAATAACTGTTCAGAGTCTTTCTCCAAACTGGAATTTTGAAGTTAGTAGTGTTACTCGTTTCAGACCACCGATTGGAGGTGGAAATGGCGGTGGCGAACCGCCACCTCCACCAGACACTCCGGTCGTTTTTGTGCCGGGAATTGCTGGAAGTCAACTTCGATTAAATCCCGGAACTGCAAACAGTGAAATCAGATGGATTCCACAGAATCGCACAAATAATCCGCTGGATATATTAGGACTTTCTATTCTTGCCTTAGATTCAAACGGTGAAAGTGTAAATAACATAGATGTTCCTGATGTAATTCGAGCCGAGCAAATATATGGATCTTCAACACCTTACGAGGTTTACAATCGGTTAATTGATAATTTAGTAAAAAATAGTGCTTACACAGAATATGAATTTAATGACAATCCTTATCTTCGCACATTGAGCGGATGTCAAACTGTTCAAACAATTAAACCAACTTTATTTGTATTTGCATACGATTGGCGAAAGAGCAATACTCAAAATACCGTCGCATTGAAAGAATATATTGATTGTGTCAGGTTAATTTATCACGATGTCAATCCTGACCAAAAAGTAAATATAGTTTCACACAGCATGGGCGGACTTCTAAGTAGAAGATACATTTTAGATTACCCGAATAGCAATAATGTGAAAAAGCTTATTACCGTCAACTCACCGTTTCTCGGAGCTCCAAGAGGAATTCATGTAATGGAAACGGGAAGTTTTTTAAACGGGGCTTTTGATTCTGAAAATGGTGAAGCGGAATATAAGAGTTTCATAAGTGCAAGAGCGATGCGAGGTTTAGCAAATAATTTCCGCGGAGCTCACGAACTTCTCCCTAGTTTCAATTATTTCAGACTTGCCCCGATGAATCCTTTTTTTATTGATGGTCAGCCGCAGAATTATGCACAAACGAGAGACTGGCTCAATCTCCAACATCCAGTTAGTCTTCCTGCTTTTACTATGGCGAGTTTTCACGATTATGTAAATCCCGGCGGAAACAAACAAGAAGATTGGCGTGGGGACACCACCGGAGTTGAGTATTATCATATTTACAGCAAGCAAAGAACTAATAGATCGGTTGGAAGTGTTCGAAAAGAAAATTACGCATTATGCAGGATTGATGAAATAGATTGTATAGGTTTGATTCAAACTACGCCATATTCAATCGGAACGAGATACAGACCAATTCCGACAGAAGGCGATGGAACGGTTGCCTTAACTAGTGCGAATCGTCTTGGAAATGGATTTGATTTGAATTATCGCCAAAATACAATGGCAAATCCTTTTCGGTTTGTGATGAAGCCAAATGCTGCTGAAAAAGATTCATATGCAGACCATAACGAATCACTCAAAAACCCGAGACTTTTAAAACAAATCGTAAACATACTTCGCAACGATAACAATAATAATGTTCTTGAAATTGATACTTCAAGCAATTCTTTGAAACAACCAAGCGAAGTGCAATTTCCATCTTATTTTGTAACTCTGACAAATATTGAGCAACTCCGATTTGGTTATAACTCACCAGCACCTGAGAGCATTGTTAATCCTAGCTTCGTGGCAACTTCTGGCTTAGGCGAAAACAGTGAAGCAATTGCAATTCCGATTGGTGAAAAATCTGCTTGGGTTGCAGTTCCGGCATATTCAGGTGAAATTATCAGTTTTAAAAACAACGGAACTCCAATGGAAATTGAAGTTGTCAAAGGTATTGATTATGATAACGCCACCGAACAAGTAAGATATTCAAATCTTGTTTTGCCAGCAAATGTTTTGATTGAGTTGAAAGTTACACCAGACGGAATTGAAAATGTTCGTTACGATAATGACGGTGATGGTTTTCCTGAAACTCAAATTAATCCAACAATTTCTGTTACAGGAACATCAGCGAAAGATATTACACAACCAGTTTTAAATTTCAGTTTTGCCCAACAATCAAGCCAACAACTGCTGACTTTAACAGCAAATGACACAGAATCTGGAGTTAGACAAATCAGATATTCGACCGATGGACAGCATTTTTATCCATACACAAATCCTGTTTTGATAAATCCCGCTCAATTTCAAAGAGTTTATGCTTTTGCAGAAGACAACAACCGAAACAAAACCGGAATATCTACAATAAATGTTCCGCTTTCCCCAACTTCGGCTGAAGTTTCTATTAGTGGTCGGGTTTTGAATCAGAAAAATCGTGGTGTTAGCCGAGCAACAATAACAATTGCTTCAACAAACGGAACTTTTTCAAAAACAGTGAGAAGTAATCCATTTGGATATTTTAGTATTTCCGAAATTCAATCAGGAAATGATTATGTAATTTCTATTAGTCACAAAAATTACTCATTCAATTCGCAAGTTTTGAGTATTATCGAGCATATTGGCGATTTGGTATTAGTTGCAAAATAGTGTTATTTTATAGCAATATTATGCCTGAGTTAATTATAAGTTATTCCGATAAACAGTCAGAAACTTTAGTTTTATCGCGATTGCGGACAACAATTGGACGTTCGGCGAGGAGCGATGTATGTATTCCAGATGCGTTTGCGTCGCGTCTGCACGCGGAAGTTCGCCAAGAAGGCGATGCTTATTGGCTGCAAGATTTAGGCTCGGCAAATGGAACAAAATATAATGGCTCTGCGGTTAGTCTTCCAATACCTTTAGTTTCCGGCGGCGAAATTCAAATTGGCGAAACAAGAATACTTTTCCACGACAGTCGTATTGGTGGAATAAAAAATGCAACTTTAATTGCTGATAACACCGAAGCTCTCAATCCGGCGAACACAATTGCATTTTCGGCAAAGAAAAATTCTACCTCAGATATAATAAATCAAAACGCTTCTTCGAGAAGCGATTTGCTTGGTTTAATCAGCAAAGTAGGTATTACTTTGTTGGCTTCAACAGGTCTTGATGAGACTTTACAGCAAGTAGCATCACTTGTTTTCGAAGCAGTTCCGGCTGACAGATGTGTGATTATGCTCCGCGATGAAAAAGGTGCGGAAAAATTGCGAATTGCTGTTGCGAAAGTTCGCGGGAGTGAAGAAACCTTGGACGAAGTTCGTGTTAGTCGCACGGTAATTGATGAAGTTATAACTAATGGAAAATCTGTTTTAACTTCAGATGCTCAGCATGATCCGCGTCTTGCGTCGCAAACAATGGTTTTGCTCGGAATTCGTTCAGTTTTAGCAGTTCCTTTGAGTGTTGGTGATGAAACTTTTGGTCTTATTTACGCAGATTCGCCGACTTATGAAGCAACTTTTACCAAAGAACACCTCGATATTTTGACGACTTTGGCTTCGGTTGCGTCAATCAGAGTTGAAAATGCAAGTTTGCTCGAAGAAAGATTCGAACGTGACCGAATGGAACACGAATTGAAACTTGCCACTGAAATTCAGCAAAGTTTTCAGCCGTCATCACCGCCAACTGTTGAGGGTTACGAATTTCAAGGAATTTCTTTTTCTTGTTATGAAATTGGTGGTGATTATTACGATTTTATTCCACGCCAAAATGGGAATATGCTAATCGCTTTAGGCGATGTTTCAGGAAAGGGAACTGCCGCAGCACTTTTGATGTCTTGTTTGCACGCCGCGATTCATGCACAAGCGTCTGCAAAAGCTGATTTATTAGAAATTGTCCAAAATGTCAATGTTTATCTCTCTGAAAACACGCCTTCAAATCGCTTTGTCACGCTTTTTATTGCAGAATTAGACCCAATAACCGGTGAATTTGAATATATTAATGCTGGTCATAATCCGCCACTTGTTGCAAGAAACATTGATACAGTTGAAGAACTTGGCTCAGGCGGATTTCCGCTCGGAATTATGCCAAACTGTAATTATGAATTAGGAAAAACTAAACTGGAAAAAGGACAAGCATTAGTAATTTATTCTGATGGTGTTTCTGAAGCAAATAATCCGACTGGTGAAGAGTATGGAATGGACAGACTCGGTGATGTTGTCAAAAATAATATTCAACGCTCAGCTTCGGGATTAAGAGACAAAGTTGAATCTTCGTTATCTGATTTTTCTCAAAACACGCCCGCCGGCGATGATATTACGCTTGTAATTGTGAAAAGAGTAATTTAAATAGGTTGTGCAGGGATTGAACCTGCGACCCACGGATTAAGAGTCCGTTGCTCTACCAACTGAGCTAACAACCCAACTTAAAACTTTCGAAAGTATAACAATTCAACAAAAAATTACAAAATTAAAATACGAAAATTTTAGTTATTAAGAACAAAAGGAA
The DNA here is from genome assembly GCA_031415455.1 of Acidobacteriota bacterium. GTDB lineage: Bacteria > Acidobacteriota > Blastocatellia > Pyrinomonadales > Pyrinomonadaceae > JANNVK01. The sequence goes on along the minus strand of JANORS010000006.1, from coordinate 98,994 downwards.
TAACGTATTTTGCAATTGCAAAAAAATGAAAAACACTACCACCAAGCACGAAAATATGCCATATTGCGTGATTATGCGGAAGTTTTTCCCAAGCAAAGAAAACAACTCCGAAAGAATAAGAAAGTCCGCCCGCGAGAATTAAAAGAATTGGTGTCAAACCAAGTGCAAGATATAATGGCTGAATCATAAACACTCCGAGCCAACCAAATAATAAATAAAGAATAACGGAAAGTATTGGAAAGCGAGCTTTAAAAATCAGTTTTAAAATTATACTGAGAGCTGCAAATATCCAAACGAAAATCGCCATCTGCATTCCAATTCCATCACGCAAAACTATCAATAAAAATGGTGTGTAGCTTCCGGCAATTAGTAGATAAATGCAAATGTGATCGAAAATCCGATATTGTTCCTGGCGTTTTGCAGTTGTTGTAGAATGATAAAGTGTTGAAGCTAAATAAAGCAAAACAAGCGAAAGTCCGTAGATTATACTGCTTGATAATCTTAAAAAACCGCCGCTTGATGTTGCGAGAAACAATAAAATTACAAACCCGACAATTGATAAAATCAAACCAAAACCGTGAGTAATTGTGTTCGAAATATCTTCGAGCGTAAGTGTGCCGCCAACTTCAGGTTTAATATCCATTAAAACTCCGAATCAGAACTTGTTTTTTCGCGACGTGCAACACCAGTTGCATAAGCAGCTTTTTCAACTTCGCGTGCGACCGCTTCGCCAACTCGACGGTCAAAAACGGATGGGATAATGTAATCAGGATGAAGTTCATCTTCGCCGATAATTTCTGCAATTGCATTTGCCGCAGCGAGTTTCATTTCTTCGTTAATCCTTGACGCACGACAATTTAACGCTCCACGAAAAATGCCCGGAAAACACAAAACATTGTTAATTTGATTTGGATAATCGCTTCTGCCAGTCGCCATAACCGCGACTAAATCAACAGCATCCTCCGGCATAATTTCAGGTGTCGGATTTGCCATCGCAAAAACAATCGGATCTTTCGCCATTAATTTAAGGTCGTTTTCGTCAATAACTTTTGGGGCAGAAAGTCCAAAAAATACATCCGCACCTTTGATTACATCGTGAATTGTTCCTTTTTCTTTATTCGGATTTGTATTTCGTGCGAACCAATCTTTAACCCAATTCATATTTTCGGTTCTGCCTTCATACAAAGAACCACTTGTGTCGCAACCGATAAGGTTTTTTACACCAGCCGCCATGACAATTTTGCTGCAAGCCACTCCGGCGGCACCAATTCCATTGACAACAACCTTAATGTCGCCCATTTCCTTTTTGACAATTTTAAGAGCATTTATTAACGCTGCCAGCACAACAACGGCAGTTCCATGTTGATCGTCGTGAAAAACAGGAATGTCAAGTTCTTCTTGCAAACGCTCCTCGATTTCGAAACAACGCGGAGCAGAAATATCTTCTAGATTTATTCCGCCAAAAGCTACAGAAATATTTTTTATTGTTCTAACTATTTCATCAGGATCTTTTGTGTTAAGACAAATTGGAAAAGCATCAACTCCACCAAATTCTTTAAATAACTGAGCTTTACCCTCCATTACAGGCATTGCCGCTGCCGGTCCGATGTCGCCGAGACCTAAAACAGCTGTGCCATCAGAAACAATTGCGACAGTATTTTTTTTGATTGTTAGTGTATGTACTTTTTCCGGATCTTTGGCGATTGCCTCACAAACACGTGCAACTCCTGGCGTATAAGCCATCGACAGATCAGAACGTGTTTTTAGCGGAACCTTCGAGACCATCTCGATTTTGCCGCCTAAATGCATTAAAAAAGTTCTGTCAGATGTGTTGACAATTTCTACGGCATCAATATCACTCACTGCACGAACGATTTCGGCATCGTGAGATTCAGAATAAGCATTAACAGTAATATCTCTGATGAGAAAATCTTTGCCGACTGAAACAATATCAATTCCTTCAATGTCGCCGCCCGTTCTTCCGATTGCGGTTGTGATTTCACCGAGCTTTCCAGGTTTGTTTTGAATTTTTACACGCAAAGTTAAACTGTAACTTGCATTTGGTGTTGCTTGATTTGACATAGATTTAAGACAAAGAAAAGGCTACATTTTTGAAGACTAGAACGCAAATTGCAGAAATATAGAACCTTATTCTACAACAAAGGTCGCAGAAGACCTCGAAAAATACCCAAAACTTCAACATTATCAGCGGAGCTTCTCATCGTTTCATATTTTTCATTAGCCGATCGAAGTTCAATTTCTGCACCTGCACGATAAAATTTCTTCATTACAACGCTTTTTTTACCAATAAGACCAACAACACAATCGCCATCGCGAGCAAAATTTTTCTTTTCGATAAGTGCAATATCGCCTTCACAAATCTGCTCGTCTAGCATTGAATTGTCACGAACGCGGAATGCACGAATTTTTTCAGGCGATGTGTAACCAAGCAGAAAATACGGCACAAACAAGGCTTCATCTTCTAAATCATCAGGAATCAAATCAGCATTTTTAACGTCAAGCCAAAGAATTTCATGCGTCATTTCGGCAATAGATTTATTTGGATGCAAATCAAGACTAAAACTACCATTCTCGCGACGGCGAGTAAGTAAGCCTTGAGACTCTAACGCACTTATGTGTTTTGCAATGCCAGCTTTAGATTTAACGCCAAAATGACGTGCAATCTGTTGATATGAAGGTTCATATCCGTGACTTTCAATATAAAGCGTAATGTATTCTAATACTTCTTTCTGTCTTTTGGTTCTAGTTTGCATGATGTAACAATTAATTCTAATGATGAAACTGTCAAAAATCAAAACCCGAAAATAAGATAAAATTTAACCTTGAAAAATATTTTATTGACTCTAATCGTCATAACAAAGTATGATTCTATTGTTGAAACATATTTTCTCACGGCACTTTTTTGCTTGATTCATTAATTTCAGTTTCCACATTATTTTATGATAAAGATTGACGATTTATTGCGAACAACGGTTGGTTTTGGTGCATCAGATTTACACATACGTGTTGGCTCATCGCCTGTAATTCGTGTGAGTGGTGAACTGCGACCGCTCGCAAACATCAACAAATTAACCCAAGAAGAAATGTTAGAAATGGCTTTTTCGATGATGTCTAATCTACAAAAACAACATTTTAAAGAATTTTTTGAAGTTGATATTGGTTATGGCGTTAATGGTTTGGGTAGATTTCGGGTAAATATTTTTCAACAACGTGGAACTGTTGGTATGGTTGCAAGAGCAATTCCTGACAGAATACATAGTTTTTCAGAACTTGGATTACCACCAATTATTGGAAAAATTGCAGAAGAACAACGTGGACTTGTTTTGGTTACCGGAACAACTGGTTCGGGAAAATCGACAACTCTTGCAGCAATGGTTGATTACATCAATCAAAATCGCAGTTCACATATTGTAACTGTTGAAGACCCAATTGAATTTCTGCATCGCAATAAAAAATCTTTTGTAACGCAAAGGGAAGTTGATGTTGACACAAGGTCATTTAACGAAGCACTTCGCGGAGCTTTGCGGCAAGATCCAGATGTTATTCTTGTTGGGGAAATGCGAGATTTGGAAACAATAGAAACAGCTCTAAATGCTGCCGAAACCGGACATTTAGTGTTGTCAACGCTTCACACACTTGACGCAACTGAAACCGTAAACCGAATTATTTCAGCGTTTCCACCGTTTCAACAAAAATCAATTCGTATTCAATTAGCCGGATTATTAAAAGGCGTAGTTTCACAACGCTTAATTAAAGCGGCAAATGGTCGCGGACGTGTTCCTGCAGTCGAAGTTATGGTTTCGACCGGTTTAATTCGCGATGCAATTTTACACGAAGAAAAAACTGCACAAATTCGTGATGCGATTTCTGCCGGAACATCACAATACGGAATGCAAACTTTCGACCAATCGATTTTTTATTTATATCAAGCTCAGCTTATTTCGCTCGAAGAAGCACTTCGCGGTGCGACAAATCCGGACGATTTTAGGCTCAGACTTGCTGGAATTCAAAACACCTCGACAACTGCAAAAGAGCAGATGGAGAAATTTGGCGGCGTTTCTAAAATCGACGATTTTATTACGAGAACTTAATTTTTAGGTGAAAAATAACCTTTGCGGGTTTTAATGGCGACATTTGGCTTTTTAACACGAAGCTCAATTGCTCGCCATTTTCCATCTTTGGCGGTGTTATTTGGGTAATATCCAACCGTATATTGCGAACCTAATTCGGCGACAATATTTTTAAAAGCAGTTGCCATAGTGAAAGGATTTGAGATTTCAATATATTGTCCGCCAGATTTTTCGGCAAAGTTTTTTAAGACAGAAACAGCTTGCATATCTTTCTTTCCGCCATCAAAATTAGACATATCAACTGTATAAATTGAAATACCAGAAGCTAAGACGTTTTTTAAAACTTTCTCGGCTGAATTTCCGCTTCTTGTATCAGCTCCATCAGATAAAACGATAATTGATTTTCGTTTTTCGGAACGTTTTGCGAGTTGTTTTGTTGCTAAATCGATTGAATCGTATAACAAAGTCCAGCCATTTGCTTTGATGTTAAAAAACGATTCTGTCATATCACGAGAGTTTGAAAAGTCCTGAATTTGAGTTATTTTTGAATCAAAATTGTAAATTGAGACATAATCGTCAACTCGCAAACCATTGAGAAAACTAATTGCGGCAGCTCTTGCAACTGACATACTTTGCTCCATACTTCCTGAAGAATCGAGCAAAATTACTGAGGCAAATGGAGTTTCTTCTGCCTGAAAAAAATCAATAACTTGTTCTTTTCCATCTTCGAAAATACTGAATTGTTGTTTTTTTAAACCTGAGACGTTTTTTCCGGTAGCATCGTTTATAGAAACATTTAAAAGAACCAAAGTGCTATCAACTTTTATTACTTCTTCCGGTTGAGCGTTGAGTTTTGAAGCAGAAAAAAACAAAATTATCAGCAATATAGATAATTGAATGAGTTTAAATGCGTCAAATTTCATTGCTCTAATTTTTTCTAAACCTGATAAACTTTACAATTTTTAGGAGCGAATTTGAAGTTTCAATTGCAATAGCTGAAATGCTGTGACGAGTAGCTTTCTTCAATTCTTTCAACAATTTAGATGTGTTTTCTTGAAGTGATACAAAAGCATCAACTAGGTCTTTTGGCAACTTCTCTTTATCGTCGTCGTCGTTTTCTGCACCAACTTCACTTCTTATTTTTTTGACTAATTTTTCGAGTTTAACTAGCTTTTCCGAATCTTCATTTGTAAGCCGCTTTGTTTCGGCAAAAGAGGTCGCAAGTTCTTCGACTAATTTTTCAGTTTCGATACCTTTTTTTTGCAGTTCTTCAAATTCTTTTTTGTCGGCTTTAATTCGCCATTTCGCAAGAGTTTCTTTTAAGCCTTCAGACGGTTCATCTTTCTGCTCAGTTCTTTGTGCAGAGCAAAGGGTTGCACTAAATAAAATAGAAAATATGACTATGAGAATTTTTTTTGTCATAATTATTGTGCAGGCTCGTCACCGACTGTCACGCCTGTAACTGCCTCAACTAAAAGAATTAAAAACTTGTTTTCAGCTTCACCACTGCTTCTTAAATTTGACCATTCGATGCCGAGCAAACCTTCTGTTCTTCCTTCAACTTTGGCGGTTACATTCACGTTATTTCGTGTTCCATCAATTGATTGAACGTCGATTGTAAGTGTGTAGCGACCACGAGTCCAGACTGAATCTGACTGTTCGACTACAGCGTAACGATTAATTTCAGATTTGGTAATTACAGTTCCTTTTGCAAAAGTGAATGGCAAAGTAACGATAATTCCATCTTTTAAACGCGATGCAGAATCATCAATTAACAATTTGTTACTTTCCAAAACATCAACAATAGTTTCAACTAAAATATCGCGTTTCGATGACAACTGATAAGGATTTGCCAAACGGCTTTCTCCTTTTGTTTTCCCTTTTCCAAAATCAATTGATCGACCAACGTTATTTAATGTAACAGTTTTGTTTTCTGTAATTGTTTGAGTTTGCGTATCTTTGCCTTTTTGAGCATAGCAAAGTGTTGTAAGTGTTGAGATTAAAGCAAATGTAATAATAAAGTGTTTCATTTAGAAGTATTATAAACCTATAAAACGTTTTCTTGAAAGATATGATGAAAGAAAAAATACTTAGGTTGTATTTTTCATAAATTTTGGGTTTGTTGCATTTCTAAAAGTAGCAAATGTTTCATAAATGCGTGATGCGATGCAAAACGAGCAATGCAATAACCTGGAAAACCATCGAGAAAGCCAAGTTTGAGAAAATAAATCTGAAGAAAAACAACTAATCCGATAGTTTTTGTTTTGAAAACTGACGTTTTTCTCCCATTTTCAAACATTTGTTGAGCAGAAAGTGGTGCATATCTTTCGCCAATCATTTTGTGATGATGAGTAGCATTTTCAACGCTAAAATGATGAATATCGCGATGAAGATTTTCAACTTTACCGCATACTTCAACGGATTCGTGAATTAAAACATCTTTCCATTTGGCGTTATTGCGATCAAAAAAACGAATTTGAGAATCTGGATACCAACCGGAATGTTTTATCGGACGATTCATATAAAACGAAAGTCGCGGAATGCGGTAAGCAACATTTGCAGATTTTGAATTGTTTTCAGTAATAAATTTAATTTCAGCCGCTAATTCTTTCGAAACAATTTCATCCGCATCAAGGCTAAAAATCCAATCATTTTTGGCTTGATTAACTGCAAATTGCTTTTGTTTAGAAAACCCTAACCACGGTTGAATAATAACTTTTGCACCTAATTGTTCAGCTATTTCGACAGTTTTATCAGTAGAATTTGAATCTACAACAATTATTTCATCAGCCCAAAGAACCGAGCAAATCGCTTTCGCAATGTTCTTTTCTTCGTTGTAAGTAATTATTGTTGCAGTGATTTTCACGTGTTCGATTGTCTCAAACTTCGCGGCAAATACAAAGTTGAACGCCTTTTAGTTACTTAATTACGACCGGCAGAGGAGCTTGAATATTGTTTGCTTCAAAAGTTGTCGAAGTAACTCTTTGAAGTTCGGCAAGTGCTTTGTTGAAATCTGTTTCGGCACGAATTTCCGAATTTCGAGCGTTTGTCAGAGCGTTTTCACGTTGGAAAAGTAAAAAGGTTGTCGAGCGTCCGGCTTCGTATAATTTTTGTTCGCCTTTTAACTGAATATCTGCATTTTCGGTTGCCCTACGCGAAGCCAAAACTCTCTGGCGAGCAGACTCTACTGCTTGCACAGCATTTCGCACTTCAGCAACAACAGTTTGTTCTTGTGTTCGTGTGCGAGCGTCAATTTGCGTTTTTTGGATTTCTGCAATCGCCAAATCAGCTTTTGCCGTTTTGTTTTTTAAAGGAAAAGAAATCGTGACACCAACTGAATAGTTAGGAGCATCTGAACGGAAGAAATTTGCAATTGATCGAGCGTAACCACCATTATAAAAGTTTGGTGAACCCGCAATTTCCAAATTACGAATTGGATTTGACGAACAAGTAAGAGGTGTCGGAGACTGGAGACATATTAAGTTATAAAGATAAGAACTCGCAATTGTTTCTGACCTTGCTTGTTGCGTAAAAATTAATGGTGATGTTGAACTTGAAGTATTTACATTGCCTAGCGAAAGTCCATTTAACGAAAAAGTACTGTTAAAGTCTATTCGTGGTTTAATTTGATTCTTTGCAAAACTAATCTCAATTTCGTTAATTTCACGTTCAATTTTTAAGCGTTTGAGTTCTGATCGATTTGAAATTGCATCTTTCATTGCATCTTCAAGCCGAAGCGGATCTTGATTAAATTTCGGAGCATCAGTCGGGACAAATTGAGCATTCCATTCATCAGCTGTAACTTCTCTGAGCAACAGTTGTTTCAGTCTATTTTGCGATTGTGAAACAGTTTCAGTAGCTAAAATTACTGATGTTTCGCGATTAGCAAGTTCGGTGCTGACTTCTGCACGTTGAAGCGGTGCAGCACTTCCGGCGGCAATTCTGGCTTCAACAATCCGCAAGTTTTCTTTTGATAAATTAAGATTCGCCAACTGATTTTGTTGGTCACGCAAAGCGAAAACTAAATCCCAATAGGCTTGTTGCACTTGCGAAATTACTGTAATTGTCCGCAGTTGAAAATCTGAATCAGTTTGTTCAATCCGTTTTTTCTGAATTTTAATTTGTCGTCGAGTGTTATCAATTCCGCGATTGCGGAACAAAGGTTGTGTAAACCGAAAGCCCAGACTCGAAGAATAAGTAGAGCTTGAGCTGCTACTTAAAGTAGATGTTTGGTTAAATGAAGTGTTATTTTGCGAGTTGCGACCTGATTGACTCGTATCAAAAAACGCATTGTAATTTCCGCCACCGCGAACTAATGATTTAGACATATCAGATGTAAATCTGAAATCATTTGATGATGAAGAACCGGTCGAAGAACTTCGGCTATATGTTGGCGTAAACGTAAAAACAGGATCATAAGCACCGCGAACTGAAGTCAATTGGTTTTCGGCAATCTTGACATCGCTTTGCGAAACTTCAATATCGTTATTATTTTCCAACGCTTTTTTTATCGCATCTTGCAAAGTTATTGGAATAGTTTTGTTGTTATCATTTCCCGCGGTCGAAAGAATTGAAGGTGCTTCGGAAGATTTTTCGGCTTTCATTTCCTCATTGATAATAGGATTTATCTTCTTTACTTCAGTGTCAATTTTCGCAATTTGCGGCGTAACTTGAGCGGTCGCGGTGAGCGATACGAACAAAATCAAACATATTATAACGGTAACGTTTCTCATAGGAATATTTATTGAAATATAATTAAAATGTCATTAATCGGTTGAAACTCAATGATTTACTACGACTATATTTTTCGTTTGTTTCAAAAAATTGTTCGCAAGTATCAATTCGCAAAAAGACAAAAGTCGAGATAGAATTGTTTTTTGATTATCACTTTGTTTAGGAGAAGTTAATAAAATGGGAATTAAAGTAGCGATTAACGGTTTCGGACGGATCGGAAGAAATGTTGTTAGAACTTGTCTTGGCAGCAATGACATCAATTTTGTAGCAGTCAACGATTTAACTGATACGAAAACTTTGGCACATTTGCTCAAGTATGACTCGGTTTTGGGAAACTTAACCGAAGATATTTCTTCAGACGAGCATTCGATTAAGGTTGGAAATGATAGATTTACGGTTTTTAAAGAAAAAGATCCTAGTTTAATTGATTGGAATTCGGTCGGTGCAGAAATTGTAATTGAAGCAACCGGACGTTTTACAAATGCTGAAGATGCAAAGAAACACCTTGGCGGTTCAGTTAAAAAAGTTATCATTTCGGCTCCAGCGAAAGGCGAAGATGTGACGATTGTGCTTGGTGTAAACGACGAAATGTATGATGCAAAAAATCATCATATTATTTCAAACGCTTCATGCACTACTAACTGTCTCGCACCTGTCGCGAAAATTATTCACGATAAATTTGGCATCAAAAACGCTTTGATGAACACAATTCATTCTTATACAAACGACCAGCAATTACTCGATTTACCACACAAAGACTTGCGTCGGGCGAGAGCCGCAGCATTGTCGATGATTCCAACTTCAACAGGTGCAGCCAAAGCCGTAGCACTTGTAATTCCTGAGTTAAAAGGTAAATTTGATGGAATTTCAGTTCGTGTGCCAACGCCAAATGTTTCACTCGTTGACGTTGTGATGAATCTTGAAACTGCTACAACAACTGAAGAAGTTAATGCAGTTTTAAAAGAAGCTGCTAACGGAAAAATGAAAGGGATTTTAGCTTTTTGTGAAGAACCGCTTGTTTCGATTGATTTCCGTGGTAATCCGCATTCGTCCATTGTTGACGCAGAAAACACAAAAGTTATTGGCGAAACATGCGTTAAAATTCTTTCGTGGTATGACAACGAATGGGGTTATTCTTGCCGTGTGCGAGATTTGGTCAAGTTTATTGCCGAAAAAGGTTTATAAAATTTGTTTGATATTCGTAGTAAAGCACAGAAAGCTCAATAAATTGTTGAGTTTTCTGTGCTTTTTTGTATAATCAGACACACAATGTTTAAAAAAATCTTCCTCATTCTAATTACAACCACATCTATTCTCATTTCTTTTTTCACTTTTACAAGTGAGGCTTTCGCCCAAAAAAAGAAAGTAAAATCTACTAAATCAGTTAAAAAAGAACGATCTCGAAGCACGCTAAGTTATGGCGATCCAATCACTATTTCTGTCAAACTTGATAAGCCGGAATTATTACCTAAAAATCTATCACCTCAGCAAAAAAGGCGTTTTGAAACTTTCGATTTAGTTTGGAAAACTATCAATAATAATTATTTTGATCAAACATTTGGCGGCAACGATTGGAAAAAAATCCGTGGAGAATTTTTTAGTCGTGTTTTAAAGACCAAAGATGATGCCGCATTGCATCTTTTGCTGCAAGAAATGATTAATCGTTTAAATCAGTCACATTTTGTTGTAATTCCGCCAGAAGCGTATAAAGAAATTGAAAAAGCTAAAGCCGACAGTTTGAAACGCGAGGCAGAAAAAGATGCAAAAGACATTGAAGAAAAAGATGACGAAAATTTAGATGAAGAAGAAAACCCAGAAGATGATGAAGTTATTTATCGGGAATTTGGACTTCCGATTGATCTCAGAATAATCGATTCGCAAGTTGTAATTACTTCTATCGAAAAAAACTCTAATGTAGAAAAAGCAGGATTAAAACTGGGTTTTGTAATTGAAAAAGTAAATGGTGTTTCGCTCAATGAACTTATTTTAAAGCTTCAAAACTTCAATGCTTATTCCAAAACCTTCAAGAATCAAATGCCTTTGGTTCTAAAAACTTTTTTAGAAGGTGCTGAAAATACTGAGGTTGAAATAAACTATCTGAACGAAAAGAATGAGTCAAAATCAATTTTTATCAAACGACAAGGGTTGAAAGGCGAGTATGTAAAAGTCTTGAGCGGGTTTCCGGAAGGATTAATGACTTTTGAAACAAAATCTATTAACGAAAAAGTTGGATACATTAAGTTTGATATGTTTGCACTTCCTGTTTTGATGAAATTTTGTGAAGCGATTACAAAATTTAAAGATAAAGAGTCGATAATTATAGATATGCGTGGCAATTCCGGCGGTGCATTGAGTGTTTTATTTGGCATTTCGGGATTATTAACCTCAACGCCGATTAACATTGGCACTGAAATTAGTAGAAGAGGCAGAGAAAATCACGTTATTGATCCAATGCCAAAAAATTACAAAGGTAAAATTGCTATTCTTACTGACAGGCAAAGTATTTCTGCAGCTGAAATGTTTTCATCTGCGATAAAGGAAAGCGGTCGCGGCATAATAGTTGGCGAGAGAACTGCCGGTGAAGCACTTCCTTCGATGACTTTAAATCTTCCAACCGGTGCGGTTTTTATTTATCCAGTTTCAAATTTTCAATCTGCGAAAGGAAGAATTTTAGAAGGAAATGGTGTTGAGCCAAATTATTTTGTTCCGCTTGATAGAAAATCTTTACTCAATGGCAGAGACATTCAGCTTGATGCAGCGATAAAATATTTGGATGAGAAATTAGTTGTTGCAAAAATTGAAGAGCAATTTGATGAACCTCCAAGAGCAATTCCACCTCCAAAACCAATAAAAACTTTACTAACGCCACCCAAACCAGTTCTTGTTGCATCAACTTCTGTTCCTATTGTTACAGAACCCAAACAAGACGAAAAAGCCTTAGAAGTTATTGGTGATTTTGTTAAAGCACTTGGCGGCGAAGAAAACTTGAGAAAAATAAAATCTTACAAAGCTGTCGGAACTGTTGAAATTGAAAGTGCTGGAACAAAAGTTGAAGGTAGTTATAAAATATTTCGTCAAGCACCAAATAAACTTACAGAAATTATTGAAATTGAAGATACCGGCGATATTAGAGAGGTTTTTGATGGGAAAAAACATTTTTCGCAATCGCTGTTTATGGGTTACTATGAACAAAAAAATGTTGAAATTAATAATGAACATAAACTTTTCGCAGATTTTTATGAGTTTTTAGAGTTTAAAAATATTTACGTTAATATCAAGTTTTTCGGAATGTTTAATAGCAAAGGTCGGAATTTAAATTTAATAGAAGCAACAACTAAAGACGGTGTTAAAATATGGTTTGGCTTTGACGCAACTACAAAATTTTTACTCAGCCGTGCCGCAAGAGTTTACACTTTTGATTTTGACGATTATCAAAAGTTTGGAAATGTTATGTTTCCAACAACGCAAAAAAGAAATTTTTTAATTAAATTAAAGTTCACAGCTGTTGAATTTAATCTTCCAATTGATGAAAAAGTATTTGAAATGGAAGAAAACTGTTTTACAAAAATTGATTGAGGAAAATAATGAAAAATAATTCGCTAAATCTTGTATTGATAATGTTTGCATTTGTTGTTATTGGATGTTCTTGCCCTAATTGGACTGATCTTCAAACAAAAATTGAAGAAAGCACGAAGAAAACTGAAACGAACTCGACGAGTAACGCCGCAATTGCACCTAAAAAATCAAGCGAAACATCTCAAATTTCTGTTGACAAATATAATAGACTAAAAACCGGAATGTCGGTTAAGCAAACAGTTGAAATAATGGGTGATTCGGGTGAAGAACTACAAAGTTCTGAATCAGGTAAATACAAAATCGCTACTTATAAATGGACTGGTGAAAACTTTTCTTATATTGTCGTAACATTTATGAACGACAAGTTGCAGTCAAAGTCTAAAGGTGGAATTAAATAATAGAAAAGTTTGAGTTTAATTTTTTATGAGAAGCGTTTAGAATTATCGAAAACGCTTCTATTTTTTTGCAAAATTATGAATAAAAAAACTATTAAAGACATCGATTTAAACGGAAAGCGAGTTTTCATCCGCGTTGATTTTAACGTGCCAATCAAAGACGGCAAAATTACCGACGATACTCGCATTCGCGGTGCGATTCCAACCATCAAATATGCGTCTGATAACGCAAAGGTTGTGATACTTGCGTCTCATCTTGGTCGCCCTCTGAAAGATAAAAAGAAAGCCGAAGAGAAAGGAATGCCTTACGATGCGGCGAAATACAGTCTTAAACTCGTTTCGGTTCGTTTATCCGAATTGCTCGGTAGCGAAGTTCAATTTGCAAATGATTGCGTTGGCGATGAAGTGAAAAGTCTAATCAATGCAACGGATAACGGCGGTGTCGTCTTGCTCGAAAACTTACGTCTTCACGCGGGTGAAGAAGTTAATAACTCGCAATTTGCCGAAAACTTGTCGGAACTTTGCGATGTTTATGTCAACGACGCATTCGGTGCGGCACATCGCGGACACGCTTCGACAGAAGGAATCACGAAGTTTGTCAAAGATTCGGTTGCCGGACTCCTTATGGAAAAAGAGCTGGAATTTCTCGGCAAAGCGTTGAATAATCCCGAACGACCGTTTGTCGCAATTCTCGGCGGAGCGAAAGTTTCCGACAAAATTCCGGTGATTAAATCGCTGATCGAGCGAAAAGTTGACAAACTTTTAATCGGCGGTGCGATGGCATATACATTTTACAAAGCGTTGGGCTACACGGTCGGAAAATCGTTGGTGGAAGACGATATGATGCCGACTGCGTTAGCCGTGATGAAGCAAGCCGAAGAAGCAGGAACGGAGTTGATTTTGCCGACAGATCATCAAGTTGTCGATTCTTACGATCCGCTTAATTCACGCAAAACAATTCCGATGACGTTCACGAATACAGGTTTAGTCGGCTTGGATATTGGCATTGAAACGGTTGCGATTTTTTCAAAAGCGTTAGAAGGTGCAAAAACAATCGTCTGGAACGGTCCGATGGGAATGTTTGAAGAAAAACCTTTCGACGAAGGCACATTCGCCATCGCCCAAGCGGTCGCCGATGCAACAGAAAAAGGTGCAATTTCAATCGTCGGCGGCGGAGATTCGGTTTCGGCAGTAAATCAAGCAGGTTTGGCAGACAAAATCTCGCACATCTCAACCGGCGGCGGTGCAACACTTGAGTTTTTGGCAGGCGACGCACTTCCGGGCGTTGAGGCTTTGAACGATAAGTAATGATAGAATGCGTTGAGGTGATTTTTATGCAAACGTTACAAGAAGTTACGGTTCTCACGGACAAACTTTCTCCCGTCGAGAAGATTAAATTGGTTAAGCATCTCGCAATCAGTCTTGAAAGCGTCACGCTTGAAAGAAAAAAACCGACAAGTTTGCGTGGTATTTGGAAGGATAAATTTCCTGAAGACTTTGATGTTGAAGCTGAAATAAGAGAAATTCGCGATGAATGGAAGAAAAAGTTTGAGGATTTATGAACGAATATGTTACAGATACTCATTCTTTACTCTGGTATTTGACTGATTCGCCTTTGCTTGGCAAAAACGCTAGTGCTGTATTTGATGATTTAAGCGATGGTGTGGCTCTTATTAATGTTGACGCTTTGGATGATAAGTAATGTTAGAATGTAATTAGGTGATTTATGGAAAATGAAAAACTTGAGAAAATGTCTGTCGGAGACATTGCAATTGGAAATACACTAATTCTATTAGATTTTGCCGAGCAACTACTTCTTGTGTTAGTTGAAAAAAAAGTTTTAACTGATAAAGAAGCTCAAGAAATAGTTTCAAAGTGTATTGAAAATCAAAAGCTGACCATTGAAAATATTAGGGAAGATACTGAAGTTGAAGGCAAAGACAAAGAGCGTCTTTTGAGAATTTACGAAACTGCAATTGAAAGATGGTCAGTTACAAAAGATGAAGCGTCAACTTAACTTGGAGGTTTAATAACATGACTACCTTGGGTATAAAAAGTTACCCGATGACTTACCAGATAATAAAAGAGTTTAGCATATTTAGCATAAATGAAGAGCCTATTGGACAATTTATGACAAAATGGGCTAAATGTAAGAGTCCAAATCCTACATTCACCCATTTTAAAAACCCTATAATTGCAATAAATAGCCTAAAGGTTTCTTTGATTAAGGTTACTAATGACAAAGAGATTGAAGGTTTGCCACGTCGTCCGTATTTGGCTGATGCTTCGGCGGCAACTATTTTTAGTGGAATTGCTATTGGATTGTTGACCGGAATTGCGGGTATTGAGCCGGTTCATCAAAGACAATCACTTGAATTAGCAATTCGCGGGTATTTTCAAACTCAAAACTTAGAAGTTATTTTCTTTAATCGAGCCGCAAGGCTTGTCAGAGTTTCATTCAATTATGCTCCAAATGCTTATTGGACAGTTGAAAGTGTTATGCCTGATTCGCTTAAACTTAATTCAAAGGAAGACATTGACGATTGGCTTTACGGGAATTTAACTATAAATGAATTACCAAAAATACTTAGAAAGATAAAAACGGAAATAAATGAATCTTGATTTAGCAATTACAAATTTAGAAATAATTGCACCTGAAATAAGAAGGTTAAGCTTAGTTGACGATAAGACTCCACTTCTAAATTCTTTGGCACTAAACAAAGAAATTTCATCGTTTGAAGATGGTCAAAGCAAATTTAACACAATTGTTTTCGGTGATATTAATGACTTCAAAAAACTAAATGACACTGAAGGGCATGAAGCAGGTGATTTTGCCATTAAACGAATTGGAGAAATGATTCAAAGCGAATTTGTTCGGAAGCTTAATGCCAAAGCCTTTCGCCAAAGTGGTGATGAGTTCGTTATTTTACTTACACAAGAATCAATTGAAGCTTTTAAAAAAGCTGCTTTAGATTTCAAAGCTGTTTCTTTCCTATATAACGAGAAACCGCTAACAACTGAAATAAGTTTCGGCTTATCTGTAAGCGATGGAAAAGCGACTTTTAAAGATCTTTTAAAACGTGCCGAAACTGCTTGTTTGACTGCTAAAACTCAAGACAACGGTGTTTGTATTACTTGGAATACAGGTATTGAACAAAACAGTTTGATAGATTTTCGTGAAAAATGTAAAGATTGTGGTTCTGTCAATAAATGTAATGTGCCTAAAACTAAAAACCCTATAAAACTTTCATTTTGTTCGTTTTGTGGTGAAAAACTTACTTGAAAATACATTACAAGCTAGGTAGATACTAAGATAAACAACCGTGCGACGTTGGAAAAAGCGAGCATTATGATTTGAGCGAAGCGGAAATAGAATTGATAAAAAATTCCTAAAAAATGAATCAACATAACCCTTACTGTATTTAATTTTTGCCGTCATAAATGGCATTAAAGCAAAGCCTAGTTTTTGAAAACTAGGAATGAACACAATCTTAATGCAATAATTTGAAATCGGGCGAAGGAAACGGACAAATTTGTTTTCTGCCGCAATCTTCGATAGCTTGAATATTTATCAAAAAACAATCTAGCGTTTCGCAGGGCTTCACACTAGGCTATATGCTGTCGCCGTTTTTCAACGGCTTGAACCAAATCATCTCAAATCTATTTCGTCCGCAAAAGCAACCTTTTGACGCTTGTCAGTATCCAAAGTTCGCACGTTTGTTTATCAAGGTTTTTAATTAAATTCCTTTATACGCAAACGAGTTAGGGACGTAAGCTTGACTGCGTAGAACACACGCTCACGAGCGTGGAAAGGAAACTCTTGAGCGTGGAAGGCAAGCAAGCGAGCGTGGAAAGAAAATTTGTCAGATTACTTGATGTTTAAGGAGATTTACGATTATGGCAGATAGAAATACAAAGAAATTAGCACCAAAAGTATTACAAGAAGACCTCGATTCATTCGCCGGACTTGAGGGAATCAAAGATTTTGCACCATCAAATGCTGCGTTTTCGTCGCTAAATGGAGCAGACGCAAAATCTGCAATGCTTGCCGCACAAACCAAAGCCGTTCAAGATGAAGCAACAGCAAAAGCCAGTCGAGACAACGCAGTAAATGCGGAATGGCAGTTTCATGATTATATTCGCAATGCCCGAACTCACGTGAAAGCACAATATGGCGAAAATTCGGATCAGTTACAAGCACTCGGTTTGAAGAAAAAAAGCGAATATAAAGCTCCTTCAAAGAACAAACTAAAACCAACAACTCTATAAATTAAAGTTTGTTTGTGTAATAAATCAGTAAGTTAGAAATAAGGATTTGAATTTTATTCAAGTCCTTTTTTCGTGAAAAAAAATCATGGCTATTATTCGAGTAAACACAAAAGTTTAACTAGAAAGTTTTTTGAAATTGGCAAAATTTTCAATATTGTATCGTCTAGTTTTAGCAAATTATACAATCGAACAAAGAGGGAACAAAAAATGGGCTTGAGCAATTTAACAAAAATACCTGTAATAATGCGAAGAAAAGGTTGGAACAATGCCGCTTGGCTTCTCGAAGCCTGGTTTGCTCGTGCGTCACACACCAGAGCATCAAGCGGTGTCTCGGAAAGCGAGTTACGCATGGCACTAAACTTTGGTAAAGAAGATTGGGTGTTGAAACAAAATGAAGGCAAAGAAGCCTATAATAAAATATTCTCTGATAGACTTTGGAAAAATAAAAATGAAAAAGCAGACGCTCGACTCGCCAGACTTCTAGGAGCGGAAGGTAAACTCAATAAAAACACGAATTGGACTTCATTCAACTATAAAAATGTGAGTGCTTTAGATCATGAAAGAAATAGAACATTCTTGAATCTTAGTTCATTCAAAACTGGACCTTTTACTGAATTGACACATATTGTTGCCGCTCTAGGTTCATTCGTTTTGAAATTCACTCTTAATGGGCAAGTAAAATATGAACCAAACTGGTTTAGCCAAAATCGATATATCGTAAAACCTGAATCAATTAACATTTATCTTTGGGATTTGTTTGATTTTGAAGGTGATCAGCCATTAGGTTGTTGGGATGAAGACGATAATTCAGTCGGCAAAGTTGGATTTGGTGGAAAGGTTTGTGTAGGAAATAATACTTTTAGGCTTTGGCGTGAAAATAACCATAAAGGTGGAGACTATTATATTTACTCAAACATTGCTGTGGCACAACTGACCGGTGGTTACGCAGATGAATTTGAAATATTTTATGAAGGTTAGACTGAGTTGATAGACAAATTAGCATAAACAAAAATTGGCTTGGAAACTTCTAAGCCTTTTTTTATTTTGTGTTAACGTATGAAACTTAAAAGTGAATCAAATTGCCTTTTACCGATATGAAAATTTATGACACTTTCATTTGATTTTCATTTTAAAGACAAATCTAAAATATGGAAAACACTCCACAACACCAAAATCTTCAACAAGTTCCTAAGCACTGTAAATTTAATGAACTGCCGAAGCAAACACAAGAATTTCTGTTAGCTAAAGTAAAGGGCAAAGATGAATCTTTTGTTTTCAATATTGAAAAAAATCTTAATGCTTATATCCAAATTCCGATTGCAATTATTTGGTTTGGCATTCTTTTTTATCTCACAAATGATTATTTATGGAGCCAGTTTCAGTTAATACTTTTTAGCATAATTTCATTTTTCTCGGCAGTTTTATTGATTTACGGTATTTATGAATTCTATCGTTCGTTCACTTCGCCGATAAAAAATTGTTTGATAATTACACCGTATTATGTGATTGATATTCAGTCTAATGAGGTGAGTTACTGGAATATGGATCAGCTTAACTCAGTGAAAGGAACTAATCTTTTTCAAAGCGGAAGTTATGTAACAACTCAGATTGATTTGAGTCTCGAAAATGATTCTAAGTTCTTTTCGGTTAAAGATATTCAAAAAGCAGAAGAAATTGTTGAAGAAATAGACAGTTACAAGAAGCAATTTCTTGAAGCCTCTGCCAGAAACGATGTCAATTATCTCAACGCAAATGATGACTTTATTGAATTACGAAATCAAGCTGTGCAACTTTCAAACTCACCAAATAATTATCTAAATTATGCAATTACAGGGTTTACTTCTCTAACACTTTCTGCTGGATTGATGTTTGGTGCGATTTCGATAAATAACTATTTCGATGATGTTAAGAGTTGGAATGACGCGGAATCGATAAATCGTGCTTCATCGTATCGAAAATATCTTCAAACGCACGAAAATGGACGTTGGTATGCTTCCGCCGACAAAAATTTGCAAACTATTTACAACGAAGCCGAACAAAAATATCAAGAATCATTAAACAAAGGCTTTGATCTGAAGGCTGTTGAAGCAGTTAAACAAGCAATTAGATACGCTAAAGAAACCAAAAACTACAAAGTCAAACTTATATTTCAGAGAAATAATGAAATACCAGCGGATATTGTTGAAATTCTTAAAAAAGATAATGAAGTGAAAACAATATTGGCTATCGGAGTTTCTCTTTCCGATGAAAATATGAACAATCGTGAACGTGAGTTGTTTTCAAGAATCACCGAAGCATTTAGCATTGTTATCCCGAATGATGTTTTAGAATTCACGAACGAATGTGGTGATGAATGTATTACATTTTTGGTCAAATATAAGATTGATTCAGACACTATTTATTATGATTTGCGACAGAAGAAAATTTCTTACAATGACCGCACTTGGTATCCTGGAATTTGGTTCGACTGGAATTTTGATATTAAAACACTGAATAATCCGCAGACTTATGATTTTCAGCTGACATCTGACCCGGCAGAAGAAATTACTTACGACAGCACTTTCGATGGAGAAAATATAGACAAAGAAGAGTTTACAAAGCTGTTAGATAAAGATAAAAACCTGCTTTATGATTCAATGGTTATAAGTGCTTTTGATGATTTCAAAGCAAATTTAGTTTATAGAATGGGAATTGGTGAAGAGCCAATAAGGAAAGTTGCCGAAGATGAAGAAGAAGCCGAAAAACCTTCGATAATTACAAACCAGAAGACCGGAAAGTAAGTGTTTTTCAATAAGTAGTATTTGATTATAATTGACAATAATAAAAACGTTGCGAAAATATGGATTTTGGATTATGCTTTCTCCATACAGTTTGAATTGTGGGTGTTTATGTCAAAATTAAAACGTCGTGATTTTCTCTATTATTTATCGGCAGTAGCTTTTATTCCTTTAGTTGGTCAACAAGAAGTTTTTGCCCAAGTCAAAAATTTAAAATTAATCTCACCTGTTCATGGAGCTACATATACATACGTTGGTGGACCGATGGAATGTAGATTAAAGTTCCGACAAAAACAAGTATATCCGCGAATCGTCCGCGTAGATTATAGAGCAAATGGAACTCTAATAGGTTCTGGTCTCCCTCACGCAAATGCAAATCAAAATTTTTATTATAGTTGGGCGATACCGGTTCCATCTTTGCAAGGCGATGACTACATTTTAAGGGCAGAAGCAATCCAAGCTAGAACTGGAAATATCGTTGGAACGGATTCTGTAGATTTCCGGGTTATAAGACTACAAGGCTGAGATTAAATATAAAACAAGGTTTGGTTAATTCCGAGCTTTTTTTAGTTTATGCTAAAGTGTTTATTTAATTTATGAGAAAAATAGTAATTGCGGGAAATTGGAAAATGTATAAGCTTCTCAGTGAAGCGGTTGAAACGGCTTTGGCGTTAAAATCTTTGGTTGCGAATGCGAATCGTTGCGAAGTAATTATCGCACCCGTGTTTGTCCATTTAAAAACTATCGCTGACAGATTAGAAGGTTCGAACATCAAAGTTGCGGCTCAAAATTGTTCGTTTGAATCAAAATTTTCTGCGAATACCGGTGAAGTTTCTGCTGATATGCTGAAAGACATTGGTGCATCGCATATTATTATTGGGCATTCTGAACGCCGACAATTTTATGGCGAAACGAACGACACGGTTAATAGAAAAACTAAGTCTGCGTTGCTTTCCGGTTTAACGGCAATCGTCTGTGTGGGTGAAATGTTGGACGAAAGAGAAGCAGGCAATGCGGAAAATGTTGTTAAAACACAACTCGTGAACAGTTTGCAAGGTTTGACAACGTCCGATATGGAACGTATCATTATCGCTTATGAACCCGTTTGGGCGATTGGCACAGGTAAAACCGCTACTCCCGAACAGGCTCAGGAAATGCACGCATTTATTCGCAAAACTATTGTCGAAACACACGGAAACGAAGTTGCAAACGCAACGAGAATCCTTTACGGCGGTTCAGTTAAACCCGAAAACATCAAGATTTTGATGAGTCAAACAGATGTTGATGGTGCGTTGGTTGGTGGAGCAAGCCTCGAGGCAAATAGTTTTGCTCAAATCGTAAACTACAAATAGCAATGTTAATAACAATTCTTTATATCTTATTTTTCGCATCGTGTGTTGCTCTAATTGCAACTGTATTACTTCAACCCGGAAAAACCGATGCTGGTGCACTTTTTACATCAAGTGTTTCTAGCACAGCTTTTGGTGCGAGAGGAACGGCAACGCTTCTTTCTAAAATTACGATTGGTGCTGCATCGATGTTTATGCTTACCGCATTGCTTATTTCGATGCCGGCGTTAAGCGGAAATATCTCAGTTTTAGATACGGTTAGCGAAACTTCGACAACTCCAAAAACTGATACTAACACCGCGACAAATGTTGCAACTGACGCAAACGCAAACGTTATCTCAAATACAACTGTAAATGTTGCTCCGTCAAACACTTCAACAAATGCTGCTCCGGCTAACACTGCTTCTGACAAAAAAGAAGATCCGAAGAAAGACGAAAAGAAACCATAATATTTGAAAATTGTTCACCAGCCCAGGTGGCGAAATTGGTAGACGCGTACGTTTGAGGGGCGTATGGAGTGATCCTTGCTGGTTCGATTCCAGTCCTGGGCATAATAAAAAAGACTGGTTTTGATGCCAGTCTTTTTTGTTTGGAAAATAAGCCTTTTACAACGGGATGTTGCCATGTTTCTTTGGCGGATTTGTATCTCGTTTATTCTCCAACAGATTCAAAGCTCTTATCAATTTAGGACGAGTCTGTGAAGGCTCGATAACTTCATCAATAAACCCACGCTCAGCCGCGACATAAGGATTTGCAAACTTTTCAGTAAACTCCGCAACTTTCTCTTTTCGATATTCTTCATCGTGTTCCGCAATTTCTTTTTTATACAAAACCCCAACTGCTCCTTCAGCTCCCATAACGGCTATTTCGGCTGTCGGATAAGCAAAATTGATGTCTGTGCGGATATGTTTTGAAGCCATCACGCAATATGCACCGCCGTAAGCCTTTCGCGTAATCACGGTAATCTTCGGAACTGTCGCTTCGGCGAACGCATACAAAAGTTTCGCACCGTGTCTGATAATGCCGAGATGTTCTTGATTTACGCCGGGCAAAAAGCCGGGAACGTCTTCAAAAGTAATCAAAGGAATGTTAAAAGCATCGCAAAATCTGACAAATCTGGCGGCTTTAACAGACGCATCAATGTCTAAAACACCAGCCAGAAAAGCCGGTTGATTAGCGACAATTCCGACAGATTTTCCTCCAAGTCTCGCAAATCCAACGACGATATTTTGTGCAAAATATTGTTGAACTTCAAAGAAATAATGATCGTCAACAACGTTGTTGATAATGTCGCGAATATCGTAAGGAGTCGTTGATTGCTCGGGAATAATAGAATTTAGCTTAATATCTGCACGATTATGCGGATCATTTGTCGGCACAAACGGCGGATTATCCATATTATTTGATGGAATAAACGAAATAAGTTCGCGTGTGATACGAAGTGCGTGTTCGTCAGAATCAGCCGCGAAATGTGCAACGCCTGATTTCGCATTATGAGTCATAGCACCGCCGAGTTCTTCTTTCGTAACTTCCTCGTGTGTGACTGTTTTAATCACATCAGGTCCGGTGATAAACATATATGATGTGTCTTTAACCATCACATTAAAATCAGTAATTGCAGGCGAATAAACGGCACCACCAGCACAAGGACCGAGAATGCAAGAAATCTGCGGAATCACACCGCTTGCCAAAGTGTTTCGCAGAAAAATATCGGCGTAACCACCAAGACTGACAACTCCTTCTTGGATTCTCGCACCGCCGGAATCGTTGAGTCCGATAACCGGACAGCCGACTTTCATTGCCATATCCATTATCTTGCAAATCTTTTGGGCGAATGTTTCAGAGAGCGAGCCGCCAAAAACTGTGAAATCCTGTGCGAAGACAAAAACCTCGCGTCCGTCGATTAAACCGTGACCGGTAACAACGCCATCGCCGAGAAACTTCTGTTTTTCGAGTCCAAAATCCGTCGAACGATGAACGACAAACTTATCAAACTCCTCGAACGAACCTTCGTCCAAAAGAAACTCGATTCTTTCGCGAGCCGTTAATTTGCCGGAAGAACGATGTTTTTCGAGACGCTTTTCACCACCGCCAAGTTCGGCAAGCCGTGATTTTTCTGAGAGAATTTCGAGTTTGTTTAAAGAAGTTGATTTTGGTTGCATTGTTAGATTTTACTTAGATTTAGAGGTTTTGCAAGGTTATCAAAAGGAAAACCTCTGAGCTTGATAATTTCTAAAACCTCGTCTAAAGTTTCTAAGGTTTTCGATATAAGCTCTGTCGAGTATTGAAACTTTTCGCGATTTTGCTCAAACTCTTCGAGATCTAGAATTTCAACATTAAAATCTGCCCAAACCAAAACATCAATATCCAAGTCAACGAAATCTAAAATATTGTTTTCAAATTTTGGCGGCTGATTAATGTTGCAATAATAATTTCGAAGTTCGCCGTTTGGCTCGTGAAATCGAAAAACATTAAACCATTTATCCTTAAAATAATATTCGTAAGAAATCGTTCCGGCTTTGATAATTCCAAGTTTCGAATGTTTAACATTAGACTGAAATTTACCAACAAAAAGCCAATAATCGACTGTTTCCTCAATCAAACTACATTTCCAAGTGCGATGAATTGAAAAATCAAACTTGCGTGCGTTAATCGTAACTGATTCATTTTCCACACTATTAGCATCGCACACGGTAAGATGTATTTCCAACTTACGCAACAAATACGCATCTTTCACGATTGATTTTATACCGTTTTATGTGGAACATTATCATTATGGAAAATTTTAAAGAAATTAGAAATGAAATGCTTAGATTACATAAAACGCTTCTCGATATTGAAAAATCAAACCATGAAGCAGAATTTGGCAAACTTTCGCCTAATCAGCTTTTACAATTATTATTTGAAAACGAAAGATTCACTTGGTTGCGAACAATATCAACCTTGATTGCTGAAATAGACGAAATGTTTGCGTCGAAAAAGGGAATTGACGAAGATTTAAAACGCGAACTTTACGAAAACACTCTTAAGTTATTTGACGAAGAATCTGATAAAAACGAAGAATTTAAGGCTAAATATCAAGCAAATCTCAATACTGAAACTGATGTCGCATTTCATCATGTGAAAATTATCAAATTGTTCCAAAAAGAAAAGGCATGAAAAATCATGCCTTTTCTCAAATTTTGAAATGTTGAATTTGAAATTAACCTTGAGTCTTCTTCCAATCAGCAAGAAACGACTCCAACCCTTTATCAGTCAAAGGATGTTTCACGAGTTGCGTCAAGGTTTTGAAAGGAATTGTGCAAACATCTGCTCCGATTAGAGCTGCGTCAACAATGTGCATCGGATGACGAATCGAAGCTGCAAGAACTTCGGTTTCATATCCGTAATTTCCGTAAATCTGCACAATATCAGTAATTAACTGCATTCCATTTTGTGCAATATCGTCGAGGCGACCGATGAATGGCGAAATATATGTCGCACCGGCTTTTGCCGCGAGAAGTGCTTGAGCAGCAGAAAAACAAAGCGTAACGTTGGTTTTAATACCTTCACCAGTAAATGTGCGAACTGCTTTCAGCCCGTCCAATGTCAGAGGACATTTAACAACAACATTCGATGCAATTTTTGCGAGTTCGCGACCTTCTTTCAAAATTCCTTCAGTGTCAAGGCTGATAACTTCAGCCGAAACATCGCCAGAAACCATCGCACATATTTTTGCAATATGTTCCTTAAAATCAATGTCACCTTCGCGTGCAATCAGCGTCGGATTAGTAGTTACGCCATCAATCAAGCCCATTTCATTGGCTTCTTTGATTTCGTTTAGATTTGCTGTATCAATAAAAAATTTCATTTTTTTCTCCGTTGTTTCTTACATTGCATTTTTGAAAATGCTCCCAAACCAGTTAACTTATCATGTAAATAATCATTCTCCGACTCATACCTAATTCAAATTAATTCATAAAAATCCTGATCGAAATCTAATACAAAAAAATGAGTCTTTGATGAGTATCCCTTAATTTTACCAGAGGCTTTAATTGTTATCTTACGGGCTAATTCGTTTGGTTTACTTATTATTTTTTCATACTTTAACAAACTCTCACGAAAAATGAGCCAACCACTTTTTGTGAACTGAGCTCTTCCGCCAGAATCGCCAATCCAACACCCAATAAATCTTTCTTGCTGTGCAAAACAGTTTACTGAGTAAAAAATAATAAAAATAAAATAATCAGCAAAAATCGCTTCATAGTTTATTTACAACATTCCTCAAAACACCAATTCCTTCAATCTCAACTTCACAAATATCACCAACAACCATCTTCGAAACACCTGAAGGCGTTCCTGTTGCGATAATATCGCCCGCATTAAGCGTCATATTGTTTGAAATATATTTAATCAAAAATGACACATTGAAAACCATTTGCGATGTTCGTCCGTCTTGTTTAATTATTCCATTCACACGAGTTGTGACTTTAATATCAGCAACATCTAATTCGGTTTCGATATAATTTAAAATCGGACAAAACGTATCAAATGATTTTCCGCGAGTAAATTGCACATCATGCTTTTGAACATCGCGAGCTGTGACATCATTCAGGCAAGTATAACCTAAAATATAGTCGAAAGGATTGTCAGTTTCCGTTAAATTTTTGCAGCTTTTTCCGATTATAATAGCAAGTTCACCTTCGTGTTCAACTTGATTTGATTGCGGAGGAATAACGATATTTTCGTCGTGTAAAATCAACGAACTTGGAGCTTTTAAGAAGAGAAGCGGCTCAGTCGGGACAGCATTTCCCAATTCTTTTGCGTGTTCTGCATAATTTCTTCCAACGCAAACAATTTTACTCGGAGTAGTGGGCAAAAGCATCTTAACATCAGCAATTGCAATGACTTCTTTTGTTTCATCAACGATAATTTTCTCGTATTCTAACTCCAATACGCCAGTTTTAACTTCGTTTTTATATTCAAATCGACAAATTTTCATTTTTAAATTATGGCACTATTTCGTTTACAATTTCAGATTTTTCACTTTCGTTACCAAATTTATCAACTGCAATAATATAATAAAAATACGTTTTTCCGCTTTCTACTTTATTGTCTTGAAAAGTGGTAGTTTCAATTAATTTATCATTTAACAAAGACCAGTTTTTTTCATCAACTGAACGATAAATTTTATATCCAATAATGTCATTTTCAGGATTTGAAGCAAAAAATATTGAAATTGAAGTTGGTGATGCCGCAAGTGTAATTGCACTTGGCGAACTTGGTGCGAAAGTATCTTTTGGCGTTATTTCTACAATTTCAGATTCTTTACTTTCAATTGATTCTGCATTTGCTCCGAGCGAGACAGTTCGCACAAAATATTTATAATCATTTCCAAATTCGAAAGTTTTATCTGCAAAGCTATTTTCAATAATTGGTGTTTCATTTAATAATTTTGCAGTTACATCTTTTGTTGATCCGCGATAGATATTAAACCCAACAATATTTACAGGTTTAGAAGAATCGATGTTTTCGGTTGGCAATTTCCAAGTAATATTTGTTTCATTTTGAGTATAGGTAACTTTTAAATCTGTCGGGTTTTTAGCAACTTTCGCAGTTGGTTCAATCAGTAAAAAGTTTGAAAAAGCTGCTTTTTGTCCTTCGGAATTAACAAAACGAATCGCATATCGCAATCGAACAGTTTGTCCGGCAAAATCTAAACTATCAAAATAATTTAGCGTTTTGCGTCCAAAATCGCTGTCGTTCAAATTAACAGAAGCAATTAAAGTTGACCTTGAAGAAAATTCTTCCTCAGATAAAGTTTGAGAAACAGTTAATGGTTCAGCGAGTCGATAAATATCTGCACGCTTAATATTGAGAAGGCTTCCGTTTGGAGCATTGCGGTTCGGCATTGTCCAGCCAAGCCGAACTTGATTGCCACGTTGAAAACCCGAAAGCTCAACTTTTTGAACAACTCTTTCAACTGGTGGAAGTGGTGGCTTTCTTTTACCACAACCGATTAATAAGGTGCTTAAACTTAACGCAATAAGCACTAATATAACGCTTAAGATTGAAGTGTTTAACTGTTTAAAGTGCTTAATTAGCGAGTGCATAAACTATAAAATATATTGACTTCTGTCTTCATCTTTTGCCAATTCTGAAAGCCTTTGTTTAACGTAGTTTGAATCAAGTGTTTGTTCTTTTTCGCTTAACTCACTACCTGCATAAGAAATATCTTCAAGGAGCTTTTCGAGGAGCGTGTGCAGTCTTCTGGCTCCAATATTTTCAGTATTTGTATTGATTAAAGCAGTAAGCTCCGCAATGGTTTGTATAGCACCATCTGTAAATTGAAGCGTAATTCCCTCTGTTTTAAGCAGTGCTATATACTGCTTAATAAGCGAGTTTTTTGGTTGTGTTAAAATACGCTTAAGGTCGTCAATCGTTAAGGCTTCAAGTTCAACTCTAATCGGAAAACGTCCTTGCAATTCGGGAATTAAATCGGATGGTTTTGAAACGTGAAATGCACCAGCAGCAATAAATAAAATATGTTCAGTGTTGACCATTCCATATTTTGTGTTAACCGTTGTGCCTTCAACAATCGGTAATAAATCTCTTTGAACACCTTCACGGGAAACATCAGGTCCGCTCCCACCACCGGTCTGTCTGCCGGCAACTTTATCTATTTCATCAAGAAAAATAATTCCTGTATTCTCAACTTTTTCAATTGCAATACGTGTAATTCGGTCAGAATCACTCAAATTTTCTTGTTCATCTCGCAAAAGATATTCTCTAGCTTCAGAAATTTTTGACTTGCGGTTTTTCGTTTTAGTCGGAAATATATTGCTAAACATATCCCGCATACCATCGTCCATTCCTTGACCGCCAATTTCCATAAATGGAACATTCGCTTTTTCTTGAATTTCGATTTCAATCAAACGATCTTCTAATTCACCCTTTCGAAGTTGTTCGCGGAGTTTTTCGCGTGTACGGTCAAAAGTTGATGTTTCGTCTTTATCTGAAAATGGCTTTGGCAGCAACTCATCAAGCAGTTTTTCTTCAACATTTTTCTCTGCTTGTAATTTTACGTCTTCAAAAGCCTGTTGTTTTGTCATTTCGACACCGATTTCGGTCAATTCTCTAACCATACTTTCGACATCGCGACCAACATATCCAACTTCTGTAAACTTTGATGCTTCGACTTTGATGAATGGCGAACCTGTTAATTTAGCGAGCCGACGGGCAATCTCAGTTTTTCCAATTCCGGTCGAGCCAATCATTAAAATATTCTTTGGCATTACATCAGCTGCCATTTCAGGCGTAAGTTTTTGCCGCCTAATCCTATTGCGAAGAGCAATTGCCACGGCTTTTTTTGCAGCGTGTTGACCAACAACATATTTATCGAGTTGCTCGACAATTTCTCTCGGCGTTAAGTCTTCGAGTTTTGGTTGTTTCGGAGTTTCTGTTGTTTCTCCACCTAAATAAATTGGCATTTGTTTTTAGTTAAAAGAAAAAACTAATAGTGATAAATATTCGATTTATTAACATTTATTCATTTATATTTCACTTTTTGTTATTAGTTTTTCACTTCTTTAAAGTTCTTCAATAGTAATGTTGTTATTTGTATAAATACAGATTTCACCTGCAATGTTTAATGCTTCTTCAGCAATTTCTTTTGCACTCAAAGGTGTGTGTTTGACTAATGCACGAGCCGCAGCAAGTGCATACATTGAGCCAGAACCAATCGCTAGCAAACCATCATCAGAAGCTATTACGTCGCCATTACCTGAAAGCAAAAACGACTGATTTTCGTCTGCAACAATCATCATTGCTTCTAAATGGCGTAAAATTTTATCTGTTCTCCAATCTTTCGAAAGCTCAATTGCAGCTCTTTCAAGCTGTCCGTTAAATTGTTCAAGTTTTGTCTCAAAACGTGCGAGTAACGAAAAAGCGTCAGATGTTGCTCCTGCGAAACCTGCAATGATTTTGCCATTATAAAGTCTTCGCACTTTTTTAGCGGAATTTTTCATCACAGTTGCACCTAACGACACTTGTCCATCGCCAGCCATTGCCGTTTTACCTTCGCGTTGCACTAATAAAATTGTTGTTGAACGTATTTTCATAAAACGTCATCATAAACCTTTCAACTCGTAACTCGCAAATTGACAGATGAAACGTTTTGTTTGAACATTGTTAAGTTGTTTATATGTTACGAAAACCAAGAATCGGATTACCAATGCGGCTCGAACTAGAAACGAATCGTTTTTATCTCGGACGTGATTACAGTGAAGCCTTAGAAGGCTTAGGTGCGATTCCAATAAATATTCCGTTGATTCCTAATCTTGAGTTTATTAAAGATATTATCAGCGACTTAGATGGAATATTGTTGCCAGGAAGCGATACTGATGTTGACCCTTTGAAATACCTAGAAGAACCGCACCCGAAACTGGGGCGTGTAGTTTTCGAAAAAGAAGAAACAGATTTGCTTCTGTTAGCCGAAGCAGAGAAACGTAATTTACCGGTTTTGGGAATTTGTTTTGGAATGCAAATATTGAATGTTTATCGCGGTGGAACTTTAGTGCAAGATATTGAGTCGCAAGTTCCTAATTGTTTAAAACATCAACAAGGACAACCGCTTGCAAGAAATTCGCATTCAATAAATGTTGCTGAAAATTCACAATTATCGCGTCTGATAACGACTAGCGAAAAGATTATTGTTAATTCACATCATCATCAAGCAATTAAAAATGTTGGAATAAATTTAACTGCAACTGCTTGGTCTAAAGATGGTGTAATTGAATGTATTGAGGATATTCAAGAAGAGAAGTTTATTTTTGGAGTTCAATGGCATCCTGAATTAAGTTGGAAAACAGATAAACTTTCAAAGAAAATTTTTGAAACTTTTATTAG
This sequence comes from Acidobacteriota bacterium, assembly GCA_031415455.1. Lineage (GTDB taxonomy): Bacteria > Acidobacteriota > Blastocatellia > Pyrinomonadales > Pyrinomonadaceae > JANNVK01. The sequence goes on along the minus strand of JANORS010000006.1, from coordinate 68,917 downwards.
TTATGGCAAGATTGCAAAAAAGAAAAATTAAACTAGGTTTAGACAAAATATTAGAATCGCCGAAGACATTTCTCGCAGATTCTAGAATTGGCTTGATTTGTAATCAAGCCTCTGTAAATCGCGATTTTATTCACGCGGCAGATTTATTTTTTGATAATTCTGATATTAAACTGACTACGCTTTTTGGTCCACAACACGGAATTCGCGGCGATGTTCAAGATAATATGGTTGAAACTTTGCACAGCGTAGATTATCTGACAGGTTTACCGATTTATTCTCTTTATAGCGAAACGCGAATTCCAACGGCTGAAATGCTTGCAAATATTGATGTTATTGTTTTTGATTTACAAGATGTCGGCTGTCGTGTTTATACATTTATATACACAATGGCAAATGCGATGATTGCCGCTGCTAAATTTGGTAAAAAATTTGTTGTTTTAGACAGACCAAATCCGATTAATGGAATTGATGTCGAGGGAAATATACTTGAAACTGGACACGAAAGTTTTGTTGGTCAATATCAAATTCCAATGCGACACGGTTTAACTTGCGGCGAATTAGCTAAATTATTTAATACTGAATTTAAAATTGGTTGCGATCTGGAAATAATTGCAATGGATGGCTGGAATAGAGAAGATTACGCTGATGAGACTGATGCTCCGTGGGTATTACCTTCACCAAATATGCCGACAGTTGAAACTGCCGTTGTGTTTCCCGCGACTGTAATATTTGAAGGCACAAAAATCAGCGAAGGACGCGGAACAACTCGTCCATTTGAGTTTATCGGTGCTTCTTATATTGATGCAAAACAATTTTCTGACAAATTAAATAGCTTAAATCTTTCTGGTGTTTATTTCAGGGATGTTAGTTTTCTGCCAACTTTTCAAAAAGAAGCTGGAAAGACTTGTGGTGGAGTTTTTGTTCACGTCACAAATAGGGATACTTTTAGATCTGTTATCACAGGAATTGCCATGCTAAAAACTTTATTTGATATGTATCCTGATAAATTTGAATGGAAAAATCCTCCATACGAATATGTTTATGATCGAAATCCTTTCGACGTAGTAATGGGAACTGACAAGACACGTATTTCGTTAGAAAATGGAGAAAGTTTAGAATCTATTGAAAAATCTTGGGAAGATGGAGTTGCAAAATTTAAAGAACTACGAGAAAGCTATTTAATTTATTAACAGCTATTTACAGTAAGAAGTTAAAGTTACACATTAATTATATGAATTCGAATATATTTATCGGAGCAATTGCTTGGTTTTTGCCCGGAGTTGGACACATCCAACAAGGAAGATTAAAAAGAGGAATTATTCTCGCAGCTATAATTTGGACGATGTTCATTATCGGAATGTTGAGCGGTGGAGCATATTATCCGGGTTACACAATGAAAGATGGGCTTTTATTAGTTTTGCTCCACACTTTTGCGTGTATTGGCAACGGATTAGGTTTTCTAATTAGCCTTTTGTTTCAGAGCTCGCCACCATTAAATGTCGCGGCTTGGTCAACATTTGAGTATGGTGGAAAGTTTTTGGAAGCAGCTGGGCTTCTTAATTTTCTTGCAGTAATTGACGCTCTCGATATTTATTATGGGAGAAAAAAATGAATCATTTAATTTATTTAGTGTTGTTTGCCGCTTTCGTTTCTGTCGCTTTTGGAATTTTCTTTGATGGTGATGTTAAACAAAAGGTAATCTACGGCTTTAAATCGTTTGCTCAGTTTGTTTTGATTTCGCTCGCACTTGGTTGGGTATTTTATTTTATTCCATGGCGGTAAAATGGGATTAGTTGAAACAAACGCAATCGTTTTGAAGAACTATTCTTTATCAGAATCAGATAAGATAGTTCTTTTTTTGACGCAAAATCACGGACTTGTCCGAGGTGTTGCGAAAGGTGCAAGGCGTTTAAAAAGTCGTTTTGGAAGCGGACTTGAACCACTTTCAATAGTAACTTTAGGATATTTTGAAAAAGAACAACGAGAACTTGTTTCGATTAACAACATCGAATTGCAAGAATCTTATTTTGTAAAAGCTAGTAATGTTAGCCTTTTAACGAGATTTTCTTACTTAATTGGATTATTGACTGAATTTTTGCCGCCAAACGACCCTGATGAAGTTTTATTCCGGATGACTAGGGCGTGCCTCGTCGCTGTTGAAACCCATAATCTTGATTTTATAACTATTTATTTTGAAATTTGGTTATTAAAACAATCAGGATATTTACCCAATTTTTCTAAATGTTTCAAATGCGACACAGTCTTTAATGCGTCTGATAATCAAATATTTACTAATTTATTTGAAGTAGCATGTTTTAATTGTATAAAAAAAGAAGGAAAAAGATTAATTCAAGCACGTGAAAGGATAATTATTGGGCAAGTTATGAAATTATCACCCGCGGAATTTTGTCTGATTGCTGCTGATAAAGGTTACGCTGAAGATATTGCCCGAATTTCTTCAATTACACAGCTTATAATTTCAAATACAATTGGAATCAAATAATATTTATGAAAATCAAAAAATACATTTTATATTCAATATTGCCGTATTTATTATTTTCATGGATTTTACTTACGGTTGTTTTGTTTGTTCAACAAATTAGCAGACAATCTGACATATTTTTTGGTGTTAAAGTTCCAGCAATTTTAGTTTGGCAATTAACTCTCGCTTTAATCCCAAATGTTATTGCGTTTACTTGCCCAATGGCATGCCTTGTCGGTGTTATGATTGGGCTTGCGAGGCTCAAAAGCGACAGTGAATTAGTTGCTATCAGAGCCAGCGGAGTAGGGAATTGGCAAATTTTTAAGCCAATTTTGATTTTGGGAATATTACTTTCCGCTTTTTCACTTTTTATCAATTGGAAAGGTGTTCCGTTTGCGTCACAACTGGTTCGTCAAGTTTCTCTCCAAGCTGCGATTGCTAAACTTGATTCTCCAATTGACGTCGGGCAATTTAACACCGAAATTCCAAATTATGTTTTTTATGTCAAAAATGGCGACTTAGGTAAAGGCGTTTGGCGAAATATTTTTATTAATTCAGATAATAAAGACGGCGTGTTGCGTCTGATAACAGCAGAAGAAGGTGAATTGAATTCTAAAGGCGACAAAACTGAGTTATTTTTAAAAAATGCTAATGTTACAACTTTTGAGAAAGATAAATTACCAATTTTAGAAAAAGTTGGAACATTAAATTTTGCCATTCCAACAAATCGAGATTATTTATTAAAAAGACTTACTGATTCAAAAATCCTTCCTGAGGAATTAGGCTTATCGGAACTTGCAGAGTATGCGTCTGATAAAAATGGTAAAGAAAAAATTGAAGCTGAATTGCTTTTGTTCAGACGTATCACATTATCTTTAACGCCATTGATATTTGTTTTTTTGGGAACTTCTTTAAGTTTAAGATTTAGTCGTGGTGGGCGTGGTGTTGGAGTTTTACTAGCTTTGATTGTGCTTGCCGGATATTATTTATGTATTCTTTTTGGTGAGCAACTAGCTCGAACTGGAAAAATAAGTGTTGCTTTAGGTAGTTTCTTACCAATTCTTTTAGCCTTTGTCCTTGGGCTTTTTTTCTTTCAAAGAAACAAATTTCCAAGTAATTTATCGCTGCCAAAACTTCCATTTGAGTTTTCACCAAACTTTAAAACATTTAGTCGTAAATTATGGAATTCGAGATTACTAGATTTCGACATACTTAACGGATTAGTTAAATATTACGCATTATCCATTGCGTTTTTCACCTTAATTTACCTCATTTTTACATCTTTTGAGTTGTGGAAATTTACTGCAAATTTAGATAATGGAACACTTCTTCTTGGAAAATATTTTATAAATCTGGTTCCATTTGTATATAGTCAAATATCTGCTTCATGTGTGATGTTGGCAATTTTAACAACCTACACATTAAAATCTCGTGGAAATGAAGTCGTAACCTGGATTTCTTCAGGTCAAAGTGTTTATCGTTTACTTTTGCCTTGTTTGTTGTTTTGCTGTGCAATTGGTGGATTAAATTGGGTTTTTCAAGAGACAATTGTCCCGGAAAGTAATCGTCGTCAAGATTTTTACAGATCACAAATTAAAAATAATGGTGTTGCAAAGGTTCAGAAAGATGGACAATTGTGGGTTGCGTTTGATAATTCTATTTTTAGATTTTCGACTTCTGATGATAAGCAAGATGGATTTCAAATGTTTACTTTTGAAAACGAAAATTTATCTAACTTACAATCTGCTGTTTTTGCTAAAAAGTCAGCTTGGAAAAATGGGATATTGAAAGTGAATGAAGATGTTCGAGTTTATACAATTGCCGGAGAAAAAGTTTCGTTTGAAACCAAAGATGAATTTGATATCAAAGTATCAGAAAATCCCAACAGTAGAATCGTCGAAAAAACTTCATATTTAACTACAAAAAGGTTAAATAGTTTAATTGAAGAAACTACTTCAGAGTCTGAAATAAGAAATCTTAATGTAGGTTTAAACAAAAAATATGCCACATTATGTTTGCCTTTAATTATTTTGTTTTTAATTTCTCCATTTGCACTTTCAATTAATCGTCGCGGAAAAGTTCAATCAGTTGGATTTGCGGTCGCAATCTGGCTCTTATTTTTAGGAATATCTAATATTTTTGAACAATTCGGACTGAATGGCTCACTTTCACCATTTATCGCTATATGGTCGCCAATTTTAATGTTCGGTTTCATCGGTGGATTTTTATTGACAAAACTAAAAACGTAAGTATATTGTTATAACTATTATGTTGACAAAAAAAATTACGCAATTAGGAAACTCAGCAGCAATCGTTTTACCAAAAGACATTTTAGCAATGATGAATATCGGAATCGGTGATGAAGTAGAATTGTCGATGAATGAAAAATCGCTGGTTATAAAGCCAATTAGCGAAAAAGCACGTCAAGAATTATTCCAAAGCTCGCTAAAACAAGTAATGGTTGAACGAAAAGAATTACTTGAAAGATTAGCTAAAGGCGTTGATGAAAAATGATATTTTTGACAAAAGAACAACTTTTTGAAATCCATGCTGCGACTTTGAAGGAGCAGGGGGGAAGTGAGGGGTTGCTTGATGAAAATGGATTATTGTCAGCATTAGTTTCTGCAGAAAATCGGTTTTATTATGAAGAAGCAGGTATAATTGCTTGTGCGGCAACTTACGCATTTCATCTTATAAAAGCACATGCTTTTATTGATGGGAACAAAAGAGTAGGAGCAATTTCATCTGAGGTATTTTTGTTGATGAACAGTGCAAAACTATTTTCAGATGTTGATACTTTAGAAAATATTTATCTAAAAGTTGCCAGTGGTGAAATGAGCCGGGAAGATTTAGAAAAGTTTTATTATGAAAATGTTGAGTTTCTCTAGAACAAAAAAGGTGTAAGTCGCAAAACTTACACCTTTTTTTGTAACTTAAAATGATAGGGAACTATTCGGTTCCTGAATCCCAAGATGACATGTATTCGACCATTTCCGAAGTCAAAGTATCAATTGAAATTCCCAAAGATTTGAGTTTCAATGATGCAATTTCTTGATCAACTTCTGCTGGTAGAACGCGAACGCCACCACCGAGAGTTCCTTGATGTTTGACTAAATATTCAGCAGAAAGTGCTTGATTAGCAAATGACATATCCATAACAGAAGCCGGATGTCCTTCAGCCGCAGCCAAGTTAATCAATCTTCCTTCACCCAAAACAATCACACTTTTTCCATCTTTTTTGTTGTATTCTTCAACAAATGGACGACGATTCATCACAGAGTCTGACATTTCTTTTAATGCTTCGAGGTTTAATTCTAAGTCAAAATGTCCTGAATTACAGACAATTGCTCCATCTTTCATAACTTCAAAGTGAGCTTTGTCGATAACGTGTCGGTTTCCGGTTACAGTAACAAAGAAATCTCCAACTTTTGCCGCTTCGCTCATCGGAAGAACTCGGAAGCCATCCATTACTGCTTCAATTGCTTTAATTGGATCGATTTCAGTAACAATAACGTTTGAACCTAAACCTCTCGCACGCATCGCAACGCCTTTTCCGCACCAACCATATCCAACAATGACCATATTTTTTCCTGCAAGCAAAATGTTGGTTGCACGAATAATTCCATCAAGTGTCGATTGACCAGTTCCATATCTATTGTCAAAGAAATGCTTGGTTTGAGCATCGTTTACTGCCATTGAGGGGAAGTTTAGTAACCCAGCTTTTTGCATGGCATTTAAACGAACAATTCCGGTTGTTGTTTCTTCAGTTGTTCCAATAATTGTTTTTGCCAACTCTGGTTTTTCTTTTAACATTGTTGCAACAACGTCGGAACCATCATCAATAATGATGTTTGGATTAGAGTCGAGAGCAATTCTAACGTGGCTCATGTATGTTTCTGTCGATTCACCCTTAAGTGCAAAAACTGGAATTCCCCAATCAGCAACTAAAGACGCTGCAACATCATCTTGTGTTGAAAGCGGGTTTGAAGCGATAAGAATTGCTTCTGCTCCACCAGCTTGCAAAGTTCTTGCAAGATTAGCTGTTTCAGTTGTGATATGAGCACAAGCAATCAGTTTGATGCCTGCTAATGGTTTTTCTTGCTCAAAGCGTTCACGGATAAGTCTGAGAACCGGCATTTCACGATCTGCCCATTCGATTCGTTGTTTTCCTTGCGGTGCAAGATTAATATCTTTAATGTCGTATTGCATTGAAATTCCTTCTTTAGCCATTTTATAAATAATCCTTAAATTTATTACTTGATTATAAGTCAAAAGAGTCTTAAGTTAGATTTTAACTCAAGACTCTTAATTTCGTTCAGTTACGCATTTTTCGCAACGCTCAAAGTGTTAAGTAAAGCATCTGCTTTATCAGTTTTTTCCCAAGAAAAACCTTCTCGTCCAAAATGTCCAAATGCAGCAGTAGCTTTATAGATTGGTCGTCTGAGGTCTAACATTTCAATAATTCCTTTAGGATTTAATGAAAAATTCTTACGAACTGCGTCTGATAACATCGCCTCATCAACCTTTCCAGTTTCATGTGTATCAATTAAAACTGATACTGGTTCAGCAACACCAATAGCATAAGCTAGTTGGACTGTAACCTTATCGGCTAATCCTGCAGCAACGATATTTTTTGCAATATAGCGAGCCATATATGCGGCTGAGCGATCAACTTTGGTTGGATCCTTACCGCTGAAAGCACCGCCACCGTGTGGAGCGTAACCACCATAAGTGTCAACAATAATCTTTCTACCTGTTAAACCAGCATCGCCCATTGGTCCACCAACAACAAATTTTCCTGTTGGGTTAATATGATATTTAGTGTTCTCATCAAGCAAGTTTGCCGGAATCACAGCATTGATAACTTTATCCATTATCTCAGCATGGAGTTGTTCATTTGTTACATCTTCAGCATGTTGTGAAGAAATTACAACTGCATCAACTCTAAACGGCTTTCCATCACGATATTCAACTGAAACTTGAGATTTTCCGTCAGGACGCAAGTAGGGAAGTTGACCATTTCTCCTTACTTCAGACAATTTTTTGGTCAAATTGTGAGCAAGTTGAATTGGCATTGGCATCAACTCTGGAGTCTCATTACAAGCGAAGCCGAACATCAAACCTTGGTCTCCTGCTCCACCAGTATCAACGCCTTGTGCAATATCTGGTGATTGGGTTCCAAGTGCATTAATTACAGAGCAAGTGTTACCATCATATCCAAATCTTGCGTCATTGTAACCAATTTCGTTGATTGTATCGCGAATGATTTTTTGATGATTGATGTTGGCAGTTGTTGTAATTTCACCTGCGACAACCGCTAATCCAGTTGTTACTAATGTTTCGCAAGCAACTCTTGCTGTAGAATCTTGGGCTAAAATAGCATCTAAAATTGCGTCGGAAATTTGATCAGAAATCTTATCCGGATGACCTTCAGTTACAGATTCTGAAGTGAATAGAAAATTTTTATTACTCAATTATAAAACTCCTTTTGGAAATTCTTTATGTCAATTGACATTTATACAAAACCATTATTATAACCGCAATAAAGTAAGCGTGTCAAAAGCAAGACTTTTAACAATAATTAAATGTAATCAATCGACATATCTTGCGTCTGATAATAAAGATTATGTAATATTATTATAGCTTTTATCCAACCCAATCAGACCAGTCATCAGTTACGTCCGGTTCTAAGCCAACGTTCGATGTTTCGCTTTTTCCTGACCTTGTAGCAGAAATATTAAAAACATGTTCAGAAACAAAAATTGGACAATCTAAACGTAAAGCAATTGCGAGGGCATCTGATGGACGTGCATCTAAGATAATATTTTTGCCAAGACTGTTTGACAATAAAATAGATGCAAAAAAAGTATTTTCTCTTAAATCTGTGACAGTAACTGACTTAAGTTCATAACCCATTTGGAAAATAAGATTTCTGATAAGATCGTGCGTCATTGGTCTTTGAGGACTAATTTTTTCTATTTCGAGTGCAATTGCATTAGCTTCATAAATTCCAACCCAAATAGGCAGAATCGCTGTGTCATCCAAACTTTTTAACACAACTATTGGCGTGCTGTTGTTTGGATCCATTATTAAAGCTCCAATTTTTACTTCAATTTCATTATTTTGCATTATCTATATTCCTAATTTTTTCACCATAAAGGCTGTTTACTTTTTCGGAGGTAATTTTAACATCAAATACATTGCCAATATCTGAAGTGTTACCCCGGAAATTTACAATTTTGTGACAAGTCGAGTGACCTGTTAATTCGTTAGTGTTTTTTGAACTAGGACGCTCAGCTAAAACCTTAAGCACTTTATTAACATTAGCCTGTAACTGTTTCTGTTGATGTATTTTATGTAATATATTTAATCTGTTAAATCTTATGGTCTTCTCATCATCAGTAACATTATCTACCATTGAAGCTGAAATAGTCCCTTTCCTGATAGAATACTTGAAGAAATATGCACTATCATACTGACAATAATCGACTAGGCGTAGTGTATCTTCAAAGTCTTCATCGGTTTCTCCGGGAAAGCCTACAATTATATCAGTGGTCAAAGATATGTTCCGCGGAGAACTTCGAATAATATCAACACGTTTCTTGTAATCTTCAACAGTGTGCCCACGACGCATATCGCGTAAAACCTTGTTACTACCTGACTGAACTGGCAAATGAACCCAATTACAAAGATTTTTATTTTCTTCAATTGCTTTAATTATATCAGCGTGAAAATCTCTCGGAAAAGATGTTGCAAATTTAATTCTCTCCATTCCTGTTGCTGCAACCGCACGTAGCAGTTTAGAAAACTTAGTGGCACCTGCAAAACCTTCAAGTCCTACATCAGATAAAGGTCTGTAACTATTTACATTTTGACCAATTAGATGAATTTCTTTAACGCCCTCTTTGATTAAAGTTTTTACCTGATTAACTATTACCTCAGCCGATAAACTTCTTTCTCGTCCGCGAGAAAATGGGACAATGCAATAAGTGCAAAACTTATTGCAGCCTTCAATAATTGGGACAAATGCAATATAAGGCGAAAATCTTTGTTTCGAATTTACCGACCAATCATAATCAAATTCTCTTTCGCCTAAATCAATAGCTAAATTTTCATCGACAATATTTTTACTTATAACATCGCTAATTCTTGCAATTGCACGAGTTCCGACAACAAAATCAACTCCATTTGATCGATTAAAAATTGTTTCACCTTCTAATTGTGCAACGCAACCCATAACACCTATCTTCGGTTTATTCTTCAAATTATTGAAATGACCAACCCGAGAAAATAATTTATGTTCGGCTTTTTCGCGAACTGAGCAAGTATTTAACAAAACAACATCAGCTGAATCAGAATCTAGCGTCATTTCGTAACCATTTGTCACCAAATTATTGGCAATTCTTTCAGAATCTGAAACATTCATTTGGCAACCAAACGTTTCCAAATAAACTTTTTTTGTTTTATCCTTAATTATCATTAAAATATATGAACGAATTTGTTAATTTACATCTGCATACTGATTTTAGTCTTTTACAGAGTGCTATACAACTCAAGCCGCTCGCAAAACGCCTCAATGAACTTGAGATGAAATCTTGTGCTATTACAGATTTCGGCAATATGTTTGGTGCAATTTCATTTTATAACACGATGAAAGCGAATAATATTCAGCCTATCATTGGTTTTGAAGCATATCTCACATTTGGAAACATGCTTGAAAAAAGTTCAAATATTTCCGGCGGCGAACTTCCCTATTATAATTTAGTTTTGCTTGCTGAGAATTTTGAAGGTTATGAAAACTTGATTTATCTCACATCAAAAGGATTTACAGAAGGCTTTCATTACAAACCACGGATTGATATTGATCTTCTAGCAGAGAAAAGCAATGGAATAATTGCTCTTTCATCTGGTTTTAACGGTCCAATATGGCATTTCTTGCGTCAAGGTAATTTAGATGAGGCTGAAAAAAAGACACGTCTTTTTGCAGATATATTTGGTAAAGATAATTTTTTTATTGAAATTCAAGATCACGGAATTGCGGATGAAAAAAATATCCACAAATCTCTTGTAGAATTGTCAAAAAAAACTGATGTTCCGCTAGTTGCAACGAATGAATCGTATTATTTAATGCCGGACGATTCGCGAGCTCACGAAGTTTTACTTAGCATTGGCGAAGGAAAAACTGTAAACGATAGCACGCGAACAGTTTTTGACTCGGACGAGTTTTATCTTCGTTCACCTCAAGAAATGTGGCAATTATTTGGAAAAGAATTACCACATTCGTTAAATTTAACGAGTGAAATCGCTGCAAGATGTCAGTTTAAACCAACGAGTGGAGAGTTAAAATTACCAAGTTTTCCAATTCCTGTTGATTCAGGTTGTGAAACGCCTGATCAATATTTTGAAAAAGTTGTGATGGATGGGTTTGTAAAACGTAAGAAATCCGTTTGGGAAAAACTTGAAGAACTAGGAACTCTAAAATATTCAAAACAAGATTATGAAGCCCGAATAAAACGAGAAATAACGACAATAATTTCGATGGGTTTTCCGGGATATTTTCTAATTGTTTGGGATTTTATTAAATATGCCAGAGAAAAAGGAATTCCAGTTGGTCCGGGAAGAGGTTCAGCAGCTGGTTCCTTGGTTGCGTATTGTTTAGAAATTACAGACGTTGATCCAATTCAATACGACCTTTTATTTGAAAGATTTCTTAATCCTGAAAGAATTTCGATGCCTGATATCGACATCGATTTTTGCGTTCGCGGTCGCGGTGATGTCATAAATCACGTTACAGAATTTTACGGTCGCGATTCTGTCTGCCAAATTATTACGTTTGGAACAATGGCTTCAAAAGCGGCGATTAAAGACGTTGGAAGAGCTTTGGATATTCCTTACTCTGAAGTTGAAAAAATTGCAAAGCTAATTCCACCACCTGTTCGCGGCAGAAATGTCAGTATTTCCCAGGCATTAGAACAGGTTCCAGAACTACGTGAAGCAATTGCTAACGATCCAAAAATTAGTGAATTGGTTGATTTTGCGAGACGGCTTGAAGGTTGCTCGCGACATTCATCGGTTCATGCGGCAGGCGTTGTAATTTCACCACTTCCACTTCACGAACTAGTTCCGATTACAGTTTCTAGCAAAAACGAATTAACAAGCCAATATCCGATGAATGATCTTGAAAAAGCAGGATTGCTTAAGATGGATTTTCTCGGATTAACCACGCTTACCGTGATAAGCGACTGCTTAAGTAGCTTGAAAGAGAAAACTGGAATTGAAATAGATTGGAGCGAGGTTTCTTTGCAAGATGAAAAGACGATGGCATTATTTGGAGAAGGAAAAACCGAAGCTATTTTCCAATTTGAATCTTCAGGAATGCAAGAAATTTGTCGTCGTTTGAAGCCAAAAGAGTTAGAAGATTTATCAGCATTAAATGCTCTTTATCGTCCGGGACCGCTAGATGGTGGAATGGTTGATGACTTTATTTTACGGCATCGCGGCGAGAAAAAAGTTAAATATATTATTCCAGAAATGGAAGAAATATTGAGTAACACATTTGGGATTCTCGTTTATCAAGAGCAAATTATGCAACTTGCACAAAAACTTGCCGGTTATACTTTGGGCGAAGCTGATATGATGCGACGGGCAATGGGTAAGAAAAAACGTGAAGATATGGTTATTCATGAAGAGAAGTTTATTTCTGGAGCAATTGAACGAAATATCAAGAAAGAAAAAGCCGCTGAAATCTTTCATTTAATGGCACAATTTGCCGATTATGGTTTTAATAGAAGCCATTCTGTTGCCTATGCTTACGTGGCTTTTCAGACTGCTTATCTTAAAGCACACTATCCAGCATACTTTTATGCAAGCGTTTTATCTTCGGAATCTCAAGATACTGCCAAAATTTATAAGTATGCCAACGAACTTCGGCAACTTGATGTAAAACTTTTGCCGCCAGATGTTAACGAAAGCGATGGTGGATTTACACCTGTTGATAATTCTGTGAGATTTGGTTTAACCGCGATTAAAGGATTAGGTTCATCTACAGTTGATGCGATAATGACTGCTAGAAAGTCAGGTAAGTTCACTTCTCTTTTCGATTTTTCATCACGTATTGAACAAGGTTCCATTGGGCGTCGCGGTTTGGAAAGTTTAGTAACTGCTGGAGCTTTTGATTCTCTGAAGTCAGAAAATAACTCAGTAAACCTTTGGCGTGCAAGAGTTTTTAGCGGAATTGAAGCTTCCCTTTCCAATGCCAGCAGGATTTGGAACGATAAAATGAAAGGACAGACTGGATTATTCGGCAGTTTTGAAGATGCCGACACAAATTCTGAACAAGAACTACCGATCGTTCCGGAATGGACTCAGCAAAAACTGAGCGAAGGTGAAAAAAGTGCCGTCGGTTTTTACTTATCAAATCATCCGTTAGACGATTATGAAAAGATTTTACAAGATTTGAAAATTCAAAAAATCGAAGAATTTGCTGAAGTTTCAACTGGTGATAGAATTACTATTTCTGGTATTGTATCGGGCTTTCAATCAAAATACAGTAAAAAAGGTAACAAATTTGGTATTTTTAGATTAGAAGACAAAACTCGTGGTGTGAAATGTTTGGTTTGGTCCGAAGCCTTTGCTAAAATTTCGCATCTGCTAGAAAATGATGCAATTGTTATTCTTACAGGAAAGGTTGAGGTTTCCGAAGGACAAGATTTTACATTATTCGTTGATGAAGCTGAATCTCTTTCGGAAGCTGTTCCGACGAAAGCTGCAAGAATAATTGTCTCAGTTGAAGCTGAAAAAATAACTGAGAAGAAACTTGAAGAGTTGTTAGCTAAACTTAATAAAACACAGGGAAAATGCGATGTTTATATCGACTTAATTTGTCCTGAAAATGTAGTCGTTAGAATGGTTTCTCAACCTTTAAGAATCAGTGGGAGTCGCCGTTTAGAAAATGAACTTATTGAATTAAATTACAAGGTAAATTGGGAGTTAAACTAACTTTTATGAAAGATGCTTTTGAATGTGTTCAAATTGCAAGACATCCGGAGAGACCGTATTCGCTCGATATTTTCGAAAAAGTATTCGAAAATTTTACTGAAATACATGGAGACCGACGATACGCAGACGATCCTGCGATTGTTTGTGGATTTGCAAGATTGAGTAATACGGAAGTTTGTGTTGTTGGACATCAAAAAGGTCGCGACATGAAACAACGTCAATACAGAAATTTTGCTATGACAAAACCCGAAGGCTATCGAAAAGCAATTCGAGTAATGAAACTAGCAGAAAAGTTTGGAAGACCAATTATGTGTTTTATTGATACGCCTGGAGCTTATCCAGGAATTGACGCGGAAGAACGTGGTCAAGCTGAAGCAATTGCCTATAACTTGAAAGCAATGGCTTCTTTAAAAGTTCCTGTAATTGCAACGGTTATTGGTGAAGGCGGTTCAGGCGGTGCACTGGCAATTGGTGTCGGAAACAGAGTTTTGATGATGGAAAACGCGGTCTATTCTGTTATTACACCAGAAGGTTGTGCAGCAATTCTTTGGAAAGATGCGGGACAAGCGAGCCGTGCGGCGGAATGTCTGCGTTTAACAGCAAAAGACTTAAAAGAATTTGGTATAATTGACGAAATAATCGCTGAGAAGATTGATTGGAGAGTCGATTCGGAAGAAGTTCACGATAATCTTAAAAATGTTTTAGTAAAACATCTTAAAGAACTTTCAAAAATGAACGAAAGGCAACTAATTGATGATAGATTTTTAAAGTTTAGAAAAATGGGTGTTTGGGAAGGAAAAAATGGATAACTGAATAAAATTAAAAAGCAGTTGATATAAAGTATTCTATATCAACTGCTTAGTATTAAAAACTTAATGTAACACTAGAATGGAATTTCATCATCATTTGCTGTTGAAGAACCTGAAGCAATGGGTTCATTATCCATATCGGATGAGCTTGAAGATGACATATTACTGTCACCTTTTGAGCCAATAAATTGCATATCAGTTCCAAAAACTTCTAAACTAGTTCTTGTTTTTCCATCTTTATCAGTCCATTCTTCGGTTCTGAGTCTTCCTTCAATGTAAATTGGCTTACCTTTTGTTAACCATTTTGAAGCAGTCTCAGCTTGTTTGTTCCAAAGAGTAATTTTGAACCAGGTAGTTACATCTTGCATTTCACCGCTTTTATCTTTTCGCTTTTCGCTTGTTGCTACTGAGAAACTGCAAACCGCAGTTCCTTGAGGCGTATATCGTAATTCAGGGTCACGACCTAAATTTCCGACGATTGTTATTTTGTTAAATGACATAAAATTGAGTATCCTCGCTATTTGAAATTTCTTGCGATAATAGCATATAAATTTTAAGATTACTATTTTTTGATGTTTGTTTTTGCATCATATCTCTGCATGAAATTTACAGTTATATTTTTATTAACAATTACTTTCTTTTGCAATTCAATCGCTCAAGATAGTAGCTTCCGTCAACTTTGGACATCTCAAACTGAAGAATCGCCTGTTCAGCCAGTCTCTTTAGGTTTAGGCAAAATATTTATTCCACTTCCAAATGGAATTTTGCAAACTCTTGATTTCGAAACCGGAAAACCTATTTGGAAAGTTGAATTTGGCGGAGAAATTGTTGATTCAATAAAGATTGATGTTGCAAACGGCAATATCCTCGCAGTTACAACGAAGTTAATTAATGAAAAACGAATCTTGACCATCAGAGCGATTGCTTCTGAAACCGGAATTACTCAATGGCAACGCTCAGAACCAATAAACGCCGATTCTTCAATACATTTATTTTTGACTGGAAATTCCAACTTAGTTGCGAGTGATAATAAAATTATTGCGTCTGATAACATGAATGGGCAAATTACTTACCAGAGTATATTGAAGGTTTTCAATCCCAAACAGTCTTACTTCAACGGTATTTATCTCTTTTATTTTGAGAATTTAAATAATCTTGTAAAGTTAGATTTAAAAAGCAATAAAACTTCAAATATCTTCCAAACAAGTAATAAATTAAACGGAAACATCGATGAAAGTTCAGGCAAATTATATTTTTCAGATAATTTAGGATTTATATATTCAATTGATTTGATTACACAAAAGGTTGTTTGGAAAACAAGGCTTGGTGCTGAAATTCTTGACATAAATTCCATTGATAATGCATCACAAATTTTGGTTACTTCGAAAGATATTTATTTTTATCAAATTAGTAAAACAAACGGTAAAAAAACGAGAAAATTTCGTTTAGAATCGAGCAGTTTTGGAGAAATTGCTTCACTTAAAAGCCTAAAAGATTTGGTTTTGGTCACGCTTGATAATGAAGTTTTGATAATTGATGCCAAATCAGCAACAATTTCAAATCGAATTATTTCGAAAGAACCAATTATTTATTCTGCAATTGGTTTTGCTAGTCAAATTATTATTGTAAATACAAATGCAATAACGGTTTACAAATAAAAAAGGCAAGATATTAGAATCTCGCCTTTATAAATTTATTTGTTGTAAAAATTAATGGTTAAATTTACTAATCATTGAGTAAATTTCGTCTTTTACTAAAAGTTTCTTTTTCTTTAAATCGTGTTCTTCTTGCTGCTCATCGTCGCTTGGATAATTTAAATTTGAGAGAATGTTGAGACGCTCTTCAAAAACTTGGTGTTTTTGGACTAATGTTCTAAATTCAGGATTACTATTCATCAATTCTTCTCGAATTGTTTCAGTTTGTGCAGTTTCCATATTGGTTTTCTCCTTAAATTTGGTCTTAGGTAACTATATTAAATTTGTGTGAACGTAAATATCTTATAGCCAAAATCATAAAGTTTCAAGATTTAAATTTCGCATTTCATTAATATTGCATCTTCTGTTGGATTTGAGAAAAAGTTTTTTCGATTTCCAATTTTTTTAAAGTTATATTTCTCATAAAAATTTAAAGCCTTAATATTAGATTTACGAACTTCAAGCCAGATTATTGATTTTTTTTCTCCTAAATTATTGAACAAGTTTTGTAAAAGTTTTGATCCAACACCAAGTTTTTGGTAGTTCTTCAAAACACCAAAATTGTATATTTCGACTTCATTGTGACTTTCGCTTTGCAATATTCGGGCGACAATAAAACCGACTGTTTCATTTTCAATAATAGCAACAAAAGAAAGCGTATCAGATCTTATTGCCTCTTCATTGTAAGAATCTTCACTCCAATAACTTAAATTTGACTCTGCTTGAATTAATAAAATTTGTGAAACATCTTGGGTAGATAATTTTCTTACTTCAAACCACTCACTAGACATTTTGGAACTCCAAATAATCAGGTTTTATTTCAGAAATGTTCCCTTTGATAAATTTGTCATAAGCCAACTTCCCTGCAATATCAGATATTTTATCAAGTACAAAAACATTAGAAGGTATTTCTGTAAGTTCTTGATTGATAATAGAATATAGACTTTTATCAACACGAAAAACTGCATTTGTCTCGTTTTTAATAGAATTTAAAACGCTTTTAATATCAGTAATTTTGATTTTTTTAATATTCTCAACATCAGTTTGCTCAGAAATAACTTGGGTTTTGCCAACTAACAAATAAACAATATCAGAGCCAGAAACTTTACATTCTTTAAGAACTTCAGAAAGATTTACGCCGATAATTGGTATTCTGAGTGCTTTTGCAAGCCCCAAAGCTGTTGAAATACCAACCCGAATACTGGTGAAACTTCCTGGTCCGTTTATCACACAAATATATGAAAAATCTTTTATAAAAATGGTGTTAGATTTTAATAAAGAAGATATCTTTGCTAACAAATCTTTGGAATGTGATTCGGTTTCTTCAAAATGCTCTGATGAAAGTAATGAATCATTCATGAAAAGTGAAACACAACTGTTTCTTGTAATAGTTTCTAAAAGCAAAGAGTAAAAATTATTGACCATAACTAAATTGTTTTTTTTTTCAAGAATAATTTATCATCATAACATCTTACTTTTTGATTTATGAATTTACTCAATCTAAAAACTACTGACGTAACCAAAGAACATTTACAAGCAATAAATTGGGACGATTCGCTTATATGTGTTTGTTATGAATATTTTATCAGAATTCATACCACAAAACTCGAATATCTTAATTCTCTTCGAGACAATATGCCCGGAAACTTTGAAATAGTGAGTAAAAACAATATTAAAGGTCTAGAAATTCAATTTGAAATTTATCTCACTCAAACCTCTGATCAAAAAACGGTTTTTTTCTTTTATGACAAACTTGTCACAAAATTAAAGTATCAAAATGGTTATTCTACATTCGAAGAAAATCTTGAGTTTCTATCAGACATGCTTGGAGCTTTTAATGCAGCTAGAAATGAAAAATATATAATTCTGCATGCCGGTGCAGTGAGTTATAAGGATAAAGCTATTATTTTTCCGGCTGATAGTTACTCTGGTAAATCAACTTTGACTGCAGCTTTTGTCAAACAAGGTGCAAAATATTATTCCGATGAGTATGCAGTAATTTCAGAAAATGGTTATTTGTATCCGTTCCCTAAAACTATTTCAATGCGAAAACCAGGCAGCTATGAACAAACTGAAGTGTCAGTTGAATCATTAGGAGGAGAGATTTCTATCAAACCCTTAAAAATTGATTTTGTTCTTATCACTAAATTTGTTAAAAATTCGCGTTGGAATCCGCAAAAATTATCACAAGCAAGGGCAGTTTTTGAACTTTTACCTCACGCATTCAATGGTAAAAATAATCCCGAATTCACAATTCGAGTCTTGCATAATACAATAAAAACGGCTATGATTCTCCAGAGTAATAGGGGAGACTCGTCTCGTTTCGTAAAGCAATTTTTAAGGTCTTACGAAATTAGCACTTGAATTTTGCTATTTTTCACCATATTGCAATGCTCTACTTTTTAAGACATTCGATGATCTGATTATTATCTTTAATGAATGTTTTAAGTCCAAAGCAAATAGAGTAAAAATTATTTTTAGAGGAGAGAAAATGTCTAACAAAACTATTATCAAAGCGAGAACAAAAAACATCGCGGTTCAAGAAACACCGGGTGAATTATTGATTTATGACAACGAAGCTCAAAAAGCCTATTGCTTGAATGAAACAGCTTCATATATCTGGAAAAACTGTGACGGTTCAAAAACTGTTTCAGACATTTCAAAACTTGTAGCAAAGAAATTTGAAGTTGCTTACAATGAAGATTTTGTTTGGTTGGCAATCGACCAATTGAAAAAAGATAGTCTTCTTGATGAAACAGTTAAAGTCGAATCTAGATTTGATGGTCTGTCAAGACGTGAAGTTATTAAAAGAGTTGGATTGGCAGTTGCTGTTTTCCCAATCGTTGCTTCACTTTCTTTGAATGCTCAGGATGCACCACAAGGTGTTTGTTCGGGAGCTTGTTCAAATACAGCTGCTTGTGCAGGAATTCCAGGTAATGTGCCGCCTTGTACTTGCACAGCCAACGTTTGTGTTCCTTAGTTTATCTTTAATTTGATTTGTTAAAGGTTCTCTGTGTTTTTATACGGAGAGCCTTTTTACTGTTATATGATGAATACAAAAGAACATTTTTTATACGAGTGTGAGAATGCAAATATTATAAAAAAAACGTTTGAATATCTTAGAATAAATAATGTTGAACCACTTTTAATAAAAGGCTGGCTTGCTTCCAAAAATTATTCTTCTGACAAATTTAGATATTTTGGTGATATTGATTTGATTGTTCCACCTACAAAATATTTTCATTTAATAAAACTTACAGATAAATTGTTTCCAGAAGTTGATTTACATAATGGAGCAAGAAATCATGACACACTTTCATACGAACAACTTCTTGCAAATTCGGAGTTAAAAAAACTAATTAATGGATACGAAATCAGAGTAGTTTGTCCCGAAGATCATCTTCGGATTCTTGCAGCTCACTGGCTCAACGATGGTGGTACTAGAAAAGATAAACTTTGGGATATCTATTACGCAGTCTCCAATCGACCAGAAACGTTTGATTGGGAAAAATGTTTAAATGTTGTATCACCGATTCGCCGTAAATGGGTTTTGACCGCAATTGGTCTTGCACATTATTATCTTGAACTTCCGATTGACGATTTACCCTTTGCTAACGAAATTAAACAACCAAACTTTATTCCCAAATGGATTTTCGAAACTGTTGAATATGAGTGGAAAAGTGATATTCATCTCAGATCTCTTGTAGGTTCATTTAAATCACCTAAAATCTTCATTCAGCAGATTCGCAAAAGATTTCCGCCAAATCCTATTCAATCAGCAATTGAAACAAACACATCATTTGACGATAGATTTAGAATTCCTTCTCAAGTAAAAGCAATTTTTAAAAGAATGTTGCCGCAAGATGGAAACACCGCGAGTTTAGCGTCAACAATTTATCGTAAATTAACAATAAGAAAGTAGATACCGATTACTATAAACGATAAAACCCCATACAATAAAGTAACTTTTTGATGAGAGAATCCACTAATTACTAGTCTTTGATAAATATGAGAGCGATGTGCTTCCCAAAATTTTTCGCGATTAATAACTCTTCTCAAAAAAGTAAGAATTGAGTCAAATAAAAATAAAAAAACAGCAAAAATCGCAAAAGTAAAAGTATTTTTTACTGAATTGTTTTCAATAAATAAAAGCGGGATAACAGCGAAAGTGTAACCAAGAAAAGCACTTCCGACATCGCCCATAAAAATTTTCGCCGGCGACCAATTATGAAATATAAATCCTAAATTTGTTGTAACTAAAACAGCAGCAAAGTATGAAATTGATGTTTCATTGGTATAAAAGCCAAACAAAAACCAACCGATTCCAGCAGTAATTGCTTGAGTTGCTGCAATTCCATCAATTCCGTCCATGAAATTATAAGCGTTTGTTAGCCATACAATCCAAACAAATGTAATTAACATCTGAAGCCAAGCAAATTGATCCAAATAAAAAATATCAAAATGAATATTGCCAATTCCGAAAATAGCGACAAATGCAGCAAGAGAATGAACAGCAAATCTCCAAATTGAACGAATTGATATTAAATCATCAAGCCAGCTAATAATTGCAATAATTAAAGCACCGGCAACATAATACCAATTGATATTTCCATAAATTAATTCGTAAGTTATATAAAAGACGAGAGAAAGTGCAACGATTATAATTCCACCGCCACGAGCAGTTGGAGTTGTATGCGAGCTTCTATCATTTGGAATATCAAAAATTTCATGTTTTATACACCAACGACGAAAAATTTCTACACCAAAAAAACTCAGTATAAAAACTATAATAAGACTAAAAATTTCACTAATTGACATCATTTTCCGATAACTTCTCGCCAACCATTTTCTAAATTAAACTCAGGTTCAAAACCCAAACTCTTTAATTTGTCAGAGCTGACAGCCATATCTTCTAATAGTTTAATAAGTAGTTCTGAACTGATTGGTAATTTTTTTCCAGAAACGCTAGAAAACTTATCAATAATTCTGAAAATAAACCTCGCAACAGAAACCGGAATTTGTATTTTCGGTGGATTTTTACCGATTACTTTTGAAATATTTTCCACAATATCTCGAAATGTATGAATTTTATTATCAGAAACATTGTAAATTTGACTACTGTTTTTACTTTTTTCGGCAATAAAAACAGCAGCTCGTGCAGCATCGTGATGATGAATTAGTGTGCGACGATTTTTTCCTTCGCCAATAAAAACGAAAATTCCTTTTCTAATTAAAGATAAAACGGAGAGATAATTACCTTTCATTCTTGAGCCATAAACTGCTGCTAGTCGTAAAACAATTCCGTTTTTTTGTAATAAAACAAGTTTTTCAGCCGCATATTTTGATTCGGCATATAGCCCAGAAGGCTTTAATTCATCAGTTTCATCAAAAATCTTTGAGCTTATCGACTCGCCATAAACATTAATTGTGCTAAAAAAAATAAATTTCTCGGCATTTTTAGAAAATTCTAATAATTTTCTCGTTGCATCAATATTTATTTCACGATAATCGTTAGCTAAATTTTCAGTAGGATTATTTATATGAAGTTTTGCAGCAAGATGAAAAACCCAATCACAATTTTGCGTAGCTTTTTGAAGTGAGTTTTCGTCTAATAAATCACCGACAATTTGTTCTGCATCAGCGGGAAAAAAATCAACAACATTTCGAACTAAAACTTTTACTTGATGACCTTGTTTTAATAATTCCATCACAAGTGGAATACCAACAACTCCGGTCGCTCCGGTTACAAGACATTTTTTAGATTTATTTTCCACTTCCAATCCTTACTAAAAGTTCTTCATATTGAGAAATAACGGTTTCTTTTGCAAAATTAGCTCTTAAGTATTTCTTGCCATTTTGTCCAAATTCGTTTAATTCAAATTCATTCATTGCCGATATTTTTATCATTTCATCTGCTAGTTTAGATGCATTTTCAGGTTCACAAACAAATCCGGCTTCGGCTTTTAAAACTAATTCTGCAGCAATTCCATTCATAGCAATCAAAATAGTTTTTCCACTGGCTAAATAAGCCATTATTTTTGAGGGAATTACATACTGCGAAAGACCAGAATCTTTAAGATGAACAAGCAAACAATCAGCTGCTGACATTAGTTCAGGCATTTCTTCCAAAGGCATTCTACCTAAAAACTCAACGTTTTCAAGTTTTTTTTCATCAACAATTTTCGTTAATCTTACTTTATCAGTTCCATCTCCAACAAAAACAATTTTAATATGTTGATTATCTTTCAATATTTCAGCTGCATCTATAATTGTTTCTAATCCTTGTACAATTCCGATATTTCCGGCAAATAAAAAGACAAATTTCTCTTCCCAATTTAGTTTTCTTCTTGCTACATTCCGTTGTGTTTCTGATAAATCCTCAAATATTTCTTCATCAATCCAATTTGGTAAAACAGAAATTTTATCAGTATCGACGGATTTTCCGAGAAGATTTTGTTTAGCTGTATTTGTTCCCACAATTAGTTGCGTAGCTTTCGAGTAAACAAACTTCTCAAGTCGTCTTAAAACTCTAACAACTTTGCCCTCTTTCATCATTCCAGACAAAACAACAAAATCAGGCCATATGTCCTGAACGTCATAAACAAAGGGAATTCCTTTCAATTTTGCGAAAATCCAAGCAGCAACACCAACAGTTAAAGGTGGATGCCAAACATAAATAACATCAAATTTTGGCGTAAAAAAAGCCGCAAAAGGTGCTGAAATCATAAATGAAAGATAATTTATCATCCGTAAAATAGGTTTTTCACCATGATAAGGATATTCAAAACACCGTAAAACAGAAATTTGGTTTATAACTTCTCGTTTATAAATTGAAAGTTTGTATCCATCAAACAATTTTCCACCAGGATAATGGGGAAATCCTGTTACGACAGAAACTTCGTGACCTCTTTTATATAATGATTCGGCAAGTTCTGCAGTTTTTGGCACGGCTTCCGGATAATAATATTGCGAGAAAATTAGTATTTTCATAAAACTATCAACTATATTTTCTCTGATTTGATCTTCCTAAAACGATCCTGCTAACAATTTGAGAAACATTCTCTGCCAAATATTCTTTGGGAGCTTGCCAATTTGCGATCTGAGATAATGCTAATTGCATTGATCGTAAAACAGTCTCGGTTTCAACACCGCTTAAAATATTGCTTCCGCATTCAATTGTCTCAGGTCGTTCGGTCACATCTCGTAAAGTAACATTTGGAATTCCAAAAATTGCACATTCTTCTTGAACCGTTCCGCTATCAGTCAGCACAGCAAGTGCATTTTTTTCAAGTCTGACAAAATCAAAGAAACCTAATGGTTGCAACAATTTAATCTTACTTGATTCTGGTTTTAAGCCAAATTCTTTAAGTTTTGCGGCTGTTCGTGGATGAACAGTTATCAGCATTGGTTTATCAAATTTCTCAACAACTTCGCAAAAAGTTTCAAAAATTTGTTTCAAGCGTTTTGGTTCATCAACATTTTCAGAACGATGTAATGTTACTAAAAAGTATTCATAAGGCTTTACTTTAAATTGATTTAAAGCATCGCTCGCATCAATTTTGTCAGAAAAATGGTCTAAAACTTCTTTAATTGGGTTTCCAGTTACAAAAATTCTCTCTCTTTCAATTCCTTCACGAACTAAATTGTCCTTACTTCTTTCAGTATAAGGCAACAAAAAATCGCTTGAGTGGTCAATTATTCGTCGATTTACTTCTTCAGGAACTCGATTATCATAACAACGGTTTCCAGCTTCGAGATGAAAAACGGGAATTCCTTTTCGAGCAGCAACTATAGCTGTCAAAGCACTATTTGTGTCTCCTAACAAAACTAATTTGTCAGGTTTATATACGTTTAAAAGTTCGTCTGTTTTAGATAAAATTTGTCCAACTTGGTCTCCAAAACTCTTAGAAACAATTCCGAGATGAACATCTGGCTGTCTAACTTCTAAATCTCTTAAAAAAATATCACTCAAACTTTCATCATAATTTTGACCTGTGTGAACGGTTGTGTGTTCGCAATTTTGGTCTAATAATCTCATAATCAAACTCAACCGAATTATCTCAGGTCGCGTTCCGAAAATTGTCATCACTTTCATATTTGATTTCCTTTATCTTTTGCCATAATTTCAATCATTTCTCTCCATTTCTTTGGCGTAAAACCGGCAGTTTCTCTATATTTTTGTGAATTTAGGCTACGATCTATACAGAATGTTTTATCTTCAATTATCTCAATATTAGCTTGATAAAATTCTTTGATTAAAATCAACAAGTCGAATTTGTTAATTGGATCGCTCGAAATATGATAAAGTCCACGTAAATTTTGATGTTTTTCAATAATTTCTGAAAGAATTTGCGAGAGAATTATTGTTGGAAATCCAGAAAAAATCGCATTTTTAAAGCCTTTAACAGTTCCGCCGGTATTAGAAAGAAACCAGTTTAACAAACTGTGTGAGGTTTCTAATTCGTGACCTATAATCGACGTTCGAATCGTTAAAGCATTTCCGTCAACAACTTCGCCTAAGTTTTTACTCTTTCCATAAACATCAATTGCATCTGGAATATCATTTTCAGAATAATTGCCTTTTTCACCTGAAAACACACAATCTGTGCTGATTGTTATAAATCTTGCACCTATTTCTAGTGCAATTTCATTAACTAAATGAGGAAATATTGAATTAATTCTCAGTGCTTTTACAATATTTTTCGATGACTCCATTTGTTTAATTATACCAATTGCATTAACTATTACATCAGGTTTAACTTTGATAATTGCATCACGAACTGTTTCAATTGACTCTGCATTTACATTAAATAAAAGACGTTTTTTTTTAATGTTAATTTGTTCAGAGGTTCGTGCAGTTGCCCAAACTTCATGATTATCACCTAGAACTTGAACAAGTTTATGTCCCAGCATTCCAAATGCACCTAAAACCAATATTTTCATAATTTAAATTAAAGTATTTTCAATGCTAAATTTTAAAACTGCTTCAGTAGATTCAGCTAATTTGCTGTCAGATAACCAACTTACTGCATAATTTCGAGATTTTTCTGATAACTTTGAATACTCAGTTTGTTCCATATTGAGACAATAATTTAGTTTTTCAAGCCAAAGATTTGGATTTTCAAGCGGAATGTCCCAACCAATTCCCTTTTCTTCAAGATTTAACCAAGGAGTTCTGTCACTTGCGATAATTGGACAACCTGCAGAAAGTCCTTCAATAAAAACGTGACCAAAATTTTCACCAAGTGTAGGCAAAAGAAAAAAATGATAATCAACGAGCTTTTCTAGAGCTTCTTCATAAGGAATTGAACCAATGTGTTGAATAGAAATATTATTGGGAAGTTCTTCAATTAACTTCAAGCATTCTTGCCAATAAACTTCATCTTCAATAGGTGCAATTATATCAACATTAAGTTGTCCTGTGACTTGCGATATATTCTCGAGAAACCACTTGAAGTTTTTCTTTCGAGCAAAACGTGACAAAAACACTAATTTTGCTTCGCCTTTATGTTTTTGAGGTTTTTTATTTTGCTGAAAATTAGGAAGAATAATTTTGGGCGACATATTTGGTGCAATAAATATCTTGCCTAGTTTTCCTTTTATTCCTTCAACTTCTTTCATTTCAATCTCAGAACAAACTTTCCAAATAATATTATTATAAAGATTTAATGTTCGATTTAAATTTATGTAGGATCTTTTAACAAACCATTTATTGGAAATCGCACCTGTTGAAAGCTCGCCTTCAGGAGCAAGAATAATAGGTTGTTTTATAAATCCTAATTTTTTTAAAAATAATACAATCCTTGTAGGTTTTCCAAAAATACTGTTTAAATAAATTGACGATGGATTTATTTGTTCAATAAATTCTCTAAATTTTGAAAATGTTAAGTCATTTTTCTTTAGATAAGAAATATTTGCGTTTCCTATCTTATTCCATTCATCATATTTAATTGAATTATAAGGATTTCTATCAAACGGACCATCGTGGTCGCGTGTAACAACATAAAAGTCGTAACTGTCGCCCAAACGATCAATCATATTTGCGATTGTTCTCATTCCGCCGCCGCTTTTATAGCCAGGTAGATAATAATCGCAAAAAACTAAAATCTTATTTTTTTCCATTTAATTAATTGCGATTTCCTTGTATAAATCAATATATTTTTGTGCAATTTTTGCTGAGTCAAAACGTTTTAGATTGTTAAAGCCTTGTAAAATCAATGCTTTTCGATAACTTTCATCAGAAATAATTTGTAATATTGCAGACCTGATGTTTTCTACTTCCAATGGGTTAACTAGACAAGCACCTTCTCCAGCGACTTCTTTCATCGGACTCAATTTGCTTGTAATAAGCGGTTTACCGAACATCTGTGCTTCAATTATTGGTAACCCAAAGCCTTCGTATGTTGAGCAAAACGAAACAATGTCAGCGTCGGAATAAGCCTTTTGCATATCTTCTTCATTTAAGTCGTAAACGTTTTCATAACTTGTATATCTTAACAATTCAACAAGTTTCGACTCAAGTTTACCAACGATTTTAAGTGTGCAATTAATTCCTTTTAAAGCAGTTATCAGATTTGGTATATTTTTATGTAGTGCGGTTCCAACTTGTAGAATAACTGGATTTGTTTGATTAAACTCTTTAAGTTTTATTTCATTGATAACTTTTGAAACCGGATTTTCAATTACAGAAATTTTGCTTTCATCACATTTTGTCTCGTGTATCAATTCGAGTTTTGTCGCCGTTGATATAGCAGTTAAATATTTCAAGTGTTTTATAGGTAAATCAAAAAAAAGATATTTTATTATCGAACGTCTAATTCCGTTTCTATCGTGAAGAATTCTCAAATCGTGGACAGTAAGCACTGTTTTATATTTTGGTAATTTCAAAGCAATATAGTGAATATGTCCGGTAATATGTAAAATATCTGCTTTTTTGGGCTTAAAAAAAAGAAGATTTTTAATAATTCCCAAAAGATTATTTCCAAATGGCATTTGTTGAAATTCTACTTCAATTCCCTTTTCGGTAAGCTGTTGAGCGACTTCACGAAAAACTTTTTCGAGACTTACTGTAGTTGTTGGACTCCTTTCAATGAACAATACTTTCATACTTAGATGCTTTAATTAACATTTTGCAATGCTTTTAGCTCGATTGTTGTAGTGCCAACTTTTTCAACAACTAAGCCAGCCGCCGTATTAGCAAGTCTAACGGAATCAATTAAATCCATACCAAAACCTAAGGCAACACTTAAAGTTGCAATTACTGTGTCTCCTGCTCCGGTTACATCAAATACTTTTCTCGCAACAGACGAAAATTTAATTGGTTTTTCATTTTTCTGAAAAAAAGTCATTCCATCTTCACCTTCTGTTATTAACAAAGAAGACAAATTGTTATCTGCAATTAAATTTTTTCCGACAATTTCAATTTTAATTTCATTTGTTTTGTGAGCTTCAAAGGCTTCTTTTCGGTTTGGCGTCAAAATTGTTGCACCTCTGTATTTAAAAAAATCTTTTCCTTTCGGGTCAACAATTATTTTCTTTGAAGTTTCATTACATTTTGAAATTATTAAAGCTATTAAATTATCGCTCAACAAGCCTTTTGCATAGTCAGAAATAATTACAATTGAGGATTTTTCAATTAATAGTTGAACTTTTGACCAAACAATCTTTTCGTCCGCTTCAGATAATTTTTCTGTCGTTTCTTGATCAATTCTGACAATATGATGGTTTTGGGCAATAACACGAGTTTTTACTGTTGTTTTTCTTCCAATTTTTTTAAATATATTATCGGGAGAAATATTAATTTTCAATAAAGCTGATGTAACTTCTGTTGCTTCAATATCATCACCAATAATTCCGACAAGAAAAACTTTTGCACCTAGTCCGACAATATTGGCTGCCACATTTGCTGCACCACCAACTGAAAGTATTGTTTCTTGGAGCTGAACAACAGGAACCGGAGCTTCAGGTGAAACTCTATTTACTGAACCGTAAATATATCGGTCAAGCATCACATCACCGATAACTAAAACTTTTACATTTAAGAAATCAGGCATTTTCATTGTAAATTTTTGTCAACTATTTCGCACCACAAATGTCCAATAGTGATATGTGCTTCTTGAATTCTTGCTGTTCTGGAACTTGGAACCAAAACACTAGAATCACATAAGGACGCAAGTTTTTTTCCAGTTTCGCCAGTTAAACCAATAGTTTTACAACCTATTTCTCTAGCAGACATAATTGCGGCAATTATATTTGGAGAATTTCCACTCGTGCTAATGCCGATGACAACGTCGTCTTTTTTGGCTATTGCTTCAACTTGTCTGGAAAATACTTTTTCAAATCCATAGTCGTTTGCTATCGCCGTCAAAGCAGAACTATCAGTTGTTAATGATATTGCCGGATAACCATTTCGTTCAACTTCAAACCTACCTGTAATTTCAGTTGCGATATGTTGTGCGTCAGCCGCACTTCCACCATTTCCGCAAAGAAGTATTTTATTTCCATTTTTTAACGCATTAACAATAATATTGGCAGTAGTTTCAATTGATTCAGTTTGACTTAGTAATGTTTCAAAAATTGATAAATGTTCTTTTAGTGAATTAGTAATTGTGTTTTCTGTAATTATTTTTTGGGAATTATCCTTTGTTTTATTTTGAATTTTTTCAATCATTGAACTTGTTGAAAATCCATCTTTTAAAGGCAAAGAAAAAACTTTTCCACCATTTTTAGTTACAAAATCTGCACCGACAATTTCTTCAACTTTCCAATCGCCACCTTTTACTAAAATATTTGGTTTAATTTCTTCAATTAGCTTTTGCGGAGTTGAATCATCAAAAATTCTAACTTCATCAACTGCTTCAAGTGCCAAAAGCATTAAAGCACGTTCTTTTTCCTCAACAATTGGACGCGAAAATCCTTTTATTTGCCTGACCGAATCGTCACTATTAATTCCGACAACCAATTTTGTGCCCAATGATTTTGCACGATTAAGTAAATCGACATGACCAGCATGCAAAATATCAAAACAACCATTTGTAAAAACTGTAATTTCCATAATGTAAGACTTTTAGTTTCTCAAACCACGCTTTGATTGCCACACGAAAAACTGAATAAATAAAATTCCAAGAAAAGCGACAGTTCCGTATTTAAATAAGTATGGAATAATTGTGCTGTAAAATCCTTCGTAAGAAACTGTAGTTAAAAGCATATAAAACATCGTTAATCGCCAAATAGAGTCAGTTTTAACCTCAACTAAAGATGTATAAACTACACGGAGAAAAAAACCTAAAAGCATCATTCCAATTGGAACTCCAAAGGGACCAAAGTTACGCAATAAGTCTCCCATTGGAGTAACAGCGAAAGAATTTTCGCTAAAGTTAAAATACAAATCGGCGTATCTGTGAGATTCAGAAGCAACCGGTTTATCTTGCCACAATATTCTTGGTATAAAAAAAATCAAACTATCTTTAACGATATTGTTGTCTAAACCATAGCTTTCTTCATATGGTTGAAGTTGTTCATGTGTTGCAACTACAACCGCGAGTGAACTTACAGACTCGAGCCTTTCTGCAATTGCATTAAACCCTTGCAGTAAATTTGCACTTAAATCTTGTTCGAAAACTGAGCCAACAGCGGTGAAAACATATTCGCTATATTGATCAATACTAACTCTTGATTCAGTTTGTTTAACACTTCTAAAAGTAGTTCCATAAACCATTCCAATTAAAAGTGCAATAACAAGAAAAAATGAACCGTAAACTCCGTGTTTGGCTGTAATTTTTTTTCCGGAAAAAACATATGCCATTGCAACCAGAAAGAAAACTTGTAAAAGACTTGAGCGATTTCCTTGAAACGCAGCTTTACTTAGGGTCACAAATACCAATATACCGATGACAAAATAATGGTTTATATTTAATTGCTTTGATTTAAAAATCCATAAACAAAGAACAAAACCTGCTTCAAACCACAATAAAGTTAATAAAAACAACGATCCATCGTAAGTCCCAATTTCTTCTGATCTTTGAAAACCTAATATTCCAACAACAAAAGCTAAAACAGTATTGGCTAATCCGATTAATAAAAGACCGAGTGCAGGAAATGCAATTTGATTTGGCTGCCAATCCCAATTTGGTAACATTTCACCGATTTTATTTCCCAATTTATTCGAAAAAGGAAAGAAAAAACCTGCAGATAATCCTAAATATCCTAGCGAAACATACACCATAGTTAATGGCAAATTATATTGTGCATCGCTAACTAACGACATAAACCACGGTTCCGATATGCCTGTTGAGAGAATTAAGCCACCAATGACAAATGCCGGAATAAAATATGACCAAGCTGCAAAAGTTAGAGGATGAAAAAAATTGAATTTCTTAGTTTTAATTAAATATAAATTAGGGATTGCAATTGATAGTGCCGTAAGTAAAACCCATGGAAAAAGATAATATTGAGGAAAACTTTTTGATAAATCTGTGTCTAACAAAAACCAAATAAGTCCGATAACAATTACAATCGCCCACAACGCCAAAACAGGAATCAAAATTCCTAAACGTTTATCTTGCCCTCTAAAATTTATTTCCTCAATTCTCTGCATTTTAACTAACTAATTAAACGACACTCAGCAATAATTCCATCTGATAATTGTGGTGCAAACTTAACACTAATATCATTTGCCAAATTCCAAATCCATTTTTGATGAGGACGATGCTCCGTTCCCATGTCGTAAAAAGTAAATTTATGGACAGCTAAATCTTCACGACTAACAATTAAGCGAAGTGTAGAATAAGAATAATATGCAACATGATCTTGATGAACAGGTTCGTTTGTCCCACGATTTCCGCGAAGTGCGTAAATTGCATAACGCATTCCGCAATAAGCATTTATCGTAGTAATTACAAGATTTGTGTCACTATTCATAAATCGTTTTATGCCACGCAAAAATAGTCCAGGATTAGATAAATGTTCAATCATTTCGCCGGCAATTATTACATCGAAAGTTTCGTTTAAATCTACATCCTCAAGTTTTTCAAGATCAGCCCGATAGAGATTTTTAATACCTCTCTGAGTCAAAATATCTAAACCTCGTTGATCAAAATCAAAGCCCCAAAGTTCACTAGCAATTTCACCTAACTCAAGATGCAATAATGAGTTATGTTCAAGTGAATGTTCTGTATAAGGATAATTTGTGCAGCCAAGATGCAACACTTTTTTTCCTTTACAAAGTTTTTTAAGATAATCTACTCTTTGAATTAATTCAAATTTTTCGCTCATGCAAACTATTTCTCATCCAATCAATTGTTATTTTTAATCCGTTCTCAAGCGAAACGGACGGATTCCAGTTTAACATTTTTCTTGCCTTTTCGATGTTTGCACAAGTGTTATGAAGCTCTGAAATGTTAGATTTTCTTGCTCCTATTCTTAAATATTTACTATTTGCTTCAGTATTGTTCCAAATTATTCTTGCAATTTCAGCCAAAGCCGTGCTTTTCCCGGTTCCTATATTAAAAATTTCACCATTAATATTATCTGTGTTAATAGTTGCAAAAACAGCACTTACAATATCATTAATAAAAATATAGTCGCGTGTTTGAATTCCATCTGTCATTTCAAAGGTATTATTTAAAAGTGCAGATTCAATTGCTTGTGTCAGAAACATCTGTTTAGGCTGAAAAAAACCGTAGCTGGTAAAAGGTCTTAAAATAACAACAGGTAATTGCTCTTTTGCGAATAAATTTAAAGCAAAATCATTAGCTTTTGTTTTAGAAACTGCGTATGGAGAAATAGGATTTACAGCAAAATTCTCATTTGCAGGCGAATTTTGATAGCCATATTCATCAGCACTTCCGAATAAAATTATTTTTTCTATATTAATTCTATTTGCTGCTTCGAGCAGAGTTTTCGTAAATATAAAATTAATATTATCAACAAACTCAAGTGTTTCGTTTCGTCCAATTGTCCCTGCTAAATGGACAATAATATTAGGTTTTACTTTTTTTAATATTTCTAAAACATCTACTTTATAAGTAAAATCGAGTTCAATAATACTAATATCATTTATGGTTTTTAAATTATTTTTTTTAACATTTCTGGTTGTAACTACTACTTTGTAATTTAACTTTTTAAGAGCCAACAAAAGATTTTGACCAATAAAGCCAAAACCTCCGGTTATTAAAATTGTTTTTTTTTCAATCATTAGTATTTGACGATATTTCTCATCCAATAAAGTTCACTTTGTGTGAAAAACCGCAACACTAACAAAGTTATCGCAAAGCTCAACAACCCAAATAAAGAGCCGAAAATTAAACGAAACCACGAATTAATACTTCCTTGAAACATAAATTTCTCTAAAATAAACATTCCGAATGATGCAAATATAAGACAAACAATAGATTTTGCCCAGAAAGCCCATAAAACCTTTCCAAAAATCCATTTTTCAGATATTAAAATTGTTATCGGAATAATTGAGACACCAATTAATCTACCAACTGCAATACCGTAAGTTTCAAAATCTTTTGTTAAGTAAATCATTACCGGCACTGCAATAAATAGCCAAAGAAAACTCTGAAATGCGTTAAAATAAGCATTTTTAACTCCTTCAACTAACATCCAAGAAACTACCGCAATAGCAATCAAGCTAAAGGTTATGACTTGAATTATTAATAAATCTGAAGATTTTTCGGCAATCGTTTTTCCAACATAAAGTGTTAAAAAAAGTTTGTTTGAAGCAATCGCAGTTACACATAAAAAACAGACAATCGCACAAACAACTTTTGTAGTTGTTTTATATATTTGAAGTATTTTTTGATCATTTTTATCAGCATTTGCTTTACTGGCAATCGGGAAAATAGCTAATGTCAAACTTGCAACAAATGATTGAATATAAATACCCAAAGTCATTGGAACAACATAATATGTGAGACTTTCTTCACCAAAATTACGTGTAATCCAGCTTCTCTCAAATAAAAGCAAAATATTTGCAAATAACTGATAAGCAGAAACACCAAGACTATAAAGCACAATTTTTTTAAGAATATTGAAATCAATTTTAAAATTGATAATCTTAAAATATCTTCGTGAATATGAGAAAAAACAAACACCGCTAAACAAGATAACTAAAAGATTCCAAATTAATAAAATTTCAATACCTTGATTAATAAAAACTAAAAGAATATTTCCTAAAGCAAGGAAAACACTAGACAAAATTGTTGTTGAAGAAAAAATATCAAACCGGTGAACGCCTTGTAAAATTGCACTAAAAACTTGACTCAACATTGTGATCAAAACAGTAAAACCTGCGACATAGAACCCAAGTTTTGCTGTTTCTCTTAAACTTTCGTCTATCAAAAAAAGATTATTGACAAGATAATTGGTTGTTAAACTGATGACAATAAATCCGGTCATTCCAACAAATAAATTAACAAATAGTGTTGCAGAAATTATATTCCAAATATTGTTGTTGTTGTCGTTATAGTTTTCTTCTGCTACAAATTTTGTAACAGCTCGACCAATATTAAAGGTAAATGAATAGCTGACAAAACCTAAAATCAGCATAAAAAGCCCATACTTTTTGTCGCCAATTCGTGACAATATAATCGGTGTTGAAATAAAACCGATCAGAATTGGTAAAATCCAAGAAGCTAAATTAAAAAATGTGCTTTTAGATAAACTGTTTTGTGGTTCAACTTTCATTAAAAGATTTTTGATATTCACTAAGCATAATTTTGCCATTTCTTTCTTCGTCAAAATTATCAAGAGCGAATTTTTTTGAATTTAATTCACAACTTTGCCGTAACTTTTTGTTTTCAATAATATTTTGGATTGCTTTGCAAAGCTTTGTAACATTATTAGCATCAACTAAAATTCCTGTTTCGTTGTCTCTTATTGCCTCCGGAATTGCGTTAATATTTGAAGCAACGCAACATTTTCCTAATGCAAATGCTTCAATTAATGCAACTGGTAACCCTTCCTCGAGGCTTGGCATTACGAATAAATCTGAAACATTTAGAAGATTAAGTAAATCTTCCCGCGAGTCACCAATTTCATTCGAAGAAAGAAAGCGAAAGTGATTATCAAGACCGTAAGTTTTAATTAAAGATTTTGTTTCAGTTGAAATATCCTTGGTTCCTAGCCAATAACAAAAAATATTCTTATTGGTTTTTGTTATTTCTTTTAGTGTTTCAAGTAATATCCAACAACCTTTGCGGTCAATAAATTGACCAACATTGCACAGCCAAAATTTATTAGAATCAAAATCATATTTAACTGCAATTTCCTCGCGAGATTGTGCAACATTTTGAATCTTATTTATCTCAATATTATTGAAACTCGGATAAATAATTTGAATCTGTGAAAACTTTTTTTCAGTTAGAAACTCAGACAAGCTCTTTTTTACCTCATAATTTGAGGCAGAAAAATTAATGTTTTTAATTCGCGAAAAGATTGAAAATTTTATTTTCCATAAAACTTTTCTTGCGTTTGAAATTTTTGGTAAAGGAGTGTGGAAAGTTAAAAACACATTTGTTCTCAACGATAAATATAACAAAAGCAGAAAGTTAGTCCAAGGTGTTACGTCAATTTGAATAATTGAGTTTTTCAAATCTTGTTTCTCCAAAGATAGTATGAGTTTATAATTACAAATAAAATTACTAAACTTTCTAATTATTTTTTTTAAAAAACCTTTTGCAGGAGAAAAATCAAGTTTCGATTCAAAGAATACAAATTCAACATTGTTGGACTCTAAATAACTAAGTAATTTTTTTTCAGAATTTAATGGCAGAATTGCTTTAACATTATAAAACTTCGAAACTTGACGCATCAGTGAAAGAAAATAAATCTGAACTCCTCCCCATTCGAGATAGTCCCAAACATAAAGTATTTGTTTAGAATGTTTTGGAGTTGATGAATTCAAATTAGTTATTAGTTTATTTTTACTTTATTTAGTTATTATTGATTACGTTGACAACTAAATCTAGATCGTTTTGAGTTAAATATTGATGTATTCCAATATAAAAAACAGTCTGTTCCATACGGTTCGCAATTGGATATTTTTCTGAATCAAACATTCCGCTATAAGCAACTTGATTTGCTAAATTTGGAAATATTCCGCGAGTTTCTACATTTTTATCATTCAATTTTCCCACTATAAAGTCTTTATATTCTTCACTTTCGCATAAAATAGGATAACCCAAAGGACTAAAGTCTCCGTCAACAGGAAACGGTTTAAGTTTTGAATTAGTGATGCTGTCGGCAAAAAATTGTGCATTATTTCTTCTTTTTGAAATAATATCATCGGCATTTTGTAGATTTACATAACCAATTCCAGCCATAAATTCAGTTGTTTTGTAGTTTGAACCAACATAAGTATGCAAAAACTTCATCGAGTCACCAGTTCGACCATGATTTTTCATACTTCTCATCACGCTCGCTGCTTCATCATCGTTCGTTGTAACCATTCCAAGTTCGCCCGCCCAAATATTATGGCTCACGTAAAAACTAAAACTCCCAAAATCACCAAAGGTTCCAGCCTTTTTTCCATTTAAAAGAGTTCCGAATGATTCTGCTGTATCTTCGACAACCGTCCAATCATAACTGCAAATCGCTTCCATATCTGCTGCATAGCCCATTAAATGCACGGGAACAATCACATCAATTTCTTTTTTCTCAGCTTCAGAAAGTGTAGAAATATCAATTTGCAAATCTTCACCAATATCACACAAAGAAACGTTATGACCAGTAATTAAAAATCCATTAATTGTTGCCGGAAATGTCATTGCAGGAACGCAAACATTAAGTCCTTTTCCTTTTTTATGAGTTAAATATTGTCCAATTAATTGTAATGAAACCGTTCCATTTGTTACCAAGATTGCGTGTTTTACACCCAAAAATTCTTCCATTTGTTTTTCAAGCAATCTGGAATATTTACCTTCTGTCAACTGTCCACTTTTTGCAATATCCAACACCATTTCAATGTGTTTATCTGTCATTTGCAAATCGCCAATTTTAACTTTATTCATTTACCAAACTTCCTCTTTTAATACTTCTAATCTCAAAGTTTTGAATAGATTCATCTTAACAAACTTGTCTTACAATTTCTAATTGTGTATTTTTTCTAAATGTCAAAAGTTTTAATTACTGGTGGTTCCGGATTAGTGGGAAGTCATCTCAAGCAAATTCTATCAGATGCAACTTATATTTCATCCAAAGATTATGATTTAACATCTGAGTCTGAAGTTAAAGATTTGTGTTCCCAAAATTGGACACACATCATACATTTAGCCGCTAGAGTTGGTGGAATTCTGGAAAACATCAGTTATCCAGCGGAATTTATTGAACAAAATTTGCTAATGAATACCTTGCTTCTAAAATATTCTCGTTTAAATAACGTTGATAATTTTACTGCAATTCTTTCAACATGTATTTATCCGCAAGAATATTTTGAATATCCAATGGACGAATCTGTAATTCATTCGGGAAGTCCCGAGATTACGAACTTTGCTTACGCAATTGCAAAAAGATCTTTGGCAGTGCAAATTGATGCTTATCGGAAACAATATAATTTGAAATACAATTATCTCATTCCTTGTAACTTATACGGTGAATTTGACAGAATAGACGACAAAAAAAGTCATTACGTTACTGCATTGATAAATAAAATTATTAAAGCTGAAGCGAGCGGTGAACGAAAGATAAACCTACTTGGAACCGGTTCGCCGCTGAGACAATTTATGTATGCCGGAGATTTGGCATTTGTCATTAAATATTGCATTGATAATAATATTTCTGAATCATTTAATGTTGCAAACAATGAAAATTTAACTATTAAAGAAATTGCTGAAATTGCAGTTAAAACTTGCGGAGTTGATGTAAAAATTGATTTCGATAACACATCGCCTGATGGTCAATACCGCAAAGATGTTAGTAATAAAAAAATGCTCGACATTTTGCCTGAATTTGAATTTACGCCACTTAATGTTGGAATTAGAAAAGTATTCAATTTATACAAAGATAGAAATAATATTTAACAATTTATATGAAAAAAGCCTTAATTACAGGAATTAACGGACAAGATGGAAGCTATTTAGCAGAGTTTTTACTCGAAAAAGATTACAAAATTTATGGAATTTTGAAACGTAATTCGGTTGCCGAAACCCAAACAACGAGAATTGAGCATTTAAGAGACAAAATAACTTTACATTATGCTGATATTACTGATTTATCTTCATTGATTTATGTTTTGAAAGAAAGTCAGCCTGACGAACTTTATCATCTTGCCGCACAATCACACGTTAGAATATCTTTTGAACAACCAATTTATACAGCAAATGCTACTGGTTTAGGAACGTTAAACGTTTTGGAAGCAGTTCGTTTATTAAAGCCAGATACAAAAATTTATCAAGCCTCATCTTCCGAAATGTTCGGAAATTCAATTGATTCTGATGGTTTTCAGCGTGAAACAACGCCTATGAATCCGGTTTCACCTTATGGTTGTTCCAAAGTTTTTGCTTATCATATTGCGAGAAATTATCGAAACGCTTATAAATTATTTGTCAGCAATGGAATTCTTTTTAACCACGAAAGTCCTCGTCGCGGAACAAATTTTGTCACAAATAAAGTTTGCAAAGAAGCTGTTAGAATCAAATTAGGCTTAACAGATAAGCTCGAATTAGGAAATCTTGAAGCGACTCGAGATTGGGGTCATGCAAGAGATTATGTAAAAGCAATGTGGCAAATACTACAACTTGAAAAACCTGATGATTTTGTTTGTGCAACAGGAATTTCACATAGCGTCAAAGATTTAGTCGAGTTTACATTTACAAAACTAGATTTAGATTGGACAAAATATGTTGGTGTGAATGAAAGATTTATTCGCCCTGAAGAACTTCATAATCTTAAAGGCGATTCAACAAAACTAAGAAATGCAACTGGTTGGAAACCTGAATACACATTTGAAGTAATGCTTGAGGAAATGATTGATTACTGGTTGGAAACATTAGGTTAATCTAATGGATAATTTTATCTGCAAAAGTTTGAGATAATGGTGGCTCAACGTCTTGTTTGAGCCACTTTTGACTTTCAATATTATTCCCTAAAATCCAACGAACATAGAAGGCGAGAAAAGCAACAATTCCTTGAAGCGAACTTGGTGCACCACAAATATTTCCATACAAGCGGCGTCGTAAACTATGTGCATTTCCTAAATCAAAAACTAATGTATTTATCTTTTTTGACAGCGACATTTTGCTGATTGATGGCGGTAAATTATTTGGCTGACAAAATATTCTTGCTTGTGGTTCAATCAAAAGTTTCCAACCATTTTTTCTCATTCGAGGTGTATATTCTGAATCTCCATAATGCGGAAACCTTTTTTCATCCATCAACCCAAATGTTTTTATTGCTTCAACTGGAAATAAAATACAATTGCCGACAATTAAATCAACTTCCCAAGGCTTTGTTGGAACAGTCCAGACAGTTTGCTGATACCAATGTCGCCAACCACCTGAAAAAGTTTCCCAACGAGGTGAAACTTGAAAAATCTTATGTGGTTCGTCCCACAAACACAGCAAACATCCGATAATAGATTTAGGAAATTTTTGCGATGTTTGAATCATTTTGATTAAAAATTGTGAATCGAAAACACTGTCATCATTAATAGTTAAAACATAGTCGGGATTATGTTTAAGGGCGGCTTCAATTCCTCGATTTGTTCCGCCGGTAAACCACAAAGAACCATCGCCATGAATAATCTGAACTTTCGGAAATTGTTTAGAAACAGCTTCGCTTGTGCCATCGGTCGAACCATCATCTACAATTATAATGTGAATTTCTAAACCGGTTTGGTCGAGCTTTGAGAGACTTTTTAGACACTGCAAAGTAATATCGCACCTATTATGGACAGGTGCGACAATCTCAACGCGAATCAAATTTTCAGTAGTAACTTTGTCTTTGTTCATTTCTAACAAAACTAATCTTCATCCTCAGTTCTATAATAATCTCGATGATAGTAACTTTGATAATAATAATTTCCCTGCGATTTTAAGTTTACGTTGTTCAACACAACGCCAAAAATTCTTGCCCCAATATCTTGGAGTAATTGTTTTGAACGTTTAATAACTTGTCGTGAATTTTTTCCGGCGTGAACTACAAGAATAACACCGTCAACCATCGAAGCTATCAAAACACCGTCAGTAAACGATGCAACTGGCGGTGAATCAACAACTACATGAGTAAAATTAGCTTCTAAAGTCTTTAATAAATTGACCATTTGTTCTGAACCAATAAGCTCAGCCGGATTTGGCGGAACA
Organism: Acidobacteriota bacterium; assembly: GCA_031415455.1. Classification (GTDB taxonomy): domain Bacteria; phylum Acidobacteriota; class Blastocatellia; order Pyrinomonadales; family Pyrinomonadaceae; genus JANNVK01. The sequence goes on along the minus strand of JANORS010000006.1, from coordinate 29,631 downwards.
GGTCCTGAAGGTAAAACAAAAAGTTTAGATTTATCTTCTTGTTGAATAATTTTTAAAATCTCGGCTTCACTTAATTCACTTGAGAGAATGGTGCTTAATCCTTCACCGTTACTCATTCCAAATATTCCGTGTATTCGGGGACGACGCATATCTGCATCAATAATTAAAACTTTTGCACCAGTTTGTGCAAGGCTAATTGCTGTGTTGACAGCAGTTGTAGTCTTTCCTTCGGAAGGTAAACTAGATGTTATTAATAACGATTTTGGTGCGTGTCCGGCAGTTGAAAGTAAAATTGATGTTCGAAGTTGGCGATAGGCTTCAGCCAAACTTGATCGAGAATCTGAATAAATTAAAAGCTCCGAATTTGCTTGTGTTTCCTGTTCTTCGTTTCCTCCAACGAGAAGTAGTTTTCGTTTTGGTGCAATTTCAATCGTCGGAATTGCAGCGATTGCTGGTAATCCAAGAATACTTTCAACTTCTTCAGTTGAGTGAATTGTGTCATCTAAATATTCAAGGAAAAGTGCAAGTCCAGCTCCGAATAATGTTGAGAGAAAAAGTGCAGTCAAAACTGACATCAAACGGCTTGGAGCAACCGGTTTTTCAGGCTGAATAGCTTGGTCATTAACACTTATATTGTTATCTGTTCCAACAGCAACAACATTATTTTCACGATCTTTAACACGCAAATTCTCAAGGAAATCTTTGTTAGTTTTTAATCTTTCTTGTAATATTCTGATATTGATATCAGCGTTATTTTGTCCTTGTGCTAATGAATATTGTTGATTGTATGAAACGCGGATTTTATCTTCGTTAGACTTTGCACGCTCATATTCACGCTGCAAATTTGTCACAATTGAATCAGCTTGATTTTTGCGATAGTTTTCAATTTCACTTTTATTTTTTTCTACAACACGTGCAACTTCATCAACTAGTTCTTTTAATTGATTATCTTTATCTTTTACTTCTTCTGATGTAATTGTATATTCACGTAATAATGCTTGTCGCTCTACTTTTATATCAGCAATTTTCTTATTGGTTTCGTTAATAAAACTTCTCAAACTGGCATCTCTTGCAGTTAGGTCAGCCGACATTTTTTGTTGGGTTAAAGCTGCTATTCTGTCTGGCGAACTTTTTATTGAGTTATATTCAGCTTCAGCGAGTTTTCTGACATTTTCAGCATCAAGTAAAGTTTTACTTAAACCCATTAATCTATCTTTATCAACGGTCTTTCCATTATCAGTTTCAAGTATTCCGGCATTAATTTGAAGTCGTGCTAGTTTTTGTTCATCATTTTGTATATCGGTTTGATAATCTGCAATCTTTACCTGCAAATAATCACTTGTTCCTTCACTCGATTTAGAACGTTTCTCTTGATTTTGTTTAACAAAAACATTGGCAATTGCATTTACTAAAAAAGCTGCAAATTCTGGGTTTGTGCTGCGATAAGTTATATTAATCAAACGAGTGTCTTTAAATGTAGAACGACTTTCGCGAATTGGTTCTGTAAATAACTGTTTTTTTATAAACTCAACAAATGGAGCAAGTCTTTGTGCATCTTCAGTTTCTTCGCTTGCAGCAGCAGAACCAATTGCTACTTCACCGACACCTTTTTGTTCTATTTTTTCAGTTTTACTTGCTAATCCAATTGTCCGAAGAAATCCTTGAAATGCAGAAACACCTTGCTGAGCTTTAATTTTTTGAAATTCTGGTGTTGATTCGAGCGAATATTCTTTAATTACTCGTCTAATAATAGTATCTTTCGTCAGATTTTGAAGCTGTGTATTGAAATAAGCCGGATCGTTAGCCGATGCCGACATACGTCTGTCACTTGTAACTAAATCTTGATTAGCTTGTTCTTGGTCAATTTGAACTTGAGCCGTAGCCGAATAAATGTCAGGACTACGTGCCATATAAATCGCCACAAGTGTAGTAAATAAAATTGCAATTCCAATAACTAGCCACAATCTTTTTCTAATCGCACGCCAATAATCGCCGATATTAAATCCCTCTTCTTCGGGCATTCCGCGATACATCGGATAATTTCCGACAGGAATTTGCGAATCAAACGGACGTTCGATTTCTTGACGTTTTGGTGCTTGAACTATTTCGCGGCTATCTTTCATAAAACTTTACGGAACTCTCGTTATCACGTTTGGAATACCTTGTGTTAATCCTTTAAAAATATCACCAAGTAATTTTACTGATTTATTAGTTGGAACATCGACAATATCCTCTGGTAAAAGCAAAATATCAGGTAATTCCTTTTTATCAATTTTGGATAAATCAACTAAAATTGTTTCGTTTACATTTTTTATTTGTCTGCGAATAACAATTTTATCTTTCTTTGTTGCCGATAACGTTCCGCCAGCAGCTGCAATAGCTTGCGAAACTGTTAAACCATCTTTCATCACAATTGCTTGCGGTTTAAAAACATTTCCAATGACATAAACTTCGTCGGCTTCTAGCACTCGAACAATGTCGCCTGGACGCATCCAAGGATTTTTACGATTTTCGTAAACATCTTTCAAAGCGTAAGTTTCAAACAATGTTTCAAAATCACCTGCATCAGCAACTTCGGTTTGAGAACAACCCGAAACACCTCCAACTCTGGCGATTTGAACCTTTGTTCCAGCTTTCTCCACTTTTGGTCCGCCTGCATAAGAAATTAATTCAAGTAAACGAATTCGACGATTGAGAAAAAAGTTTGATGGTTTTTCGACCGCTCCAATAACCGCAAATGGTTGTGAATTTTGTTGTGTAACGCGAACATTAACAAATGGTTGGCGTAAAAATTTGCTGTATTCTTTAATAATTTCAGCTTGGACTTCTGATTCAGTTTTGCAAACAACTGCGAAAGTTTTTTCAGCACGCGGAAGCGAAATTGAACCTTGTTCATTAACTGCAACAACCATTGAAAGTTCAGGATGTCGCGAAACAATAACTTCAATTTGGTCTAGCATCCCAATTCGGTAACGATTTTCACGTGGTTCATCGCCAAATAATTTTGGAGTGTTGTTTATTTTTTCAACGATTGCGGTTGTTGATTCTGTTTTAACTGGTTCAACTTCAATCACAATCTCAGGATTTGTTTTCAAAATCGTTGGTTTTTTTGGTTCGCGTGATTGTGCAAAAATACTTGTTAAGAAACAAGTTGCAACCAATAAAAATAGTAATGTTCTAAATAATTTCATCTTTACTTCTCCAAAATTTTAATTAAAGGTAGGATTTTCAAGTTACTTTGATTCGCTTTCGGATCGAAAAGTTTATAATAATCGAACTTAAATCTCTTAAATGTCATATATTATCAAATTAAATGACATTCGTTAAGTTTCGAGCTAAACTTTTTGATTCAAACTTTCAATTTATGGAAAATGCAACGCCGATGCTTCGGCAATATTTAGAAATTAAGAAACTTCATCCTGGAACAATACTTTTCTTTCGGCTTGGTGATTTTTACGAAATGTTCAATGAAGACGCTGTTATTGGATCTCGTGAACTAGAAATTACACTTACAGCTCGACACAAAGATTCGCCAAATCCTGTTCCTATGTGCGGAATTCCTCATCATGCCGCCGCTAATTATATTGCTCGACTTGTAAAAAAAGGCTATCGAGTTGCGATTTGTGAACAAACAGAAGTTGCAACAAAAGGAGTTAAACTTGTTAAACGCGAAGTTGTTAGAGTAATAACGCCCGGAACAGCGATTGACGCACAATTAATTGAATCAAAAGAATCAGTCTGGCTTGGTGCGATTTGTGGAAGTGGAGAAACTTTTGGTGCGTCTTTTTTAGAATTATCGACCGGTGAATTTTTCTCAACTCAAACTTCAGGTGCAAACTCTTGGGCAAATATTGTTGCTGATATTGAAAGTTTTGGTCCACGAGAATTGCTTTACCCAGAATCTCTTGAAAAATTAATTCAATCAAATTTTGTTGATTCAAAACCGCTTTTAAATTCACAAGAAAAAATTACAAATCAAAATAGATTTAGCGTTTCATTGACAGGTTTAGACGATTGGAAGTTTCAATTCGATGAAGGCGAAGCTCTTTTACTGCAACAGTTTAACGTTATTGACCTCTCGGCTTTTGGGCTTAAAGGAAAAAATGAAGCAATTCGCACTGCAGCAGCTTGCTTGCGTTACGCGAAAGAAACGCAACGTGCAACTGCCGAACATATTTCTGAAATTAACTACATCGAAGCCAATGATTTTTTAGTTTTAGACGCAATTACACTCAAAAATCTTGAACTTATTGAATCGCGAAATGAAACTGGAAAACGAACGCTTTTTTCGGTAATTGATGAAACTGAAACCGGAATGGGAGCAAGGCTTTTGAAGTCTTGGTTGTTGCGTCCGTCAGTTAAACGCTCGGAAATTCAGACCAGATTACTTGCTGTTCAAGAACTAACTGACAATGTTTTGCGTGACAAAATTCGTTTTTTGCTCAAGGAAATTTCAGATTTAGAACGTTTGGTTGGTCGTCTAAACCTAGGAAATATATCGCCGCGAGATTTGTTAGCCTTAAATCGCTCGCTTTCTCAAACGCCACGAATTAACTCCACAATTTCAGATGCCAAGAGTTTATTACTTCAAGTTTTATCAGAAAATATCTTCGAATTACCAGAAATTCGGTCGTTAATTGAGCGTTCAATTTCGGATGAACCGCCGATGAACATTGCTGATGGCGGCGTTATCCGTGTTGGTTTTGATACTGATCTTGATGAGCTTCGAAACCTTAGCGGTGCGGCAAAACAAATTATAGCTTCAATAGAGGAACGCGAAAAAATTCGAACTCAAATTTCTAGTTTGAAAGTTAAATTTAACGGAGTTTTTGGATATTTTATCGAAATTTCAAAAACAAATTTGAGTCGTGTTCCTGAAGATTACGAAAGACGGCAAACTTTAGCAAATGCCGAGAGATTTACGACACCGGAATTAAAAGAACTCGAAGCAAAAGTTCTCGGTGCTGAAGAGAAAATTCTTGCTTTAGAAGCACAATTGTTTCGTTCAATTCGCGAAGAAATTCAAAAAGAAACTCGAAATTTGCAATCAACCGCTAGAGCTTTGGCGACACTCGATGCTCTTAATTCCCTTGCCGAAACTGCCGTTAGACGCAATTATGTTTGCCCTATTTTACATGATGGCGATGAAATTGATATCAAAGATGGTCGTCATCCAATAGTTGAGGCTTTCCATTCTAATTTGTTCATTCCAAACGATTTAACGATGAATAATTCGTCAGATAGATTGCTTATTGTTACTGGACCAAATATGGGCGGAAAATCGACAATGTTGCGACAAGTTGCTTTGATTCAAATACTTGCACAAATTGGTTCGTTTGTTCCGGCGAAATCTGCGAAACTTCCGATTATAGATAGAATTTGGACGCGAGTTGGTGCTTCAGACGATTTAGCTTCCGGTCGTTCAACATTTATGGTTGAAATGACAGAAACAGCTGCAATTTTGCACAACTCAACGCCGCGAAGTTTGATTTTGCTAGACGAAATTGGTCGCGGAACTTCTACATTTGATGGACTTTCAATTGCTTGGGCTGTCGCGGAATATCTACACGATTCACCAGAACATTCAGCAAAAACATTATTTGCAACTCATTATCACGAGCTTACAGAATTAGCAGAAAGTCTCGCTGGAGCAAAAAATTATCAAATTACCGCAACTGAAAAGGACGGCGATGTTGTTTTTTTACACAAATTAGAGAAAGGAAAAGCATCAAAATCTTACGGAATTGCAGTGGCAAAACTTGCCGGTTTGCCGTCTAAAACAATTGAACGTGCAAAAGACGTTTTGGCAAAACTTGAAAAATACGAACTCGCAGTTTTTGCGACTGAAAAAAAAGGACTCGATAAAGTTGCGAGAAAACAAATTGCCGCACAATTTTCACTTTTTGCAGTTTCAAACGAAAATGTAATTGATGAACTTAGAGAAATAAATATTGAAACTCTTACTGGCGAGGAAGCCAAAAATATTATGTCTGAGATGCAGAAAAAATTGATTTAAACTCAACGTTTTGTTTAAGTTGTAATCTTTGTTAAAATTTAGTTTCGTATGTTAGAAAAAATCAAAACACTTTCACTAAAGCAAAAAATCGGACAATTATTTTGGATTGGGCTTCCTGGTGTTGAACTCGATGAAGCAACTCGAGAACTTTTATTGGAAATTGAACCAGGCGGAATTTGTCTGTTTACGAGAAATATTCGCGAAGCAAAACAAACGAGAAAATTACTATCTGATATTCGTGAGATTTCAACAGTTGAACCTTTAATTTCAGTCGATCAAGAAGGTGGTTTAGTTGATCGTTTTAGAAAAATTATTGAGCCAATGCCTGCTGCAAGTTCTTTGAGAAATGCAAACGATGTAAAAACATTAGCAAAAATATCAGCTGAAGTGCTTGCAATAATTGGGTTTAACATTAATTTTGCACCGGTTGTTGATGTTTTAGATGAAGAACGTAGCAAAGCTCAAAACGGACTTCAATCTCGCGGACTTGGTAAATCAAAAGAAGAAGTTGTTGAATATTCGATTGAATATTTAAAAACTTTACAATCAAATGGCATTCTTGGCTGCATTAAACATTTTCCAGGTTTAGGTGCGAGTAAAATTGATGCTCACGAAGATTTACCTTCGGTAAATGTCAGCGAAGATGAGTTTTACGATATTGACCAATTTCCATACAGGGAACTTTTTAAATCAAATTTGGTCAAATGCGTGATGGTTGCACATACTGCTTTTCCTAATCTTGACTTGCAGGAAAGAGATTCGAATGGCAAACTTTTACCTTCTTCATTAAGTTACAATTTCATTACAAAACTTCTCCGCGAAAAACTTGGTTACAATGGTCTAGTCGTTACTGACGATATGGAAATGGGAGCTATTTTGAAAAATTATGGAATTGCTGAAGCCTGCAAAATGGCGATAAAAGCTGGCGAAGATATGTTGCTTATTTGTGCAAATAGTGTGCAAATGAGATACGGATTTAATGTCGTTTTAGAAGCTGTAAATAACGGCGAAATTTCGGAAGAAAGAATTGATGAATCTTTGCAAAGAATTGCCTCGATAAAGAATATGATGAAATCGCCAATAGAATTTAGCGAAAATCGTTTAAGTAAATTGTCAGGCGAGATTGTAGAATTGAAGTTAAAATTAAAATAAAGTTGAGGAAAGAGTTTGATGCGTTTGCGTTTAATTTTAGGAGTTTTAGTTATATTTGGTGGGCTTTTTTTTTCGATCTCATGTCGTCCCAAAGACGATGGTGCGATAACAATCGCAAATTCTGATAAGTTTTCGGGACTTGATACATTAAGCACAGTTTCAACTGATTCAGCAGCAGATCGCTTACGCAATTTATTGTTCAATTCTTTGGTTAAAAAGAACGATAAATTTGAATATGTTGGCGAACTTGCAAAAGATATAAAGATTGACGAAATTTCTTTATCAATCACATTTACACTCCAAGATAATATTAAGTTTCAAAACGGAAAACCATTAACTTCAGCCGACGGGAAATATACAATTGAAGCTCTTTTTGCGGCTGGCGGTTATAAAGGAGCTAGTTTTTACGACTCGAAACCGAACCCGGAAAATAAAGATAAACCAATTAAAGAACCGCATATTTTAGCAATTGAAACGCCTGATGCGAAAACTTTGATTATAAAAGTTCGTCGCGTTGCATTAATTAATCAAACGCTTTCAAATCTTGTCGCAATTCCGATTATTCCCGAAGGTACAATTGAACAACAAAAGACTTCGCCGATTGGTTCAGGTCCGTTTAAGTTTATTAAGTTTGACCAAGTAAACAACTTAGTAGAATTAGAAGCGTTTGCAGAGTATTGGGAAGGTTCACCAAAAATACAAAAATTAAACGTCAAAACTGTTACTGACGCAAATGCTTTGCAAGCCGAATTACAGTCAGGAAATGTAGATATTGCTCCAAATCCTTCAAATATTTCTGCTGAAACATTTGATAGCTTGGCGAAAAGCCCAAATCTTCAGGTTGTCCAAACTGATGGTTCAAATATTCGTTACATTGGAATTAATGTTTCGCAAAAACCGCTTGATAATGTGAAATTACGGCAAGCGATTGCTTATGGAATTGATCGTGAAAAAATAATTAAAGAACTTTTGGGTGGACAAGCAAAAGTCGCAGAATCAATTTTACCAATTGGAAGTTGGGCATCTTCAGCCAAAAGCAAATACACTTTTGACCAAACTAAAGCTAAACAATTAGTTAAAGAATCAGGTTATAAAGGTGAAGCAATTAAATTTAAAATTCCTTCTGGAAACACAGCGGTTAAACAGTACTCTGAAGTTATTCAAAACGCTTTGAAAGAGGTTGGAATAAATGTTGATGTTGAAACTCTTGAAAGCAATACGCTCCTAGAACAATTAAGACTTGGTCAATTTCAAATGAATACGTCGATTTGGATTGGTGGAAACCAAGATCCAATTTTCTTACGAGATTTATTTGCGACTGGAGAATCGCCTGACAAAAAAGTTGGTGGACGTAACCGAAGTCGATTTACTAATCCAGAATTTGATAAGTTGGTTGAAGAAGCTGTAAACACCGTGGACAAAGCGAAAGCCAAGGAACTTTACGGAAAAGCAGAAGAAATTGTTAGTAACGAGCTGCCACTTTTGCCGCTTTGGTATCCTTCAAATATGGTAATTGCTAGGAAGAAACTCGGAAATATCGCAATTAATGCAAGCGGAGATTGGTCGTTTCTAAAAACTGTAACTGTAGCTCAATAAATAAGTTATAACTTATTCAACTCGCTTTAGTTTTTACGACTGAGGCGAGTTTTCTTTTGGAATATCTTCTTCAGCAAACTGCAATTCGTAAAGCCGTTTATATGTTCCTCCTTGTTCGAGAAGTTCGTTGTGCGTTCCGGTTTGAATAATTTTCCCTCGTTCCATAACGACAATTTTATCAGCTTTCCTGATTGTTGAGAGTCTGTGTGCAATAACAATCGAAGTGCGATTTTCCATTAAATTAGCCAAGGCTTTTTGTACTAATTGTTCGGATTCGGCATCAAGTGCAGAAGTTGCTTCATCCAAAATTAAAACCGGTGCGTTAGCCAAAACTGCTCGAGCAATGGCAATTCTCTGGCGTTGTCCGCCTGAAAGAAACGTTCCGCGTTCGCCGACAATAGTATGATAGCCATTGGTCAAATCGTTGATAAAATCGTGTGCAAAAGCAATTTTCGCGGCGTTAATTATATCTTCTTCGGTTGCGTCTGCTTTGCCATAAGAAATGTTGTAATGGATTGTGTCGTTGAAAAGAACTGTTTCTTGCGTCACTAGAGCGATTTGTTGTTTCAAACTTTCTAATTTTGCATTTCTCAAATCAGTTTCGTCCCACAATATTTCGCCATCTGTAACATCGTAAAGTCTTTGAATTAGCTTAATTAGTGAAGACTTACCGCCACCACTTTCCCCTACCAAAGCAACCATCGAACCTTTTGGAATTTCTATCGAAACTTTATTTAAAATACTCTTTTCATCGTTTGAATAATTAAACGAAACGTTTTTGAGTTCAATTTTATTGGACAAAGGATTGAGAATTATTGCGTTTGTGATCTCAGGCATTTTTTCGTTTTCGTCCAAAACTTCCCAAACATCGTGAGCTGCAGCAAATGCTTTGTTTAGTTCATTATGTTGCCGCGAAATTTTTCGCATTGGATCGTAACTGCGGAAAAGAAGGAACAATAAAGTAAAAAATAGTGCTGCGTCCATTGTTCCGCTATTTATTTCGCGAAGCCCAAAAAATAACACAATCGAAATTGCAATTACGCCGATTGTTGTAATTACCGGCGGCGAAATAGCAGCAATTTGTCCGCTTTTTAGATTTGCACGAGCAATCACATTTGCAACTTTAGCAAATCGAGTTAACTCACGTTTTTCTGCACGATACGCTTTGACCAATGTATTATTAGCCAATGTTTCCTGTGCTGTATCGGTTAAATATTTGTTTCCTTCGAAAGATTCCTCAGCAAGTTTTCTCAAAGATTTACTGAATTTAGTTGTCAGAAAAGCAATTATTGGAGCAATCATCAAGGCACCGAGCATTATTCGCCAATTAATCGAAAATCCTGCGACCAAAAACATTACTAAGGCGATGCTTTCTCGTAAAACATCTCGCATATTCGCTGAAACTGCTAGTTCAATTGCCGCACAGCTATTTACCAATCTTGAAACTAAGAAATTGGTTCGATGTTTTTCAAAAAAAGTCGATGATTGATTTAGTAAATGTTGATAAAGTTCGTTTCGCAGATTCAAAACAGCAGATTGTCCAATTTTTGCCATCAAAAACGCGGAAAAATAATCAGCAATTCCGCCTAAAATAGTAATTGAAACAAGTAAACAAGCGATTGTAATCCAAGCAGAAAACCAATCAGTTGGAATGAATTTATCAAATCCACCAATGTCGAAGAATGACTGAGTCACTTTTGCTTCTTGCATTTCCGGTGCAAATCGACGAATTATTGGAATCAGCAAAGCCATTTGTGCTGTTTCGCAAATCCCTCCAATAATCATTGCTACAACTGCAAAAGAAAATTTTGATGAATGTGGACGTAAATATTTAAGTAATCGTTTGAAATCTTGCATTTAGAAACCTAATTGTAGTTCGATAATTGGAAATCGTAAATTGTGCGAAGTAAAAAATTGTGTAAAACTTAGCAACATCTTCGCTGGATTCGGCATCTTTCTTAAGAGGAGACAAATTTATGAAGTTAAAAACCCAACTTATCCTAACTATTCTTTCAGCAATTTTACTTTTTTCAAGCGTTTCATTTTCGCAGACTGATATTCCGCGTAACACTATCGCTATCACTTATCCATCTGATGAAACTGTTTTAGTTCCTTTTCGTGGCACAACCCGTTTTCCACGAATGAAAGGTGATGCCAAAATTGAACGAACAAAAAGAAACGGAACTGAAATCAATCTTTCTGTTTCAAAAATGCCGCGTCCTTTTGAACTCGGAGCTGGTTATGCAACCTATGTTTTATGGGCAATTTCACCTGATGGTCAGGTCGATAATCTTGGTGAAGTTAAACGTCGCGGTTTTTTTGAATTTGATTCAAAAATTTCTGTGACAACACCATTGCAGATTTTTGCTTTAATAATTACCGCCGAACCGCATTTTTTGGTCAAACAACCAAGCCGTGCGATTATGCTCGAAAATTTAAACCCAACAACTCTGAGTGGAAGATTGGTTCCGACTGCGAAAACGGTTTCTTATTTTGGAAATTCTAGCGACTATTTTCGAGATACTAGAACACCTGAAATTGCCGAAACAGATTACGCAAAAACTCCCTCGACAATTCTTCAAGCTAAACAAGCGATTGCACTTGCCAAGTTTGCCGGAGCAATCAGAGATGCATCGGAAGATTTAAAAGTAGCCACAGATTTTTTGGAAACTGCCGAAAATGAATGGCAACTTGGAAAACCTGAACAGCTTGTTGATGTAATTGCGAGACAAGCAATTTCCTCTGCTGTTAAAGCGGAAGAATCAGCAATTGCCTCAAAGCAATCGCGTGATCAAAGAAACGAAAAATCACGACAAGATGCCGAAGTTCGACGAATTGAAGACAAACTTCTTGCAGCAAATCAAGAAATTGATAACCTAAAAAGCGAAATTGCACGTGAAATGAGAAACCGAGAATTAGCTGAGCGTGATGGTTCAAATTTTTCGACTCAGATAAAAGAGCTTCGTGATGAAAACAGAAAATTGAGCGAAGAACTTGGCAGAATTAAGCTCGAACTCGAAACTTCAAAGTCGAAATTAAATCAAATTGAAGAACAAAAACAAAAAGACTTGGAAGCTCAAGAAAAAGCACGACTTGCAGAAGAAAAACGTCAACAAATTATCAATAATCAATCAGTTTTACTTTCGGCACTTCGTCAGTTTGGAACAGTTCGCCAAACAGAAAAAGGTATTGTTCTAACTTTACCGGAAAATACATGGACAACAACACGAACAAGTATTTTCTCAGCTTCTGCTAATTTAAAACTTAATAGTCTGGCAAATTTACTTGCAAATAATACTGATTACAGATTTATTATTGAGTCGCACACAGATAATACTGGTGCGACCGAAGTGTTACAAAATTTGACGATTAATCGTTCAAACGCAATAGCTGAAAAATTTATTTCGACAGGAATTACGAATGAAAATGTTGAAAGCCAAGGTTTTGGAGCTAATTATCCGGTTGCTTCAAACACAACTGCAGCTAACAAGGCAAAGAATAGAAGAACTGAAGTAGTTTTGGTTTTGAAAGAGATGTAAGAAAAAAATTGAAGGCGGCGATCGGAATTGAACCGATGAATAAAGCTTTTGCAGAGCTCTGCCTTACCACTTGGCTACGCCGCCATTTTGATTTTAGATTTTAGTTTGCCAATTTTGACTCTAAATATCTTTTAAATCAAATAACTTTTTTAACTAATTAAAGCGACGCTTAGGATTTTCCTGAACGTCGCTTTTAATTTTATGGAGCGGGAAACGAGATTCGAACTCGCGACATCAACCTTGGCAAGGTTGCACTCTACCACTGAGCTATTCCCGCTTAGCGAATCTCTAATTTTACAAGAAAAGAATTGGTTGTCAAGTTTTGAGAACTAAAATTCTGTCAGGTGAGATAGCAACCATACATTCATCACCAATATTTAATCCAACTAAACGCAAAACTAATGATTCGAGAATTAAGCCATCAGCATCAAGTTTTACCAAAGTTGTTGCACCTTGATATTTTACTTCTAAAACTTGTGCTTTCAATAAGTTATCTTCAGGAAAAGACGCACCAAAAGAGATTGAAGTATGTTCTGGTCTAATTGCTAAAGTTACAGATTTGAGAAAAGTTCCAAGGTTTTGACGGTCGGTTTTTCCGATATGAATTCGATGTTTTCCAATTGTCGTTTGAAATTCAGGTATTGGTTGATTATTAAAACTCAAACGCATCGCTTCAATCAGATTATTTCGTCCCATTGATTTTGCAACAGCAACACAATTTGGCTGTTCGTAAAGTTCACGCGGAGTGCCAATTTGAGCAAGTTTTCCATCGATCAAAACACCAACGCGGTCGCAAATTGAAAACGCTTCTTCATGATTATTAGTTGCAAAAATGACGGTAATTCCCTTTTCTTTAACTATTTTTTTTAATTGCTGCATCGTTTCATCACATGAAGCTTCGTCAAGATTTGAAAATGGAGAATCGAGCAACAAAACGCTTGGATTTTCGGAAAGTGTTTTTTCTAAAGCAATTTTTAATTTTTCTGTATCTGAAAGAACGTCATCTTTTTTTCTTTCAAAGAGATTATGCCAATTTTTTGAGTTAGCAGAAAGCGAAAGCATACTCACTTTACCGGAAAATTCTATTGAACCTGATGAAATTTTTTCGAGTCCGCCAACGAGCCGCAAAAGTGTTGATTTTCCGGCTGATGCTTGTCCTAAAATTCCAAAAATTTCACCTGAGGCTAATTCGAGCGAAAAATTATCGAGAATTAATTTGTTAGCGTATTTTTGCGATAATTCGTTGATTTTAAGTGACATATCAAAAAAACTGCAACCTTTTGAGTGGTAAAATCGTGCAATATCAAAGTATGCTTTTGTATGTAAAAACGTGCAAGTGGCATAATCAAATTTGATGAAAGAAAAAAATAAGAAAATTGCAAAAAAAGTTGCTGAAATTGGCAGTTGGCAAGTTGTAAAACGAATAGCAAAGAGAGTTCCGGTAATTGGAACTGTTTTAACTATAGGTTTGGTAGGCAATGACATCCGCAAAAAAGGAATTATTAAAGGCGTGGCAAATTCTGCAATAGATTTGATTCCATTTGTCGGAACCGCAAAAGGCGTTGTTGAACTTTTTACCGGAGATTTGATCTCAGATAAGAAGCCCGTTGATGAAAAATTTGCAAAAAAATAAGGTTGATAATATGTGTAATAAAATATCAAAGTTTTGGCTAATATCGTTAATTGTAACTACAATTTCAATGTCGGTTTTTTCTCAAACAAAACCTCGAAAACCATCGACCAGACCAACTCCAACTCCTGTTATTCGCTCAAACGAGCCGGAAGTTATAACAAGAAACGATGATAACAATGTAGTTTTTCAGCCGCAGCCAACACCAACACCAACGCCAGTTGAAGAGTTTTCGGATGATCCGCAAGAAAGATTAATCCAAAAAATTGATAAAATGAGCGAACGAATGAAAGGTTTAACGACAAGAGTTGGGACGCTCGAAACACAACCAAAAACTGAAATTGACGTTCAGCAAAAGAAAATTTTGTTGCGATTAGATATTCTTTCTCGTGCAGAGCAGAGAGCAGAAACACTCAGAAAGCAACTTTTTGAGATGATTGAAAAAGAAAACGAAACGAGAACTAAATCAGACGATGCAGAATATCAAAGTCGGTCAGAAGTAATTGAAAGAAGCGGGACGGCAATTGGTTCACTTCGTCCGGAAGAAGTCCGCGAACAACGCAAAAAAATGCTCGAAACTCAGAAATCGAATTATCGAGCATTACTTCAGCAAATTCAGCTCAGCCGAGCAAATCTTGAAGATAGTGTTTTAAAAGCTGATTCTTTAGTTCTAAAACTTCGTGAAAAACTCGAAGCTGAAATAGATTCGGCATTAGATAATGAAAAGTGAAAATAGTGTCCGCTATTATTCACAACTAATTATTCGTCATCATCGTGTGTTCGAATTCTTCCATCGGCAACCGATTGTTCGATCACTTTGGTAATTAAATTTACCGGCAAAGGATCATAATGTGAAAATTGCATATGATAACTTCCGCGAGCTTGGGTGATTGAATTCAGTTTCGATTGATAATCGAGCATATCAGAAAGCGGAACTTGGGCTTTGATGATCTGCTGTTTACCACGCATATCCATTCCGTTCACTCGCCCGCGACGTGAATTAAGGTCGCCCATAATATCGCCCGAATTTTCTAACGGACAGAAAACCTCAACATCCATAACAGGTTCAAGAATTGTAGGTTTCGCTTTTTCCATTGCCGCACGAAATGCTTTTCTGCCAGCGGCACGAAAACTGTGTTCGTCAGAATCAACATTGTGATAGCTGCCATCAATCAATGTAACTTTGAAATCGACCATTTGATAACCAGCGATTGAGCCATTGATTGCGGCTTCTACAATTCCACGTTCTATTGCCGGACGGAAATTTGCAGGAATTGAACCGCCAAATATTTTATCGACAAATTCAAAGCCTTCACCGCGTTCTCGTGGTTCAAAAATACATTTACAATCGCCAAATTGTCCGCGTCCGCCAGATTGTTTTTTGTGACGACCTTGAACCTCAACTTTTTGTGTAATTGTCTCTTTATATGGCACTTTTGGCGGATGAAGTGCAACTTCGACACCGTATCGGCTCTTTAATTTGCCAACAATGGTTTCGATATGTAATTGTCCTGAACCTGACAAAATGAATTCTTTTGTTTGAGCATCACGGTCGAAGTGCAGGCTTGGGTCTTCTTCAAGAATTTTGTGCAAAGCTGAGCTGATTTTATCTTCATCGTTGCGAGATTTTGGTTCAATGGCAAACGCAATTGCTGCTTCAGGATATTTTACAGGCGGATAAACAATCGCGTGTGCTTTATCGCAAAGCGTGTCGTTATTTTGTGTTTCTTTTAATTTTACAACCGCAATAATGTCGCCAGTTTGTGCTTCTTTTACTTTTTCTAGTGTTTTTCCTTGCAAAACGTGCAATGATCCGAGTCTTTCTAATGTTCCGCGGGAAGAATTTAAAACTGTTTCATCAGAAGTAATTTTGCCTGAAACAACTTTCATTACGTTGATTCGACCAGCAAATGGATCGGCAATTGTTCTAAAAACAAATGCTGAAAACGGTTCATCGTTTGAATATTTACGTTGGATTTTTTCGCCAGTTAAATCAGAATCAGCAAATCCATTTTCTGCTTCGTGAGTTGCCGGATTTGGTGCGAATTCAACAATATGATCGAGCAAAACTGAAACGCCAACTAACGAATTTGCAGAAACTGCATAAACCGGACAAAGTTTGCTTGCTGCAATTGCTTTCGAAAGTTGCGGAATCAAATCAGAATCTTCAAGTGTCCCGGTTTCGAAATATTTTTCAAGCAAAGCATCGTCTGATTCTGCTATTAACTCGATAATTCTAAGTCGTGCAGCATCAACAACTTCTCTTCCAACTACCGGAATTGGAATTGCTTTCGGGTTTCCGTCTTTATCAAATTCGTAGGCTTTGAGATGAATAACATCAACAACTGCCCGAAAATATTCTTCAGAGCCAATTGGGAGCGTAAATGGAACAATTGAGCGAGCAAACGAGTTAGCAGCAGTGTCAAGAGCGTGCCCGAAATCAGAACGTTCTTTATCAAGTTTATTGATGACCATAAACCGTGGAAGCATAAATTCGTTTGCATAATTCCACGTTTTTTCGGTTTGAACTTCAATTCCATTAACGCCATCAACAACAACTAAAGCACAATCAGCCACACGCAAAGCCGGTCTCGCGTGTGTAACAAAAGCTGCATAACCTGGTGTATCTATTAAATTAATTTTTGTGTCTTTGTGTTCGAGATGGGCGAAATTGGAATTGAGAGTAACTTTTCTGGCAATGGAATCTTCATCATAATCCGTGATTGTTGTTCCTTCTTCAACCTTGCCCCAGCGTTGTGTTGCTCCGGCGATATGCAACATTGAACTCACTAACTGAGTTTTTCCTGAGTCGCCGTGTCCAATGACTGCTAAATTGCGTAATTGTTCGGTAGAAAATGCTTTCATCTTCGGCAATGCCTCCATTTTGATTAAATTTTAAGAGAACTCTGCGAGTCTAATTTTCACGATTTTTTGTCGAAAATATTGAAATCAAATTAGACTCTTGGTAAGAATTTAATTTAAACGACAATTGACTAGATAGCAAGAAAAATCTTTAACAAAAATTTAATATTATTCATTTAACCGATTAGGTTGTTAGGAAAATTCTATTTTTATGCTAGTATAACGTCGTCTTATGGATATTGTTTTAAAGTTTTACCTAGTGTCTGAGATTAAATTTTAAAAACTTAGAGATTACAAAAATGACTTTTCCAAATTCAGACATTCAAAAACTCATTGCCACCGAAAGTTCTGCTTTCGATTTTGTTAATTCTATCTGCTCTGAAAGTTTTTGGATTTGGATACTTGATCAACCGGAAACATTATTTGAAATAGAAAACCTCTGGAAACAGCTAGGATTTGAAACTTCCCAAACGCTTGCATCTAACCTAATTAACTCTCAAGATTTAAAACAATTTTTTATCGAAGCCGAAAATTATAACGATAATCCAAATGGTAAATTCGATCAGATTGTTAGAATTACTGACAAAGATGGGTTGGAAATTCAAGTTTTATTTCGTGGAAAAAAAATCAAAGAACGACAGTTTTTGATGAATTATTCTATTATTTCATTTCATTCAGAAACAGTAAAAAATCTACAAGAAGATAATCATCGAATGATTTCATTGCTGAGAGCTTCGGGTGATTTTTCTTTTGTTTATGATACAGATTATAGAATTACGCATTTCAATCATATAGAACCTGACGATGGACTCTTTCCACCTTCTGCCAGCCTTTTAGGTAAGAAAATTGATGAAATCAATCTTCCTCCAGAAATTGTTGAAACTATAATTAAAACTTTTGACAAAGCTCTCGAAACGGGAAAGAAATCTCGAACTGAATATTCGCTAAAAACAAAAAATGAAGATATTTGGTTTAGTTTGGTTGCCGCAAGTGTATCTTACGATGACGGAAAACCACAGGAAATAATTTGTTCAATCCATAATATTACTGAGCGAAAGAATGTTGAAATAGAATTGGAGAATAAAAAATTATTCAAACAAACACTTCTCGATAACATTCCCGGTTATGTGGTTTGTAAAGATATGAACGGCAAGTATTTATATGTTAATAAGGAGTTTGCTGATTTTTTTGGTAAAACGGTTGAAGAAGTTCGAGGAAAATATGACAGTGACTTTGAACATAATCCAAAAGCTGTTCAAAGATATAGAAATGCCGATAAACAAGTTCTCAAAACAAAATTACCTATATATGGAGTTGAAGAAACTTTTGTCAGGGAAGATGGTTTTACTAGAATATTTAAAACTGATCGAATATTTGTAGATATTATAGATCAAAAGAATGGTGCAATTCTCGTTGTAGTAAAAGATGTTACTAAAGATAGAATTTTTGAAGCGGAGTTACTTCGAACAAAAACGATTTTAGAGAATTGCAACGTTGTTGGTAAAGTTGGAACTTGGGAATTAGATTTAATAAAAAAAAAGTTGTTTTGGTCACAGATAACAAGAAAAATTCATGAAGTTTCAGAAGATTATAAACCAATACTAGAAACTGCGATTAATTTTTACCCTGAAGGCGAAAATCGTGAAACAATAACGAGATTAATTAATGAATGTATTGCAGACGGAATTTCTTTTGATGTTGAATTGAAATTTTTAACAGCAAAAGATAATGAAATTTGGGTTAAAGCGGTTGGTAGTCCGGAATTCGAAAATGGAAAATGTGTAGCTGTCTTTGGTGCTTTTCAAAATATAGACGTTGCAAAAAAAGAAGAAGAAAGATTAAAACTTCTTGAATCGGTAATTACAAATACCAAAGATTCCGTTTTGATTTTGGAAACCGGAACTTTGCCACTTGATTCAAAACTCGGTCCTAAAATTGTTTTTGTAAATGAATCATTCCAAACAAATTCTGGATATTCTTTTGATGAAGTAATTGGTAAAACCCCAAGAATATTATATGGACCAAACACTGATGCTGAGCAACTAATAAAAATGCGATCAGCAATGAATAATTGGGAAAGTGGCGATTTTGATTTAATTTATTACAAAAAAAATGGTGAACAATCTTGGACAAACTTTACAGTTGTGCCGGTTGCCAATAAAACCGGTGGTTATTCACATTGGGTAGTAATTGCAAGAGATATTCACGAAAGAAAGTTGAATGAGCAAATTATATACGAAAGCGAGCTAAGATTTCGTACACTGGCAGAAACAGCTTCAGACGCAATTATTACGATAGATGAAAAAAGCGAAATTGTTTTTGTAAATAATGCAGTTGAGAAAATTTTTGGATATACAGCAGAAGAAGCTGTTGGTGAAAAAATCACTTTGTTAATGCCTCACGGATTACGTTCGAGCCATAATAATGGTTTATCGAAATATGTCGAAACGGGAGAGAAAAAGATTGCTTGGACTGGTCTTGAGCTAAACGCGAGGCACAAATCAGGTAGAGAAATTCCCATTGAAGTATCTCTTGGCGAATTTTTAGTTAATGGAAAAAGATTTTTTACTGGCGTAGCTCGCGATATTACTGAAAGAAAAATAGCTGTCGCGGAATTACTAAAAATACAAAATCATTTAGCAAATAAAACTGAAGTTTTAGCGGCAATTGCAAAAACTACCGAAAAATTATTATCAAACATTGATATTAGTGAAACTCTTAATGAAACATTTGAATTAATTGGTAAAGCAACAAAATCAGACAGGGTTTATTACTTTGAAAACAATACTTTAACCAATATTTTAACTCAAAAAATTGAATGGGTTGTCGATGACGTTTGTTATACAAATGAATCTACAATGTTTGATAATCTTAGTTTTTTTGCACTTGGAGATACATTTCTTCCATTGTTGCTAAATCAACCTATTCAAGCCTTTACCAGCGAAATTGATGATTTAAACTTACGAGAAATTCTTGTCTCGCATAACGTAATGTCATTTTTAGTTCTACCAATTTTTATAAAAAATACTTTTTATGGTTTTATAGGTTTTGATGACTGCAGGTATGAAAGAAGATGGACAGTAGAGGACATTGTAACTTATCAATCTTTGGTGAATAATATCGCCAACGCAATTGAGCGGATGAATAGTGATAGTGCAATCAAAGAAAGTGAAAATAACTTCAGACAAATAAATGAAACACTTGAAGCTGTTTTTTGGCTCTTTGATGTTAATGAAGAGCGATATGTTTATATGAGTCCAAATTGTAAGAAAGTTCTTGGAGTTAATCCTGAATATTTTTATCTAGGCAATTCATTTGTTAAAGATAATGTTTTAGATGGAATTGACCTCAAATCTTACTCTGAATTCCGAAGATTTCTTGAAACTAATGCTTACGATATTGATTTTCGAATTAAAAGCGAAGATGGTGAGCCGCGTTGGATAAACGAAAAGGCTTTTGCTATTAGAAATGACAATGGGAAGCTTTTTAGAATTTCAGGTTTATGCACTGACATTACAGAAATAATTCAAAAACGTGAGCAACTCCAGCATCTACTTAATATAACAAGTGATTTGAATAAGCGTTTACTAAATTTTGCACATATTGTTTCACATAACATTCGTTCACATTCGAGCAATCTTTCAATGTTAGTTGATTTTATTAAAAAATCTAATAATCAAAATGAAAAGTTAGAATATACTGAAATGCTTGGGCAAAGTACTGAAAAATTAGCTGAAACGATACAAAATTTGAATGAAATTATTACGATTCAAACTAATTTTCAACAAAAGAAATCTAGTTTAAATCTTCGTCAAGAATTTGAAAAAACAACTAAAGTGCTTTCAAGTGCTATTAAGGAAACAAAAACGCAGATAATTAATGAAATATCTGAAGATCTTTTTGTTTCAGTTATTCCATCATATTTGGAAAGTATTTTTCTTAACCTCTTGACGAATTCAATCAAATATCGCTCAATAGAAAAAGATACAATTATAAAAGTTTCAGCCCAATCATATCAAAACTTTATAATTGTTTCATTTACCGACAACGGAATAGGTATTGATCTTAGTATGCATCGTCACAAGATATTTGGGATGTATAAAACTTTTCACGGCAATAGCGACGCTCGCGGTATTGGACTCTTCATGACTAAGAATCAAATTGAAGCTATGAATGGTTCAATAGAAGTTGATAGTAAAATAGGTATAGGCACAACATTTAAAATCTCCTTCAAAATAAATGAATAGACTTATTTACATAATTGATGATGATCCAATCGTTCTTCTCTTAACGACCAAACTTTTGGAGCGACACTCGAGTTTTATTGAGACTAAACAGTTTCGCAACGGACTTGAGGCAATAAATAGACTTCGTCTTGTTGTTGAAAACAATGAGAAACTTCCTGATTTGATTCTTCTTGATCTCAATATGCCGGTTTTAGATGGTTGGCAATTTCTTGAAGCCTTTAATTTATTAAAAACTAAAACTTATACTCCAATTTATGTTGTTACATCATCAATAGATTCTGCTGATATTGAAAAAGCAAGAACAGCAATTCCACCACTTAAGGGTTATATTATGAAGCCAATAACTGAACAAAAATTGCTTGAGATTCATGAATTAAACAACTAAATACTGAATTCATAAAAGTTTAAAAAACTATAACAAATGATTATGAATTTCTAATTTAAAATAAGTGTTGCTTTCTTTGTTTTTCTTGTAGATAATAGAAGTTGTTCGCCTCCCCGGCGAATGTTGGTAATGAGAGGTGAGAGACTCGTTACCTTAGAGGCGATGTAGTGGGAGACATCGCCTCGTTAAAAAATCATACATATTAAGCAAGTTGAAGTTGTCTTTCCTGTAAATACCGAATTTTATCGCGGACTGCTGCAGCCGCTTCGAACTTCATTTCCTTGGCTGCGTGTCGCATTTCTAATTCCAAATTAGCAATGGTTTCCTTAATCTGTTTTGGCGAATATTCCTCATAAGCATCAAGTTCAAGTGGAATTTTGAAATAATCAGCTTCATAAGCCGTAACTAAAGTTGCATCAATAGCTTTGACAATTGTGGTCGGAGTAATTCCGTGTTCAGTATTGTATGCTTCTTGGATTTGTCGTCGTCGTTGAGTTTCATAAATCGCTTTTTCCATCGAATTCGTGATTTTATCGGCGTAAAGAATCGCGATTCCATTGGAGTTTCGGGCAGCCCTTCCCATTGTTTGAATCAGCGAACGTTCGCTTCTCAAAAAGCCTTCTTTATCAGCATCGAGAATCGCTACGAGCGAAACTTCCGGTAAATCGAGACCTTCGCGTAAAAGGTTGATTCCAACCAAAACATCATATTCGCCGCGACGTAAATCACGCAAAATTTTAATTCGCTCAAGTGTATCGATGTCAGAATGCAGATAATTGACCTTGACGCCAACTTCGAGAAAATATTCGGTTAAACTTTCCGACATTTTTTTTGTTAAAGTTGTCACCAAAACTCGCTCGTTCCTTTCCGCACGAACACGACATTCGTGCAAAAGATCATCAATTTGACCTTTCACCGGACGAACTTCGACAATTGGATCAAGCAAACCTGTCGGGCGAATCACTTGCTCAATTATTTCGCCACCAGTTTGCTCTAATTCAAAATTTCCAGGCGTTGCCGAAACATAAATCCGCTGTCCAATCATCTCTTCAAACTCGGCAAAGTTGAGCGGACGATTGTCTTTCGCACTCGGAAGCCGAAATCCATAATCAACTAAAGTTCCCTTTCGAGATTGATCGCCTTTATACATTGCACCAAGTTGCGGAATTGTCTGATGCGATTCATCAAGCACGATAATTGCGTCTTTTGGAAGATAATGAAGCAAAGTTGGTGGTGGTTCGCCAGGTTTTTTTCCGGTTAAATGTCGCGAATAATTTTCGATTCCGCGACAAAATCCCATTTCCTTAATCATTTCCAAATCATACATTGTCCGCTGATGAAGTCTTTGAGATTCAACGAGTTTGCCTTGATGAATCAATTCTTCTTCCCACCAAACTAGCTCTTCTTTGATAGTTTTCACCGCATTTTTCATCGTGCCTTTCGACATTACGAAGTGGGTTTTTGGATAAATCGGCACGCGACTTTCGTGTTTGTGCAAAACTTCGCCGAGCAAAGGATCAATCGAATAAATTGCGTCAATTTCATCGCCCCAAAGTTCTATTCTGTAACCTGTTTCTTGATAACTTGGAAAAATCTCAATAACATCGCCTCGAACTCGAAACTTCCCGCGGTCAAAATCAATCTCAACTCGCTCATATTGAAGCTCAACGAGTTTACGAATAATATCTTCACGCTGAATTTTTTGTTTTGGTTCAACAAACATTATCATCCCAAAATACGCATCAGGATCACCCAAACCATAAATACATGAAACACTCGCAACCACAATTACATCGCGGCGTTCAAACAGCGAACGTGTTGCAGAAAGCCGAAGCCGATCAATTTCATCGTTAATTGTGGCTTCTTTTTCGATGTATAAATCAGAAGCCGGAACGTAGGCTTCTGGCTGATAATAATCGTAATATGAAACGAAATATTCGACCGCATTGTGCGGAAAAAAGCTCTTAAATTCTTGATAAAGCTGGGCTGCAAGGGTTTTATTATGTGCCAAAACTAAAGTTGGGCGTTGCGTTTCGTTAATAACATTGGCAATGGTAAATGTTTTGCCCGAACCTGTGATTCCGAGCAGACATTGTTGATCTATATTGGAATTTAAACCAGCAACGAGTTGGGCAATTGCTGTGGGTTGATCGCCTTTTGGAGTGTTATCAGAAACAAGTTTGAACTTCATTTTTTTATTTTCTCATTTTACAAGGTTCAATTAAAGGCGAAGTGATTTTTTATCTGAGAAATGCAAAATGGTTGTGAAGTTTAAATTCTTCACAACCAATTCGGAAAATATTTATAATTTTTTAAACTGTTTCAGCCACACCGAGTCTATGAATAACTTCATCAAGAGCGTCACCATAAACTTGTGGTAATCCTTTTTTTGAATATAAATGGTAAAGATAAGAAAGCGAATTTCTAGCTTCAGTTACTTTTAAAACGTGCAAAATAGCAACTTTTACATCCATTGATTTTGCACCTTCAAGTCTTTCAATAATTAACCCAATTTTGTCAGCTTTAATTAGCAAATTTAAAAGTGTAAATGCTTCATAAACTTGCTTATAGTCATTATGAATCAAACGCTCAAAACTTCGCTCTACAAACCCGCTTTCAATTGTTGCGTCAGCGGCTTGTTTAATTTGCCATTTATCAACACATTCAGCAATTCTCGTCCAGGCATCTGCTCTATTAAAAGTTAGTCTTGTTAATGCACGAGCAGCTGCCGCTCGAACTTCGCGGGTTGGATCAGCACAAGCGAGCAAAATTGTTTCGAATACTGATTCGTGGTCGAACTCAGATAAGGTAATTAAGGCTTTAACTCTTAATGTTGATGATAAATCATATAAAGCAACCTGTGACAACGCTTCAACCGCATTTCGATTTTTAAACATTGCCAAAATTCTAACCGCTAATTCACGAACTGATTCGTCTTCTTCAAACTCATCATGAACTTGTTCAATTGCTCCAAGTAATGCTTCATCACGCGACAACGATAAAACTTCAAAATCATTCGGTTTTTCAACACCCAAAATTGCATAAATTGGCAAATCTTTACGACAAGCTAGTTGAACACCTTTTTCATGATTATTCATGACAACACTTGCAATCTCTTCTTGATTTTCAGTTATGACTTTGCTGTTTGGAAGCTGATTTCCATTACTTTTCTTACTTAGTGAAGATCGCTTTCGTCTTTTATCTATTAATTCTTGATTTTTTCTTAACCACTCTAATTCTTTGTCACCATCAACAGAACCATCTTCTTTATTTGCTTTTATATTTGCTTGATTAATTATTTCTTTATTAATTTCTTTTTGTGAATTTTTATCTTTCATCCACCATAGAACTGCTCCAACTAACGAGAAACCCAAAACTGCCAAAGATAAATACCATAAAGTGTTATCTTCAGGAGTTGGAATCGGTTTTGGGGGCATAGCAACTACTGGCGGTTTAGTTTCTTGAGCTTGAACTGGTTTTTGAGCAGGAGGAGTTGCTTGCGGTTTTACTGGCACAGCCGACATCTGTGCAATCGCAGTAAAACTAAGAAAAATTATTATTAATGCTGTATTTGAAATGTATTTCATTATTCAATTAGAGTTTTTTTTTAAAAGCGACTCATACAAGGCTGTATTACAAGGTTGATTTAAATCACCACACTTCATTATGCAATAAATTATATACTTTGTCACTAAAAAGTTTCATAAATGTTTAACAGAGTTTGTTAATAATCGGTCTTTACCGAAAATGAAAATTGCGATAGATTCAATATCTAACAAAAACAGAAATGAAATCATTAACTAACACAAATTTAACCGATTTAAAATTATTACATCGCGGAAAAGTCCGTGATGTTTATGAGGTCAATGAATTGCAGCTTCTACTTGTTGCAACAGATAGAATTTCCGCCTTTGATTGTATAATTCCAACAGCTATAAACCGCAAAGGTGAAGTATTAACTAAACTTTCAATTTTTTGGTTTCGGTTTCTTGAAAAGCATCTAAAGCATCATTTAATTACAACTAATTTTGATGAAATGCCAGCAGTTATTAAACAATATGAAGAACTTCGTGGACGTTGTGTGTTAGTGAAACGAACAAAAGTTTTTCCGGTCGAATGTATCGTTCGTGGCTATTTAGCTGGCTCCGGTTGGAAAGATTATCAACAAACAGGTGAGGTTTGCGGTCACATTTTGCCGCAAGGCTTACAAGAATCGGCGAAACTTCCTAATATTATTTTTACACCTGCGACCAAAGCTGCAACTGGTCATGATGAAAATATTACTGAAAAACAATTTGCCGAAATTATCGGTGAAGATGTAGCCAAAATTTTAAAATCTCTGTCTTTATTGATTTATCAAACAGCAAGTAAATACGCTTTGACTCGCGGAATTATGATTGCTGATACAAAATTTGAGTTTGGAGTAGATGAAACCGGAGAAATTTTATTAATAGATGAAGTTTTAACACCTGATTCTTCGAGATTTTGGGATGTGAAGACTTATGAAATTGGTAAATCTCAGGCTTCATTTGATAAACAATTTGTCAGAGATTATCTCGAAACTTTAGATTGGAATAAACAACCACCAGCACCGGAATTGCCTTTTGAAATAGCAAACACAACGTCGGAAAGATATTTAAAAGCATTCAAATTATTGACAGATAACGACTTATGAAACTACGTTCGCAAATGGAAATACTCATTAATCAAATGCTCGACGGGCAAATTATGCTCAACGAGGCAATTTCCGAATTCGAAAAACTTTATATCCAAAATGCTCTCAAACGTAATAACGATCATTTTTCGAACACCGCAGATTTTCTTGGAATTCATAGAAATACTCTGTCTAAAAGAATATCGAGTTATGAAGGAAATCATAACTCGCCAAAACGTCTGATTTCGCACCGTTCGAAGTGAGAAAAACATTTTCAAAGCAAAGACGCTAAGATGCAAAGTTTAAAAAAAAGAAAATCTTTCTCTTCATGTTGCGTCTTTGCATTAAATTCCTAAAATCTCAATTTCATCCTCAAGATTTATCGTTTCGCCAAAGTTTTCGGCGATCAGATTTTGCCCAAACATCACTTTTCCTTTTTTCGTGCGATATGAAGCGAGAGTTTTGAGTGGCTCAATTCCCTGTTTTTCGCCTTTTGTTTGGTCAATTGTCGTCATCACGCATCTCGCACAAGGTTTCATAAGGTGGAATATGGTTTTTCCGATTCGAATTTTCTTCCAAGAATCCTCCGCAAATGCTTCACTTCCTGAAACGACCAAATTTGTTCTAAATCTGTCCATTGGAATTTGTGTTTCAAGTTTAGAATTCAAATCAGCGAGCGATTCTTCGCCAATCAATAGAATCGGATAACCGTCAGCAAAACTAACAATATCTTTAAATTTTCTAACTGAATAATACGGGCTGACAATTCTCTTCGAATCGTCAGGCATATAAACGAGTCGGCTGTTTATCTTTAATTTATCAGAAAACCATTCGTTAATTGATTCACTGCAGATTATTGCTTTTGTTGTGCTTGACCAAATTTTAACGTTGATTTTATTGTTAGAATCAATCGTATTTGGCAACAATAGTTTTTCATCGTCAAATGAAATCACGAAACCATCAGCACTAAATTCAGTTTCAAAGCGTGCTAAAATCGGAAATTCACGTTGCGTAATGAACGTGCGTTTTTCGTCAATCAACATAAATCGGCGATCATTTTGCAGACCACGTTCCTCAACCAACGCACTTTTTAAGCTAATTCCTTTCAAAGATTTAACAGGAAAGACATTTATTTCAGATATTCGCATAGTTGACTTTTATTTCAAGATTGTATATTCTAGCACTCATACAACAAGAGTGCTAAAAACGTTCTCGGACAAATTTAATCTACTTGTTAGTAGCAAATATATAAAGTTTTTATCATATTTACAAAAGGAGTAAACAAAAATGGCAACAGTAATTACACCACTTCATGATCGCGTGATTGTGAGAAGAATTGAAGATACAAATCAAAAAACAGCAGGTGGACTTTTCATTCCTGATTCAGCGAAAGAAAAACCACAAGAAGGCGAAGTTATCGCGGCTGGCGAAGGAAAACATCGCGAAGACGGAACTCGTCAAACATTAGACGTTAAAAACGGCGACCGAATTTTGTTTGGTAAATACAGCGGTTCTGAAATCAAGCTTGATGGCGAAGAATTTCTCATCATGCGTGAAGACGAAATCCTCGGAATTATCAATCGTGCAGGAGCAGCTGCGTAGTTCAGTCGGCAGATAGCAGCGGCAATAGGCAGGTTTTTAACTGCTTAGTGCAAAGTCCGTAACTGCCAACTTAATAGAAGAAAGGAGTTAATAAAATCATATGGCTAAATTAGTTGTTCATGGTGAAGAATCACGTGCTGCGATTTTACGCGGAGTTAACCAACTCGCTGACGCAGTTAAAGTTACATTAGGACCAAAGGGTCGCAACGTAGTAATCGACAAGAAATTCGGTTCGCCGACCATCACAAAAGATGGCGTAACAGTTGCAAAAGAAATTGAATTGAAAGATGCTCTCGAAAATATGGGTGCACAAATGGTTCGCGAAGTTGCTTCGAAAACTTCGGATGTTGCCGGCGATGGAACAACAACCGCGACCGTTTTGGCTCAATCGATTTTCAAAGAAGGCGTTCGCACAGTTGCAGCTGGTGCAAATCCAATGGCTCTCAAGCGTGGAATTGAAAAATCAGTTGCTGAAGTAATCAAAGAAATTTCGCGACTTTCGAAACCAGTTTCTGGCGATATGATCGCACAAGTTGGAACAGTTTCAGCTAATGGCGATTCGACAATCGGAAACATCATTGCGGAAGCGATGGCGAAAGTTGGAAAAGATGGCGTTATCACAGTTGAAGAATCAAAAACGATGGATACATCGCTCGAAGTTGTTGAAGGTATGCAATTCGATCGCGGTTATTTGTCGCCTTATTTCGTAACTGACGCTGACAGAATGGAAGCAGTTTTAGAAAGTCCATTCATTTTAATCAACGAAAAGAAAGTTAGCTCGATGAAAGATTTGCTTCCAATTTTGGAGCAAGTTGCTAAACTCGGCAAACCACTTTTGATCATCGCAGAAGATGTTGACGGTGAAGCACTTGCAACATTAGTTGTAAACAAACTTCGCGGAACATTGAACGTTGCTGCTGTTAAAGCTCCTGGCTTTGGCGACAGACGTAAAGCAATGCTCGAAGATATTGCAACATTGACCGGCGGAAAAGTAATCAGTGAGGATTTGGGTATTAAACTCGAAACAATCACTGTTGAAGACTTAGGAAAAGCTAAGAAAATCACGATTGACAAAGACAACACAACAATCGTTGAAGGTTTTGGTGCTGGAGATGCGATCCAAGGTCGCGTTAAAACAATCCGCAACCAAATCGAAGAAACTTCTTCTGATTACGACCGTGAAAAATTGCAAGAACGTCTTGCTAAATTAGTTGGCGGAGTTGCAGTCATCAAAGTTGGTGCCGCAACAGAAACCGAGATGAAAGAGAAAAAAGCTCGCGTTGAAGATGCAATGCATGCAACACGTGCGGCGGTTGAAGAAGGAATCGTTCCTGGCGGCGGCGTAACACTTGTTCGTGCAGCGAAAGTTCTTGATACATTGGTATTGGAAGGCGATCCTGATGAGCAAATTGGTGTGAATATCATCAAACGTGCTGTTGAAGAACCACTTCGTCAAATTGTCGGCAACGCTGGCAAAGAAGGTGCTGTTATCGTAGAAAAAATTCGTGCGGAATCAAACGAAAACTACGGTTTCAATGCCGCGACTGAAGTCTTCGAAGACCTAGTTGCAGCAGGCGTTATCGATCCGGCTAAAGTAACCCGAACTGCATTGCAAAATGCTGCGTCAATCGCTGGTTTGATGCTCACAACCGAAGCTATGATCTGCGACATCCCAGATGATAAAGGCGGCGAAATGGGCGGAATGCCAGGCGGCATGGGCGGTATGGGAATGGGAATGTAATCTCATTTTCGAGTTGTTAATTAAACTTAAGGCTTCGCTTATTAATTTGAGCGAAGCCTTTTTTCTCTTGACAACTTCAAACAACTGATATAGCTTGAATGGCATAAACGTTATGAATAATTTCTCCCAAAGAATATTCAACTTTTCGGCTTTTTTGTATTTAAAAGACGAAGAGTTTTTGTTTGTCTGAAAATAAGTTGAAAAAAA